>JAUSGQ010000020.1 GCA_030674455.1 bacterium
GGTGGCGCTGCCGACGGTAACGGGGATATCAAATGCGGTACTGGTCGCGTAATTAATGTATGAGTTGGAGGAAGTGGAAACGTCCCACGTGACGGTGAACGAACTGCTGTCGCTCGTGGATGCGACGTTGAAGATGACGGGGACTGCATCCGCGGCAACAGTTGTGAACGCAAGCGGAAGCCCCGTACCAGTTGTTGAGGTCGCGGTGCTTGTGTTATATGTCGTATCCCCAGCTCTAACGCAGAAGTAGTATGTGGTCGCCGCAGTGAGACCTGAGAGGGAGATGCTTTGCGACGTCGCGTACGCGCTTGTTGATTGGGAACTTTCATATGACGCGCAAGCTACCTGGCTTGTGCCGTACATCACCGTTGATGTCGCAATTTCGTCCGTTGTGAAGGTGACGACTGCGGATGTACTCAATATGCTTGAGGTCGCAATCGCCGAAACAGTTGGCGCCGTGGAGTCCGGAAGAGCCGTGCCGTAACTGTCCGGTACGTCGCCTTGGGCTGAGGTTAGCGTAGAAATGTCGCTGTTGGAACTGACGGCGGTCGCCTTGTACCAATACTTGGCTGTCAGGTTGTTGGTAATGGTATGGGTGTAGTAATTATTCGCGGTCGCACCGAGAAGCGTATACGCTGAAGCGCTTGGAGTAGCTCCGGTAGTGGTGGCGTAATACACCTGATACGTGGAGGCGCCGGAGACAGTTGTCCAGCTCAAGTACTCTCCATAGGAACTGGCAGAAGGATTTGAAACGTCGGCAAATATGAAGTTGGTGGGAGTGGCGGGCGCAGTCAGTGTTTTAGATGTCGTCTTACCAAATACGTCGCGCACTTGGAAGTACGCGATCTGTTCGCTTCCGGCGGAACTCGGCAGTATCCACGCGACGCTTGTGCTTGCCGTCGTTGTGGCAATCGAACTCCACGCGCAGGAATTGCCCTGCGAGTCCGATGCTGGAAACGCGCTGTTGTTGCAGAGTCGATATTGATTCTGCGAGTTGTCCGTTACCGTGAGAGTAACGAATGCCGATGTCGTCGTAGCATTCAATACCACGTTTCCGTTCCCTGCTACGGGAGCCGTCGAGTCGAACGTGAATATTCCCGAGGTCGCGGAGGCGGTGGCGTTTGCCGCTTCGCTATCGCTCGCCGTCACCCGTATCTGCATCGTTGTCTTGTATACATCGGGCAATGTGGAACTTGCCGTCCAAACCGCGGTGTATGTGGTGTAGTTAGATGCTTCTACTGCCTTGGTGGTTGTGGCTCCGAGGGAAAGATCCCCGTTGGGTATGGTCGCCCAGTATGTTCCCGACGTGGTGCTGTATTCAAATGAGGGGATAATAGCGTTTGGAGTAACCGTACCAGTCGTGGTGTCTGTGTCTCGCACTTTATAGCCGATGGTCACCTTACCCCAGTTGGCGCTGGCAGAATCGGACACTTGCGCCGGCAGAACTCCGTTTGTTCCGTATGTAGCATCAAAATCAGGCGGAGCATTCACCACATATGTCGCTGTAACGGAGGTAAGCGCTGGTGTAGCCCCTCCTTCCGATGTCATGAACACTTTGTACTGCAACCATTGATCGTTCCCGCCGTTGCGGAGCGGGTGGTCACTCGCGAGCGCCACTCCATTATTTGCGTCAAGAAAATAATCCGTCCCGTCGCAGGCGGTCGCCGGCCCGCACCACTCGCTCCACGTGTTGCCGTCGGCTGACGAGCGCACCTGAAACTTTATGATTTCGGTCGTCGTCGTGCCGGTCGCTGTCCATGTCAATTTAGAAATAAGATTCGCATCGCTTTCAGTATTATATTTGGATGAAGTAAGATTCCCGCTTGTCGTGTACTGAGTGTGTCCGATTGCCACGGAATCAAGAGTCGGGGTGGCCGAAGTATCAGTTGTTGAAAGATTCGCACGATACTGCACATAGCGTTTGGTGCCAAGAGCGGAAATGTCTCCACCACTAGAAACCCCCGTCGTCCACGATGTCCACGTCCCATCCGGCGTCGCAGTATTGCCCGCCCGTATATCCATCGTGAGAGTCGTGTTTGCCGGGGTTGTTTTCGTGTGCGAGAGAGTGGCCAATCCGGACGCAACGCCGAGGTCAATCACCGCGGAAGTGAATGTGCCGGAGGCGGGGTAGCTCGCCACGTAGGAAACAATGACAATACCAGAGCCACCAGCTGTGCCACCCGATTGGTCCCCTCCGCCACCTCCGCCAGTATTCGCCGTTCCACTGCCGCCTGCGCCGCTACCCTGACCACCACCAGCTCCTCCTCCCCCAGCACCGCCAGCCGAGTGAGCACTCCCGGTCTGCCAAGTTCCACCACCTCCGCCACCGTAATAGTTAGATGCACCAGAAATAGAAGATGCAACCCCATCACCGCCGTTACCTAAAGTTCCCGTGTGATTCCCATCGTCTGTGCCTCCGTCGAATCCAACCTGCCCAGCACCACCTCCACCGCCTGCCGATGCCCATCCAACAGCAATGGCACTTCCTCCTGCATATCCTTGCCCCGATGTACCTGCACCACCCTGTCCTGTTCCGGCGTCACGCCCGCTACCACCTCCTGAACCGCCACTCGCACCTGGTGTTCCTCCTCCACCGCCACCGCCAATGGCAGTAATAATACCAAAAACCGAATTGCCACCATTACCGCCACCAGAAGATCCTCCTGTGCCAATGGTTACGCTGACACCCGCCCCAGGAGTAACAAGATAGGTGGATGTGGCAACAACACCGCCACCGCCACCGCCACCGACGCTTCCGCCGCCACCGCCAGCGACAACTAAGGCACTGACTGATGTAATTCCAGTTGGGACTGTGAAAGTCCCGCTAGCAGTAAATGTACTGGTGGCCGTACTCGCCAGACCCACGCTCGCCCCCGTTCCGCTACCTGAAATGTTATTCGTCGCACTCGCCATATAATTTATTGTCACAGAATCAATCGTCGGAGTTACAGAAGTATCGCCAGTCGAAAGGGACGCCTCGTACTGCACGTAGCGATGGCCGTCTGTCACGCACCCGCCGGTCGATAGAGCAGCATCGTCCGCAATTGCAGTACAGGATGAAAACGCAGTCGCGCCGCTCATTGCCGAATCACTGGATGACCTCACCTTAAATGTTATGTTCGTACCCGCCGGAGTTGTGGTTGAAAATGCGAGTGTCGAGAATACCGCGGTGGTAGTGGCAATATCAATCACCGCAGATGTGAATGTGCTTGTAGGCGAATAAACAACGCTCGGACTGCTTGAGGTAATGTTCAACCCAAGACTTCCATTAGATATGTTGTTTGAAGCGGGTGCCGAGTAATTAATCGTAACGTAATCAACCGTCGGAGTGAGGGCTGGATTAGTTGTCGTGAGCGTTGTTTTATATTGCACGTACTGATGGCTGCCGAGAGATGTAATGGTTGTGGTTGCTGATGTGCTTGTCGTTGTCCAAGCTGACCACGACGCATCCGCGGTGTCCCCGGAGTCCCCTGCCCGCACATTTACTGAAACCGATGTCGCACCGGCAGATGTCGTGGATGCTACATATATAGAGGAGAGCGCAGAAACAGCGCCGAGGTCAAGAACCGTAGAAGTATACGTGGCAGTACCCGCTGTCGCGTCGGTAGCTGGAGTCGGATACGAAACGATAACGACTCCAGAACCGCCCGCGCCGCCACTCTTGGTGTTGGAGCCTCCACCGCCTCCACCGCCTCCTGTGTTCGCGTCAGCGGTAGATCCAATAGTGTTTGACGCGCCTCCTGCACCGGCGCCAGAGCAACCTGCGGAACCGCTATTTCCTCCTCCGCCGCCACAGCCATAAGTGATACTGCTACCTTCGATGGTCAACGTAAGGCCGGTACCTCCAGTACCGCCTGTAGTGGAGTCACCTCTCTGTCCTACCCCACGCGCCCCTCCACCACTACCGCCTTGCAGGCTTGCATTTGCCCCTCCACCTCCTTGCCCGGCAGTACCTGCTCCACCTGCGTAAGTACTATAACCGCCGCCGCCGGAGCCCCCGTTGCTACCAGCGTAGTCACTGCCTGTTCCGCCTCCGACTGCAGTAAAGCTGCTAAATACGGAATTAGAACCATTGCCCGCGGCCGAGCCGCCGCCGCCAACTGTCACCGCAGTTGAACTATTGGATGCCCTATAAAAATTTGACTTATAAATAACTCCGCCCGCGCCGCCGCCGCCGGAACCGTAAGTGGCTCTACCAGTTCCTCCTCCTCCGCCACCTGCAACAACGAGTAATGAAATATTGTTGCCGAATGCGACGCTTGGAGCTACAAATGTACCCGAGCTTGTAAACTTATGAATTGTGTTGCCTCCGCTAGTCGTTATCGTCCCGCCACTAGAGCCATATAAAGTAGAAGATGTTGCCAATCCGAGGCTTGCCGATGCTCCGGTACCGCTTATAGAATTTGCTACGGCTCCGACATAATTGAGTGTTACTGATTCAAGTACCGGAGTATATATCGTTTTATCGGTCGTTAGATTCGCCCGGTATTGAACATACCGGTAGCTTCCTAGCGCGGAGATGTCTCCGCCGTTTGCCACTCCCGTAGTCCATGACACCGCAGAGAGGTCGGCAGTGCTACCTGCTCGGATGTCCATGCTGATGCTGGTTCCGGTAGGCGTAGTTGTCGCGGTTGTTGTCGCGACATATGATAGCGAGGAAAATGCTGATGCCGCGCCAAGGTCAATTACTGCCGAAGTAAACGTACCGGAAGTCGCTCCCGATGTGGGAATAGGGTATGAAACAATAACAACTCCGGAACCGCCATTGCCGCCCGGTCCAACATTAGGCGCTCCTCCTCCACCTCCTCCTCCGGTATTTGTGGTACCCATGCCGGCACCACCTGTAGTAGAGTCTGTACCTCCGGCGCCTCCCCCACCGGAACCGCCTGCGGAAGCGATATTTCCTCCGCCGCCGCCGCCGGCATACGTAACACTGCTGCCGCTCGTATCATAGGCGAGCCCGTTACCTCCGGCGCTGCCGCCTGCCCCTGTAGCTCCCGCGGCTCCCGCTCCACCCCCACCTCCACCCCTGGCAGAGCCGCCGGCTCCCCCCGCTTTTCCTTGTACTCCTGTGCCACTGCCGCCTGAATCAGTGGCTCCACTGCCGCCGCCGCCGGAGCCGCCGGAGCCGCCGCCGTAAGCGCCGCCATAGCCGCCTCCAGTTGCAGATAGAGTACCAAATCCGGAAGTTGATCCAGCCGATCCATTATTACTCGCCGCACCACCAACACCACCTTCTCCCACCGTCACGGTAATTGCCGTACCTGCAGTAACAGCATAGGATGAACTAGTCGCTATTCCTCCCGCACCACCACCACCACCTCCATTGGATCCTCTAGCGCTACCCCCGCCGCCGCCGCCTGCAACAACTAGCACTGACACATTTCCGCTAATAGCAGGTACAAAAAGAAAACTACCAGTATCAGAAAACGTATGAGCTGTGGTGGCGCCAACGTTATTAATAATTCCTCCGGTTCCCAGTACGGAGGTAGTTGTCAATCGGACCGTCGAGGACGCGCTACCTCCAACTACGATGGTAGAAGAATTTGTACCGTTTGCAAACCCTCCACCAGTGGCCGCATTCGATGGTGTAGGCCATGTGGTCGTCGCTCCGTCATCGGTAAAAGCAATCGTGCGCGTGGTAGCGCCATTCGAGAATCCTCCTCCAATTACAGCAGTTGCTGCTGTCGTACTCGTCGCACCGTCGTTGGAAAGTCCGTCATCGGTAAAAGACACTACCACGGCATCCGCCGTAGTAACGCCGTTCGAGAATTTTCCTCCAAAAGTCTCGATTGTCGGTGCGGTACTCGTCGACACGTCATCGGTAAATCCGTACATGGCCGTGCTCGCTCCATTGGCAAATCCTCCTCCAAACGCGGGCAGAGATGACGTCGTACTCGTCGCACCGTCATCAGTAAATCCATAAGCAGTTAACGGAAGCGTAACAGTAGCCCCCGAAGTCACCGTACTGGTACTCGTAAGTTCCGTCCAATTCGATTGGTTAGATGTATGGGTACTGGTTGCAGTAGTCGCTCCTCCCGCCCAGCTTGATTGTGTAAACGTATATGTAGCTGCGTATGCGGTTGAAACAAATAATCCTTGAGAACCGACAAATGAAATTACGAGGGCTACAATAAAAAAACGGAGCGAATTTCTTGCCGCGGATTTTCCGGAATAAAAAGATTTGTACATATCAACAAAAGCCTAAAGGACATGGCATTGTCCTTTAGCTTGTCCGTTACAGGATACCATCAAATATACCCGTCTATTGTCGTGCTGTGGATAACTTGCTCTAATCAGCTCCCGAGGACCGTCCTTGGTGCTTTATACAGAAAAACTTCTTGTCGGGGCGCCGAGAATCGGACTCGGTCTGCTTGCTCCCAAAGCAAGTGTACTACCGGTATACTACGCCCCGTTTTACCCTTCGTAGCTTTATGCGAAGAAGGGCCTTCGCCCGCCATAGCGGGCTTCGGCGGGCAAAGCCCGTAGGAAGTCCGCGAAGGAGGGTAAGTCACCCTATCTTAACACACAATTCACTAGTCTTTTTCTGCGTAAATCTGCGTCCAGGCCGATGTGGTTGACATCGGCACCTCATTCAGTAGAATGACCTACTGGGTGATGACGGCCTGCGAGCCTATCGAGTAGTGATAGGCACCTGTGGACGGGCCACAGCAGTGGCTATAGATTGTCCTCGAGAGCTTGTTCTATTAGCCTGCAGCGCGCCTGTTTTGTTGACTCATTCAGTAGCACGCTTACCACATCTATCTGAAACTCCCTATCGTCCTTTTTCTCGTCCATATAAAGTGATGCCGTCCTCGACACCTTTCTTAGCTTATTTGCCGTAGCCATCTCCTCCGGCATATAGTCTATTTCACGTGAACCGCCTTCCAAAATTTCACGTGAAACTGCCTTAACCTCCACAAAACGCACGATTCCAACCATTTCCGCGATAATATCTATTTCGCCCCACGGTTTTCGATAATTCCTCTCAAGTATCTTGAAACCTTTCCCCTCAAGGAACTGGCAGGCAATGTCCTCCCCGAGTTGGCCTATATGCTTCCGTGCGTTATCATCGTTGCTTTTCATATAAAGATCAGCCTATGGTTCACGTGAAATGATACACCTAAAATGATTTAAGTTCATGAAATATGCGGGAATAAGTGGACAAGTTCTGACTTATAATAATGCCCAAATTGAGGTTTAACCTCAAGAATTTGAGGTTAAACCTCAATTTTCGTGTATGAGTGCGTAGCCGCGACAAAGCGTTCCGTAGTAACGTATTCATGAGATTTTCACCTTATTTCGTAAGACGTGCTTCAATTATAAATCTTTCAGATTGTCTGTGAGCCATTAGGACACTCTCATCGCCAAATCATGCGATTATGGCTCATAATAATGCTTTCCTGCATCTTTGAGACATAGGACGTGTACTATCACTTGTCCCATATATCCACATATCCCCAGACTTATCCACAGTTTTGTCTATTTCTCATAACGCGAGAATACTCGGTTATTAGGAATACGCATACCTCCGTGTCTTTTTGTATCCGGATATCGGACGACGTGAGTGATGACCACATACTTGTCAAGGCGACGCCTTGACAAATTCGGCACTCCCATTGAAGACCTCGTCAACGCTTTTCTCTGTGCGGATACGGGGAATCGAACCCCGATTTGCGCCTTGGCAAGGCGCCGTTCTACCACTAAACCATATCCGCGTCAAGTTTTATCAATTTCCTGATTCAACTTCCCATCTCCGATACTACATGATTATACAGTACTCGCGGATGTGAGCAATTTTTTGTTCACGAGAGGGTACAATGGAAACATGGAACCACTGGCATCCAGGATCCGTCCCCAAACGCTCGATGAATTCGTCGGGCAGGAACACCTTGTCGGGGAAGGCAAGCCTATTCGCGTTGCGATTGAGAAAAAAGAGTTGTTTCCTTTCATCCTATGGGGACCTCCGGGATGCGGAAAAACCACGCTCGCCAGAATATATTCGAATGGTATCGGCGCCGATTTCTACGAACTCTCTGCCGTTGATTCCGGCAAAGATGACATCAAAAAGGTAATTGGTTGGAATCCCAAGGACGGTCCTTGGGGAATTTCTAAAGGACCGTCCTTGGGATTCGGAAAGCCGCGCGTCCTGTTTATTGATGAAATCCACCGGTTCAATAAAGCCCAGCAAGATTTTCTATTGCCATTCGTAGAAAGGGGGGACATCACATTCATTGGCGCGACAACGGAGAACCCCAGTTTCGAGGTCATTGCTCCCTTATTGTCGCGATGCCGTGTCTTCGTACTGAACGAGCTTTCTGATGACGACATGAAACAGGTTATTGACCGGGCATATGCAGTACTAAGAAAACCCGCCCGCCCCGTTAGAGATAAGTCCGCAAAGCGGACTGCCGACGATAGGCGGATCTCTAACGGGGCAAGCGAGTGGCTAATACAAATGGCGGCGGGCGATGCGCGGCAGGCGCTCGGAGTTATTGAAACCGCACAAAATCTGTACGGGAAAATTACTTTGGAAACGCTCAAAGAAGCGATTCAATCAAAGCATATTCGTTACGACAAAAAGGGGGAGGAGCATTACAACGTTATTTCCGCTTTCATAAAATCAATGCGCGCATCGCAGCCGGATGCGGCGCTGTATTATCTCGCGCGCATGGTTGAAGCGGGAGAAGACCCGAAATTCATCGCGCGCCGCATGGTTATTTTCGCGAGCGAAGACATCGGCCTTGCGCAACCGACGGCTCTCGTCGTGGCCAATGCCGTCTTCCGCGCAGTCGAAACGATAGGGTATCCGGAAGCAACCATCAATCTGGCACACGGGGTCGCATATCTTTCACAATGCAAAAAAGACCGTCGCTCCTATGATGCGGTTTTTGCAGCGCTTGAGGATGTAAAAAACTTCGGCGCGCTTCCTGTACCGCTGAAGCTCCGGAACGCCCCGACAAAGCTGATGAAAGATCTGGATTATCATAAAGGATATAAAATGTACCCCGTAAAATCGCAAAGCGATCACGGGGCAGGCGACACCGAAAGCTATCTGCCGGATAAAATAAAAAAGAAAAAATATCTTAAATGACTCCCGGGTTCCAATCCCGATACTTAGTCGTAGGACTAAGTATCGGGATTGGTGATTCTCAAACGAGTAAATGCTACTATTTCCAATATGATAATCATTTCTTGGAACGTAAACGGCATACGGAGCGTCCACAACAAGGGACTTTTCGTTCCGTTCATCGAAAAAGAACAGCCGGATATTGTTTGTTTACAGGAAACAAAGGCGGAGGAGCATCAGTCGGCAATCGATTTGCCGGATTATGAAGAATATTGGAACTCGGCAAAAAGAAAAGGGTATTCCGGCACTGCGATTTTTTGCAAAGAGAAGCCCCTATCTATCCGGCTCGGTTTCCCGGAAACAATTTTAAAAAAATATGATGTGAATGGTGACGGCTACGGCGACCCCAATGCAGAAGGGCGCGTAATCACCGCTGAATTCAAAGAGCTTTTTGTCGTCAATGTATATACGCCCAACGCAAAACCTGATTTAAGCCGCCTTTCGCTCCGGCATAAGAAATGGGACCCTGCATTTCTCGATTATGTGAAGTGGTTAGAAGATCCCGACGCCTCGCCCTTTGGGCGAGGGTCGGGACCCCGACCGAAGCGTCGGGGAAAGCCCGTTATCATCTGCGGAGACCTGAACGTCGCGCACACCGAAGACGATTTAGCTAACCCGAAGGCGAATGAGGGCGAACATGGGTTCACAAAAGAGGAGCGTGAGGGAATTGATAAAATAATTGCAAGCGGATTTGTAGATTCGTTCCGGCACTTCACAAAAGGTAAAGGACATTACACATGGTGGAGCCACTTTGCCAACGCGCGGGCAAGGAACATCGGCTGGCGGCTCGATTATCTCTTCGTGAGCGCATCCCTCATGAAGAATGTTAAAAGGTCCGTTATTCTTTCCGAGGTATTGGGCTCCGACCATTGTCCAATAGAATTAGTTATCGATTTGTAGATGAACCAAGGTGAGACCTTGGGAGTGACTCTTTTCCGCCGGAGGCGGATCCGCCTTTGGAGAAAAGGTCTCACCTTGGTTCTTCTTTTGCATTCTTCAAGCTCCTGCGAGAAGACCAGCGGGTTTTTAGCGGTACGGGTTCATCTTCCCGTCTACAGGTGCCTATCATCACCCGATAGGCCGCTAAAAACCCGCTGGTCTTTGAGTCTCCCCGTTATCCCGGTCAGTACAATGTGGCATCGCTTCTGCCGCTTTTCAACTCGCTTGTCCTATACACTCTTTCGCATCGAATAAAGCCGATAATACCAAGAGAAACCTCAGCCAAGGCAATGCCACATTGTCCTACCGGGTTATCCACAGGGTGTCCTTTACAATGTCCGATAGCCGTGTATCCTGCTACCTAGGGATCGTTGGATCCTTAATAGTTCTGATTCTCAAAGCGCTCAGATCAGCTTCGGCAGGGGTTTCACTCTTGCTCATAGCAAGAACTGTAGCGTGGGATTAAATTCCCAGAGATTGCGCGGGTACATTAAAACCATATGCGGTCCAATGGACCCAAAATTATTGGCCTAGTACCTTATGTGTTTAATCTTCAAACAGAATCCGGAACAACCAGGCCGTGCTTCATGGATGGGTTCACGTCTCTTAAAAAGAGCAGACGCGCACCCCTCATGAACACGGCCTTTTGGCTTTCAAAAAATACTCAAGGTGAGACCTTGGGAGTGACTCTTTAAGGTCTCACCTTTGGTATTTTTTCTAACTGGAGCTTGTTTGTATCTTGGAGCTTGAATTTTGGAGCTTAACTAACGTGGTGTTTCTCCCTCAATTTTTGTATTTCTACCTCATCTTCTTTTTCACGCCGTTCTTTTCCTTGTTCACCTAGTTTTTGTAATTGCTCGTTCTCAAGTTTCATAAAATCGCGTGTGTGTGTTTCAAGATATTCTTCCGTATTCTTTTTTGGGTCGTCCAAAACTTCTTCGAGAAGCGCGTGCAAAATCCAGCCGACGCGCGGACCGGCCGGCTCTCCGAGTTTGATAATTTTGGAGCCGTCGATTTTTAGCATCGCGACGGAAATCGGGTCGCGCATCGCCTCGTCAACCATCGACATATATTTGCGAAGTCGGAACGGCTGCTCTTTCGGACGGCCGGTGCCGATGCGGTCGCAAATGCGCAGGTTGAGAAGTTCTTTTATGTGCTCGGTGCCGACATTGGTGATTATGCGGCGCACGGCGGAGAGTGTGACTTCATCCGGGTCGGAGAAAAACATATGCCAGCGTATGAGGGAGACAACCGTAGCCGCCGTCTCGGTTGGGAATCGCAAATCTTTTAAAATATTTTTTGCCATCCTCGCCCCAACGACTTCATGCCCATGAAAAGTCCAGTCCTTTTTTTCTGGAGACCATCTGCGGGACGCGGGTTTGCCGATGTCGTGCAGGAGCGCGGCGAGGCGGATTTCCAAAGGCCAGTTCTTGTCGGCCGCATGCTGAAGGCTGCGCATCAGGTGCTCGAATACATCAAATGAGTGCGCCTGATTTTGGTCGACTCCAATCGCGTCGTTCAACTCGGGAATGACATACTGCAAAATACCGAGCTTTTGCGCTACATATAAGGCCTGCATCGGGCGCGGGCTCATGAGTATCCGGATGAGCTCATCGCGCACGCGCTCGCGCGATATTTTTTCTAACTGCTTCGCGCTCTGTGCGATGCCGGCGGACGTCTTCGACTCAATCGCGAAATCAAGCTCGGCGGAGATACGGACGGCGCGGAGCATCCGCAGGGCGTCTTCACTGAATCGCTCGGTCGGATTTCCCACCGTCGCAACAACACGTCGTTTGATGTCTTCACGGCCGCCGTGCTTATCTACGAGCTCGCCTGTTTCCGGTTCATATGCGATGGCGTTGATGGTAAAGTCGCGGCGCTTCAAATCGTCGTCGATGGTGTCGCTGAATTTGACTTCATCCGGATGCCGCGCGTTGGAATATTTTCCTTCAATGCGATACGGCGTCACTTCCACAACTTTGAGCCGCGGGTCATCCGATTCCGTAACGATGCCGACGGTGCCGAAATCGTTTTCGTAAAATGTTTCTTCATACAGCGCTTGAATTTGTTCCGGCTTTGCGTTGGTCGTGATGTCCCAGTCTTTCGGTTCGCGGTCAATGAGAAGATCGCGCACGCACCCGCCGACGAGGTACGCCTCAAAGCCGCCCGCGCGAAGCGTGTCGCAGAGTTCTTCAACAACAGGGGGTACGGCAAGCTTAGTTTCCATATCCGACATTGTAGTGCATTATAGACGCTAAGCTCCCGTGGTGAAACGGATATCACAGCAGTCTTCGGAACTGCTATTCCAGGTTCGAATCCTGGCGGGAGCACACGACTGCAAGGAGTGTGCTCCCGCCATGGGAAGGGGTCGGGTGAGCTGCGGTTTAAGGAGCAGCGCAAGACCTTGCGAGGATTTTTCGAGCCTGCGAAGAAAAAGCCCGCAAGGTGTACTGCTTCTGTAAGAAGACGGGAGTTCCCCGTGGAGGAAGGTTTGGGAAAACCGACGGTTTCCCAGGAGGCGAGGTGCACCAATCAAAGCGAGATGCACAGAGGGTCGGCGAGAGGTGAGGAAGAATCCTGCAAGCTGGGAACAAGCGTACCTATCATGAAGACTCCGTGATGTCACAAAACGGCTCAAAATCGCCATTATATCGCTAATTACTTGCCTAAAAAGCTTTAGTATGATACTATTTCAAAATGCTTACAAAGAGAAAGAAGGAGAACGAAGCGGCTAAAACACGTCTTCACGATACCGACACGGGCTCTCCGCAGGTTCAGGTTGCCCTTTTGTCGCGCAGAATTCAGGAACTTTCCGCTCATCTTAATAAAAATCACAAAGACAAACACTCGCGACGCGGACTTTTGGGCCTCGTTGCCGACCGCCGGAAGCATTTGAAGTATCTTGAGTCTACGAACAGACGCGCGTACGGCACACTCATTAAGAAACTTGGTTTGAAGCGATAGTTTTGCTAATAGTTGTTTTGTAACCTACCACAGTGGTTGGTCTGATTTGCATTTCCAAATTTCAGAGAGGAGACCAGTCCGTTTTTAACGGTTTGAGTGATTCCTCCGTCCAAAACAGCGGTATCTCCGAACGTCCCCGTTGTCCCCAGTTGCCTAGTCGCACAGAAGTGTTACCCTGTATTCAGGGGTTATTTATTTATACTAATTATTTATGGATATAAAAAAGGTTATCGTTTGGATTATCGTCGTCGTTCTCGTGGGTGGTGCGGCTTATTATGGTTACAAATATTACGGCGCGAAATCTGCAGCTCCTGCGACCACGACTGGTGAAACGACAACTCCGCCGAACCAAGTCCAGGGTCAGGAGGTTAAAGTCGGAACAGGTGCGGAGGCAATTCCCGGCACTATTGTTACCGTCGAGTATGAAGGCAAGCTCACCGATGGAACCGTATTTGACAGTTCTGCCGCCCAGGGGAAACCGCTCGTCTTTACTCTCGGCTCGGAAGGAATCATCCCCGGATTTCAAGTCGGCGTTAACGGCATGAAAGTTGGCGGGGAACGCCTTCTCGCGGTTCCGCCGTCTCTCGCATACGGAGCAGAGCAAGTTGGAACGATTCCACCTAATTCCACGCTTATCTTCAACGTCAAGCTCATAAAAGTCGAGGAGCCGGCACCTGCGGCAGAAACAGCTCCCGCAAATTAAGAAGCGGATAATAGTGTTCGGCAAGGTCGTGAGTTGCCGACGAAGTTGGTGTATGGGCTTGCCCGGTTAGTACAATGTGGCGTCGTTTCCGTCGCTGTTCAACTCGATTTTGTTGACTTCCTCTCGTCTACAATTTGGCTGATTTTTGTTCAAGAAACTACACCCAAGACTACGCCACATTGTCCTACCGGGCTTGCGTGCAATATGAAAACGAGTAAGCTTCGGCCATGCCCAGACACTAATACTGCCGTCGCCTCTATGAACACATTTTATTGCATTAGACAACATTTCTCTTTCATCAAAAAACTCCAGTGGTCGCTGGATTTGTCTCGGCAGGAATTACGGCAGTATTAGTGTACGGGTATGCCTCATTACCCATGGATTTTCATCACAATCCTCACCGTTTGGGTATGCCTTACCTTTATCCTCGCGGGAGCTAGCGATAGGATAGACGTCACATTTGTCTTTCTTTTGGGCGCTGTTTTCACGACTATCATAGCCGTAAAGGGATTGCGTCCCGATGTTTGATTATTTCCAGCATGGAAATGATGCTTCGTTTTCCCAATCGAATCTTTTCCGTCTTTTTTGTAATTTGTAAGTGGAGTGCTAGACGCCACGCTTTGGTGCATGGTGAATTGCGGCAGCTTGATGGCCCCTACCGGACCCTTCTCATTTTAGAGGAGCTCGGCGGAGTTTATCTAAAATTCGGCCAGATTCTCGCGATGCGCATCGACCTTATTCCGGCGCGATATGCGGCGGTTTTGATGAATTTATTTTCGAACGTAGCTCCGCAGCCGAACCATTTATTCTTCAAAGCATTTGAACGGGCAACGGGAAAGAAGCCGGACGAAGTTTTTGAAACGATAGACAGGGACCCCATCGGCATCGCATCTTTCGCGCAAGTTTACAAAGGCTTCATAGAGGGAAAGCCGGTCGCAATCAAAATTCAAAAACCGGATGCGGGTCTAGTGATTAAGGAGGATTTGCTGGTCCTTCGTTTTATTATCGAAGCTCTAAAAAAGTTCGGTTTTCTAGGTACCGTTTCCACCTCCCAACTCGTCGGGCAATTCACCGTATGGCTTCGGCAAGAGCTGGACTACCGCATCGAAGCGGCAAATCTTAAAGACATGTCAGAACAAATAAAAAAACACGGTTTGGAAAACCGCGTGCGAATACCAGGTCTTTACTCTCAATTTGTTACAAAAACCACGCTTGTCGAAGAATTTTTCGATGGAGCAAGCGTCGATGATGTCATCAGGGGCCGCGTGCGCATATCTCCCGCCAAGCGCCTTAAAGCGGCAAAAGCATTTCAGCGAGACTTAATGCGCCAGTCATGGGTCGACGGATTTTTCCACGCGGACCCGCACCCCGGAAACCTAATGATATTTGACGATGGGCGCATTGGATACATTGATTTCGGGATTATGGGGCGCGCCTCGACCGCGCCTGTTCATTTTCTCCGCTTCGTCGAGGGAGCAGTAAACCGCGACGCCGCGTATTCTACAAAAAGTTTAATGCAATACGCTCACACGCGCATTAAGAACGAGGGAAGAGAATTATTTGAGAGAGAACCAAAATACCGAAATGCCGCTGACCTTGTCTTAAACTTCATCACACAAAAACTTTCGGAAAATCTTGTGCCGTTAATGGATGAATGGCATGAGCAGACGGGAAATCCCAATCTAAGCCTTTTCGAACGCAGCTCTTCCGTCGCTTTTTATAAAATGATTAAAGAGGCGTCGAAACTCGGTGTTAAATTTCCGACAGATTCTATAGCGTTCGTGCGCGCTCTCCTCATTATCGACATGGTCTGCCTAAATCTCAGCCCGAAATTCAACATGATAGAGTCCGCAAAAGGATTCTTTGAAGAATTTCCCATGGAGCGCGTGGAGAGGGAGAATCCACTGTTCGCTCTAGAGCGTAAATCCGCTCACATGACGCCGACATTCTCGCCGCATCTATTGGCCAACTCGGTCGGCAGACAATGGGACATTGAATACCAGGCGCACCGAAAAGGAATGGCCGCGCACCGCTACGAGAACAACAAACACCGGCTCATACGCCAGGTAGGCGCGCTTGCCGAGAAGTATCCGGAATTGTATACTACGTTGCGAGAGGTTTTATGAAAGGCTTTAAGCCTTTGCTGTCTGCGCCGCTCGGATGTAAATGCGCAAGCACATTTACATCTCTCGCTATCCTCGACAGATAAGCACCTCTCCTATTATCATATGAAGTATCCATGGGTCGCTTTTACAATCGTCCTTTTGTGGATTGAGGCGACGTATACGATCCTCTCAAACCAAGCGAGCAACGCATTTATTATCATTGTTGCAACGGTCGTTTGCACCTCGATACTCGTGCTTTTTGGTTTTCGTTCGGCAACGTAGCCGCGGGTTTCGGCCTGCGGATGATTGCCGGCAAAGCCGGCTTCATGTTCCTTTTACCCATAAGAGATTAATTTAATAACTGTAACTATTTATTTATATGAGCATCGTCAAACATCCGGAACAGCGCGTAGGCGTTTTTATTGATACGCAGAATCTATATCACAGCGCGAAAAACATTTATCATGCGCGCGTGAATTTTGGGAATGTGTTAAAAGATTCGGTCGCCGGCCGCCACCTCATCCGCGCGCGCGCCTACGTAGTCACCACCGAATCAGGGGAAGAGAAGGGTTTCTTTGAGGCGCTGGAAAAAATCGGCATCGAAACGAGAACCAAGGATCTGCAAATATTTTTCGGGGGAGCAAAAAAAGCCGACTGGGACGTGGGGCTCGCAGTCGACGCGATTACCGCCGCTCCGAGCTTGGACACGGTCATCCTTTTTACCGGCGACGGCGACTTTATCCCCCTCGTCGAATACTTAAAGGTACACGACGGATGCCAGGTGGAGGTGGTTTCGTTCGGAAAAAGCACGTCCGGCCGTCTGAAAGAATCTGCAGACCACTTTTTGGACCTTGATATCGACCCGCGCCGCTACCTGTTGAACTATCGGCCTTCAAACTCTCGCCGCGCAAGCGAGAGGGATGTCAGTGTTACTTCTGACGAAGATTCTATAGCTTAAAACTAGTTCGTAGTCTGTAGTGCGTAGAAAGTAGTAGAACTCAAACTACTTATCTATGCGGTAAATGAATGCGAGTGCCGTAATTTGTCCGAGTACGAGGAAAGTGAGCGCTTCCAATTCAAACCCGCCGAGGAACGAATAGTTCTGATTGATGAACCAGCGCACATACGCCTGCGCGGCGATGAATCCTATAAAGAGAACGGATGAAACAACGAAGGTTATAATCGATAGCCAATACACTACGCTCTGCCGGGTTTCCGCTGTCATACCCGGTCAGTACAATGTGGCATGGTTTCTGTCGCAGTTCATGCTCACATTATTATTTTTTCCCGACATATACATTTGATTGTTTTTGTTGAAGAAGCCACAACCAAGACAATGCCACATTGTCCTACCGGGCATGTTGTTATGGTAGCACGCTTTTGGACTAGATTTTGAGATTGGTCTGTGCGCGGCGGGAAGAGATATAGGCGAACACAATGAATACAAGGCCGATGAGTCCGGTAATAATTTCAGGAACGTGAACAAAAATCCCCGCGAGCATGGAAAGTGCGAGGCCAAAAATCGCATAGTGCGCGCCATGCTCGAGGTAGGGGAGATTTTCCAGCGTCCGAGCCCGCACGAGTCCAACGGTAAATGCCCGCACGAATATTGCGCCGATTCCGAGACCCGCGATGATGACTGGAAGATTGGAGGTAATCGCGAACGCGCCAACAACGCCGTCGAGAGAAAACGCGGAATCAAGGACGTTCAAGTACACAAAGAGTGCTGCCCCTCCCGCGACAGCCCCCGCGCTTGTTTCCGTTTGGAATGATTGCGCCACCCCTTCTATCACTATAAAAAGCACGGCGCCTATGAGGCCTGCGACAAGAATGGTCGCGGCTTCCGCCGGCAACAGGGCGGCGCAGATAAGTAGCGTCACAAGAACAATGGCGATTTCTATCGCCTCGATGCCGCCCCAGCGTGACATGTGCATTTCAATCGCTTCTATCCAATGCACTGTTTTCCTATCATTAAAAAAATATTTGAGCGAGACCAGGAGTAGGAACACGCTTCCGAACGACGCGATTGCGACATGTGCATTCTCAAGTTGCTCGCCATACGAAACCGGGTCAAAAAATGCAAGGAGCGCCACTGCGATGGGAGAGAGGCCGGCGGCAGCCGCGACAATGAGTATCGGGAGGACGAAGCGAGTGCCAAAAACCGCGACCGGAATACCCCAGACAAGAAATCGCTTCTGCCAGATAGCGTCCATCCGCGCGAGCACTTTCGCGTTCACCACGGCGTTATCAAAGGAAAGCGTTGTTTCCAAAATCGCCAAAAGCGCAACAAGAAGTAAAGCGCTTAAACCGCCCCATATATAAGCGGCAACAAGCACGATTGCGGAAAGAACCGCAGGAAAAACGAGGACTTTCATAGGAATGCCATCATGGTAGCACAAAGCATGTTAGTTTTGAGTTGACGCACCTATCCAGTACATTTGTCTTGTCTTGTTATAATCCAGATACCTATATACACTTTTGAAATATGCTTGATGTACCGAACAATACACGCAATCATGAAAGCCAGGAAGTGGCCTTGCCGGCTCTTACATCAGAACAAAAAGCTGAGAGAAATGCACGATTAAGATCAGTCGTAGGGGCAATTGATGATTTGACAAGAACATTGAGAATTCAGATACCAGATCCGGGTTTTCCTAAGATAGATGACCTTAAATTTGACGACAACCTGCAAGCGGCACAAATTAGAGCAGAGCTGACGATTACCGGTCATCATAGATATGAAGACTTTCGGACAGGCCTTGCAAGAGACCCGGACATGAAAGCGCTTATTGGTGCATACAAAGTAGCCAATCGTCCAGAACACAGAAGAGTTATCGGCGAGAAGATACTAGTCTTGACGAACAAGAAAATTGAGGAAGCGAGGTTGCGTGGGGCACCATTTGAGGCCGCTACAACCGACCCACTCACCGTAGATGACGTAAGGCGAATTATGAGAATTCATTTTTGAGCTATATGTACATTTGACGACTCTGCCAAACCCGTTATAATTGTGTTCTAACAGGATAAGATATCGCTATGTCCCAAAAAGTAATCGTCATTGGAAACTCGCTAGCTGTCACCATTCCCAAGGAAACCGCCAGGGAACTGCGCATCGAAGCGGGAGACCGCGTGGAAATTCGCGTTGATTCGCGCCGCAAGACTGTTTCGTTTCGTCCTGTGGAAAAAGCATCGCAGTCCGAGCAAAAAATCGCAAAGATGACGGCGAATTTCATGCGCCGATACGACAATGACCTGCGCGAACTCGCTGGCAAGTAGCATGTAGCATGCGCTACCTCACTTCGTCTCAAATACTCCTCATCCATTCCATGCTCATTGATGAGTACGGAGGTTCTCATGGGGTGCGCGATAGAAACCTGCTCGCGAGCCTTAGGCAATTGCCCGCGCAGACAGCATTTGGAAAGAATCTGTATCCAACGCTTTTTCTTAAATCCGCTTTGTACGTGCGCAATATCATAACGAGCCACCCGTTCCTTGATGGCAATAAGCGGAATGGTATCACATGCGCCGCGATTTTTCTTGAAAATAACGGATACGTTTTTGACGCGAAAGTGGGGGAGCTTGAGAAGTACGCTGTCCTCATCGCCCGCGAGAAACCCGAACTTGAAGAAATCGCCGAGTGGCTTAAAAAACACTCCAAACGCAACCGCCCTTGAGGTTTAACCTCAAAGATATAACCTCAAAGATAGGGTTTATACACAAGGTAATTTATCTATCTCCGAAAGTTTAATCTTCGGAGGTTAGTGGCTTTAAGTATGAGTTCAACGGCCTCTGCCAGATCGCTCGCAGTTTCATCTGGACGATATGATTCTATCCAAGAATCAAGGTCTCGCTTTCCGTAGCCTGTCATCACCAATATTGTCCGACATCCGGCCCGCGCCCTCGCGCCGATGTCAATCGCCTTGTCGCCGATGAGTACGCAATTTTCTAGATCAAGATTGAGATCGCGGGCGGCGCGCTCTAGAAGTCCGGGGAGGGGCTTACGGCAATCGCATTGTCTCGTGTAATCGCCCTCGCCTGCCGTTGGATGGTGCGGACAGTAGTAAAAGTGATCTATCGAGGCACCAAAGTCTTTGAGTATTTCCGAGAACTGCTTGTGAAAAGAATCAACGTAATCTTGCATATAGTATCCGCGTGCAATACCCGACTGGTTTGAGACGATAATGACAGGGATGGAAAGTTCATTGACGCGCCGAAGCGCCGCGGCTGCGCCAGGAAGCAGCCGTATGTATTGAGGGCGATGTTCATAACCGTGTTCCTCGTTGATGACGCCGTCACGATCTAGAAACACCGCTTCAAGCGTTTTTGGCATAGGGCTTTTGACGCAGTGTACCTTTGCCTGCAACGGGCTGCAATCGATGTAATCTTTGAGGTTAAACCTCAATAGGAACAAGCAATATTTCACGAGCTGAAGAAATGCTTGGGGTACATCTGTCGCTAGCTACCTCCGAAGGTTAAGCCTTCGGAGGTTTTAGTTTATTGCGAATGCTATACTTAAATTCATGAACTGACTTGCAGAAATAAGTGGTGAGCCACTCGGAATCGAGTGATGTCGAACCATTATAAATAATCTCTAAACCATATGAATGTCAAAACATTTTATTTTTATCTGAATGTCGTGTTATTTGCTATATGTTCAATTGTTTTTATCTTTATTTTCGGTAGAGGAATTCTAGTTATTATTGATGATTTTTCGCTATTATATAGTCCGAATTATACTACTTCACAAGTTCTTACGTCTTTTTTGAAAATTCTAATCCATCTTCCAATCTCATTATTACTCACATTATACTTTGGAAATAATATTTTAAAATCTCTCAAAAATAATGATTACTTAAGGAAGAAAAAATTTAAATTTGTTTTGCCCATTGTTGCATTTATACTTACAATCATAGGAATTTTGCTTCTGATTGGATATGGAATGATCTTAATTCAATCAGATCCCTCGATTACTGAAGTCGGTGAAGGTGTGGGGTTTGGTATTGTATTTTTATTTGTTGGAGGTTTGATAACTTCAACAGCATTTGGAATCATAGGATTTTTTATTGATAAACATTATATGAATCAAAACTAACCTCCGAAGGTTTAACCTTCGGAGGTTGACTTCCTCTATAATCATCTTTGAAGTTTTAACCTCAAGAAATAGAGTAATCTTGAGACTAAATCACATCGCCCTGTGTTAGAATTTAATCCAATGAGTAACGAAACAGACCACAAAAAGATGGATCCAGTTTGGTTTTGGTGGGCTATTTTTACTGTAATTTATATTGCCTTTAATTTAAAGGGATTTCCTGTTAATTACTTAAATCTTGGAGATTATCCAAATGGGTTGCCGTTAATGTCCTATATTGCTGCTTTTTTCGGTCTTTTTGCTCCATATGGAACTCTCTCATTTATTTCTCTCGTTACTAATCCATTATCTTGGGTTTCGTTCGTAATATTCTTTTTATTTATGAAATATATAAGTACATACATTAAAAAACATAGGTTCTCTAAATATCAAATTTTCTTTATCTGTTTATTGAGTCTTCTTTTAATTACAATCGTGGTTGATATAATTCGAGGCACACCTTTTGCGTCGTGGAATATCTTGTTTACAGGACATTTACCACAACTTCCTAGTTATAGCTGGTAAATTGACCCGGAGATAACGGTGCCGGCCACCCTAATGTGCCAAATCCCAGAAGTGGGTAACTGGCCTTATCAAAAGACTTTGCTAAACTGCCTTTTTTTGATATAGTTCGGTCATTAGTAAATAGCCGTGGTGTTTGGATAGGCCGAGTTAGTATTAAGCTGAAACCCCGAAGTAGAGTCCTCAATTTTTGATTACGTTGTCTGAGTTATCGGAGAACACAATCAGGAATTGAGCGCACCCCGAGGAGAAGGCTGGACTCACTACGGGGCAGGTCCGAACATCACCAAAGAAATGAAGAAAAAGGTATATTCCCTGGAAATCGGGGGAAAGACATTAACAGCTGAATTCAATAATTGGGCAGACCAGGCAAACGGGAGCGTTTTGGTGCGCCTGGGGAACAGCGCGGTTCTTGCGACCGCGGTGATGGGTTCGAAAGAATCCGATAAAGATTATTTCCCGCTTTCTGTCGAGTACGAGGAAAAGTTTTACGCCGTCGGAGCGATTTTGGGCTCGCGATTCATGCGCCGAGAGGGAAGGCCTTCGGACGAAGCGATTCTTTCCGGCCGAATGGTAGACCGCACTATCAGACCGCTATTCCCAAAAGGATTGAAGCGCGACGTGCAGATAATTCTTACTGTTCTATCTATAGAAGACTACGACACGGATGTCCTCGCAATTAACGCGGCATCGCTCGCGCTCGCGACCTCTAACATTCCGTGGAATGGCCCGGCTTCCGCCGTTCGTCTTGAACTTCCGTCGACCGAAACCGGTGTCAGTGACGGACCGTACATCGTTAACCCGACATACAAAGAACGCGAAGCCGAGGGCGTTCGCATGGATCTCTTGGCATGCGGAAAGGACGGCCTCATCAACATGATGGAAGTCGGCGCCTCCGAGGTCGGAGAGGATGTGCTTGAGAAAGCGCTTGCGCAGGCGGGCGAGGAAATCGAAAAAATCCAGGCGTGGCAGAAACAGATCGTTTCGGAAATCGGCAAACCCAAGCAAGAATTCAAAGCTCCTGCGACAACACCCGAACTCGTTTCCGCGTTCGCCGAAATCGTGGAGCCTAAACTCGCCGCTTTGAACGGCACATTTTCAAAAGAAAGCAGCGGTGCCATAAAAAGTGAATGGCTAAAAACGGCAACTGAAAAACTTCCCGAAATTACTCCGGGCAGAATTGATTCATATTACGAAGAGCGCGTTGATGCGTTCGTACACGAACTCGCACTGAAGGAAGGGAAGCGCGTTGACGGCAGAGCATTCGATGAGATCAGGCCTCTGTTCGCGCAAGCTGGCGGAGTCTCCCCCATCATTCACGGCAGCGGACTTTTCTATCGCGGAGAAACGCACGTACTCGCGGCGCTCACCTTGGGCGGCCCCGGCGATGCGCAACTCATAGACACAATAGAGTACCAGGATACGAAGAAAACGTTCATGCTCCATTACAATTTCCCTCCGTTTTCCGTTGGGGAAACAGGACGCGTGGGAGGAATGAACCGCAGGATGACTGGGCACGGCGCGCTCGCGGAAAAAGCGCTTCGCGCGGTTCTTCCCGAAAAAGAAAAGTTCCCCTACACCGTCCGTATCGTTTCTGAATGTCTCGCCTCTAACGGCTCGACTTCCATGGCGACGGTATGCGCGGGAACCCTGGCGCTCATGGATGCGGGAGTCCCAATAGAGCGGCCGGTTGCCGGCATCGCGATGGGACTCATGTCTGACGCAAAAACGGGCGCATACAAGGTTCTTACCGACATCCAGGGACCCGAAGACCACCACGGCGATATGGATTTTAAAGTTGCCGGAACATCGAATGGGGTGACAGCAGTCCAGATGGACGTGAAAGTTGAAGGCGTTCCACTCAAAGTCCTTGCCGAAGCGTTCGTGCAGGCAAAAAAGGCGCGCATGCAAATACTTGAAGTAATCACGAAAGAGCTTGCTGAACCGCGAGCAGACATCAGTCCGCGCGCTCCGAAAATCCTCACCATCAAAGTCAAAGTTGACCAAATCGGACTCGTCATCGGCCCCGGCGGCAAGACCATCAATGGAATCCGCGAGCGGACGCTCTGCGACGATATCACGATTGAAGAAGACGGAACGGTGTTTGTAACAGGCAAAGAGGGAACCGCCGACGCGGCCATAAAAGAAATTTATGACCTCACGCGCGAGTACGTGGTGGGCGAGCGATTGGAAGGCCCAGTCGTGCGCATGCTGGACTTCGGCGCGTTCGTGCAGATCGGCCCCAATACCGACGGACTCGTGCATGTCTCGGAAGTTGCGCCATTCCGAATTGATAAAATTTCAGACGCCGTGTCTATCGGCGAAGTAGTTCCTGTCGTAATAAAAGAAATTGATGAGAAAGGGCGGTATAATCTATCCATCAAGGCAGCCGATCCGGAGTTCGCTTCCCGCAAGGGTCTGACTCCCAGCAAGGGCGGCCCCGATTATGGACGAAACGAATCCGACAGACACCACAGCAAGCCGCACCACCGCCGGATCTAATCCCGCGCCGGCCGCGGCTCCTTCACCTTCCGCACCAATTGATACTTCAGCTATCGATAGGGCAGCTGCTACTATATCCGAGCAAATTGTTTCTCACTCAAGAAAGACCCCTACACCTCCCGCGCCGCCAATTCCGCCTCCCCAACCGGCACCGGCAGTTTCACCTGCTGTTCCACCACCGCCGGTTCGATCAATTCCTGTTCCGCCGATTCAACCGATTCAGCCTGTTCAGCCGCCGATTGCAGAAGCCGCGCCGGCGGCCATAGTCGCCCCATCTCCAAGTGATAGCGAAAAAGCCGCTCCGCCGGCGGCAATGGAACAGACACCGAAAAAACCTCTGCGCGAGGATATCGCGCGCATTATTGATAAAATAAAACTGCCTGAACGAATGACGGTTAAAATCAGCGGGGAGAAACCAAAAGCCCCGGCCGCTCCGCCTCCGCCGCCGCCAACTCCTATTGAAGAAAAAGCGCCTGCGGGACCTGTGGGAAATGAAATACCGCCCCCCGCTGGCAAGGAGCAAGCGGCTAGCCTCAATGCATCTGCAGAAAAAGAGCCGGAATCGTCCGTCTTCTCTGTCCACACGCTGAAGGACGACCTGCAAAATGTAGTGCGCGATAAAAAAATGTCCCTCGTGCGCGCCGTTGCACTGGAGTCGGAAAAGAAAAAGGGGCAGGAACATCTGACCCGCGAGAGCATCAATTCGCCTCACGCGCGCAAAATTCTGGGTATCGTATTTGCCATCACAGTTTTTCTCGCGCTTGCCCTCGTCGCATACTTCGGCGCTCGAGGCATCCTTCAGCAAAATGCCGGGACTCCACAACCGGGCGCTCCTACTGCCCTTATATTTACCGAGAAAACTCTTTCGTTCCCTAGGGGCGCGCTCGAGGGACTTGATTTGAAGCGCACCCTCATCATCGGAGCGCGAAACGCTGCGCAGGTTCCTCTTGGCGGCATCGTGCAAATAGTTCCGACATCTCCGGCGGCGGGCGCAGATGGTAGCGCACAGGAACAGCCGATGAACATCGGAGAATTCTTGGGTGTCATCGGAGCGCAAGCTTCGCCGGAATTAATTCGCGCCTTCAGCGGCAACTTTTTCCTCGGCCTTCACCAGATAGTCAGTAAACTTTCTCCCGTTCTGATAATTCCGGTTAATTCATACGAGCGTGGTTTCGCCGGCATGCTTGCATGGGAGCCCACGATGAACGCGGACCTCTCGCCGATATTTACAACTGTTCCAGCGCAAACGATCGATGAGCGAGGCGTCTTAGTGGATAGGCAATTTCAGGATGAACTCCTCAACAACTTCGACGTACGGGTTCTGCGGGACGACTCGGGAGCAATCCAAATGCTGTATTCATTTCCAACGCGCACGATGCTCATTATCTCGGAGAGCCCGTATTCATTTACGGAAAGTTTAAGCCGCCTGCGCGCAAGCCGCCAACTATAACCGCCAGAACAAAACTGATAACCACAAGCTTCAAGCTCCAAAAGCCAAACTTCCCGCCTGCGCCGAGGCTTCTGCGGGCAGGCAAACAAAATCTCAATGTTTAAATTCCAAACCACCAAACTGTTTCCGAGTTTGGAGCTTGGATATTGGAGCTTGTTTGATATTTGGAGCTTGGGATTTAGATTTTTGTTCATACTCTTCCGCATACTGGTCATCTGCGGCTCACTCATGTATTATGTCGCACATGCCCGGTAGGACAATTTCGAATTGCTTTGTATGAATATTCACCAGCGTACCGCAAGAAATATTTCTCTAATCACACTTTGCATGGTCTTTATTATTCCACCGACAACAGTAATTATTCGAAATTGTACTAACCGGGTATGACACACATCAACGCTCAAGAATTAAACGATTTTCGCGCGGAGCTTGAGGCAGAGGTGGACTCGCTCAAGGAGGAACTTGCCTCGCATGGAAAAGCAACTCCCGAAACAGGAGACTGGCAGGGAACAAAGGGAGAACTTAACGGAGAAGAAGCCGACCCGAACGACGCGGCAGACCAGATGGAAGAACTTGCGACAAATGTTCCTCTCGTGGAGGAGCTTGAAAAAAGATATAAGGACGTCGCATCCGCACTGGAGAAGATCGAGAATAATGCATATGGTGTTTGCGAGAAATGCGGTGAGGAAATCCCACTGAAACGATTGCGTGCAAATCCGGCCGCGCGCACATGCGTAGATCACAGTAAGTAATAGATAGTCAGTGGTCGATTTTTTCGTTGATATTTCAACGAGCAAAAATCGCGTCGAAATTGAACGCAATTTCGACGCAGTAGTTGTTAATAGAAAAAATGCAAATTGGATTGTCCACTTTGGGCGCTACAATTTGCCAGCAACTAGCTGTAAGCTACGACAATGGGAAAGAAACAGGCGATTGCTTCCGGTTTCGCGCGGCTCTCCGGTGCGCAACCCGCACTGCCGCGAGCGCATGTCGTTTCCGTTGAGACGGACATCACAAAAGGGCTTCACGCGTTTACGATAGTCGGACTCCCAGATAAATCGGTGGAGGAGGCGAAAGACAGGATCGCATCCGCGATAAAAAATAGCGGTTTCGAATCGCCCAAGAGGAGTAATAAAAAGATAGTGTTGTCGCTCGCCCCTGCAACTCTTCGAAAAGAGGGAGGGGCTTTTGATTTGCCGATGGCGCTCTGTTTTTTACTCGCATCGGAACAGATGAAGTTCAATCCAGCAGGTAAAATGTTCGCCGGGGAGTTGGCACTCGACGGCGAAGTGCGCGCGATACCGTGTGCGCTTTCAATCGCGCTCTCCGCACGCGACAAGGGTTTCAAAGAATTCTTTCTTCCAGAAGAAAATTTGGAGGAGGCGTCTCTGGTTTCCGGAATCTCTCTATTCGGGGTGAGTACGCTTAAAGAACTGGTTGAACACTTGAGCGGTATTAAGCTCATCGCGTCATTTGTAAAAAAAGAAAATTCGCAGGTCAGAAAAGACATCGAAATAGACGGTCCTATCTTTGACGATATACGCGAGCAAAAAAGTGCGAAGCGCGGATTGGAAATCGCGGTCGCCGGCAGACACAACATCGCGCTCTATGGTCCGCCGGGAACGGGAAAAACGATGCTTGCCCGCGCGGCCACAGCGCTTCTGCCGGAACTTTCGCCGGAAGAAATCATTGAGGTGACGATGATACATTCGCTCGCAGGAACGTCCGGCGGGCGGGCGATAGTGAGCGCGCCGTTTCGAAGCCCGCATCACACTTCATCATACTCATCGCTCATCGGTGGCGGTTCATCAAGCCCTCGAGCGGGAGAAGTCACTCTTGCGCACAGAGGAGTTTTGTTCCTCGACGAATTTCCGGAGTTCCATCGCGACGTCGTGCAGGCGCTTCGAGAGCCGCTGGAAGACAAAGTAGTTTCAATTTCGCGGGCTAAAGGCTCCGCCATATTTCCCGCGAACTTCATGCTTATCGCCGCACTGAACCCATGCCCGTGCGGATTTTGGGGGACTGCGCGCTGTGAGTGTATGCCGCACATCGTAGAAAAATACCGCCGAAAAATTTCCGGCCCTGTCGCCGACAGAATTGATATGTGGGTCTCTGTCGGCGACATCGCGCCCGAAGCAATGACGGCGCGAAAAAGAAAAGAGGCCGGGGAAACCGAAGCCGTACGTTCACGAATACTAAAAGCCCGCACGCGGCAAAGAGAGCGTTTCATCAATGCGAAGGGACTTTCCACGAATGCCGACATGAAAGCGAAACAAATTGATACGCTCGCTAAACTTTCACCCAAAGCGGAAGAAACCTTGGTCGGCGCGGCCCGTTCTCTAAAACTTTCTCCCCGCGGTTATCATCGCACCATCAAGCTCGCCCGCACCGTCGCCGACTTAGCCGAAAGTGAAACGATTGAGCCCTCTCACATGCTTGAAGCTCTTCAATATCGAGCCCGGGAATTGTAAGTTATAATCATTCTAGTATTTTGCAAAATACTAGAATGGTTTAGAATTCTCATATGCCTGACTTAAACATCAACCCAACAACTAATAATTACCGACGCCTCGAAAGAGTCGTAAAGGGTTTCGCTAATCATCGGCGGTTAGAGATCTTACATTTGTTACACAAGAGTCCGGAACTTTCAGTTGAGGATATTTCGGAGATATTGGACATCGGGTATGAAAACGCATCCGACCATCTTCGCAAAATGGCAATCGCTGGTTTAATTCTGAAGCGCAACGAGGGCAACAATGTTAGACACAAACTCACGACGCGCGCAGAATCTATTCTAGTATTTTGCAAAACACTAGAATAGATTCTCCTCGGAATTCTCTCGCAATTGCTGCAGCTAGATGCGGACAAAAAGAGTTCTCGCGTTAGTCGCGAATTTTCTAACTTTTTCGCGCCGGTCAAAGATTTCGTTTCACATCGCTTTAGGTTTTTTCTTCCTCAATCTCCCTGGCCAGCATATAGGACATGGTCCGCTTCCCTGATATCGATGTCCCCGGCTGCATGTTTTCCAATTCTTTTGTTCCATTTTTTAGCGAAGAGAATCTGAAAGCTTGTCGAAGGATTGATTCCATCCCTGCGCCGTCAAATCACCCATCATTCCCTCGGGAAGTCCTTTGTGCCGCAGTGTCATAAGCGTGCGGCCACCCTCCACGTCTTCGAATATTACCGAGAATTCAAGTTCCATGGGAAAACCCTCCATGCCGTAATGAGTAGACGAAACAACATTTCCTTTTTCATCGGCGAAACTGTCGGTCATCACGAGTTTTTTCGCGGGGACGACTTCTTTATATGTGCCGGTACTCCAGAAATCCTGAACAGGCGCCTCGGGCGAGGATTTGCCCCGCATGCAAAACAAATATTTACCGCCCTCCCGTAAATCAATCGAGATTGAGGGGGCTGTAAAATCTTTCGGGCCCCACCATTTTTTCACCTGTTCCGGTTCTGTCCATGCGCGCCATATTTTTTCGCTCGGCGCGTCAAAAAAGCGGGTAATGGTAAGCAATCCACCCTCAATTGTTGTGGCTTCTTTCATGTGCGTACATTCTGCCCAACCGAATCTAGAATTTCCATGAAGAGCATGCGAAATACACTCTCACAGAATCTTCATCGGGGTACAGGTACTCTTGAAAACTGGTCTGCAAATATTATTTAATCGACCAAAATTTTATCGACATATATGCAATACAATATGCAACGATTCAGTATCGCCGGTATTTGTATATCGGCTCTTATTATTAGCGCAGTGGTTGCTTACGCGGGACTGCAAATAGTTTCCGCTCAAGCGACGGCAACTCTAACACTGCATAAAGTAGTAATAAATAACAACGGCGGCGCAGCAACGACCACGGATTGGACGCTTCAGGCAAGCGGGACGACTCCACTTTCGGGAGTAGATGGCAGTGCGGCAGTAACAAACGCGGCGGTTGAACCCGACACGTACAGTCTTGGCGAATTCGGGCCATCCGGATATACCTCTGCGGGTTGGGTCTGTACTGGAACGGGAAATCAAACCGATAGCAACACGATAGTCCTCGGGGCAAATCAGAATGCGACATGTACCATAACGAATGATGATGTTGCGACCGTAAGAGTTCATACGCTCAAGTACCTCGACGGTTTGGAAGCGACGTCCGCCTCCGCGAACAACTACCAGTTTCCTGTGAGGGGAACATGGAAAGCTTCGAACATCAACGGCGGAGCTACGACAACCGTTGACTTCCTACTCGGTGTTAATGCGGGCGGTGCTCCTGAACAATATGGCGCGCTCACTGAGCCCCTGGCTTCACCAGCATACTTCTCCTTATTCGAAATTCCCAACACTGTAGATGGCACGAGCCAGGTCTTGCCGATAGGTGCGCAGTGCGAGGCGGGGAAATACCGGCTGCTTGGATATTCGTCGAGCGTCGCTGGTTTCGGCGATGCTGCAATTCAGCCCATTAGCACTTCAACGCCCGAATTTATCAACCTCGCGACGGATAGATATCTCATTGTATGGAACGAGAACTGCGATACGCCGAAACTCACCGTCAACAAGGTTGTGATAAATGACGACGGCGGAGAGGCGACTGTACCCAACTTCACCCTCTTCATTGACAACTCGACGACAACTTCCGGAGTTGCTTCATCAACTACGGTCGGAGCGCACGTCGTATCTGAAGCGCCAGATTCCGAATACACAGGCACAATCAGCGGCGATTGCGATTCGAACGGAAATGTGACCCTGGCTGCTGGAGAGAATAAGACATGTACGATTACCAACAATGACATAGCGGCAACAACAACGCCGCCAACCCTGACAGTAAACAAAGTTGTCATTAATGACGACGGCGGCACGGCGACGACCACAGACTTCACGCTGTTCATTGATAACGCAACGACCACTTCCGGAGTTGCTTCCACAACTTCAGTCGGTGCGCACGTTGTATCGGAAGGGGCGCACTCAGGATACGCAGCGACGATTGGCGGTGATTGCGACGCCAGTGGCAACATCACATTGGCATCCGGAGAGAACAAGACCTGTACGATTACCAACAACGATATAGCAGCGACAACGACGCCGCCAACTCTGACCGTAAACAAGGTTGTGATAAATAACGATGGCGGAACGGCAACAACGAGCGACTTTACGCTGTTCATTGACAACGCGACGACCACTTCCGGAACAACTGCCACGACGACAGTGGGCGCGCATGTGGTATCGGAAGGTGCTCACGCTGGCTATGCGGAAACGATTAGCGGCGATTGCGATTCGAACGGAAATGTGACTCTGGCTGCTGGAGAGAATAAGACATGTACGATTACCAACAATGACATAGCGGCAACAACGACGCTGAAGGTTCACATTCTTAAGTACCTCGACGGCGCAATGGCAACGGCTAGCTCATCAAACAATTACCAATTCCCGATGACATCGACGTGGCAGACGGCAAATCTTAATGGAGGCGCCACTACTACTGGCAGCTTTGTCCTGGGCAACTTCCACGGCGGAGCCGCGGATCAATACGGAGCGGACACATCAGCGATGGAGGCACCGGCATACTACACAACTTCGGAAATAACCGACAATACAAGCTTGGTGTTGCCGCCGGAGGCGCAGTGCGAGACTGGCAAGTACCGACTGGTTGGATATTCGACTAGTACTATCAGTTTTGCCGACGCTGCGTTACAGCCCTCAAGCACGAGTACGCCGGAGTTCATTGGATTGAATTCGGATCGCTTCGTTATCGTGCGCGATGTCACATGCACAACGCCGACACCTCCTCCTTCGAATGTGTGCAGCCTCTCGCAAGCACCAAGCGGATACACTCTGCAAAATGGAACGCCTGGACATGATAACGTAACGCTCGCTCCCAATACCATGTTCGTGGGAATGGGCGGCAACGATAGAGTAACTGCAGGCGACGGCAACTACATCATCTGTACCGGCACTGGCAACGATAGGATACGAACGGGGAACGGCGACGTTATCATCGACGCGGGCGACGGTAATAATTCCGTCGTGACCGGCGACGGCACGGGAGATATCACGACTGGTTCAAAGAATGACAAGATTACGACCGGGACGGGTACTCACACCATCAATGCTGGCGATGGAAACAACAACATCCGAACCGGCGACGGCGACCAGATGGTGACGACCGACACCGGCAACGACAAGATAACGACGGGCAACGGCAACGACACAGTATCGGCCGGCAATGGTAACAACAATATCAAGACCAATGGCGGCACCGATACCATCACGGCCGGAACAGGGAATGATAAGGTCGACGGCGGGTCTGGAACCGATAGCTGCAATGCCGATGGCGGCTTCAACTCGGTAACCAACTGTCCGTAACAAGCTTCGGCGCGAAATCATCACTAAAAGTCCCCGTTCGCGGGGACTTTTAGTGTTCTGCTACCCATCTCATTTTTTCTTCATTCGATCCGAATACAATCGGAGTATTAGTAATAATTATTCAAACTTATATGAAAAAATTTCTTGTAATTTATAAAGCGCCAAGTGAGGAGTTCCAAAAACTAATGGCCAATTCAACTCCAGAAGAACAGAAGAAAGGCATGGAAGATTGGGGAAAGTGGATGAAGGAACATAGTGCGGAACTCGTAGACGGAGGAGCGCCCGTCGGAAAAACCAAGCAAGTGACAATGGACAGCGTTACGGATATTAAAAACGACATCGGTGGATACTCGATTGTTCAGGCCGAATCTCATGATGATGCCGCGAAAATCTTCACCGACAGCCCGCATTTTTCCGTCCCGCGCTCATCAATTGAAGTGATGGAAATCATGCCCATGCTTACGAATTAATGTCCTTTTCATTCTAACGTTTTGCTTGCCCTTCCATAGCTTTAGCGAAGGAGGGCAAAACGTTAGAATGAGAAGAGCTGCAATGCTGTTCCGCAGGTTTCCGCTTTGAATATGCACCTCAATCCAAATCCGGGGTTTTGGAGCCGAGGCCCCACATGAAATCAAAGTAGGCGCTTAGGGTGTTGGAAAATTCTTTGCTCTCTATGATGAAGAAAGTGCCAGAAGATCGTGGTCATTGAAACTTCATTATTTTTTGTTATGCTTAAGTTATGACAAAGAAAAATATTACATTCATTGCAACGCAGTTCAGAAATAAGCCGGTGAATATCAGCTTCTACACCAAAGATGGCGAGCGCGTGAATTTTACTGCAACAGAAAAAACGCCTGTGAGGACTCGCGTGCATTTCCGCGCTCGCAATCGTAAACCTTAAGAAAATGGCTCAACCGTTCGACTATAAGTTCGGGCTCACCGAGATTATTCCCTCCAAGCAATTAGACGACCGCGAAGGTCAAAAAGTGACCACCTTCAAGACACTTGTGGAGAAGACGATAACATCGGAGGTACTCAAATCCCTCGCTTTTCCTTCTAAAAGAGAGGTCTTTGTGTCGATAATGCAATTTTTTGCAAGCAAGAAGGAATATGAAAGCCGAGATATTGATAATATGTCAAAAACAGTTATGGACTGTCTCAAGGGTAAGCTTTACATTGACGACGCGCAGGTACGGACACTTTTGATAAGCAAAAAGATTTCTCCAAAGGTTCCGACGAACTTCGTGTTCGTTGGAATGAGGGAAATAAAGGGAGAAACAGATGTTGGCATCGTACAGAATAATTTGCTGGAACAGGCCGTTACCCTTTATCAGGCATCTGCGAAAGCGGTAGCATGAAAAGGGTCGGGCAGTATAAGATGATAGCAATCACTCTTTCCGCAAATAAAAGTGGTTTCCCGAGAGCCTAATCCAAATCCGGGGTTTTGGAGCCGAGGCCCCACATGAAATCGAAATAGGCGCTTAGGGTGTTGGAAAATTCTTTGCTCTCAATAATAAATCCGAAATTTTCTTCTTTGGTGGAAACCATGGCGACTTTGTGGTCGTAAATCATGATTATGGCCGCATAGAAAACGGACGGGGGGAGATAGCGCACGTAACGTTTTAGCTTCGGGTCTTCCATCCCGCGCTTATTCGTATACAAATCTCCGTGCTTGGGGTGAAGATTGCGCGTAATAATGCCGCGCGCGATTCTTTTTTTAATAAACTCGTTGATGAACGCGTCTCCGACGACTTCGTTGTGCTGGCGCGCCCGCACAATTTGCTTTATTTCTTTTGATTGGCAGTCAAGCGCGTCGTCATAGATTTTCTTCACACCCTCGCGCCCCTCAAAAAACGCGATTTTCGGTCGCACGTGGTGTGTGATGAACAAATTTGAAAGCCCCGGCAGGACTTCTGCCACTCGTTTCTTCTTTTCTTCAAGCATCGAGAGGATAAGAGCGGGGTCTTGCGCCTCGTAGAGTTTCTGTTTTCCTTTGTACCTGCTTTTGACAAGGTCCATCGCCTCCAACTCTTCGACGATTCCGTAGACAGTCGTTCTTTTAATTTGAGCGGCAGTTGCAATTTGCGGGATTTTAGACGGACCAGCTTCCAAGCAGGCGATATAGACTTGCGCCTGCTTGTGCGTGAGCCCTGCGTCCATAAGTTCCTTTTTGTACATATTTTTCGACAACTTTCTATGCTCGATAATGCCTTATATTAAGCCATTTCTTGAAACTAGCTAGATAATAATACATGAATTATGACGGATTTCAAAGAGTTGGGACATACTTTACACACGAAGACAGGATGTTTGTCTTCGTACGGCCCGGGTCGCACCTAGCGGTCCATTTGCGAGTCATTCGACTCACAAAAAAGTTCTTTCCGGGAAGTTATTCATAACTTTCCATTTGCGAATCAAACGATTTGCAAAAGCTTTTCGGCAAATTTTCTCTTCCATGAAAATTTCCACCACATTTAAAGACTTGAGCACACCCGTTCAAGTCTTTTCCTTATCTGACGCTGATAGAAACCTATTCTAGTATTTTGCAAAATACTAGAATAGATTTGCTGTGAGAGGTGCTGCACGCGCGAGCTTGACATGGGTGCTACCGTTGTATATACTTCGGTTATATGAAAACCGTCATCAGCGTAAAGGTAGACAAAGACGTGCGCGACAGAGCGCGTAAGGTGGCACGGCAGATGGGCGTGCCTCTTTCAATGGTGGTCAACTCGGGGCTCCGGCAGTTCGCCCAAGAAGAGCGTATCGTCTTTCAAACAGAAAAAGTCTACCGAATGACCAAAAAATTTGAGAAGAAGCTCGAGAAAATCGAGGCCGATATAAAGGCTGGACGAAATCTCTCGCCCGAATTTAAAACTGCTGCAGAAATGGACAGGTATCTTGATGGCCTGAAAAAATGATCATTCATACACATCGGTCATTTGAGAAAAAATACCTGAAATTACAGGCGAAACTTCAAGATAAGTTCCGGGAACGTCGTGACTTGTTCATTGATTACCAGTTTCATCCATTGCTTGACAACCACGCTTTACACGGCGAGTGGCAGGGTTATCGAAGCATTAACGTTACCGGCGACTTTCGAGCAGTATTCAAACAAGAAAACAATATCGTAACTTTTGTTGATATTGATACGCACCACAAACTCTACGGCACATAGCGTTAAATTTTCTCTTTCGATTCGGAAAAGAAAATGTGATTTCTTGAAATGCCAAGTGTCTTTAATCGCTTTACGATAAAATCGTTCATGGCTTTTTCGGACTTTCCGCCAGAGGCGCCTTGCCCGCCTCTGGCTGGGGATCCGCCTCCGGCGGAAAATTTGATTACTTTGCCTTTATCTATTACCGCCCACTGTCCCACTGCACGCAAGACGTCGACTTTGTTGAATACGATGTGCGTGACGCCGTTCATGCGGATGGCGCGCTCGAGTGTTTGGATGTTCATCCAGTTGCACTGGCGGCGGCGGCCTGTCGTTGCGCCGTATTCTTCTCCGAGGTCGCCCATTTTGTTGAAGACATCTCCCTCGGGCTGGAATTTCTTGCTGCCCACGTATGTTTCGTAGATTTTTGCGACTCCCCACACATCGCGGATTGCCGTTGCGGGAAAGCCGTTCAAAAGTGCGCCGGCCGTTGTGCAGTGAGACGATGTGACGAAGGGGTAGTCGCCCCAATCAATGTCGAGCCCGAATCCCTGCGCTCCCTCCGCGAGGATGTTTAATTCGCCCCTCGACTTCGCTCGGGGTAAATACCACTCCTTGTATAAATCAATGAGATAGGGCTTCAGCTCCGGCACATTTTCGGCGCGCAAGCCGGTGCGGCCGTACTTGTCGCGATATGCGGGGCCGTTGCCGCGGCCCGTCGTGCCGATTGCACCGCCGCCTTTTTTGTCTTCGGCCTTGTGCGCGTCGGTGATGACGTGCGTGTTGTTTGCGATAAAGATTTTGCCTTTAGTCGCGACGCCGCCTTCGTTCAAAATTTTAATTTCGCGGAAGAACTGCTCGGGGTCCAGCACGCAGCCGGAACCGATGACAGAGCGCACGCCAAAAAATACTCCGGCCGGAATGTGGTGGGTGATGAACTTAACTCCTTTATGAAAAATGGTGTGGCCTGCGTTGCATCCGCCGTTGTACCGCAGAACGTGGGAGTATTTCTTCGTCTTGCACAAAAAGTGGGCGACTTTGCCCTTTCCGCAGTCTCCGTATTGGAGGTCTACGATTACATCAATGTTTATCTTTGACTTTGACACAGCTAACTTATAGTAACATCCCACAAACGACATGCAACTTAGACGGTTTGTGGGAAAATTTGCAAGTTCCAATTTGCAATTTGCAAACAAAATTCCAAGTTCCAGTTTTCAAAAGGGGAAACCGGTATTGAATGGCTATAAATGGAACGGTCCCGAGGCGACTTGCTGTGCCTGCGGGATCCGTTTATTTGTTGCCTTTCGGCTTGTTCTGAGGGATGAACCTCAGTATGTGTTTTACCGATTGTCAGTCGGCGACTGTCGAAAGATCAGAAAAAAGTTACCTCGATAGACACCTCCCTCATTATTAATCGGGTGACCGTTTGGGCTTTTGCCAGGAGCCGTGAACGATCACTTAATCGCGTACAATGCTTTGCTATCACCGTCAGGGCGGTTTGATGACTCTCATCATCATCCCTCCGAAGAATTAAGAAGCACTCGTCTGAGTGTCCTAACCAACTCTTGTATGGAAAGAGCTGGCTCGCGCCAATATACCCCCCCCGACTATTTTGTACAGCGCACCAAAAATGACTGAAATTCCCAAGGTCTCACCTCACATACAGAATTCCCGAGGAGAGGCCTTCCAATGCGAAATTCCCGAGGAGACACCTCCCCTTTAGGTGAGGAGTCACCTCGGGGAATCACCCAAAAACATCTGCGTGAATCTGCGTTTATTTTCCTGCGTCGTCGCCGATAGAGTTCATATCGGCACCTGTGGACGGTCTGCGCTTAGACTAGAACGGGTTTCGGATATCGTTACGAATCTCAAAATGCACGTGCGAACCGGTGGATTTGCCGGTGGAGCCGACATATCCGATGACCTGGCCTCGCACAACGCTCTGTCCGACGGAGACGATGTTTTTGGAGTTGTGCGAATACAGAGTTTGCGAGCCGTTGCTATGCTGAATCACGATGTAGAGTCCATACCCGCCATTCCATCCTCCATTTTTCGATACAATTACATCTCCATCCGCCGAGGCGAGTATAGGAGTACCTTTAGGTGCTGCGAGGTCCACTCCGTTGTACCCGTGGATACCTTGAGTCCTTACATAATGTGCGAGGGGAGCTGTGTAGTAGGCAATCTGCGCTACCGTACCCGTGTGTGAATTGAGCGTCGTGGCTAAGGTACCCTTAGCCGGCTTGGTCGAGGCCGGGGCGGCAACGACCGCAGCGACCGCAATCTCGCCATCCGGAATGATAAGTTTCATGCCTGCGATAATCATGCCCTCGTCAAGGCCGTTGAAATTGGCGATGTCCACTGCGTCCGCATCGAACTTCTTTGCGATTGAGGCGAGCGTATCGCCCGACTTTACGGTGTATCGCACGCCGGTAATCGGCAAGATAACGAGCATTTGCCCGACTTTAAGCACGGCGTTGCGGGGTAAATCGTTTGCCCAAAGGATGGTGTCGGGAGAGACCTTATAGAGCTTCGCGATGCCATTCAGCGTATCGCCCTCGACTACGGTGTAGACGCTGATGGTCGCGTTCTTCGGCTTTTCAATGTCGGATATCGTGCCGGCGGGACCCTCTTCCGGCATGAGCGCGGAACCGTCCACTATGGTTATGTCGCCGCCGCCTCGCGCGGCTGATGGGTCGATGTTCATTGCCGGCCGCGGAAGCTGCATCGTTTGAACGTTGTCAGTTATGACAGCGGCCGCCTCTGTTGGCTTTGCCGTCATCATGCCTAGCGATGCCAGCAAATCGCCGAGGACTCCGGCTTTTGCCATGCTAGGAAGAACCGAACCGGTTATAAGTATGAGAGAAATTAAAGAAACCGCCAGCCTGCGTCGCCTGCCCGCGCGTTGCGCGCAGGCGGACGAACGCGACAGGCAGGCCACTCGTGCAGTCTTAGACCTCCGATATGTCCTCTCGCGCGCGGGTCGTAAATCCGCGCCGGAATCCTTCAATTGGCTTGTTATATGCGTTTTTGGACGGGGTCGATGAGAATTTCAATCGAAATGTGGCTTTATATCTGGCCCTTTAAGAAAGCAGGGAAAGATAGGCCGCAAAGAGCAAGGACAAGACCACCGTACCTTTTCACTCTACCTTCATGGTTTGGCGAGTCAACCTCATAGAATCTTCACAGGTGGATAGCGATTTTGTCAATTTTGGCTCCGGAGAGGTTGCCGAGGGTGCGCTACCATGCAAAATATCGATAATAACGTGCTTTTGAGCCGTATTTTGACGCTCCATGCTCGCGAGGCGAGGAATGCCCAGTGCCGAAAAGCACTATTGGTGACTTCACCAAATCACGATAGGCGATGTTTAGTTACTGGGTGTCAATAGCAAAAATGCCGGCGTGCTATAGTTCACCGGTTCCCGTTAGTTACTGATGGAGACGTATCACCCTTGCTATTATGACAACAAAATTCCTGGATGGCTTAAATGTGGCTCAAAAGCAGGCTGTCTTGCATAAAGACGGACCGCTGCTAATCGTTGCGGGAGCGGGAGCCGGAAAAACAAAAACTATCACGCACAGAATCGCACAACTAATAGAGAGCGGGGTGTCCGCACGTTCGATACTCGCGGTTACTTTTACAAATAAAGCTGCTGAAGAAATGCGCACACGAGTACAGAACTTATTACGAGCGGAGGGGGACCTGCCCGCCGAAGCTTCTGCCTGTGCGTCTTCGCACGCAGACAGGTCGGCGCAGGCGGGGATGCGCGAGCGGGTACTCGGCCTGCTCCCCGAACGACACGGCGGCCTGCCTGCATCGCAGACGCGACAGGCAGGCTTGCCTCTCATAACGACCTTCCACTCGCTCGGCGTCCGGCTTTTGCGGGAATTCCATGAGGTTGCCGGCATCCCGCGCGGTTTTTCCATCTGGGATCAGGATGACAGCACGCGCGCCGTCAAAAATATCCTGAAACAGCTCGATACCGAGGAATGGACTCCGCGGCAGATACTTTCCGCAATTTCCCGAGAGAAAGGAGCGGGGAAGTCGGCTGGTGAATATCGTGAGCGCGCGGAGAACCGCCGCGAGCAGGCAACGGCGCAGGTGTGGGAGCGCTATGAGAAAATGCTAAAAGATGAGGGGGGATTGGACTTTGATGATTTACTGGTCCGGACGGTCACGCTTTTCCGCGAATCGCCAAAAACGCTCTCGCTTTTGCAAAATCGCTGGCACTATCTGACCGTTGATGAATATCAGGACACAAGCGGGATGCAATATGAAATGATGAGACTTTTGTGCGGGGATCGTAATAATATTTGCGTTGTGGGCGACTTGGACCAATGTATATACGCATGGAGGCAAGCAGAAATTGGAAACTTGTTGTCGTTCGAGCGAATTTTCCCAAGCACAAAAGTTGTTCGGCTCGAGCAGAACTACCGCTCGACGAGGACCATCCTCGCGGCGGCAAACGCTGTGATAGCAAAAAACGTCAACCGAATTCCAAAAAATCTTTTCAGCGAGAATGATACCGGGGAGCCCATAACGATTTACGACGCGATGAATGAGCGCGATGAAGCATGGTTCGTCGTGGAAAAATCAGCGGGACTGATTGATTCTCGCGTGCCATCGCAGGAAATCGCCGTGCTATATCGTGAGAATGCCATGTCGAGAGTTTTGGAAGAAGCGTTTCTTCACGCAGGTATTCCATACCGCGTCTTGGGAACCAGATTTTTTGAGCGTAGAGAAGTGAAAGATGTGCTTTCATATCTGCGCGCCGCACTCAATCCAAAAAGCAAGGGCGATTTCGCGCGAATCATCGCCGTTCCGCCGCGCGGAATCGGAAAAATCACGCTCGAAAAGTTCTTTAAGGGAGAAACGCTCGGCGCTGCCGGAGTGAAAGTCGCGAAGTTCCAGGAGTCGCTTGTAAAAATCGGGCATGCAGTGAAAACTTTGCCCGCATCCGAGGCAGTTCGTTTTTGCATTGAAGAAAGCGGGATACAAAAAATGTTCGACAGCAAAACGGAAGAGGGACGCGAACGGCTCGGTAACGTTCGCGAGCTTGCAAACCTCGCGGCGAAATACGAAAACGATGAGCCGCCATCGGGAATTGAACGGCTATTGGAAGAGGCGGCGCTGCAGAGCGAGCAGGACGAACTCGACATCGCGAGAGATAAGAGCGGGGTTTCACTTATGACAGTACACGCCTCGAAGGGGCTGGAATTCGACGCGGTATTCATTGTAGGGCTAGAACAGGGGCTTTTCCCGTCACTGCGAGATGACGGCAGCCGCGACCCGGAAGAAGAGCGGCGGCTTTTTTATGTTGCCCTTACGCGCGCGCGCAAACATCTTTTTCTTTCATACGCTCATGAGCGCACAAAATACGGCATGAGAGACACTGCCATGCCGTCGGAATTCCTTTCGGATATTGATTCGCGATTGATGAAACACGCTCTCGATGATAACGGGGGAAAGGAAGACATCATCGAGTAAGCTCCAAGCCACAAAATCCAAGCCACAAACAAGCTACAATATATAAATTCTAAAAATCTAAACGAAATGCGTCTTGTTGTTTATGAGTTTAATTATTGAGATTTTGTTTGGATTTTGGTATTTGGAGATTGGAGCTTATGCGGCATAGACCAAAACTTGGACAACATTTCCTGAAAGCTAAATGGGCTGCGCGCTCGCTCGCTTATGCAGTTGGCATTTCTCCGGGCGACACAGTGCTAGAAGTCGGGCCTGGCAAAGGAGCTCTCACGCGCGAGCTACTTGCGATTGCTAAAGATGTCGGCGCAAAAGTTGTGGCGATTGAAAAAGATGAGGCGCTGGTCGCACATCTCGGTGAAATATTCGCAGATGAGATATCTTCGGGAATTCTCATAGTTGTTGCGGGAGATGTACGCGATGTTTACCAAGGAGAGACCTTAAAATCCCCAAGGTCTCACCTTGGAGACGCGACCGCGGCACTATCTGGAAAATATGTTGTGGCGGCAAATATTCCGTACTACATAACCGGAGAAATCATCCGCCAATTTCTAACAGCAGAGATACAGCCGCGCACGATGGCGCTTCTTGTGCAAAAAGAAGTCGCGCAAAGGGTTGTAGCTAAACCCGCCGGAGGCGGGTCCTCCTCCGGAGGAAAGGAGAGCTTGCTTTCGCTCTCCGTTAAAGCGTACGGAACTCCGAAAATAGTTGTGAAAGTTCCACGCGGGAATTTCTCGCCGGCGCCGAATGTTGATTCGGCCATTCTTCTGGTAGAAAATATTTCCAGAGACTTTTTCTCTAGTATTAGCGAGGAGCTATTCTTCAAGGTGATACACGCCGGGTTCAAATCGAAAAGAAAATTCCTGCTCAATAATCTCGCTGGCACATTCGAGAAGGAGATTGTCGCGCGAGCATTCACCGAGTGCGGCATCAGTATGAAAGCCCGCGCTGAGGACGTACCGCTCGAGAAATGGAAAGCCCTTGCATTACACCTCGCTTAGTCCTGTTGGCCTCCTGTGGCCGGAGTCAGCGTTGTTTGTTGCACATTTTGAAGTGTCGCGCTATTCGGATCAAGCCCCGCTGGAGAAACCTGTGCTGGCGGAGGCGATGCCGGCACAAATGTGTTCAAGGGCGACCCTCCTCCGCTTGAGCCCATCATGCCAATCGCGATACCGGGAACAACAATCGGCCCGACCGGAAATACGACGCAAATGTAGGGAATACTTGTAAGCCCCAATAACCATTTGCCCGGAGCCGGAGGACCATTTTTATAGGTACGGGTGGCTAACGTCCATATATAGAGGCCGGGATTCGGCGACCCCACAACGGAAATAGTGCCATAGGGAACGACACCAAACACAAAACATGGCCACACAAGGCTTGCTTTGCCTCCAAACGGATATGCGAGAGCCAAATTGGGCGCGCTAAGAAGAAGAGCGGCACAAATGAGAACTGCGGAAACAGGACGCCTGAACATGCTGTACATTCTAGCACTACGCGACTGGATACAGGTACATACAGCGAGGCCAAAATACCCGAGGTGCGACCTTGGGAGTGGCTCTTTAAGGTCGCACCTCGGGTATTTTGCTATGTTCGTTGCTGTGCTGTTGCTACTCAACGCTATACGCTATACCCTATACCTTATGCACTGGCTTCGCGAACACCGACACACCGTTGCGCTCATCGGGGCGGCTGTTTTTGTCGTAGTAGGCGGAATTCTCGCCAGAAACAATACTGGAGCTTCAGAACTCGGGAACATTAAAAATGTCGCTGTGGAATATCCTTACTACGCTCCTTCAGCAGATACAGAGGGCGTATCGGTAAAGAACCAGCGTACAAATCCGCAGAGTGCGGTTTCTGATATAGGCAGTTCAACGGCATCTCTCGCTGTTTTCTTTGACCGAGCATCAACGCCGGAACGGCCACCGACAACATCTGTAACGCAAACCGCTACAAAAATCGTCCCGCAAACGCCGACTAAATCTCAAAGCACTATTACGAATTCTGCGTATTCGTCTTTCTTCCGCACGCTCTCGAATATTCTTTCTCCATCAGACACGCGAACACCGGAACAAAAAGAGCTTTATAATTACGGCAACGAGGTGGGCTCGATCGTAAAAACTTTTGAAAATAGCCATGGTAACCTGACGCAGGTGTTAAAAACGTTCTTCGACAGCCGCGTCGACCCCTCGAAAGCGGCTGCGACCCCTGAAATTGCCGATGCCTACGCGCAATTGACGAGAGGAATTCCATCCTCAGCTGGCACAACTCCCGCCTCGGCAACCGCTGGAGTCCAATCCATCGCAAACGATTACGCACAATTGAGCTTCGCGATAGGGAGCATCGCAGATGTTCCTCCGCAAGCCGAAATCTTGAATGCGAAACTCGCCAAAGGATATGGGGACGTTGCACAAGGCATGTCCAAACTTGCGAAAACTGACAATAATGATGCGCTTCTCGAGGCAATTAACTCTTATAACGCAACCGCGGAGGAATTTATCAGAACTTACGTCGCACTTGCGGATCTTTTTTCAGCATATGGAGTGAAATTCTCCGCGAGCGACCCGGGTTCAATTTTTTCTTTTAGTATGACTGGTGGGCTGTAGCGAAATACCCAAGGTCACAAATGCGCGCATAGCGTGGCGGCCTGTCATAGTCGAGCGTAGCGAAGCAATCCAATTCCTTTCTTCTGGATTGCTTCGCGTTGCTCGCAATGACGATTCTTCGAAGGTTAAATTTTCCCCTATTGGTCGAAACTGTGGTCAGTTTCGACACGATTTTTGCTCCGTGGAGTACCACGGAAAAAATCGCCTACTGCCTAGTGCTTTTTCTTTTCCTTACTGCGTTTAGACCTCTTGCCTATTCATTGGATGTTATAATTTTCATGTGGAAAACAAACACGCGAACGATGCGGGGTTTATTTTGACGTGGCGAGATCGTCTGGGAATTTCATTCTCGCCGATGCTCATCGCCGCCGTTCTTTCCGTCGCGGTTTTATTAATTGCAATCGGCTGGCAGGCCAATAAAACTATCGTAACGGCAAATCCCGGAGCTTTTACCGGTTCGGGGAAGGTATCTTCCGCCCAAAATCAAACCGGGAGCGGAACAATTACAGAAATGAACTATATCGCACTCGCAGACGAAGCAGGTCCGAATGATTTCTCGAACACCGAAAGCGACGTTTTTGGACAACTTTTCGGAACATATATTAGCCTCAAAAATTCGGGAACGTACACAGAGGAGAAAGGGGCTGACCTGGCCAATCGCATAGCCGAGGCAACGGTGGCGCAGGTTGAATACACGCCTATTGCGAGGAGCGAAATAAAAACCGATTCCGACGTCTCTCGCGAACGAGTTCTTGCATATAGAAATGACTTGCAAACCGCTCTTGCGCCTTTTTTAACGAAGTCCGAATCGGAACTCGGAATTTTTAACAGCTATGTACAAACGGGAGATAAGCACAACCTTGAGCTTTTGGCAGATGCTGCGGGGAAATATCGCAAAACTGTTTCTCTGCTCTCCGCAGTGACCGTACCGCAAGACGCGATTGATTATCACCTGGGAATCACGAACTCTCTTTTGCAGTTCGCAGTAACTCTTGATGCGATGATAAAAAATGCGGATGACCCGATGGCTACTCTTGCCCTCTTGCGCACATACAATTCCGCTGAAGATAGCGTGTACACATCGTTCAGCTCCCTTGCTTCCTACGAAAAGCGAAAAATATGACTCCCATTAGAGACCGCGGAAGTTTAGTCTGTGTCCATTCAACGGATGTTTTTCATTGGTCTATTGCTTACGGGCAATTGCTTTTGAGTCGGAAGCGCAAACTTCCTACTTCTAACGGGACAGGTAACAAATATTCTTTCATCGCCCTGTGGTGCGCGCTGGCAATATTCGCAGCGCCCGCAGGCGTTTACGCGCAACTTACAGCAAACGATGACCCCATGGAAAATTGCAGTATATATGGCGCCCAATCAATGAGCGTGGGCTCTATCGCAACGCTCGGAGGCGGAGTTGTGCCGGTGAGCGACGCGGCCGTTACTCTGAATACCGGAATGCTCGTCTACAAAGAATGCATCGTTCGCAAAATAATAGACGCAAAAAAGAAAGCCGCGATAGCGCAACTTATAAGCGATTCTTCAAAAACATATCTGAAAGGACGAGAGGTCTGCACAGTGGACATTGACGGCAATAGAACATGCGAAACGACCAGTCCGTATTTTCCCGAAGATCTGGCGGCCGACCAGCGGCTGTGGGAGAGCAATGTTGTCAACCAAAACATAAGCGGCGGGCTATCAAATTCTCTAAATCCTGCGTATCAGAACGACCTGCGGCTTGCCCTCAATCGCTCCTATCAGCAACAAATCCAGAATCCGGGCGCATCGCTCGCCTGTTCGTATACGGGAGACCTCGTCGCTCTTAACAACGGTGCATACGACGGTCCGCAGTCATTGTTTGCGGTCGGCGACCCCAACTGCAATCCTCTCTTCAATTATTACAATTACCAAAGTTCCGTCATGAGCATCGCGGCCGCCGACACAGCAAACAGGATGACCCGCCTTGGCTGGAACAATGGCACGTATGACGTCGAGTACAGGGATCCCGCGACCGGACGAGTGCGCGTCGTTACGCCCGGATTCATAGTAGCGGGAACTTTCCAACAGCAACTCGGCTCGAATTTCCGACAGCTTGAAAATGCCAACGACATAGGACAATTGATAAACGTATTCTTCGCCGGAATAGGGAACCTTGCTATTTCGGCCACAGCTCAAGGGCTTAACGCGCTTATCAATTCCTCCGTCGGGACATCTTTCGTTGACAGGATGGTGCAAGACTTCGGTGCGGAACAATCAGCCGCGCAGACCGGCGCAGCTCTACAGAATCTCCAGGCGGCGGTCTATAACGAGAGTCAATATCTCGCGGCAAAAAATGCGACGAAGGACGTGTTGATGCAGGCCGCGACAAGTTTGCGCGATGCGGAAAACCTATGTTGGAGCCGGATAGTTCCTCTGGTAACGACGTATGCGCAACAAAACAGCATCGCTCAAATACAGATAGCGACAACGTCAGAGCAATGGGCGCAAAAAGTCATAGAAAACAACAACAATAGTCTCGTTAGGCTGGCGGCTTCTCTAAACACCGAAGCTACTGCCGCCTCCACAGCGCTTGACCGTCTCAATGAAATCAGTGCCGGAGTAACTAACAACACTATTAGTGGAACCGACGGCTACAATCAACTCAACGCCATCGTTTCAACCCTCCCTACACAGGCCGACGTGCAGGGCGCACAAGAGCAAACGCAGACCATGCAAACAAATCTTGGGACACTTGTTCAGGGAACCCTGACAGCCTGGCAAGGAAATGCAGACCCTACTGTCGGCTGGTGCAATGTCAATACTCCCGCCGTGATTAAAGGATGGGCAGACAAATGGAGCGGGAGCAGCAGCATCTATGACCACCGATAAATCGTTATGAAAAAAATCCTCACATTAGGTTTTTTGACAATAGCACTGCTCATTACTGCTGCACCTGAGTTGGCTACAGCACAATCCGCACAACCCGAGTGGTGGGAATTAGCGAGGAACACTGCATGGTGTGGGACTTTAGGACTTCTTGATCCATCCTGCTGGATTAAATTAATCGCCGTCGTAGGCGGCACCATCTTGGTTAATTTAGCAGCATTGCTTTTGGGACTGGCGGATATGCTGTTCGGATGGACGTTTGATAACACGGTACTTTTATTCAAAACAGAGATATTTCAAAAGGCGGAAGAGGGAATAAACGCCGGTTGGACGGCACTTCGTGACATCGCGAATATCGTCATAATCGGAATGCTCACCTTTACTGCAATCTCGACAATCCTCGGGATACAGGAATATGCCGCAAAGAAATTTCTCGCTCGCGTGCTTATAATAGCGGTGCTCATAAACTTCAGCTTACTTTTTACAAAACTTATTATTGACGCTTCCAACTTTACCGCAGGGCAGTTCTACGCGGCGGCGGCCGGAACATCCTTAGGCGGAGCGATGGATGATGCAACAAAGCGCAGCAGCGGCCATAAGGCCGACATCGCGGCACCCGAGACATCCTTTCGAAAGACCGGTATTTCCGGCGCATTCATGCGATTTTCAAGAGCGACGAGCATTAGCGGCACTGGGGGAAGCTTATTTAGGACTGCTTATAGCGATGCTGGTGGTGCACTCATGGCACTCGGGCAGGCCGTTCTTGCGGTGATACTACTGGGCGGAGCCGCGTTAGTTCTTTTCTATGGCAGTTATCTCCTCATATCCCGCGCTTTGCTGTTTATTTTTCTTATGATTACCGCGGCTGGCGCATTCGCGACCTACCTCATCCCCGGAATGAGCGACAGTAGGTATGGATGGAAGGGCTGGTGGTCGTCGCTTTTGCACAATGCCGCTCTTGCCCCCATTTTAATGGTACTGATATGGGTAACAATCCAGGTGTCCTCAAAAATGTCGGACATGAGAGAGGGTGCCGGGGGAACCCTCGGGACATTGGCCGACCCCAAGCTCTTGTCCTCGGCTGATGGAGGGGTTTCATCGATAAGTGAGCTATTCTCCTTTATCGTAATTATAGGATTGCTCTACGCTTCTTTCCTTCTTGCGAGCAAATGGGCGGGGAAGGTGGGCGGTCTCAGCATGGCGTCAATGGCATTAACCGTTCCATTCAACCTCGGCTCGCAAGCGGTAGGATTCGCTCTCAAAAAAGGATTGGGCGGCGGAGCCGCATTAATTGAAAAGAAGATTGGCGCGAAGCAAGGAAAACTAAGGGATAGACTGGCTCGTTACCCCGACATGTCGCCTGCCAGAAAGAGCACAATCCAGGCTGGCATCGATAAGTATGCGTGGCAAAAGGGACTTGCCGGACGGTTTGCAAAACAGAATTACAATCCTATTGCACAACTTGCAAAGACAAAGTTGGGCCAAACGGTCGCAAAGCAAGCCGGATTTACCAGCCCGATATCTGCCGGCGACGCGAAGTCTAATTTTGCAGATGATGCGAAAAAGGTAACTGAAGCCGCTGTAGCGCGCGCAGAAGCTGCGTACCAGTTCTCTACGAGCGATCAGAGAAAAATGCGTGAAAAGGAAGAGGCAAGACGAAGAAAAGAATGGCAGGAACACAAACAATTGCTCACCGAACAGGCAGTACTGGCAGCAAGAACTGCCGAAGCATCGGAACAACAGACGCAAAGAGAGAAAGCCAGATTGGAGCTTGAAAAACAACTGGTTGTGAGAGAAGCGACAGACAAAAAGACAAATGAAAATCTTGCGCCTAAAAAAGCCGTCGCGGAAGATAATCTAAAGACTGTAACGAAAGATGCGACGGCGCAAAAGGCAACCGTGGCTCTCACCTCGGACACATTAATCAAGAAACTCCAGGACGAACTAAGCCATGCCCAGACGCCTGACCAAACAAAGGAAATAACCGGTAAGATAAAGAGCGCGGTGGCGGAAAAACAAGCGGCAATTGATGAGCAAGATGTGAGGATAAGAGACGCACAGAAAGCCGTAAAAGATATTGAGAATAGAATCGGTGAAATAGACAGGGATGCGAGAAAAGAAACACAAGAACTTGATGAATCTCTTTCACACTATGAAGAAAATGCGGTTCGTGATGCGAGAAGGAGCAAGGGGCTCAACGAAAGGCTTAGAAAGGAAGATAACAAGGAAGAAACTGGACAACTTGATATTGATATTTCAAGAGCGGCGGAGAGAGTAGTGCAACGGTCAATTGATGCCGTTAAAAAACCGGGCGCGGAAGCGGCGGAAAGATATGCAGCCAATAGGATATCTGCTCTCGGATTTGGGGCCTATGTCGGAGGAAAGGCGAAGACAATGTATGAAGACAAACAGGGTAAGACTAGGATTAAGAAAGACCTCGAAACGTATCTTGAAGATATGTTGAAACCAGAAAGTGCATCCACGGTGGCGCCGACTCCGCCGGCAACCCCAGGGACAACCGCTTGATATACTGGCAATATGAACGACGACAAAAAATTAGACGATATTCTCAAAGAGCGGCTCGCGAGCTTGCCATTGCCAGTGCGTAATGCGATTACGTCAGCAGACGTAGAAAAAGGTCTGCGCGAACTTGCCGACAAACACAAACTTCACTTGGACCAGTGGGAAACCTTAGAGAATGCGGTAATGTTAACGCTTATCGGCTTCAAAAAGATAGCTGATTTGAGCGAAAACATCGAGAAAGAAGTCGGCGTAGACGCAGAGACAGCGCGAGCTATTGCGTCGGATATCACGGTTATTGTTTTTGAACCAATCCGCAAAGAGTTAGAGCGCGAACTGGGAGAACCGGTGACGGAAGAAGTTGGTGAAACGACCACCGTTGCTGAAGAACCCGCGCCAGTGGAAAAACCTATCGCGGAAAAACCGGTATCCAGTGAGTCCATACTGAATACAGAATACCGGATACCGAATACTATTCCCGCGCGGGAAATAATCGATAACCTTCCTCCGCGGCCGATTGAAGTTAAGCCCGCAAATCAGCCCGCAGCCGGTAACCCGCAGCCGGTAGTCAGAGAAGCGGCTTCCATACAGAATACAGAATACAGAATACCAAATACATCTCCTTCTACTCCGCCTCCAGCTCCGCTAATGGCAAAATCAGTGCGCGCCGTTCCGTCGCCCGCGTATGCGCTGGACACGAAAAGCCACGAGCGCACAGCTATCGACGACGATCCATATAGGGAGTCGATAGCATAGGTGTCAGGTTCCAGGTTTTAGGTTCCAGACAAAAATGCAAAGCATCAATTCGTACAAAGACCTTATAGTGTGGCAAAAAGCTATTGATGTTGTCGCTGACACATATGCCATCACGCGAAAGTTCCCGTCTTTTGAGAACTTCGGACTTTCATCACAGATGCAACGAGCTGCTGTTTCCATCGCCGCGAATATCGCGGAGGGACGTGGCCGCGGGACACGAACCGATTACGCGCATTTTTTGGATATATCGAATGGATCAGTATCGGAACTGGAAACGTTGCTAACAATTGCGAAGCGTTTGTCGTACTGTAGAGAAGAACAGTGTAGTAGAATGGAGGAGCAGTTAGGTGAAATCGGGAAAATGCTCGGTACTTTGCGTGCTAAGTTACGACGCTTCTCCTAACACCTGAAACCTGTCACCTACAACCTACCCAATATGCAATTCCAAGTTCCGCAATTTATAGAGGTTGAAGATAAGATTTTCGGGCCTCTTACTTTTAAGCAGTTCGTGTATGTCGCGGGCGGGCTTGGCACGTGCTATCTCTTCTGGAAAATTCTGCCTGTGCTCATATCGGTTCCGCTCATTGCGGTGACAGCTGCGCTTGCGGCCGTTCTCGCGTTTTTCCAATTCAACGGAAGACCGTTTGTCGCCGCGCTCGAGCACGGCTTCTATTTTCTTTTGCGGAGCAAACTCTACCTCTGGAGGAATGATGAGAATGGAAGGGAACAGGCGGCAACAAAAAAACAGCTTCTGGACAAACAGGCGCAGGAAAAGGGGAAATCTCTCGTATATATTCCGAGCCTTTCCAACAGCAAACTGCACGATTTAGCCTGGAGCCTAGATATAAAAGAACAAATCGCCGAGAGCGAGGCGAGTGAATAGGTGATAGGTTCCACCCAGTAGGTGATTCTGCTAAATCAGGTGCTAGGTACTAGGTTAAAATCAAAACAATGAAACTTCAAGAAATCCATCTCCCTGACACCTGTAACCTGACACCTATAACCTAATCCTATGCCCCAATCTCTAGCCAGCAAAAAATCAACGCAGGATTTCGTGCCAGTGCGCGAGGTGCGCGACGGAATTGTCGTTCTCAAAGACGGCGGCCTGCGCGCGGTACTTCTCGCGTCCTCAATCAACTTCGCTCTCAAATCGGACGACGAACAGACCGCTTTCATAACTCAATTCCAGAGCTTCCTGAATTCTCTTGATTTTTCCGTACAGATATTCATAGAGTCGCGTATGCTGGACATCCGCCCTTATGTCGCCACGCTCGAGGCTGCGCACAAAGAGCAGTTGGACGACCTAATGCGCGTTCAGATACGGGAGTACATCGAGTTCATCAAGAGCTTTACAGAGACCGCCAGCATTATGACGAAGAATTTCTTCGTGGTAGTGCCGTATTCAACTGGAGGAATAGGTGCGGGACTTTCGGGGCATTCTTCGTTCCTGCCGTGGAAAAGAAAAAAAGGTTCCTCCGAAGAAGAAAATAAATCGTTCGCAGAACAAGTGTCCCAGCTGGAACAGAGAATCGGGATTGTTCAACAGGGGCTCGTGCGCACCGGCGTCCGCACCGTCCAGCTTGGAACGGAAGAGACCATTGAACTTCTCTATAAATTATTTAACCCGGGAGAGGAAGGGAAGCCGATGGTACTTGAAAAGTAAATCCGAAATCCGAAGCACGAAATCCGAAAAAATCCTAAATCCAAATATGAAAAAAGAAGACCGGAAATATGACTTGGAAGAAAGAAGTTTCTTGTTCGCAAAGAACGTGCGGGCCTTTGTGAAAAACTTGCCACGTTCCATTACCAGTATAGAAGACACGAAGCAACTTGTGCGGTCATCTGGGTCAATTGGCGCAAATTATATTGAAGCGAACGAGTCGTTGAGCAAGAAAGATTTTTTGCTACGAATACGCATCGCGCGAAAAGAGGCAAAGGAAAGCAAATATTGGCTACGACTCATAGATACCAATACTGATGGCTTAGAAAAGCGACGAGCGGAACTAGAACAGGAAGCCACAGAATTGATGATGATTTTAAGTTCGATTATGAGAAAATATGTTTAAAATTTCTTTCTTTTTTGGTTTTCGGCATTTTTTCGGATTTCGGATTTCGGATTTCGTGCTTACTATATAGTCTATGTCCCTCCTCGACCTCTTCAGAAGCAAAAAGACAAACGCCGAACCGTCGGCGCTTCCCATACTCCCCGAGGAAATTTATTCGGCCGGCGTTTTGGATTTGCAGGATGTCATCGCTCCGCACGCGCTAAAGATAAGCTCGCGCGAACTGGACTTGGGCGAGCGCATCGCGCGCACATTTTTTGTTATTTCCTATCCGCGCTTTCTCACCACCGGCTGGTTCGCGCCCATCATCAACATGGACAAAGTCCTGGACATTTCCATATTCATTCACCCGATGGACACGAGCGAAATGCTCCGAAAATTCCAAAAGAAAGTCGCCGAAGTGCAGAGCCAGATATCCACGCGCGAGCAAAAGGGAATGGTGCGCGACCCGATGCTCGATACCGCGTATTCCGACCTCGAGGGTCTGCGCGACTCTCTCCAGCAGGCGCAGGAACGCATCTTTGAGGTCGGCCTGTATCTCACCGTATACGGCAACACCCGTGAGGCGGTAGATAAAATAGAATCCGAGATACGCTCTGTTCTTGAATCGCGCTTAGTCTACATTCGCCCCGCGCTTTTTCAGCAAGAGCAAGGATTCAGGAGCGTCCTTCCGCTCGGCAATGACGAGCTCGATGTTCATACGAAATTGAATTCCGCTCCGCTCTCCTCTATCTTCCCATTTATCTCATTCGACCTCACTTCAAACCGCGGAATTCTCTACGGCATCAACCGGCATAATTCTTCGCTTATTCTCTTCGACCGATTCTCGATGGAGAACTATAACTCGGTCATGTTCGCGAAATCGGGTTCTGGAAAGAGCTACATGACGAAATTGGAAATCCTGCGCTCGCTCATGTTCGACACGGAAGTCATCGTCATAGACCCTGAACGCGAGTATGAATATCTGGCGTCTACCGTGGGCGGCCGGTATTTCAATATTTCACTTTCATCGGAACACCACATCAATCCGTTCGATCTTGCTATCCCGCGCGAAGACGAAAATCCTGCGGATATTTTGCGAAGCAACATCATTACTCTCGTCGGACTTTTCCGCATTATGCTTGGAGGCCTCTCTCCCGAGGAAGACGCTATTATCGACAGGGCGATAACTGAAACGTACGCGCTTAAAGACATTACGGCGGAAGCAAACTTCGCGGCAATTGAGCCGCCGCTACTCTCCGACTTTGAGCTGGTGCTCTCCGGCATGGAGGGAAGCGAATCGCTCGTACAGCGACTTTCGAAATATACTAAAGGTACGTGGTCGGGATTTATGAACAGGCCGACGAACGTGGACATGAATAAAAAACTCATCGTATTTTCCGTCCGCGATATGGAAGACGACCTGAAGCCCATCGCGATGTACATCATTACGCACCACATATGGAATGTCGTGCGCAAAGAACTTCGCAAGCGCCTACTCGTCATAGACGAGGCGTGGTGGATGATGCGCTCCGCGGACACCGCCTCATTCCTGTTCTCAATCGCAAAAAGAGGAAGAAAATATTTCCTCGGTATTTCCACGATAACGCAGGACGTTTCGGACTTCTTGAACTCTCCGTACGGCCTGCCCATGATAACGAACTCGTCCATACAGATTCTTTTGCGGCAATCCCCGACTTCGGTGGACCTCGTCCAGCAGACTTTCAAGCTTTCGGATGAAGAAAAATATCTTCTGCTCGAGTCGGACGTGGGAGAGGGAATATTTTTCGCCGGACTAAAGCACGTGGCCATCAAAGTCATCGCTTCGTACACGGAAGACCAGATAATCACATCCGACCCGTCGCAAATTCTTGCAATCCGCAAGGCAAAACAGGAATTGGCAGATGCAGAGAGCGCCCAGGCTACGTCTGCGATTACAACTGACGCCGCTTCCTTCGCCCCGGCTCAGAATACCGCCGCCAGTTCTACAGCCACGCTCAAATGAACACAACCCGCATAAGCGTAACGACTGCAATTTTTTTGGTCGCTATAGCTGTATTAACTGACATAGCTGATTTTCTCTTGGGGATGGGGGCTTTGGGTATTCTTGTAGACATTCCTGCCGCTCTCATATTAGGAATATGTTTTTCACACTGCGACGTAAGTTTGATGGATTCCAAACGCGTCGGTAAATTTCTAGCCACCATTGTTGCAGAGGCGACCCCCGTTGTTAACGACTTTCCTATATGGACTTACACGATCCTTTCCACAATAAAACAAGAGTGGCAAGAACCTCTCGAGATATAATTGCCATATGCAGACAAGAATTTACGTCATTTGTCTTACGGTCTTCCTTTTTTCTCCAACAACAATTCACGCGCAATTTAATTCCCCAAGCGAATTGGGAAAGATATTTATTTCTCTAACACCGGGGAATCCGGCCCCCGGCGAAAATGTTCAGCTTTCCGCGACAAGCCCGCTTATCGACCTCGCACGAAGTGACATCATCTGGTATGCGGATAAAAAAGTAATCGCGGAGGGGCGGGGTCAAATACATGCGGGCGTTACCGCGGGTCCTGCCGGGTCGGAGACTGATATCGTAGTCATCGCACAGTCCGAGAACGCAAGCGCAACCGGAGAAGCATTTTTGAGACCGGCCGAAGTTGGACTAATGTGGGAATCCGATTCCTATACACAGCCCTTTTATAGAGGGCGCGCGCTTCCTTCCGCAGGAACAAAGCTCCGAGTGCAGGCACTCGCGCGGTTGGTCCTTCCAGATGGCAGTTCTGTACCGGAAAATGAAATTACCTACACCTGGAAGCGAAACGGTTCCGTTGTTGGGTCTGTATCGGGAATCGGCAAGTCTTTTGCGATTTTTCCGTCTCCATCGCTTTTCGGCACTGACATAATTGAGGTGGAGGCGGCTTCTGCGGACGGCACGCGCGTGGGACACGCAAGCGCGAGAATACCGTCCGTTGAACCCGTGCTTGCTTTGTATGAAGACCACCCTCTCTTTGGAATAATGTACGGAAAAGCACTCGACAAACAGATTTCCGCAAAAGACCAGGAAATGACTTTCGCCGCAGTTCCATACTTTGCACAAGCAAGAAGCCCGGATGACGAACAATTCATATACAAGTGGCGGGTTAATGGGAGAGATATTACTGCTGATTATGCGCGGCCGAGCGAAATTACAATAAACTCAACGGATTCAAGCGGGGAAGCGCTTCTCGCTCTTACTATAACTCGCGAACGCAACTGGAACATGAAAGCGAGCGGTGCATGGAATATTTTGTTCCCATCGGGGTCAGGCACGCCCGCAACTGACCCGTTCACATCCGCCCAATAGTCTTTTAATTGTATGCCCAGACACTCACTTTGGCATCGCCTCTTTATGAAAACAATCCTTGTGAGCAAACTTCGAACAATGGGACAAGTTCAGGTTACATCTAGGTATGCTTCGGCAATAAAGGTTCCTCGCGGCAAGCCGCGAGGAATTAGTGGAACTCGCTTCGCTCGTTCAGTCGCGCAGCAAGCTGCGCGGTATTCCACCTGTGTTGCGTCTTCGCTCGGACGAAGTGTGAGCAAGCTCCCACTTCGCTCCTCGCTAGCCACAATAAATTATGCCAAAGTTAGTGTACGGGTATGATATCCACAAAAACATTTCTTCATTACGCCATAACTATCACGATCATTCTCCTCGTTGGAGGACTCGCCGGATGGTATTACTTTCTCAACAAGCAAAAGCAGGCAATTTCCACGAGCGACACGGGGCGGGGGTTAGACTCGCCTGCGCCCGCTTTCGGCGGCAGTACGGGGAGCAATTACAGCAACGTCTCCGGAACAATCTCCGATGGCACGCCCGTCAATCAGGCCAAAGCACCGCCCCGGATTTGGCAGGTTACAAAAACGCCGGTCGCAGGCATGGGATTTGTTACAAGCACTTCTTCAGCCGCAACAACATCAGCTGCGCAATTGTATTTCGTTGAGCGCGCAACCGGATACATCCTAAAAGCCGATACGGAAACCAGCCTGATATCTCGACTTACAAACAAACTTTTTGCCCGCACATATGAAGCGTCGTTCAGTTCGGACGGTTCCGTAGTTCTCCGCTCAATCGACGACCGGGGCAATATCACGAGCTTTGCCGGTGATAATCCTCTGCAAAGTGCAGCGACAGCCTCCACTTCTCCAACGAACTCTAAAGAGCTCGCTGGGGGCCCACTTTCCGGCAAATATTTGGAGCCCAATATTCGTATGATCGTGCCGATGCAGAAAACACGTGAATTGCTTCTTCTCATACCGAATGCGGGCGGGGGATCAAGCGTGGTTCTATCGTCATGGAACGGTATTAAACAAAAAACTCTTTTTTCATCGCCTCTTGCTGGATGGAAACTCTTCTCCCTCTCGGATGGGCGGATATTTCTTTCTCTCTTGCCTTCTGATGATGCGGCAGGCTACGCGTTTGAGTTAAAAAACGGCACCCTGGTACCGCGTTTAAGGAACATCCCCGGGCTGACGTTCCTGCCGCGAACATCGTCGGATGCCGTATTATTTGGCGAATCGAGCGGAAGGCTTTCGCTCTTCTCAAGCGCCAAAGAAGGGGCCGAGAGGGTGTATCTTCCGCTTCAAACTGTAGCTGATAAGTGCGTATGGGCTCCCTTAAACGCGCCGCTTCGCAGAGCGTCGGGCGAGCGACTCATCGCGTATTGCGCTGTTCCGCAATATGTCGCGTCAAGCAATTTTCTTATGGATTGGTACAGGGGAGCTCTGCGCACCTCTGACTCATGGTGGCGCATTGATACTGCTACCGGAGAAGTAACGCCTCTGCTTGAGACCGAGGAAACTGACAAGGTTTTTGATGTGGAAAATCCGATCATTGACAGCTCGGGAGAGCAAATAGCTTTTATGGACGCGAAAGACAAGTCTCTGTGGCTTCTTCGCATAACACAATGACTATGAATACAAAGAATATCTTGAAACACCTTAAAACGCGCATTTCCAACGTCTTGTACGCTGTCGCGTTCGCACCGCTTGCAGATGTGGCAAGTTCCCAAAAACTTAGAGCTCTTTATAGTAGCGACGCCGATTTGGTCACTTACCTGAACACGCTATTCAAAGTGGCTATTTCGGTGGGAGCCATTATCGCGGTATTGCGCCTCATGTATGCGGGCTACCTCTACATGGCAAGCGACATGTGGACAAGTAAAGAATCTGCGAGAAGTATATTTCGCGACGTCTTTGTTGGCCTGCTGCTTCTTCTTTCTGTATACATTATTCTCAAGCAGATCAATCCTAACCTCCTGAATTTGGACGCCAAGCTTAGCGAGGTGACAGTGGTTCTACCGAGCGACACCAGAAGAGATTGGGCGACTGACCCCGCGCTGAGCGCAGCAATGGCTACTGCATTTGGCGACAGTGGCAGAACATGGGAAAGATTACGAACTGCTGGCATAAGCAGAAACAAAAGCGAATGTACTGCGGCAGCCCCAACCAATTGCACGAGTCTGGGAGGGCTTGGCGAGGGTGCTGTTAACGGCCTTATCAACCTAAAATCTGCGTGTACTGAAGCCGCCCGAGCTAGTTGCACAGGTTCCGCATGCAGTTGCGATGTTACTGTAACAGGTGGTACCGAATCATGGCTTCACAGCCGAGGCACTCAACATCGCCCCGGGAATTCTGTTGTTGATCTGGCTCCTTCAGCAGGTCTAAATACATTCCTTCTCGGATCCGGCGTAGCTCCTGTAAGCGGCCAGCAGGTTACCAAAAACTTTGCGCGTTACACATACGAAACCACCGGGGACAACGGCGTGTCGACTGGTAATCACTGGCACGTCCAGTATTAATTTGCCGCGTACCCAGTTAGTACAATTTGGCATAGGTTCTGCCGCGGTCTTCATGCAGGAAAGGGAAGGGAAAAATCGCGTGACTCAAAATCGCCATCGTTCGGTAAGAACGGGTGAACCAAAGGCAATGCCAAATTGTCCTACTGGGCGTATTTAATTACAACTCTGCGGTTTCTTCCTTCTCCTGCTGATTCTGTTTTTACGTTCGGCGAATCGGCGAGCACGGTGTGTACTATGAGGCGTTCATACGCATTCATCGGCGTGAGTTCAACATCATACTGAAAAGAGCGCGCCCGTTCCGCCATCATGAGTGCTTTTGTTTCCAATTCTTTTATCTGTTTTGCCCGGTAGTCGTTAACATCCACCAAAAATTGGAGGTATTCAACGGCTTCTTCGACTCCCTCCGCATTTCTGGCGGTCTCGCCTGTCGGAAAAGACTGTTTTTCAGCGATTTTCTTCACGAGATGGTCTATGGCATGCACCGTATCGCCGTGCATCCCGATGAACTGGCGTGCATCCTGCATTTGTATCGCAAAAATCGTCTGTCCCGCGATTTGATTTTTTACAACGCCGGAATGAGAGACGCCGAGAGCCTCGAGCAACTCATTGAGAATCTTTTCAACCTTTTTTTCCATGGGGCAACTATACCTCTCGAAAGAGAAAATCCCAAATCTCAAAGTCCAAATCACAAACAAACCTCAATATTCAAACATCTAATATTGAAAACGAATTCTGTTTTGTTTTTTTGAGCTTTAATTGACTGGAGCTTGTTTGGAGCTTGGAATTTGGGATTTGGAGCTTATGTCGTCATTGAACCTTCTGCCCATCAGCAATTCTTGTGCGATCATCGCGGTGTTGCTCGTCACCCAGTAAAGCGCAGCGGCGGAAGGGACTGCATAGGCAAATCCGCCTATCATTATCGGCAGTGCGTATCGCATCATCATATCGGCGCTTCTTGCCATGTCCTTAGAGAATGTGCCGTCGGGAGCAACTTTTTTAGCAGCGCCCATGGAAAGGCGCGTATAGATAATCTGCGTTACTCCCGCGAGAATGGCAAGAACAAAACTTTTGCCGGCCATATTTATAAGCCCGATGAATTCCATATTCACTCCGGAAGGGACAGAAATAAAAGCGTACAAGCGTTCGAGATTGATTTCTGGAAGACCGCCCCAGGCAAATATCCAATACAAAGCCAATAAAATCGGAAGCTGGATAAATATCAGCCCGAAACTCGCGAATGGATGCACATCATTCTCTTTATAGAGAGCAAACATGGCTTTACCTTGCTGTTCTCTGTCATTTTTGTATTTTTCTTTCAGCTTTTCCAGCTCCGGCGCAATTTTTTTCATTTTTTGCTGCGTCTCGATGGCGCGCTTGGAGAGAGGGAAGAGGATGATGCGCACAATTATCGTCAAGATAATAACGGCAATGCCTACGTCATGAGTAGGAAGAATATCTACGATATAAATAAGCCCGTTATAGAGCGGGTTATATACGGCGGCATGGAATGCGGATGAAATCATCGGACTAGTATACCCGGTCAGTACAATTTGGCATAGTTTCTGCTGTGGCTCCGTTTGCGCCACACCAGTCTGTCACCATCGCGTGATTTATTCGAGTTTATCAAGAATAGCTGTAACCGAGGCAATGCCAAATTGTCCTACCGGGTGTACCCATCAACTACAAAGCGCGAGGTTTTGCGATTGTGCGCGCCACAAGTTGCTCGACATCGTTCTTAATTTCCGCATAGGAGGCGGTATTCGCCAGCCGCATCGCGTAAAATACGAGAATCGCAGGCGCGGACACGGCGGATAGGCATTGCTTCATCGCCGCGCGCCATCTTCGTTTGATACGATTTCTTGCAACAGCGAGCGCGGCAGTTTTTTTAGAAACTACGCAACCAGCCTTGATTTCCGCCGTCTTTTGGCCGGCAAATGACCCAAATGACAAAATAAAAAGCGCTCCGCGCTCTCTTTTGAATTTGGCTTTTTCCGCGCGAACAAAATCCGCGTGCGTCAGTGAATTTTTTCGAGGCATAAAGGTTCCTTGAACCCGTATTGGCTCCTCGGCTCGCCGCCCATTCGCCAATCAAACTGAAAACCTATGTGGACAGTCGGGCGCGTCCCTTTCGGCGGCGGCGTTTCAAAAGCGCGCGCCCGCTCGTCGTGGCGGAACGTTTACGGAACCCGTGAGTCTTCGAACGCTTTCTCTTTTTCGGCTGATATGTGCGTTTCATAAATGCGTATAGCGTATGGAGTATAGCGTATGGAGGGCGTGAAGGGAAGTAGCAGTGCCAATCTACAAATTTATCCCAATCTACAAATGTCTACGAATGACATATACGTCCATTTGTAGTTATTTGTAGTATTCGAATCATTCGTAGATTGGAACATTTCATTGTCCCCACGCTATCCACACCTTGTGAACACCCGCGACAAAAAGCGCGGGACTATACCTTCGCGGCGGGACGCGTATAATGACCGGTCTATGCCCGGTAGGACAATTTCGAATCGTCTCATATGAATATATTCCTACCGAATCAAAAAAATGCTGGACGAGTAGAGGGGCAATGCCCTTGTGCGATTATTTGCGACCGTAATAATTCGAAATTGTACTAACCGGGTATGCCTCCTACTTCAATGATGTCCGCTCCCTCGATGACGAATCGGGAACTTTGGCAAAACGCCCTCGTGCAAATCGAGCTTGGGACATCCGAGGCAAGTTTTCGCACCTGGTTTCGCAACACAGACATCTCCAGCCGCGACGGAAGCACCGTGCATGTATCCGTTCCGAGCAAAATCGTTAAGGAATGGCTCGTAGAGAAGCACCACAAGCTCATTTTGAAGGCGCTCCGCACGCTCGATAGCACGATCCGGACCGTCGAATACACCGTCCACCGCTCCGCGACACCGCCGGCAGTTGAAAGAAAGCCCGGACGAGCCCCGTCTCCGGAAAACGCGTCGTTCGACCTCCAGTCTCTCTACATCGACAAGCGCGACAACCTGAATCCGCGCTACACATTCGAGACATTTGTCGTCGGCCCGTTCAACCAGCTCGCTCACGCGGCAGCAAAAGCCATCCTCGAGCGTCCGGGACAGATTTACAATCCGCTTTTTATATATGGCTCGACCGGACACGGCAAGACTCACCTCATACAAGCTATCGGCAACTACTTCAAGAAGGCGCATGCCAACAAAAAAGTGCTGTATGTTACATCTGAGCGCTTCGCGGTCGATTACATCAACGCGGTTCGCGCCGGCCGCGCGAACGGATTCAAAGACCAGTACCGGCAGTATGACGTTTTGATAATGGATGACGTCCAATTCATCGCGAATACCGAAAAAACACAGGAGGAACTCTTCCATTTGTTCAACGCGCTCCACGACAACAACAAGCAGATAGTTTTCTCGTCCGACAAGCACCCGAATTTCCTCCCCGGCTTCGAAGAACGGCTGCGCGGCCGCTTCTCCGCCGGGATGATCGCGGAAATTCCTGAACCCGATATTGAGTCTAGAACGGCTATAATCAAGGCTAAAATCGAGCAACATGGATTCAATATTCCCGACGACATAATCCAGTACATCGCCGAGAGCGTACGCGGCAACATACGGGAACTTGAGGGCGTCCTTAATATGATCGTCTGCAAATCCCAGCTCAAGGGCAAGGCGGTTTCTCATGCGGACGTGCGGGCGCTGGTGAAGCACAATATAAAACCGAACAAGGGAGTCTCAATTGAGGAAGTCGTGCGCAGAATTTCCTTGTATTACGAAATCCCGGAAAAAAGTATTTACGAAAAAACCCGCAAGAAAGAAGTTGTTAAGCCGCGGCAGATAATCATGTATATGCTTCGTGAAGAATTCAATGTTTCGTATCCGTCGATAGGGGAAAAGCTTGGCGGACGCGACCATACCACGGTTATTCACTCATGCGAAAAAATAAAACATGAAATAAAGACCAACACGTCGCTAGAGCAAGAGGTCGAGCACATACGCTCTCTCATTCACTCGTAGTGTGTTGATATGGTGTGGAAATCAATCTCACAACATCCGTATAGCCATCGAGAAAAATATAAAATTTAAAATAAAATCTAACAACTCTAAGCTATCAACATATCTTCAACACTCGAAGAACCTAAAATACCACCCATCTTCATCGTAAAATCATCTTATACACACAATACACAGACATAGTAGTAATAGTATTTTATATATATAAAAAGTATTTATGCATCTAACAACTACCAAGGAACAAATTCTTTCAGCATCGGTAATAGCAGAACGGATAGTCGGGAAAAAAGAATCTCTTCCGATATTATCCTGTATTTTTTTAGATGCCGGTAGCGGTTTATCAGTCCAATCAACCAATTTAGAAGCTGGTGTTGATATAGCGGTTGCCGCAGAGATTAAGGAGAAGGGGGTAATTGCGATTCCGGCCACAATATTTTCACAAACGATCAAATCCATTAACAGCGACAGAGTTGTGCTGAAAACAGAATCGGAAAACTTAGTTGTCGAATCACGCGGCGCGAGAACCTTGATAAAGGCGATCCCCCATGAGGAATTTCCAAAACTATCATGGGATAACGGTAAAAAAGGTATTGCAGTTCAGCGATTAACGCTCATAAAAGGTATTCAATCAGTCTTGTATTCCGCTTCCCACTCAATGATACGGCCAGAACTTGGAAGTGTTTACATATCAATAAAAGGAGGGCAGATTACGTTTGCGGCCACGGATTCATTCCGTCTCGCGGAAAGGTCTATAAAAGGACATTCGTCGTCCGAGGAGGGTGAATTTCTCATTCCATCGAAGCATGCCGCGGAACTTGTGTATGTTTTGGAACGCGGCGCCAGTGAAAACGTAAAAATACAAGCATCCGACGCACAGCTTGTTGTTGTAGCGGACGGAACGCGATTCGCCGCGCGCGTTGTCGAGGGAGTATTTCCCAACTACACCGAGATTATTCCAAAGCAATTCACTACAGAGGCGACACTGCTCAAGAATGACTTTGCGGAGATGTTGCGGAAGGCGCGCGTGTTTTCCGGAAACGACCAGCATGTGGGGCTTCACGTGTATCCAAAAAAGAAAATTTTTTCCGCTACTGCGCAGAGCCCAGATGTAGGAGAAACATCAGATTCTATTGATGCGGCCGTATCCGGAGAGGACATAGATATAAATTTCCACATCGGCTATCTTGCGGACTGTATTCCGTCGATTGATTCCGACAGCATCACGCTTGGTTTCTCCGGCCCGAGCAAACCACTTGTCATTCGAGGAGCATCCGACATCGGCTTCACGTATCTTGTGATGCCACTGAATAGGTGAAAGGTGTCAGACAAATAGGTGTCAGGTTCCAGCTGTCAGGTGTCAGGAGTATCCGAACCACAAGTATTTTCCTGTAACCTGTAACCTAAAACCTGTAACCTGATTTCATTGAATCGTAAACGAAACTGTTTGTTCCGCGTTACCGAGAGAGCTTTCTGCAACGGCGCGCAATACTGCGGGTCCGTGCGTCGTCGGCATAAAAGAAACGGAATACGGAGGCGTTGTGGCGCTTCCTATAAACTGGCCATTCAGGTAGTAAGCGACACGCGATACGCTTTCGGGACGAGGGTGCATTGAGGAAATAGGAAATGAGGCGAACCCCGAGACACTAATGCCATTTTGCGGGCTCAAAATTACGAATTGACCCGGGGCTCCCGCGGCTGGAGTTGGCGCGGGCGCAGATGATACCTCCTCTGCAAATGGGGCAGGATTGGCGCTTGCCCACACCTGCACTGGATATTCCCAGCGTGCGAATTGCGGGTCGGCGTATGGGTTTGAGGGCGGGCCGGAGCGCGGGTCGCCTTTGTTTATCCAATAGAGGATGTCGTGTATGCCCTGCGCGGGATTGCTGTTCCAGCTTCCCCGCAAAACCGGCGGCAAAGAATCAAGGTCTGTGTCGGGAGAAGGAGGTGGAAACTCCACAGACTGATATTTAGTGAGAGCGTATGCAAAAACTTCATGCCACATGGGCGCAACGATAAATGCCGCTATCTTTTTTACCATCGGACTATTGTCATTGTTGCCGGCCCACGCGCCCATCGCAATTCCGGGCGTGTAGCCGATTATCCATGCGTCATGGAAATCATTCGTGGTGCCTGTTTTATCTGCTACCTGGAACCCTGGGAAGTAGAGGGGAGAGTTGGCGCCGAATTCCGGAGTCCGCGCGACGTTGTCGGAGAGGATATCGTTCATCTGGCGCGCGATTTGGCTGTCGATGACGCGCACGCTCTGTTCCGCATAACTCTCGAGGATGTTTCCCGCGCTGTCCTTTACTGTAAGTATCGGCGTCGGCGGATTGCGCACGCCGTCATTGGCGAATACGCCGTATGCGCCTGTCATCTCAAGAAGGCTTACCTCGCCGCCTCCCAATACGAGCGTTAATCCGTACTGGTCTTTGTCTCCCAGCGTTGTAATTCCCATGTCGCTTGCTGTTTTTAGGGAATCTGTTATTCCCGCGAGATAGAGAGTTTTAATTGACGGTACGTTTATTGATTGCGCAAGAGCATTGCGCAGCGTTATCGGCCCGCGGAACTTTTCGTCGTAGTTACCCGGCGAGTAGCAGGGAGCCTGGTTGTTCGTATAATCAGCCGGCTGGCAGAAGGTCGAGAACTGTGTCTGCAGGTCAAACACCACGGTGTCCGGCGTGTAGCCCTTTTTAAATGCGGTCGCGTATACAAACGGCTTGAAGGATGATCCCGGTTGGCGATTGGCGAGAGTGACATTCACCATACCGTCGATATTTGGGTCAAAATACCCGCGCGAGCCAACCATGGCGAGGATTTGTCCGGACTTCGGCTCTACCGCGACGAGACCCGCGTTCGAGGCATTGAAATTCTTTTCATTTTGAAGAGCGGTTTTGGAAACAACCTCTTCAGCTTTCTTTTGCAGGTCATAATCGAGCGTTGTTATGACCTGAAGACCGCCGCTTGCAACGGCATCAGCCCCGTACTTTTCTTCCAAGTATTCACGCACATAAAATACGAAATGGGGAGCCTTGATGCCTGCCTCTGCTTCATCCCTGAACGCTACCGTTTCATTTCTGGCACTCTCATATTCCGCGTCATCAATAAATCCGTTCTCTTTCATTTTTAGAAGCACGAGATTTTTCCGGCCTTCCAATTCGTCGCGGTGTCTGCCGTACGGAGAATAGCGCGTCGGAGCCTGGGGGAGCGCCGCCAGGTATGCGGCCTGCGCGAGGTCCACATCTTTCGCGTCGATGCCGAAGAAATATTGGCTCGCTTCCTCTACCCCATAAATAGTCCCGCCGTACGAAGTTTCATTCAGATAGATATAGAGAATCTCATCTTTAGAATAAATGCGCTCAAGCCGTATTGCGAGAATGATTTCTTTCAGCTTGCGAATGATGGTTTTGTCCCGCGTAAGAAGCGCATTTTTTACGACTTGTTGCGTGATGGTGGAGCCGCCCTGCACGAAACCGCCGGAAAAGATATTTACGAGCATGGCGCGCGCAAACGAAAGCGGGCGGAAACCGAAATGCTGGTAAAATGTGGCATCTTCGATGGCAATAGAGGCGTTCCTGATATTTACCGAGATGGCATCAAAGGGAACCGTGGTGCGGCGCATCGCGCCATGCACGTCGTAGAGGAGTATGTTTCCTGTACGGTCGTATATTTTTGTGGATTCATCCACTCTGCGGTTCTGAAAATTCTCCAGCGAGGGAATTGAGACAACGGCGCCCCACGCGGCCACGATGCCGACGATGAGCATGCTTAGGATAAAAATTGCCGCAAGCGACATTTTGATTGCCTGAAAGAGATTGGCGCGTGAAAAATCTTTGCCGTAGCGGTTATATTTTGAGGACATGTTGGGTGGATTGTACCCGGTTAGCATACTTTGGCATAGTTTCTGCCGTCCTTCACCGCGCCTTCGTCTAAAAATCTTCTCCCGGTGCAATTCGAACGATTATATGTATAAAATCACAACCGAGGCGATGCCAAAGTGTTCTACCGGGTGTACAAAAAACAGCCTGTTGCTAACAGCGGAAATTTGTGGCATCTTCAGGTATTCGTCCTCTTCGCTTCATGGAAACAAAACTCAAATACGGAGAAAATCCCCACCAAAAAGCGACCGCGAAGAGCCGCCCAACTACAGACCCCCTTGCCATAGGCAATTTCCAGCGTGAAGATGGCAGTCCATTTGTGGGTGAAGGCACGAGCTGGATTTCTATAACCGACCTCGGACGCCTTCTGCAAGTTGTAGAAAGATTCGCCGCCGCTTATCGAAAGAATGTCGGCAGCGCGCTCCCCAATGTCGCCATTATCGTTAAGCATGGCAGCCCGTGTGGCGCTTCGTTCGGGGACGATACGGAAAAGGTGGCGGGCAATATGTGGCTTGGTGACCCCCAAGCGGCCTTCGGCGGAGCCATCGTTGTCTCGTTTCCGTTCACTTCAAGAATTGCGGATGCTCTCGCGAAGGCAAACGGCGGGAAGATTCCTTTCATCAGCGCGATTGCGGCTCCTTCTTTCGAAAAGGGCTTAACCGAGAAAATCGGCGCAAAAAGCAAGGGAACGCACTTCATATCGAACAAAGCGCTCGCGAAAATTCCTGCCGAAATTTCATCGCTGCCGGAAATTAAGTCGGTGCGCGACCATGTGCTTGAACAAACGGCCCCGCAATTCGTTCCGGACTTCGCAAACATGGAATATCACGGCCCCACGTTCTCGGATGAGGATAAGAAACAAATTTTTGCAGACCTTTCGCTCGCATATGCCGTGTGTTCCGCGAGTACGAGCAATACTGTTTCACTAGTGCGCGGCGGAATGTTGATTGGAAATGCGGTAGGCCAGCAGAAGCGAGTGGGAAGCGCGAAGCTTGCCCTAGGGCTCGCGCGTGGGAGCGGCCACGAGACGAAAGGCGCCGTAGCCGTCTCCGACAGCTACTTTCCATTTCCCGACGGCGTAGAGGCACTGGCAGAGGGAGGAGTGAGAGCGATTTTCTGCACTTCCGGCTCCGTGCGCGATGGGGCTGTGTTCGCACGAGCCAAGGAATTAAATGTCGGAATGTTTACTGTGCCGGATAAGGAGGGAAGAATGTTCGCGGGACACTAAACCAGCGAAGCTGGAATTTGCAAACGCTAAATACCAATTTGCAAAGAAATCACAAGAATTAAAACCCAAACGAGATTCTGGAAATTGAGACTTGGAATTTTGTTTGCAAATTGCAAATTGGATTTTGCAAATTTATCTTCTGTGTCTGGCCAAATGCGTAACGCCCACCGCTATCGCGTCGTACTCGTCGTCATATTTAATTTCTTTTTCGATTTTCACAAGCGCGTGCAGCATTTTGGCCACTTGTTGTTTGCCCGCACCGCCATGGCCTCCGGCGGCGCTTTTGATTTCTCCCGGAGTGTATTCAAAAACCGGAATACCGAGACTCGTCGCCGCCTGTATGAGCGCTCCGCGCACTTCGGCGACGCGCATCACCGTCTTTTGATTTGTGCTGAAATAGAGTTTCTCCAACGCAACCGCCTCCGGTTTATAGATATTTGCCAGCCGCGTGCATTCATTGGCGACGATTCCAAGTCGCGCAGTAAATTCAGTATCTTTTGACGTTTCTATGCACGCGGAATAAAGCAGTGTTTCTTTTTCCCCGCCAACGCGCTCAAGCACCGCGACTCCACATCTGCCGTAACCGGGGTCAATGGCAAGAACTTTCATACATGCAGTATAGCCCGACAATGTAGCGCTCAGAGTAAAAGACCCTTGACCCGATGTTCCATATCCCTATACTTAGTTATATGACTAAGTATTGGAATGCTGAACGGGTACAAAGGGTAAGGCAAAGAAAGGTCAAAGCAGCCGCGCACGAGGCCGAACGGGCAAAATCCTTGCGCGAACAACAACGTACTTATACGCAAGGAGATTCCCAAAAAAATTCCAACCTAATGCTGGACGCCCTCGGTCTTCCGCTCCGACGGCAAATGGCCGCACGCCTGCGTGAAGGCGGGGCGATGTCACTTTCGAAGCTTGTAGAACCATTTAGCATCACATTGCCAACCGCGCTCGTGCATTTGGAGGCGCTTGAGCGAGCGGGGATTGTCGTTACTCATAAACACGGACGTGTGCGCATGTGCGTATACAACAAAAAGGCTCTCGAAGAGCTTGCGGCTTGGCTTACCAAATAGGCGAAATATTAAATCCCGATACTTAGTTAATTAACTAAGTATCGGGATTGATGGAAATTATATTTAGTTACTTCAGTTACTCTGCGTTGGTGAATACTTCCTCCACATCGTCGTGGTCGTCTATTACTCCGAGGACCCTCATGAGCTTTTCGCTGTCGGCTTCGGATAGTTTAACTTCCGTCTTTGGCGCGTAGCCGTCGGCAGTTTTTTCAAATGCCCACATGGCGCTGCCAGGTGAGGCGAGCGTAAGACCGATATCCCCCAGCAGGTGTTTAATTTCTTGCGATGTTCGATTGTGGCTGTCGGTAAGAGCGACAATTAAAATTGCGACGCCTCCCGGCCCGTAGGTTTCATATACGACAGTGTCCAGCGAGCCGGAATCGGCAGAAATACCTTTCGCGACAGCACGGTCAATGTTTTCTTTCGGCATGTTCGCTCCGCGCGCTTTCTCGATTACCGTCCTAAGCCCGGGCGAAGTGACATCGCCGTTTGCTTTCTTGGACTCAACGGAAATTCGCTTGGAGAGTTTGCCCCACACATTGCTTTTCACAGCATCTGCCGCGCCTTTGCGATGTTTTATTTGCGACCATTTATTGTGTCCGGACATATCTTAGAGTTTCTTAATGAGCGAAGCGAGTTTAGAAAGCTCTTAGACCCCGCCCCACTTTTCACGGTAATTTACCCTACAGCGATTGTATATCATGGTGATAGTCAATCAAGTTATTACACGCACCGAAAATAAAAAAAGTGATGTGGGGTGGATGAATTTATTAGGTTATAGGGAATAGTAAACAATGCAAAACTGCACGACGTCAATGTTTCGTTCTGATGTCCTTAGGCAATGCCATCAATGCATTTTGGTTTGCGGCTATGCCGCATATTGTTTCAATTATTTTTTCATGGATAGTTTCGGCCTTTTCTCTAAGGCCGTTCATCCTTTCCGTTCCTTTATTCTCGAGTTGAAGAACGGTGTTCTTTACATGCTCCTCTTCTAAATCGTGTAGTTGTTTTTTCAACTTTGTCAGATTGTTTATATACGTTACCTCCCTTGAGTTTACGGGTGATCGCCATGTACTAGGATTTTCAAAATTGTGCATAGAAACAGAGTATAAACGCCAGATTATAGGGAATAGTGGAAAATGCAAAGTATTGTCGTTCATTACTCGATTTTTTTATTAGCGAGTTTGGCAAGCTTTTTCTCACACTCTATTTTATTTATAAGAGTTTCTCTTATTTTCGATTGAAGCTTCTCAGCAGCATGTTGTTGCGACCGAAGTTCTCCCGCTTTCTCCTCAATCACTGTTAGCTCTGAAGTTTCTTGTGATTGCCTCTCGATATCAGCTTGAACTTTATTGTTTTCGAACAGAGCTTTTTGTAATAGAGACAAATCAACATCAAGCTGTCTTAGCTGAAGCTCAATCCTTAGTTCTTGGCGTTCCTGTAGATTTTTTTGTCTTTGTGATTTAGGAGGTTGTAGCTTGTCCATACCAGCAGATTATATGGAACATAGAGAAAATCAAAGGTGGCAAAGTAGACTGTTGAATAATTAAACGGGGCATGTGCGTGATCATGCCCCGTCGCTCCTACTCAACCCGTTTCCGTCCGCGGTATACCCACCACCAATAGTGGATATAACCAGCGATAACTGCGATTGAGCACAGAAGGAATCCGGGTCCCCTGATCTTTTTCATCATTGTCTCCTCGTTAGGGTCAAACCTCCTTATACGCCATGCCTCTAATGCGGTCAATCAAAGCGAAAACATTACTCGCTCATAGTTATACACACCTATATCCACACCATATCCACGATTTTTTGGCTTTTTGCTCATTACGGATTCATAACGATTACTTTATAATCTTTCTTATCGATGTGCTTAACCGTGCGTCGGTCGCTTTCCAAGGAGGTTCGCAGAAATGCAAATCACACCGGATAGCAGTTCCTTGAATCTATAGATACGAAAGTATCTAAACATTGCAGGAACAGTTCGGCGAGAGGAGTGGGGTGGAATGCAGATGTGCGGGGAGATCGTATCAAGTTGCACGGAACATTCAATCGGTTCGTAACCGCCGAAGAAAAGCAAAAGACCTCCGCAAGAGAGGTCTTTTGTTTGCCCAAGTGAGACAAGACTCTTCACATTCTCGGTCTCACAAGGTTAACCGTGCGTATGTACCCGTATAGTACACGCCATTTGCGCGCAAGATGTTCTTATCCACACATTTTGAATTCGGATAATTTTCTGTTTCAGAATTTTAAATCGAAAAAACAAAAAGGCCTGGTCCCTCGACAGGCCTTTCGGTCACATGGAATCCAGAAACATCGTACATCCGACACATCTATAGCGACGCCACTGTCCGAGCTTAGTTTGTAGCGTTACAATCGTACGCCGATGGCTCTGGCAAACCGGGCATGCTTCCGGTACCTCGATTTCTCCTTCGCGCAAGGAGGAGTACATGTAAAACGGAATCGTTACCATGACCATGGCCGCTAGAACAATTGCCGGAGGAATTAAAACGATTACCATGGGAGCCTCCTTAAATCGGATGGCACGATTGCCCAGAGGACGCGCGGGACATCCCCTAGAAGCCGAGACATCTCAAAGCTGGTTACCCTTAACACCAGCCAGAGCAGAGTTGCAGCCACCCCTACGCGGACTCCATCAATTATCTCGAATCCGGAGAGATAAGCCAATGCCACACCAGTTGTAACGAACGCGATGTAAATCGCGATTACTTCTCGTCCCGTGAGACTCATGATTTGTTCCTTTCCAAAATATGGGGAAAAAAGACCAAAAAAAGAGCAAGCGCTGAAACGCCGCCCTTTCGGTCGCCTCAGCACTTGTAATTTATGTGAATTGAGATTAAGGGAGAGTGAAGGTATTAATAGGTATTTAAAAAAGCCTGGCGCGCGGGGCGGGCCAGGCTTTTTCTGTAGGTGCTATCCTTTCTCCCTTTGAGTTAGCGCCTTGATATACTCCCAAATGACTATTAGATAAATTACGCCAATCCAAAACTTATCTTGCAATTGCTTTTTCGGATCAGTATGAGTATCAAGGTATTTACCTAGCACACGGCTCGATACAATAAAACAAAACCGCATGTAAGCCTCGGTCATGTTCTTGAAAAACGGTGGAATTTGTTCAAGGATAGCTTGCGCATCCCTGTTTTCTTCCTTCGATAGCTTGAGCGTATCTAGGCGGTTGCGGATTTTTAACACAAGCTCCTTCACTCCGGCTTGGTCTGGTCGACCCACAAAGGTTGAGGCACTGTCTGCCATCTCTTTTATTTCCGCCACCAGACTTCTTAGTGCAGATGGCCTGAGAACGAGATATTTCCACATCCACCAAGCGGCCAAGAGTACCCCGACCACCAAACCAATGACCCACGGGATGTTGAAAATCGTCGCAGCCAGACTGCAGGCCATGGTGGAAACAAGCAAAGCCGAGAAAACTTCTGCTACAATCCTTCTGTTCATTCGAATTTCCTTTCCGATAATTTCGATTGTCCGCTCAAAGAACTAGTAAAGAGCGGGGCTAGTGAATCAGCCTCTATCCTGTTCCAGCACCCTGTTTATGTCAATCAATCGTTTTCAGCCGGTTGAGATTTTCTTGGAGCGTCCATTCCGATGTGCTCGTAGCCTTTAGGGGTTACGGTTCTTCCTCGAGGAGTTCTGTCCAATAGGCCGAGTTGCATCAGGTACGGCTCGTGAACTTCTTCAATCGTATCTTCTTCTTCAGAGAGGGAAGCGGAAATTGTTTTTAAACCCACGGGGCCGCCGTTAAATTTCTCCACAATTATGCTCAAGATGTCGCGGTCGGTCTGATTGAGCCCGCCCTCGTCAATTTCCAGAAGCGCGAGCGCCTTTTTTACCGTTTTCAGGTTGAGCGGCTCTTCGTTCACTTCCGCGAAGTCGCGGCATCGCTTTAACAAATAATTTGCGGTACGCGGAGTCGAGCGGCTTCTGCTCGCGATTTCTTTTATGGAATCGTCGTCAATTTTTATATTTAATATTTTTCCGGAGCGCTTTAGAATTTCTGCGATTTCAGCATCGGTGTAGTACTGCAAACGGAATGTCCCGCCGGAAAAGCGTGAGCGCAGGGGGGCGGAGAGCATTGAGATGCGCGTGGTTGCCGCAATGAGCGTGAAGGGGGGAAGGTCTAATTGCACGGTGCGTGCCGAAGGACCTTTGCCGATGATGATATCCAAAACGCCTGCCTCCATCGCCGGATAGAGAACTTCTTCAATCGTGCGATTGAGCCGGTGGATTTCGTCTACAAAAAGAACGTCGCCGGGGGATAGGTTCGTAAGGATTGAGGCGAGGTCGCCCACGCGCTCGATTGCGGGGCCGGAGGTGGCGCGCAGGGATGCACCGATTTCTTTCGTCATCAAGTGCGCGAGAGTTGTCTTTCCAAGCCCTGGTGGGCCGTAAAGAAGCACGTGCTCCGGCTGATGATTCCTGCCTTTAGCGGCGGTGAGAAGAATCCGCAGGTTCTCTTTTATCGTCGGCTGGCCCACATATTCGGCCCAATCCGCGGGGCGAAGCGCCTGGTCAAGAGAACGCGGACTTTTTTCAATTGTTTGTTTTTCTGTTTGGGTCATGTTTAGTTTGCTCTCTGCGATTCAATCGAATCGGTTTGAGGGAACTAGTGATGCTTGACAAATGAGTTTAATGTGCTATACTTGCCAATAACTTCATTTTACACCCATTTACTCGGCCTTTGCTAGGCTACGGCGGACTCAGCTCGCCTTCGCTAAAGCTTCGGCGGAGCAAAGTCGGAAGCAGGATTTTCCGAGCGATAGTGACCACATCGAGGATGAGGCGGTTTCGGCCTCCTCTCTCCTTAGATTTCGCGTTGCCACTTTCGCCAGAAAGTTTCGCTCGGATAATCGTACTCCCGACTACTAAATGAACGATACCATTGCACGCAGGCCGCGCAATGGCCTTTTGCATATAGGTATTGCTCTAGCAAATGCGGCCGCATTTGCTAGAGCAATAGGTTCAACCTGCGATTTCCGCCGTTAGGTCTACTACGCGGCCGAGTTCTTCAAGCGACGTAACTCCCTGCAAGACTTTTACGATTCCGTCTTGACCCATGCGGCGGATGTTTTGATGTTTGGCCGCTTTCCATATCTCGCGCTCGCTCAATGTCGTGCGGACCGCGTCTTCAATAATTCTGTCCATCAAAATGACTTCTACGACTGCCACGCGCCCCTTGTATCCTAGGTTGCGGCATTTCTCGCATCCTTTCGGAACCCACATTGTGTCGTGATTCGCCGGAAGTTCATCGGCGTGCGGAATATCTTTGAGATACATTGCGATTGTCTGTGCGTCTTTCCCTGTTATGGGCTTCGGCTCGCGGCAGATAGGGCAGAGCCGGCGCACCAAGCGCTGTGCCATCGCGACTGTGAGGGATGCGCCCAGAATGTCGGCGGAGACACCCATGTCGATAAGGCGTGGGAAAGTTCCCGCGGCGTCGTTGGTGTGAAGCGTGGCAAAAACGAGGTGGCCGGTTAATGCCGCGTGGACGGCAGTTGAAGCCACTTCGGCATCGCGGATTTCGCCGACCATTATCACATCGGGGTCTTGGCGCAGGGTGGAGCGAAGGCCGAGCGCGAAGGTGTAATCTTTTGAAACTTGCGTCTGCACGATTCCCGGCAGGTGATATTCAATCGGGTCTTCAATCGTGACGATTTTAATTTCCGGACGATGCACTTTGCGCAAGAATGCGTAGAGCGTCGTCGTTTTTCCCGAACCGGTGGGGCCGGTGTTCAGTATCATGCCGTTGGGCTTCTCTATCTCGCGGTTGAAGATTTCCATTAAGTATTTGTCGAAACCGAGCTGCTCCAGGGGCAGGGCGATGGTCGAAGGGTCCAAAACGCGCATGACGATTGTTTCCGCATATGCGCCCGGCAAAATTGAAGTACGAATTTCTATCTCTTTCTCGTTTATCGCGATTGAAAAGCGGCCGTCTTGCGCCGCGTTTTTGATGTTGAGCTTCATGCCCGAGAGGAGTTTGATGCGGGAGGAAATGAGCGCGTATGTCGGCGCGTCGAAAATCAGCACCTCAATCAGCACGCCATCGAGACGGAAGCGCATGTGGACGTCTTTTTCTTCCGGCTCAAGGTGGATGTCGGAAATACCGAGCGAGAGGGCGCCCGCCATGATGATTTCCAAAATGCGGGAGACCCGGTGCGGGTCTTTACTCTTCATATTCGTCTCCACGTGCTGCTTGAGGTCTGCCAGGGTCTTCAGTTCTTTCATCATCTGGTCGATAGTTTCGTTGGAAAGCGTGAGAATGCCCGCTTCGGTCTCCGTCGCGTATGAGAGGTCGTGGAAGCGGTCCCACGCGTGTTCGAGCGATGCCTGCGTCGCGATAAATCTCTGCGCACGGTACCCGAGACGCTCCAGATTCTGGACTATCGCGAGAGAGTCCGCCCGTTCGGGCGAGCGCATGGCGACAAAAACATTTTTATTAACCTTGCGGAAAGCGGCGACTTCTCCGGCGCGGGAATCCGCTTCGGGTATCAGGCGCAGAGCATCGGTATCAACCGCGCGCGTCGTAAGGTCGATATATTCCACTCCGTATTTTTTCGCGAGGATTTCCGCGAGCTGTTCTTCTTCGCGCGCGCGAAGGTCGTGCAATCGCTCCTCCTGTTTCTTTTCGTCAAATTGGGTCACAAGAGTATTATACTCTACACATGAAGTCGCATGACGTGAATGTTGAACAGTTGAATTCATTGGCGGAGACATTCGCGGCGAAGCTCATGCCCAAAAAAACGGGAGCAACGGTAGTGGCGCTTTCGGGAGATTTGGGCGCGGGGAAAACAGCTTTCGCCAAAGCGCTCGCGCGCGCATACGGCATTGAAGAGGAGGTTACAAGCCCGACCTTTGTTATCGAAAAGATTTATGCGCCGTTAAAAGGACCGTTCCAGCGATTTATTCACATTGATGCATATCGTCTCAATGGTGCGCACGAGCTTGAAGCGATAGGCTGGAAAGAGTTGATACAGGAACCCGGCAACCTTATTCTTCTTGAATGGCCGGAAAAAGTCTCTGAGGCGATACCGCCGGACGCCGCTCGCATTTCTCTTAAATACGTCGACGAGCATACGCGCACAATCACCCATGACATCACATAAAAAAACAAAACGCCTCGTTATTCTTGATACGCACGCGATTGTTCATCGCGCATACCACGCGATTCCCGATCTTTCTTCCTCAAAGGGCGAGCCGACGGGTGCCTTGTATGGACTGACGGCGATGATTCTCAAAACTATTGCCGATTTGAAACCTGATTACATAATCGCCGCGCGCGACCGCGCCGAGAAGACGCACCGGCACGAAATATTTGAAGCGTATAAAGGAACGCGGGCAAAAGTGGAGGACGCTCTTGTGGCGCAGTTGAAACGCACAGGCGAAGTCTTCGACGCGTTCGGCATCCCGACACTTGATGTTGCAGGATTCGAAGCAGACGACATCATCGGCACGGTGGCGGAGCAGGTCGCAAAACGAAAAGACCTCCAGACGGTCATTCTGACGGGTGATATGGACATGCTGCAGCTCATCGAGGACGGGCGCGTCACTGTCTACCGGCTTCTTACCGGCATTTCCAACATGAAATTCTATGATGAAGCAGCGGTCAAAGAGCGATACGGATTTGGGCCGGAAAATGTAACCGACTTCAAGGGAATATCGGGCGATGTCTCCGATAACATCAAAGGCGTGCCCGGTGTAGGAGAAGGCGGCGCGTCAAAACTCATACAAACATTCGGCGGACTCGACGAAATATACAAGGCCATCCGGAAAGATGGCGTGGAAAGCGTTGCGAAAAAAGCGGGAATACAAAAACGGTACGTCCAACTCGTGGCCGATAACGAGGAGGCAGCCCGATTTTCCAAAGGACTCGCGACCATACGCCGCGATGCACCAATCACTTTCACAGAGCCGGACCATCCGTGGCGCATAGAAGACCATGCACCCGGAATTCTTTCTTTGTGCGACGAGCTTGAATTCCATTCGCTCAAAAAACGCGTACCTGCCTTGCCCGCCGAAGCCTCGGCGAAGGCGGGAGTGTCTGAAAAGTTGGAGGTTGTTGATGCGCGAGCCCTGCAAGAAGCCTCGATAGCTCTCTGGCTTCTCCATTCCGACAACACGGCGCCATCCTTGGAAGATATTTTGCGGTATGCAAAAAAAGACTTGCCCGCCGAAGCTTTAGCGAAGGAGGGGGATTTTGAGGCGGCGCGCGCGATAATTTTTGATGAACTCAAGAAAACGCCGAGTGTGCAGAATGTATACGACACAATTGAGCGGCCGCTCATACCGGTCATTGAGCGCATGAATAAAGACGGAATCCTTCTGGACGTGCCGTATCTGAAGAAACTCGCGGAGGAATATGAGAAAGAATTGGGAAAAATCAGCGCGCGCATCTATAAAGCGGCTGGGCGCGAATTCAATATCAATTCTCCGAAGCAATTGGCGGGCGTGCTGTTTGATGAATTAAAAATTGTGCCCCAAAAACAAAGGAAGACCCCGGGCGGGGCGCGGACAACGCGCGAGGATGAGCTGGAGAAAATGTCGGAGCTACACCCGATTATTGCCGATATCCTCGCGTACCGTGAACTGCACAAATTGCTTTCTACGTATGTTCAAAAAATGCCCGGGATGGTCGGGGAGAGCGGCCGCTTGCACGCGGAATTTCTGCAGGCTGGGACGACCACGGGGCGCATGTCGAGCCAGAATCCGAATCTGCAGAATATTCCGATTAAGAGCGAGTACGGCAGGCGCGTCCGCTCGGCATTTCGCGCGAGCCCGGGGTTTTTGCTCGCGGCGCTCGATTATTCGCAGATAGAGCTTCGCATCGCGGCCGGACTTTCGGGCGACAAGAAATTACTCAAGACGTTTGCGGAGGGGAGCGATGTACACACGACTGTCGCGAGCCAGGTCTTCGGCGTGCCGGAGGAAAAGGTGGACTACGAAATGCGCCGAAAGGCAAAGGTTATAAACTTCGGCATCCTTTACGGAATGGGTTCGAATGCCCTGAAGTCGAATTTGGGAAATGTTTCGCGCGAAGAGGCCGCGCGATATCTTTCCGAATACTTTAAGAAATTCTCGGGACTTGCTCTGTGGATAGAACGTACGAAGCTGGACGCCGCGCGCAACGGCTTTACCGAAACTCTGTTTGGCCGTCGCCGTTACTTCGCTGGTTTCAATTCGCCGCTTCCGAATATGCGGGCGCAGGCGGAGAGAATGGCGGTGAATGCTCCGATACAAGGAACGCAGTCGGACATCATAAAGCTTGCGATGGTGAAAGCCGATAATCTCATTGAAGAAAAAGGATTGCGCAAACAAGTGCGGCTGGTTCTACAGATACACGACGAGCTGGTGTATGAAATTGAGAGAAAAGAAGCGGAAGAAATCGCGCGCGAACTCCGCGAGACAATGGAATCCGTCGTCCCTAAGGGCAAGCTTTCCGGTGTGCCGATCGTGGCGGAAGTTGCGATTGGGGAGAATTGGGGAGCGATGAAGCGCGTATAGCGTATGGAGTAAGGCCTCTCCTCGGGAATTCTGCATTTTGAGGTGAGGCCTTGAGTATTCTCTCCATACGCTATACTTTATACTGTATGTTGTATTTCTACAGCGGTACTGACACAAAAAAGGCGCGGGGAGAGATGAATAAAGAAATCGCACGGGCGGCTAAAAGCGGCGCGCGCATCGTGCGCATAAACGACACTAACTCCGCCGATGATTTGCACTCATCGCTCCAAGGCGAAGGGCTTTTTGGCGAAAGCCACGTTTTTGTTTTGGATACCATATCGCAAAACGAAGAAATGTTTATCGCGTTTCTCGGCATGCTGGAGAGAATGAAAGATTCGAAGGAGTCTTTTTTTGTGTATGAGGCGAGCCCGAATGCAAATACACGCCGCACGATAGAAGAATTCGCGGAAACCTCCAAACGTTTTGATGCCCCGAAGAAAGAAAAAGATAACAGCGTGTTCGCGCTGGCAAATGCCATGCGGCGAGCCGACAAAAAAGCTCTGTGGACCAGCTATCAGCGCGAACTTTTGAAAGGGAAAGAACCGGAGGCTATTCACGGCGTGCTTTTTTGGGGAGCGAAAGACATGTTGTTGAAATCAAGAGACGGAACTCCGGAAAGTAAAAGAGCTAAGAAACTCGTGGCAGAGCTTGCAGAGCTTCCTCATGAAGCAAGGCGCAACAATTTTCCTCTGGAATATGCCCTGGAGCGCTTTGTGCTTTCCGTGGTCTGACAATCATACCTCTCTAACAAATGCGGCCGCATTTGTTAGAGAGGTACTCTTATTCAGGCAGGTGAAACATTTTCTTCAATCTGGCCTCATCCTCTATTCTCTCCAAGACTCCATATAGAATATATTGCGACAACTGGGATTCTTCTTTGAGTAAACGCACTAATTCCTCACACTCATGCGGAAATACCCACACGCTGTGTTGGAGTTTCAGGAAGCCCGCGGTTTTGAGGATATTCCTGACCTTGTTCCGCAACGGTGCGTATTTCTCCGGAATATCGAAAATCGCGATACGCCACTTCCGATCCCACGCGCTCGTTTTGAGAAGCTTTAGCGTGGCGAGAGCGATGCCTCCAAGAACATTCCTTCCGCCGCTCGTAATTGTTAGTCGCTTCCCTTGCTCCCGCACATAGTCACTCGCTATCAATCGCTCGATTGCGACCCTGCGTCGGTAGCGGTAATTAGCGCGCTCACGCGCGAGTTTGTAAAAGCGTTTAGTTGACCGGCTAGAGAGTAGAAAACTGTACAGTAGGTCGCCGAAAGTTAGCTCCTCCAAGATATCCTTCTCTATGGAACCGAGACCTCTGCCGCGTTTGCGATACGGCTTTGAATTGTTCTCTGACATATTGATTATATAACTCTCGCAAATGCGGCCGCATTTGCTAGAGAGGTATGGCATAGAGGCGGGGGAAAACTCTTGGCCGGAATTCACTGTGGGGTGATATTATTGCTTGCAAGGCAATATGACCAACGCCGGATTTTTAACTAAAAAAGCGAGGCTGGTTTTCACTCTAGTTATTCTCGCGAGTCTTGCGGGATTATTTTTAATGTCCCTAGTTCAATATTCGTACGCGCAAGGACAAAGCACTGTGACATTCGGTTCAGATCTGGTGGGGTCAGCGGCTCAAGGTGGCGGTACAACAGGTGTAAACTCGGCTCCAAATCCAGCGGCACAAGCGCAGTGCTCAACGCCAGCTACAGCGAATGGAGGACCATGCAGAACGTGGTCATTCTTTGGAATGTATTTTGCGACTGGCGTATGTGAAGCAGGCCAATGCGTGGCGATGGCGGTGACTCCTCTTGGAGGAATAGGCGTCGGTGTTCTCACCACCGCCTTAAATATTGGAATTAATCGCGCCATAAATGGCGCTCCCGGAAGCAACAGTCCTACTTACTACCCCACAAACCCAAACCAACCAGCCGGATGCAACAGGGCTCCTTATGTGGTTACAACTCCGAGGCCAGCGAATCCAGACCCTTGCGCCATCTATATGTCAACAGTTCCGTCCGGTACCACTAATGTAAACCTTGGCGGCGGGGCAGGCGGCTCGACGACAAACGTCGTCACCAGCGGTCCCGCTACCGCGACTCTTTCTGCAACGCCAACATCGGGTACCGCTCCGCTTTCGGTCACGTTCATCGTAACAGACACATCAACCGCTTGCTCGCATCCGGCTATTATGATTTCGGCTGGAGACGGGACAGACGCCGTTGTCGCGTTGCCATCGACAACTTCTTGCACAGGCCGCACGCCAAGAACATTCACGGGAACGTACAGAACGGCCGGTACGTATAAGCCGACGATTATTAGTGCCGGTACACAACAGATTCTTCAGACAGTAACTATTACCGTGAGCGGTTCAGGCTCCACGACAGCTACATCCTCGGCGACAGCTTTTCTAACTGCCTCGCCGACTTCCGGTCCCGCCCCTCTTTCAGTAACTTTTACCGTAGCCGATACTTCCACTTCCTGCGCGCACAGGGCTGTCATGCTCTCGGCAGGAGATGGCACGGACCCTGTTGTTGCAATCCCTGAAACCACCTCTTGCACCAACCGCACACCGCGCTCGTTCACTGGTGTTTACAGAACGGCCGGCACATATAGAGCGACGATTACCAGCGCCGGTTCGGAGCGAGTTCTTCAAACCGTTACCATTACAGTGGGCGGAGGCACGGCTACAACAACCACGGAAACAGCGGACGGAACAAATGCACGACTTGATGTGGAACCGACATCGGGGACAGCTCCTCTTTCCGTAAGACTTACAGTTACCGACACATCGACAACTTGCGCCCGCTCGGGTGTGTCGCTTTCGGTAACAAGCGGAACGGCTCCTACGCCTGCGTTGCCGGCGGCATCCGCTTGCGGGAATATTTCTCCGCGAAGCTTCAACTATACATACCAGACCGCAGGAACATTCCGGACAGAAATCTTGAACTCAAGAACCAACAGACCTCTCCAATCTGTGTCCATTACAGTGAGGAACGGAAACAGCAGCACCTCTCCTTTGAGTGTCACGAACCCCACAGGTTCCGGAACTGTGGATGTCAGCTCCTCTCGTCTTAATCTTTCAAAAGGGGCGGCGGGGACAGCTGCTCCCACGCGCTCGACGGCTGCTCAGCCGAGAACATGGGGAGATATAACAGCGAGTGCCTCGGGGGTAACGATTACTGCAGGAGGACATGAGGCCGACGGACGAACAGGAATCGCGGGATTCTACGGATATAACACAATTCCGGGCCTTCAGCCGCAGGAACTTAAACAGAAGATGTGTAATGAACGGCCGTGGTTAAGTTCGGGGGCATCTCCGATAATCCCACCCTCGTTCTTCGATAGCATTTGTACGGCGCGCGGATTTAAAGCCGGCGCTTCTGCCCGCGTTTCCACCTCAGGAACCGGTGCGGGCGCAAAAGCGAGTCCTTCCTCCTCTTCCATCACTCCTAAAACTGCGACAACCACAAGCAAGGGGGCAGGGCCAATTGAGGTCTTGGGGCCTGCGAAGGTCTACATCACAGCGGTGCCCGCTTCCGTAAAAATCGGTACTCGTACGTCAATATTCTGGAATGCAGTGGGGGTAAAGGCATGTGTGGTAAGAAGTCCGGACGGAAGCTTCACTGGCCGCTCTTTGAGCGGAGCCGCGTCCACTGTGCCGATAACAGGCGAGACCATTTATTCAATTGTGTGTTTAAAGCCGGACGGCTCGCAAGTTTCGAGTTTTGTGAAAGTTAAGATTGCGAATTAGATGAAAGCAAGAAAAATCTTGTCTATCACAGTTCTCATTAGTCTTGCCGGATTATTTTCACCGCCGTTTCTTCCATACGCGTCCGCCTATACTGCGTCAGCATTATTAGGGGCGGCCCCAGAAGTAGGGGCAGGATCAACGGTTGTACTAGAAGAAGCTGTTTCAGCAGTAGCGTTGAACGCTGCGGCATCAGTGGCTGCGACCGCACAGTGCACGGGCTATACTTATGTAGAGGGTTTCAGGTCTTGTTGGGACATCACCTTGGGTTTGCCGACATGGGGAATGTGCGTAGCGCCTTCTGTTTGTCTTGGGCTCGGTACTGTCAGTATCTTTGCTGCGGGTATGTTAGTTGCAGGAAGTATTTTCGGGGGAAATGACTCCGGCTCCGGAGGCGCATATCCTCCTGGAATGCCGCTTCCGAGCGGCTCTATATCCGGATGTTCCGGCACGCCGCGTATTTCGGCAACCCCTTCTTCAGACCCTTGTCTCGTGTATGTTCCGGATACAGCAAGGACTGCCGGTACTCAAACATATGGGAATATTTCTACGAACTCGAACTATGGCTCGACCTTATCAAGCAATGCTTATGGTTCGAATACTTTATCATCGAGTGCAAACAATACTCTTCTAAATTCCGGAGCAAACAGCTCGAACACATATTCCGCAAGCGCGGTCAGCGATATTCTTCAGGGGAGCGGAGCCGTTCAAACAGATGCCATTTCTTCGCGCGGCAGTGCCAGTCAGCTTGCTGCAAGCTCATACGTAGGTACGGATAGTTACACCGGGTCAATGTCAGACACAGGATTTCTCAACTTCATTTCCGGCAATACGAGTAATGCCTCTCAATCCCTATCTGGTGCAAACACTTCCGCGAAAGCCGCCAATGCTTCAGGACAATCAGTAACGCAATCGGGTTTGCAGCTTGGAACATGGGGCGACATTCAGGCAACAGCTCTCGGAGTGACAATTTCCGGAGGCAGGCATGAAACGGACGGACGAACAGGAATCGGTAGATTCTACGGATACGATGCAGTTCTCGGCGTTGATCCGCAGGCGCTCGCGCGCCAAATGTGCAAAACGCGGCCATGGGTAAGTTCAATTGATGGGGTTCCTCCATCTTTCTTTGACAGTATTTGCAGTTCACGAGGATACGATGAAATATCGGTGGCAACCCAAATCAAATCCACCGTGCGCGCTGAAGCGATGGTTGCAAATGCAAGTTCCGCTTCAAATGCTACCCCTACAGGTTCAAGCGAAGAGACTGCTGCAACAAGTACAAAAAACTCTTCTCTGGGACTTGTTCTCGTGGGGCCTCCTCCCAGTATTGTCATATCCGCGATTCCGGCGCGCATCCGAATTGGCGCGCGCTCGACAATTTACTGGAGCGCAAAAAACGTAACATCGTGCGTGGCGTCGAGTCCCGACGGAAGTTTTCAGGAAGATGCATTGAGCGGAGCCGCGGGAACGGTAGCGCTCTATGAAGATACAATGTTTACGATTTCATGCAGCACTCCGGCTGGCTCAATTGTGACAAAATCGGTGGTTGTGGAGACATCGGACTGACTCTTATAGTGAGTCCAACCAAGTCCCCCCGGGAAGAAACGCCCTCGCCTCTTGCTTTGCCGTCGCAAAGCTCGGGCTGGGCACCGCCTCGTCTGTTTTGCGAGCTCGCAAAACATCACTCCGGCGTCCGATTCTTCCCTGCACGCAAAGCAGTTTGCGTGCGCGGTGGTACTTGCTTCGCAAGTCCCCCCGGGAAGAATCGGACTTCCGTCAACTGCTTAAAAGGCAGCTGCTCTACCATTGAGCTACGAGGGGATGGGCAAAATATAGCATCAACATCACCTCAGAGCGAGATTTTTAGTCGTTAGAGCGGCCAATCAAATGCGAATGGTCCCGCTCCAGTGATAAGCAGAGAAACGCAAAGGACGAGAGAAAGAAGAATTGCGGTATACGAAATAGGGCGCACCGCAGGCCGAGCAATCCAGTAGATTATGACGACTGCGCCGACGAGAGCGCCAACCTGCGCGAGCGCGCCAACGCCCACAGAAATGGCCGCGGCGAGTTCGACAGCGGCAAGTATTCGAGATGGTGTTTCGGCGTTCGACCAATGCTTTTTTGCCGCGAGAAGAAGTACAATCGCAAGTGCGATGCGGATGAGAAATGCTGAAAGTGGCGCAAGGAATAATATGCTTGGAAATACGGAAAGCATGGCTGAATAGTACGCAGGCAATAGGCATTAGGCAATAGCTACGGGCACTAACTACGGGCACATAGCTACGGGCACTGACTCAAGGTGTAGTATTCAAGGTGAGACCTTGGGAGTGACTCTTTAAGGTCTCACCTTACATGCGTCAGACGGGTCAGCGAATTGCGGTGTTGTTGCATAACGTTCGTAGTACCCACAATGTGGGTTCTATTTTCCGCACATCGGAAGCGGCCGGAGTCGAGAAAATATATCTTTCGGGGGTTACGCCTACGCCCGAAGATAGGTTTGGAAGAGTACAAAAAGACATTGCTAAAACTGCGCTCGGAGCCGAGCGGATGCTTCCGTGGGAGAAGACATCTTCAACTTCTAAGGTCATTCGAAAGTTGAAAGGTGAGGGATGGGAAATTGTAGGCGTGGAGCAAGATACGCGCGCGATAGATTACAGGAAATTCTCCGCCGGAGGCGGATCCTCCTCTGGAGGAAGGGCATCGAAACCGACCTTAATAATTTTTGGAAATGAGGTGAAGGGGATTCCAAAATCCGTCCGCGACGCGTGCGACACGCTGATTGAAATTCCCATGAACGGGAAAAAAGAGTCTTTAAATGTGTCTGTTGCCGCCGGTATTATTTTGTTCGCATTTCCTAAAACCTAAAACCTATCACCTAAAACCTGTTTTTAGTAAGTGACGACATCCACCGTGCGCCCTTCACCGTCCAAGAGCCGGATAATGTCGTGCGTGTTGCGCCATAATTCCACATTCGCGCCTATGTATATGCGCCAAGTATTGCTATTGAATGTAGGACGGAAACGATTGCTCGCTACGCATCCGTTATATGAAAAGATATTTGCCGCGAATGCGCGGCAATTAGGATTTACGCCCGCAGGAATATTCTGCAGCGGCGCCGTGCATGGCGGAATAGTCTCCAAAAAATCAAAACAAGAGTCGCCATATACTTTCAGGTTCTCTGGAGTAAAAGGAAGTGCGCCATATGCGGGCGGGCAGGAATTAGAAAGTGGTGGATTGAAATCCTGTAATTGTCCCAAGTAGCCGGAGCACATGTTTTCTCGGAAAGACGTTCCCACGGGAGAACCGCCGGAATTTACTAACGCAGAGGCGCCGGGATACAAGAGAAGGTTTTCCTGGTCGTTGAGAATTCCCATCGTAAAGGACGATGCGGAGAGGGGGATATACGCGCGGACGCCGGTGTATGCGCTCTGCAGAGACCAATTCTTAAGCTCAATCGGAGTTGTGTTGCCGGCGCTTGCGGTAATTTCGAGGTACTCTTTCGCGGGGGAATTTTCTTTCACTCCGTATGTTTGCGTGATGCGCACCTGGCCTTTCTGCGGCGACGGGTCACCGAACACTTTTGCCTCGTTCGCTTGCGCGTTCAGTTGTTCATACTGTCCTTCCAGTGTTGAATATTGATTCTCGAGAGCTGAAGTTTCCGTGTCGCCTGATGACCCTCCAGTGGACAGTGCGCCGAAGGTTGGTTGCCATGGCAGGCGGAAGGATCGGTTTGAAAAGAAGTTTAAGAGGCCTGCATCGTCTTGAGTTGCGGAATCTTGCTGAGCACCAGAACGGAGTGAGCCCGAGACCTTGCCAAAGCCGCCAGCGAATACCCAATACACGAGAAGCGAGATGATAAAAAGCGCCAGAAACCAGTAAAGGATAGTTTTTATCATTGTGTCAGAGTGAGTACGCGTAAGTACTATGTCGCATATTATACATCGTTCGTCCCGAGCATGGCCTTGAGCTCTTCTCGCGCGACGCGCGGGTCGCTCCACGGAATTTGCTTTCCGTTTGCGATGCAGATGCACGGGTCGGTCCCTTTGCCTGTTATGAGGACGGCATCTCCCGCGCGCGCGCGGGAAATCGCACTCCTAATAGCCTCACGCCTGTCCATAATTATTTCGGGGACACGCCCGCTTGCCATGGATACTCCCTTCGCGACGTCGTCCACGATTGCGCGCGGCTTCTCGTCGTACGGGTCTTCGTTCGTGAGTATTACCGACTCGCAATATTTATCTGCAAGCGCGCCCATCACAGGGCGTTTCCATGTGTCGCGCCCGCCTCCAGTCGCGCCTAGAACGCAGATTTTGCGAAGTGTTCCGTATGCTTTGTAGAGCGCCTCAAGTGAATCTGGCGTGTGCGCGTAGTCAACGACAACGGTGAAATTTTGCCCTGCCTCGATTTTTTCCGCGCGTCCGGGAATCGTACGAATTTTTCCAAGCGCTTTCTGTATTGTTTGAGAATGAATGCCGAATGCCTGCGCTACAGTGGCCGCGGCGAGGGCGTTTTTTAGTGAAAATTCGCCGGGCACATTAATTGCGATATCGAGGCCGTCAAAATTGAAATGGCCGCCGCTTTCGCTTGCCGACCAGGGCGCGCAGGCGGAAAGCGTAAATGGGAGGGCGCTCTCAACGGGAAGAATAAGGTATCGCGAGCTTTCCTTGTCGTCGGCATTCGCAACCATGATGCGCGGGCGTTTTTGAGAGCGGACTAATTCATGGCCAATTTCGAACTTTGCATCCGAGTATGCTTCATACGAGCCGTGCGATTCAATGTGTTCGGGTGCGAGATTGGTGAAGATGAGCGCGTCGAGGTCTATAAAACGGTGGCGATGCTGGGCTGCGCCCTGCGAGGTCATTTCGAGAATTGCGACGGAACATCCTGCCTGTACAGCGTCAAAAAGGAATTTCTGTATAAAAAATCTGCCCGGCATCGTCATGCGCATAAGGTTAGGTTCCGATTTCGAACCAATCTTGATTCGTATTGAATTGAGAACAGCAGTCGTGCGCCCCGCCGGTTGTGGCGGGAGGCCAAGCCACGAACTCTGCTGATTCGCCTGTAGACGGCCATCCTCTTCAAATATCGCATTCAGCATTTCCGTAGTGCTTGATTTGCCTTTTGTTCCCGTCACTCCGATGACTAGTAATTTGCGCGCCGGATGACGGTAGAAAACTGCACCCATGTAAGCGAGCGATAAATGGTAGAGCGGCAGAAGGCGCTCCATAAGTTTCGCTGGAATTATTTTTTCAAGCACCGTTTTAAGTTTCTGCATTGAATTTTTTTCTGCGATAATCTGCGTCTGTTCTGCGTAAATCTGCGAGACATTAGCTACTGCTAATGTCTATTGCCCACGATTTTGAGAGCCTCGCGCAGGCGGTCGTTGCTGTTTATGACTGTACGAGGAACTTTGCGGAGAGCTTCACGCGCTTCGTTCTGCGAATATCCCAGTGCGCGCATCGCTTCCTGCGCTTCTTGGTCGCCCTGAAGCGCGTGTTTTGCTTCCGCGGAACTCGCGCCGATTTTGTCTTTCAATTCCAGAACGATTTTCTCCGCTGTCTTTTTTCCGATACCGGAAACCTCGGTGAGGTAGCCCGCATTGGCCTGCGATATCGCAGAGCGCAAAGTTTCCACGGATGCGACATCCAAGACTGCCATGGCTGATTTCGGCCCGATACCGGAAACGGTGAGCAGAAGTTCAAAAATCCTCAATTCTTCCTCCGTACGGAATCCGTAAAGGTCGAGAACATCCTCGCGCACGACAAGGTGCGTCCAGAACGAAGCGGTCTTTTCGGGCTCAAGCCCTGCGAGCACCTCTTTGGTGAGGGTAATTTTGTATCCGACACCGCCGGCCATTACGATTGCAGATACTCCGCGAACGGCAAATATTGTACCCGCTATACGACCGATCATAAAGACAGTATATGGTATTCAGTATCTAGTATCTAGTATGGGAAATTCCGAAGGTCTCTCCTCAGGTATTTCTGCATTTGAGGTGAGACCTTGGGTATTTTTATCATCTCGTTTGTTCCCGAGGAGACACCTTGCACATGCCAAGGAGTCACCTCGGGAACGGATGTTGTTTGCAGGGAATATCGTTCTGATGTAGTATCTGACAACTGTGGCTATTACAAGTTCAGCCAAGAAAGCAATCGGAGTCGCCAAACGCCGCGGAGTTTTTAATGCACGCCGGAAAAAGGAACTGAAGGATTCGCTCAAGGATATCGCTAAGCTTATTGAATCAGGAAAACAAAAAGAAGCGGCGGCACTTTTGCCCCGCGTATACAAAGCGATTGATAAGGCTGCAAAAAGGGGAGTGTTAAAGGCGAATACCGCATCCCGCACAAAGTCGCGAATCACGAAACGGGTTGGCGGATTGGGGAAGAGGTAGGCATTTTCCACACGGCTTCATTGACCGTACATCTTTAAGGGAATATAGTATGCGCATACACGCCCCAGCCGACCGCAAGGTTCGCTGGGGTTTTTCGTTGCCGATTGTTACAATACGATGCAAATGCAAACGATTCTGCTAATAGACGGAGAGAACATCAAGGGTAAAATTCGCTCCGTTTTCAAAGATGCCGGGAAGAAAAGGCCTGTTTGGCATGAATACGATTTCCAAGGATTGTTGAATAAAGTTTTGGACGGCATCAAAATAGATAGGAAAGTATTTTACTTCGCGCGTATTAAAGAACACGCAGAAAGCAAGGAAAAATCCAAACAGCTCATTGAGGAACAGCGACAGCTTAAGTCACATTTAGAAAAGCAAGGATTTGAGGTGATTTTAAGCGGACGAGTTCGCGGTCAGTTTGAGGATGGACAAAGCGGCAAGAAAATACTGGTATTCAAAGAGAAGGGTGTTGATGTGAAAATTGCCGTCGACATGGTTAGCCTGGCCTGCGACAAGAAAATCAAAGAAATAATTCTTGGCAGTTCCGACTCCGACCTTCAGCCGGCAATTAAGGAAGTGCGCGATAGGAAGGTCAACTGCGTCTATCTTGGGTTTGAGGCACAGCCGAACAAGGGGCTTACGTTCACGACGAACAGGACAATATTGATACGAAACTCTGAACTTTTTGACTTTGAGAAAATACAGCCGACACTCATCCCGAATGATGATTGATGTGTATTGCATCCCGCACAAAGTCGCGAATTACGAAACGGATTGGGAATTTAGGAAAAAAGAGGTAAGAGACAGGAAATTTCCCGAGGTGACTCCTTCGCTTTTGGAAGGTGTCTCCTCGGGAAATAATCCGTAAAAGGATGGTTAGAGATGATATTAAAATTGTTGAAGGCGGGCGCACTAGGTGCATCCGCCTTCTCCCGTTCACGACTTTAGTCGTTACCACAGACTTTCGTCATGAACGGGCCATGCCACCACGTTAACCGCAGCGCAGGCCGTCGTCGACGCCGTCGTTGGTCTCACGTTGGCCGACTTCGCGATTCGCGCCGGCAATGCAGGTGGCCGCCAATACGGTCAGGCTTGCCAGCGCGGTCGAAGTAGCGCCTGTATGTGTGATGCAAGTGCCGATGTTTTTCATGATTCGATTCTCCATTAGTAGTAGTGATTGAAAAATGGCGCTCCCGTCCTTTCGACGCAAAAAAGTGCATGTGAAAGAGCGCCACCACAAACCTATCAAGGAGGGAGGAATTTGCAAGTTCGTTATGCACTTCATGAAAGCGATTAAGGCCGCGAAACTCCGAAGGTCAAACCTTCGGAGTTAAAAAACGTCACTCCGTGCTGTGGCGCAAAAAGACGAACTGACATTCACTTCAATCAATACTCTTTTATGAGGTATGTATCGAGACGTTCCTGCGCTTCTAAAAGCACGGAATTGTCAACTCTCGCGATGAATCGTATGTGTCGTACGTGCCAATCAATCGAGCGCGAGTGGGCAACAAGTAGCGCGCCTGAAATATGTTCGTTGAAAAATGGTATCTCGTCGCTGTATCCCTTGGCCTTTGATGATATCGGGATTACAAAAGCTAAACGATGACGCGCATTGAATATTTTTTGAGTCATGACTAGCGCAGGCCGATGCCCGCCCTGTTCATGGCCAACGGTGGGATCAAACGTAAGCCAGACTATGTCGCCTCGCTCCGGTACATACGCTTTTTTCACCATGCCTCTTTGCCCACGGGTTTCATATTAATCCACGCTTGGATTTCGGGATCGGAAATGGGACGAACATTACTAAGCAGCTGCTTCAGTGTTTTCTTTTTGCTTTTCCGAGGTGAAAGCATAATGGACCCATTCTCCATACGGACGTCGAGTGTCTCATTGTCTTTCACATCAGCGGCTTCAAGAATACGGCGTGGTAAGCGAACGCCGAATGAGTTGCCCCATGCAGATACTTTGGTGGTAGTGGTCATATATACGAAAGTATATACAACATCCCTGCACTGTCAAGGATAGATGTGACACCCATGTTTGCACTTCTCGAGTAGTGAGTAGTTGGTAGTAAGTAGTTTGCAGTGAAAACCCCGAAGGTTAAACCTTCGGAAAAGGTTCGATGGGCACGAGCTCAAAAATCAGGACTCCTTTTAGTCAAAATTTCTAATTCTACCGAATTCATTCATACGGATATTGTAGCAAGCACAAGTGCGCAGTTTACATCTGCTACAATAAAATCTATGCCATCATCCGCCCTTCCGGAGCCGTCGCAGGAGTCTATTATTTACGAGGACCAGTGGTTGTATGTCTGTCTGGCGCTTTACCCTTTAACCAATGGGCACACTGTTATTGTTTGGAAACAGCAAGCACCGGATTTGCGAGTTTTGTCGGATGCTGAATATGATTACCTGATGGAAGTGATGGACGTAGCACGCGATACACTACTTAATGTACTCGCACTTGAAAAAGTATATCTAATATATATGGATGAGGCGAAGCAGGTTCATTGGCACTTGGTGCCACGTTACGATGAGCAAGGGTTTAACGTCTTCGCGCATGAGCCAAAAAAGACAAGTGATTTTTCTCTCACTCCGGCGCTACGCGAATCTTTTCTCAAACGATTGCAGACAAGAGATATCAGACTTCCTTCAGAAAATAATATGCAAGCCAAATCGGCTAATCTGCCAACCGATGCTCTTCTCGGTCGCAAACCGACCTCGGAGAATTCCGAGGTCTAACGGTGGTGAAATCATATTCTTTGTGCGAGCTTTTTGTGAGCGGAACTGACTCGCGCGCGACGAGCGCGTGGCAATACGCATTTTCTGAAACTCCGGAGGTTAAACCTCCGGAGATTAAATGGACTGTGTGACGATCCTGCAGGTGTATAATAGTCCTGTGAGAAAAGTGCTCGCAATCCTTAATACGGTTCTATCAATCGTTATAGTCGGTCTAGCGGTCTTTGGTTTAGCTTTTGAGTTGATGCAAATCGAGGACATGTGGGGATATAACGTTACAGCGAAACATGGACTCGCCGTAATACTAGGTATAGGGATGCTTTTTATGGGGATAGTTAGTGCGGTCGGTACGTGGAAATGGGCGTTAGCACGCGAGGCACTCGCCCCTCTTAAACTTAAATGGAAAATCTTTGCTTTCGGAAATCTAGCGATTTTGGCTGTATTAATACTGACTGCTGACTTTTAAATGAGGTTTGCTTGTCCTCCCGCGAGGAGTCGAACCTCGATCAGCAACTCCGCAAGCTGCCATTCTATCCGTTAAACTACGGGAGGATGTGCAGGAAATGTAGCACATTTTCCCTTCTCCTGTTAGATTCCGAAAAATTCGAGGATTTTGTGCGATACCGGTTCCTTCATCGGCCTCTCCTCCGCCCTCTCCTGAAGAAATTCGCGCACAGCCTGCGGGTCGATGTCTTCGAGCGGAATAATGAGATTCGGGGACAGGAATTTTGTCGTATCGATCAAGAGAAGCGGCGGAATGTGCTCGTGCTCATCCTCAACCCAGAACGCGATTATGTGGTCGTATCGGTGCAGCTGGCCGCCAACGCGTATGCCGCGGTCTGAAAGCTCAAACTCTATGAGCCGCGGCGGCGTGCGCGCGAGAAGTCCGATCGTAAATGCGGCGACAATAAGCACGATGGCAAACAGTACATTGCTGAAAAGTATGCTCGTGAGCGCAGCGCTTACTGCGACGATGCCGAGCGCCCAAAACCAATCGCTTCCGCGCTCGATATACTCGTGCTCATATGCGTTCCAGCGAAGGGGAACTCCTTGTGCCATTCCGCAATAATATCATTATTTGCGAGAGGTACGTGATGCTTTTTTACTTCTTGCGTGGTACAACTCTGGGGAGGGAGGGGTGGCAGAGAGGTCTAACGCACCGCACTTGAAATGCGGCGTGGGGAAACCCACCGTGAGTTCGAATCTCACCCCCTCCGCCTTCGCCCGCCATAGCGGGCTTCGGCGGACAAAGTCCGCAGAAGAATGCGACGGCTGGATTCGCCCGCCATAGCGGGCTTCGGCGGACAAAGTCCGCAGAAGAATGCGACGGCTGGATTCGCCCGCCATAGCGACCTACGGCGGACAAAGTCCGCCAGTAGGTTGCGAAGGAGACCTTCGCACTGAAACTTATGCATTACGTATACATTCTGTATTGTGCAGACAAAAAACCTTATACAGGTTGCACGGACAATCTAAAAGAAAGAATCGAAAGACACAAAAATGGTCATGTTCCAGCAACAAAAGAGCGTCGGCCGATAAAATTATTATTGTATGTTGCATTTTCTGACAAATACAAAGCATTTGAATTCGAGAAGTATCTAAAATCTGGCTCTGGCCGCGCATTTATCAAGAAGCATTTTGCCGCGCAGGAGTAAAGTGATTCTGTTATCATGCAAGGATGCTTCAAGAAACGGCACTTAAAATTTTGCAGACCGGTGCGAATGTATTTTTGACTGGCGAGCCGGGAAGCGGAAAGACGCATACGGTAAATGAGTACGTGCGCTGGTTAATGGAACGGGGAATTTATCCTGCCGTCACCGCTTCGACGGGAATCGCCGCGACGCATATCGGTGGTTACACGATACATTCGTGGAGCGGTATCGGCGTGAAGCGCGATTTGGATTTATATGAACTGGATAAAATCACGCAGAACGAGCGCGTGGTGCGTCGCGTGCGCGGAACGAGCGTCCTTATCATCGACGAAGTTTCGATGCTTTCGGCCACGACCCTTGGAATGGTAGATAGGGTTTGCCGCGAAGTGCGGCACAAGGATGCGCCATTTGGAGGGCTTCAGGTAGTTCTCGTCGGAGATTTTTTTCAGCTTCCGCCTGTCGTCCGCGAGGAATATCAGGAAGAGGCAACGCTCGAGTTTTCCTCCGAAGGAGGATCCGCCTTCGGCGGAGAGCCGACATCAAGTTTTGCGTTCTCTGCGCGCACATGGGAAGCGCTCAATCCAATCGTGTGCTACCTCTCGGAACAGCACCGTCAGGAAGATAAAGCGTTCTTGGAACTGCTCTCCGGAATACGGCGCGGCGCCTTTTCCGCCTCGCACCACGCGCTTCTGGAAAAACGCCGCTCAGCTTCCGGCCGCGCCGGGTTAACACAACTCTACTCGCACAATGCGGATGTCGACAGAATCAATGACAAAGCGCTTGCGGATATTGCGGGAGATGTCCGTAAATTTGAGATGACCTCGAGCGGAAAGAGCGCGCTTGTCGAAACCCTGAAGCGCGGATGCCTTTCTCCGGAAACACTTTCTCTGAAAGTAGGAGCGCGCGTTATGTTTACCAAAAATGATATTGAGCGAAGATTCGTGAATGGAACCCTGGGAATAGTAGCCGGATTCTTGGATTCGACAAGCTCACCACAGGCACAGAACGGATATCCGATTGTTAAGACGAATTCCGGTAGCACGGTAACCGCCGAGCCGCTTGAGTGGCACATCGAAGATGGCGGGAGAATTCTCGCGCGGATAGAGCAAGTTCCGCTGCGGCTGGCATGGGCAATCACTATTCATAAAAGCCAAGGCATGTCGCTCGACTCTGCACATATGGACCTCTCGCAAGCATTCGAATACGGACAGGGGTATGTGGCACTTTCGCGCGTTCGCACTCTGGCTGGCCTCTCGCTCGCGGGGTTGAACAAGCGCGCTTTGGAAGTGCATCCGGAAGTCATGAGGCGAGATAGAGATTTCAAATTGCGCTCTGCTTCGGCGAGAAAGACATTCGAAGAAATGTCAAAAGCAGAACACGATGCGCTTAGGCGTAACTTTGTTCTTGCATGCGGCGGGAGAGAACCTGAAATGTCCGCTCACATAAAGAGTTCAAAAAAAACGAAGCGTTCCCACGCAGACTCGTCCAATGAAGCTCCCCGCAGCTCTGCTGCGAGGTATCCTGCGAAATTCTTCGAAGCCTACCCTGCTTCGCCAAGGCTACGCAGGGTTCTCCACTCGCCTTCATCCCCGCAACAAGCCGCGGGGTATTCGGCGAAGGAGAAGAAATATTCACTTGCCGACATTCGCGAGCAGCATAGGAATGCATATCGGCCGTGGAGCGAAGAAGATGATACGCAATTAAGGCGCCGCTATCTCTCCGGTGAAAAGGTGAAAACCCTCGCAGAGTCTCTCGGCAGGCAAGCGGGCTCTATCCATTCGCGCCTCGCAAAATTCGGGCTCATACAATAGTGAGCGCCTGCCGACGTTTCGGCGCGGTGCATTGACACATGTCTAAACATTGTTTATACTTGCCATATGCAATCAACAGCACGAGATACCAAGAGAAAAATCGCGGTTCGCAAATGGGGGAACGGCTATGGCGTCCTCCTGCCAAAACTGTATGTGGACACTCTCGGCCTCAAAGGAGCAGATGTGCAAACCACGCTCAAAGGCACTTCGATTATTGTCACCAAGTCACGCACATTACAGAAGCGCGTCCTGACGCTTAAGACAATGGTTCGCGGCATGAACAAGAAAAACCGGCACCAGTTGGTTGATTTTGGAAAACCGGTCGGGAAAGAAGTATGGTAAGGAGGTATGTTCCGGAAGCGGGAGATGTTATCTGGGTAGACTTTTCACCTACGCGCGGCCATGAACAAGCGGGAAAACGGCCTGCAGTCGTTATATCGGTGCGTGCGTACGCGGGGGTGAGCGGGCTATGCACTGTGTGTCCCATAACGTCACAAAGCAAAGGGTATATTAACGAAGTGCCAATCATAACAAAGAATATTACTGGCGTTGTTCTCATTGACCAGCACAAAACAATTGATGTATACGCACGTACCCTAAAAAGAGTCGCGAAAGTTAATATTGCCACGCTAAAAGACATTCGCACTCGGATAGGGCTTATTTTGGGAATTGCGGGATAATTTTGCGACGCATCTTTCATTGATTTAATATGCGCTCATATACGGGCATTGTTATCAAAGGCCAAGGACGTGCGACTGTGCTCGGATTTCCGACGGCGAATATTGCGCTCAAAGACGATACAGTATCCGGAATTTACGCGGCGCGTGTAAAAGTTCGTGGCGCCGAATACCTAGCCGCTGTTTTTGCAGACCAAAAGCGCAAAGTGCTTGAGGCGCACTTGTTGGATTATGCGGGTGACTTGTCCTCCGGAGGCGGATCCGCCTCCGGCGGAAATGAGAAAAAGATAACAATAGAACTGCATAAAAAAATCAGGGAACACAAAGATTTCACGAACGACGCAGATTTGCAGGCGGAAATTGGCAGGGATGTCGCTTGCGTACGCGAATTTTTTCTGCCGGAGGCGGATACGCCTTTGGCGGACAAGAATAACCCAATCCGCATAATGGTCTTCGGCACGTTCGATATGATCCACGAAGGACACGCGGATTTATTCAGACAAGCCCGCGCACTTTCCCCGAATCCGTACCTCATCGTTTCTGTCGCTCGCGACAAAGTCGCCGAACGAATTAAAGGAATGAAACCAAGAAATAGTGAAGAGGCAAGACGCGCGGCGGTTGCGGAACACGGGCTTGTGGATGAAGCAGTACTCGGGGCTGAAGATGGATATATGCAGCACATTCGCGCGAGTAATCCGGACATCATCGCACTTGGGTATGACCAGGGGGGCGAGTTTGTGGAAAGCCTGGAAAAGGATTTGAAAAAAGTTGGAATGAAAACTCGTATCGTGCGGCTAGGAGCATTCAAACCGGAGGTGTATAAAACATCAAAATTGATATGAAATACTTGGGAGTCGACTACGGTACAAAACGAATTGGAGTCGCGGTTTCAAATGCAGAAGGGACGATAGCGTTTCCGCGCGCGACTGTGGCGAATGACCCGCGCCTGTTTGAATTGCTGGGTCGGCTCATTGCGGAGGAAAAAATTGAATCCATCGTTGTGGGAGATACGCGCTCGTTCTCCAATTTGGAGAATTTGGTTACGAAAGATGCCGAGAATTTTATCGCGCGCTTAAAAAAAGAAGTATCTTTGCCGGTGCTAAGCGCGTGGGAAGCGGGGAGTTCGATTGAGGCTTCGCGCTACGCGCCGGAGAACGAGAGCCACAGCGATGGCGCCGCAGCCTCTATTATTTTGCAGAGATATTTAGACATGAAAGCCAATTAAGCTCCAAATTACAAACAAGTTTCAATAATTAAACATTACAAAGTAAGCGCCGGCTTAATACTTTAGAAGTTTTTAGTTCTTGTGACTTGTTTGGAGTTTGAGTTTTGGAGCTTGGTAGTTTAATCTGTTCGAATGAGCGAACAGATTCGATATGACGATTTCGCGAAACTCGAGATTCGAGTCGGCACTGTCGTATCCGCGGAGCTTGTGCCAGACACCGACAAGCTCATCAAGTGTTCGGTTGATTTTGGAGCGTTCGGCACGCGGATAATCGTTTCCGGCATTGCGAAACGGCCCGCCGGAGGCGGGTCCGCCCCTGGCGGAAAAAAGCCGGAGGAATTAATCGGCCGACAATTTCCGTACGTTGTTAATCTTGAACCGAGAATGATACGAGGGATTGAAAGCCAGGGGATGATACTCGCGATTAAGACACAGGAAGGAATATCGCTCTTGAATCCCGATACATCTGTCGAACCAGGCGCACCAATTTCCTGAACAGGTAACTCACAGTTGAAACGCGGGTGATATAATTGCGAAATGTGGGTTCCTGAAGTTTCTTCGATTTCGCCTAAGAATGGTTCTTTTGCGCACGCTTTCGCGCGCTGGTTCCCCACTCCGCAACTTCTCGTTCCGCGCTCCGCGGGGATAGATATTTCTGATGCATCAATTAAATGGCTCGTCATTGTTCCGCACAAGGAAAGCCGCAGAGTTTTGACATGGAGTTCGCTTCCGCTAGAGCCGGGCGTTGTGGTTGAAGGAACGATAAGAAACGAGGCGGCACTTACCGAAGCACTGGCGAAAGTGAAAGACAGACTCGGGTCGGTCGCATGCGCGCATGCCGCGCTTCCGGAGGAGGCGGCATTCGTTTTCAATATGCATGTTCCTGCGAAATCGCAGCGCGACCAGATATTGCAGATGATCGAGTTTGAGCTTGAGGGAAGAGTCCCGATACCTCCTTCGGAAGCAGTATATGATTTCAGCATCATTGCGGAAAATGAGGCAGCGGGAACGGAAATAGGCGTCGTAGTTTTTCCGCGCGATCTCTCGGAAAGCTATGCAAGGGTTTTTGACGCGGCGGGAATTGAACTCTTGTCTCTTGAAATAGAGGCGCGCTCCATTGCGCGCGCGATATCGAGCAGTGGCGCCGACGAGCCGATAACGCTTGCCGTTGACTTTGGACTTGAGCGTACCGGATTTGCAGTTCTTAAGCACGGGATTCCGATATTTACTTCCACTGTTGCAGTTGGCGGCAACCCCATTACGCACGCGCTTATGGAAAAGCTTTCCATTTCGCGAGAGGAAGCGGAGGAATTCAAGAACCGAGAAGGTTTATTGTCAAAGAATGGGGCGAAAACGGCGGGCACCGAGATTGTGGCGAATACCATATCGGTACTCGCAGGCGAGGTTACAAAACATTACCGGTACTGGGATACGCGCCGCAATGATAAGGGGGAACGCGTGACGCCCGTCGAAAGAGTCTCAATCGTTGGCGGAAGCGCGAATATCAAGGGCTTAGTCGATTACATAGCCGAGCGGGTGCAGGCGCCCACGGAAAGGCCGAACGTCTGGCAGAACGTATGTTCATTCGAAGAATATATTCCGCCGATTGATCGAAAGAGGTCGCTCCAATTTGCAACGGCTATCGGCCTCGCACTCCGAGGAATGTAAAAGATGTTCATAAGCATTTCCTAAAACCTATAACCTAACACCTGCAACCTAGCTCTTATGTCAAATATTCTACCAAAAGAAAAATTGCAGGCAGAGTGGAGCAAATTTCGAAGCCGCCTTTTGCTCGTTGGGGGTCTTGTGTTTCTGGGTGCCGCGGCGTTTTCGGCATTAGCGTTCTTTCCGACACACATCGCACTTGTGATTGGAAATAGTGTGGCGCAGCCAGTCTCTGAAAAATCGGACGCGCTTCTGGCAAATAAACTGGCGCGAAGCGAACGCGATGAAATCATGCGCACACAAGCGCTTCTTGATTCAATTAGCCCCATTATTTTCGCCACGAGTTCTCCCACGGATACCATCAGTGCCGCGCTCGCACTGCGTCCTTCCGGCGTCCGAATCGACCGCATTTCATTCGCAGACACTGATAATGGGTCGATAACTTTGAGCGGAATTTCTCCCGGACGCGATAATATCAACCTATACAAAGAAGCACTTACCAAGAGCGGGCTTTTCAAGAGCGTTTCAGTGCCCGTGGGAACTTTGGTGGGAGCGGATGACGGCAAATTTATCATTACGTTATCCGGCACATTTTAAATTATGAACAGGCGCAACATTCAAATTTTCTCGTGGATGGCAGCAGTCGCAGCTGTTGCAGCATGGGCTGGCGTTGTTATGTACGCCTCATGGATATCGGGACAATTAGATGCGCGGCAATCGCTAGCGACAGATGTTGAGAGCATCTCCGCACGCGAGATGGCGGCGGCCCGGCTGCATGCTTTGGCGCGCGAGACAAATGCCTTGAGATTACAGCTCGACAATCTCGCTAATCCCGACGTTATCAGCGTTGCCAATGTTATAGATAGCATCGGAAAAATATCCGGATCTAAATTAAAGATTGGCGGCGTTATTCAGGAATATGCCGCGCAAAATGCGAGCGCAAGCGATGCGCCCGCGCTTCACGCTGTCGGTTTCGCGGTTGAGGCGGAGGGAACCTTTGCATCGCTCATACATGCGGCCAAGTTGCTTGAGACGCTCCCCGCGCCGTCGTCAGTTCAAGGTTTGGAATTTGAACGCGCCCCTCTCACGACCGATTCCGGCTCTGCCAAACCAGCGGTATGGCGCTTAACCGCTCACATACGCGTGTTTACCAACGCCGATATATCATCATGAAACCGCAGGAGACCATAGGCATACGCGAGGCATATATGTATCGGCACAGTCCTGAATGCATGCGCGTACTGGCGGATTTCTTTTGGCGCATACTTTTGTCTGCCGCGTTCGCAGTACTCCTCTTTTCGCTAAGCTTCGGAATGATTGAGCTGTCTTCTGTCATTGGAGAAAGCGGAAGCGCGCTCTCACAAAGCAGCAGCATAATTCAGCCGGCCCCGAAACTTAGCCGAACGCAACTGCAAAATACACTGAACGCGTACAGCGAAAGGGAAGACAGATTCAATGGTCTGAAAACAGGTGCGAAGAAAATCTCCGACCCTTCGCGCTAAGTGTTTCTATATTGCCCGAAAACATATACAGAACGGGTATTTTGAGGTAAAACTACTGCAAGCCCTTGTAGCTCAATGGATCGAGCAGCGCTCTTCTAAGGCGTTGATGGGGGTTCGATTCCCTCCAGGGGCACCAAAACAGAACTCAACGGCTTTTTTCAAAGCCAAAAGGTGGGACGCGCGAAGCGCGTCCCACTGATTTTCCCCCATTTTTCCAAACGAATTCAGAATTTTTGGCGCGCTGGCGCGCACCTGTTTTTCGCCAAGAAGCAGGTGCGAAATCAGAAGCAATTTTGACTCATAGTATTTGCTTAATACAAAAAGATTTTTTATCACTATGAATAATAATATGGAAAATAAAAAATTCTTTTTGTATGCTCGCAAGTCCACTGATGTCGAGGACAAGCAGGTTCTTTCGATTGACGCACAACTCACCGAATTGCGGGAATACGCCGTTCGGGAAAATATTGAAATTTCCGCCGAATATGTAGAGAAACAATCAGCGAAAGTGCCAGGTCGTACGATATTT
>JAUSGQ010000038.1 GCA_030674455.1 bacterium
TTCTTGCGGTGGCGGTTTTTTTCCGCGCGGCCTTTTTCCTCGCGGGTTTCCGCTTCGCTTTAGCCATTGTCAGCCTCCTTTCAAGATTAGAGGGCCGCGGGGCGGCCCTGCCTAGTGTAAAGCGAACAGCGCCTTGCTTGCCAGATCGCGGTAAAGCACTTCCGGATCGAGCTTGATACCGCCTTCCCAGGTTACCGTATTTTCAACGGGGTCGACCTCGACCCGGTTGAAAGTGTCGATGTCGCACAACATCCGGAAATACGCGGTGTGCACGAGATCGCCGAGATAGACGTGGCCTTCGAGCCCGTCGGCGAATTTCAGCCACAACGTGTAATTATCCTCGGCACGGCATTCGGTAATGGTATGCGTGCGGCGCCGATTCCTTGGATACCTCTTCGCGATCAGGCTTAATCCCAACTGAGCGCGCCTCCGGTCTGGTATTCAATCACCCGGGTTTCGAAGAAATTACGCTCCTTCTTGAGATCGGTCATTTCCGACATCCAGGGAAACGGGTTGGTCGCCCCTTCATAGATCGGATCCAGCCCGATCTGCTGGCAGCGCCGGTTGGCGATGAAACGCAGATACTCCTTGAACATCGGCGCATTGAGCCCGAGCACGCCGCGCGGCATGGTGTCCTCGGCATAGCGGTACTCGAGCCCGACCGCCGTGCGCATGATTTCGCGGATTTCCTCGCGGAACTCCTGCGTCCACAAGTGCGGGTTTTCCATCTTGATCTGGTTGATCAGATCGATGCCGAAATTGCAGTGCATCGATTCGTCGCGCAGGATATATTGGTATTGCTCGGCGGCGCCGCTCATCTTGTTCTGGCGCCCGAGCGCGAGGATTTGCACGAAGCCCACGTAGAAGAACAGCCCCTCCATGACGCAGGCAAATACGATCAGGCTCTTCAGGAGCTTCTGATCGGCGTCCGGCGTGCCGGTCCTGAACTGCGGATTGGTCAGCGTGTCGATGAACGGAATCAGGAATTCGTCCTTGTCGCGGATGCTCGCGATCTCGTGATAGGCGTTGAACACCTCGCCCTCGTCGAGGCCCAGGCTCTCGACGATGTACTGGTAGGCGTGCGTATGGATCGCCTCTTCGAACGCCTGGCGCAGCAGATACTGGCGGCACTCGGGCGCCGTGATGTGGCGGTAGGTGCCGAGCACGATGTTGTTGGCCGCGAGCGAGTCCGCAGTGACGAAAAAGCCGAGATTGCGCTTGACGAGACGGCGCTCGTCCTCGGTCAGCCCGTTGGGGTCCTTCCACAGCGCAATGTCGCGGCTCATCTGGATTTCCTGCGGCATCCAGTGATTGGCGCACGCGGACAGATACTTCTCCCAGGCCCATTTGTATTTGAACGGCACGAGTTGATTGACATCGGTCTGGCCGTTGATGATGCGCTTGTCGGCAACGTTGACGCGGCGCAGTTGCGCCGGCGCGGCCGGCGCGGCAGCGGATTCCCGCAGCGGCATTTCCGGCCGCGGCGCGGCACCTGCCACCGGCTGCAGCCCGGCCGCGGCAAGACTGCCGCCGTGAGTCACGCTATCTTCGAATTGCAGCATGGTGTATCTCCTTTATGGGCACGCCTCACATTCGGGATCGAGGATAGCGCACAGTTTCGGTTGTTCATCCGCGCCGGATCCGAGCACGCCGCCATCGGCGGGCACCGCGTTCAGCGCGCCGGCCTTGACGGTCGATTTCTCGGCGTGCGTGGCGCCGTGCGTGCGCA
>JAUSGQ010000039.1 GCA_030674455.1 bacterium
GGGTGCTCGGCGGCGACCACGCAGAAGGTAACCCCCATGATGGTGTCGGCGCGGGTGGTGAATACCCACAACAAACCTCTATGCGTGCCTTCGGTATGCTCGACGCTTCCCTCTCCCTCACCCCTAGCCCCTCTCCCGGAAGGAGAGGGGAACGTAGTGCCGCCGCTCGGCGCGGCGGGTAAATCGTATGGGAACGCAAAACGCACACCGTAGCTCTTGCCGATCCAGTTCGCCTGCATCGTTTTCACGCGCTCGGGCCAGCCCGGAAGGCGGTCGAGTGCGGCCAGCAGCTCGTCGGCGTAGCGGGTGATCGCCATGTAATACATCGGGATTTCGCGTTTCTCGATGAGCGCGCCGGTGCGCCAGCCGCGGCCGTCGATCACCTGTTCGTTGGCGAGCACGGTCTGATCGACCGGGTCCCAGTTGACGGTGCCGGTCTTCTTGTAAACGAGCCCTTGCTCGAGCATGCGCAGGAACAGCCATTGATTCCAGCGGTAGTACTCGGGACTGCAGGTCGCGAGTTCGCGCTCCCAGTCGATCGCGAAACCGAGGGAGACGAGCTGCCGCCTCATGTAGGCGATATTGTCGCGCGTCCATTGCGCCGGCGGAACGTGGTTCGCCATTGCCGCGTTCTCGGCGGGCAGGCCGAACGCGTCCCAGCCCATCGGCTGCAGCACGTTATAGCCGCGCATGCGGTGGTAACGGGTCAGCGCATCGCCTATGGTATAGTTTCGCACGTGCCCCATATGCAGCTTGCCGGACGGATAGGGGAACATCGACAGGCAGTAGTATTTGGGTTTGCCGGGCGTTTCCACCGCGCGGAACGAGCGCTGGTCTTCCCAGTATTGCTGGGCATCGCGCTCGATCACGTGGGCGTTGTATTTGTTCTGCATGCCTGCCTGAAAATCGATGGCTGAATCAAGGATTAAACCGGGAATTATACCCGCAACGCATCCCGAATTTCGTCTCCACCGTGTATCCATTCACCCGCGGGACTCCAGGGAGCAGGCAATGAAGATCAAAGCGTTTCTGACAATGTTGTTGATGCTGGCGGCGAGTTCCGCGCTGGCGGCGGCGCGCGCCAATATCGTGGTCGAAGGCGTGCAGACGCCGGCGTGGGTCGAGCACTCGAGCGGCGCTCGCGTCCCGCTCGCGATCGGCATGGCGCTCGGCAACAAGGACCGGATTTACACCGGCCCGGGCGCGCGCGCATTGCTGCGGCTCGCCGACGGCAGCCTGGTCAAGCTCGGCGAGAATGGCGTGCTCGCGCTCGACGATCTCGGCCAGAGGAAAATCAACCTCAGGGACGTGGTCACGGCGTCGCTCGATGTGGTGAGCGGCGCGTTCCGCTTCACCACGCAGGTGCTCTCCAGGTTCCGCGGCGAGCGCGACGTCAAGGTCAAGATTTCGACCATTACCGCCGGCATCCGCGGCACCGACTTGTGGGGCAAAGCGGACCAGACGCGCGACATCGTATGCCTGATCGAAGGCAATATTACGGTCGCGCGCGGCAACGACGCTTTCACGATGGACCAGGCGATGTCTTTCTATATCGCGCCGAAGAACGAGCCGCCGCTGCCGGTGGCGCCGGTGTCGCAGCAGCAGCTCGACCAGTGGTCGGCTGAGACCGAGATCACTGCCGGGGCGGGCGCGCTGCGCCTGGGCGGCAAATGGAAAGTGACTCTCGCCGAGGCCAACAACCAGGACGATGCGCTTCGCATTTACGACCGGCTGCGCGACGCCGGTTATGCCGCGGAGATCAGGCCGCTGAAAAGCGCAGCCGGGCAGATCTACCGCGTGCGCATCTCGCATTTGCCGAGCCGGCAGGAAGCGGAAGTGCTCGCCGGCAAGCTCAAGGGCAAAATGGGAATAGCCGCGCCGAAAGTTTCGCGATGATTAGATGAACCCGCCGTTCCTGTCCGGCCTCAACGAAGAGCAACTCGAAGCCGTCACGCTGCCGCCCCAGCCGGCGCTGATCCTCGCCGGGGCGGGCAGCGGCAAGAC
>JAUSGQ010000041.1 GCA_030674455.1 bacterium
CGCGCGACTTGACGCGAGCCGGATCGAACGCATCGAGGTACGAGCGTACATGCTGGCGGCCATGCTTGCGGAGAAGCACGTGGTGAGCAGTTTTGGCGCGCGTTTTTCGGTGCCGTTCGCGCTCGCGAGCATTCTTGTCCACGGGCGCTCGGGACTGGCGAGTTTCGACGACGCCGCGGTGGCCAATCCGCAGATACAGGCGCTCGCGCAGCGGGTCGCTTTGCAGGAAGACAAGGCCTACACCGCGCGTTTTCCGGCCGAGCAGCCGGTAACCATTCGTATCGTCCTGAAAGACGGCGCGGCGTTTTAAGGCCGCTGCGGCATTACCAAGGGCTAGCCTGCGAATCCCCATAAACCGGAAGAATTACGGGGCAAGTTTTTTGATCTTGGCGAACCGGTATGGGGCGGGTCCGTCACGCAGAAACTGTTTGACGGCCTGATGGGCATCGAAGACATTGCCAGCTTCCGGGAATTTTCGCAGCGGTTCGAATTGTGACGAAAGGGGCCTCAATGCTCAGAACGCATGGACGGTACGACTACTCGGCCATTTCAAAACGCCCGGATTACAGCTTTCCGGGAGGCAGGCGGCTGGCGATACACCTGAGCCTCAACGTCGAGCACTTTGCGTTCGGCGAAGGGCTCGGCAACGACTACGGTGCGCCGCATCCGCAGCCCAATACACGCAGCTACGCGTGGCGGGATTACGGCAACCGCGTTGGCGCCTGGCGCCTGCTCGAGTTCGCCAACGATTACGGGCTGCCGGTTGCGCTGCTCATCAACACCGAGCTCTACGATTACTGTCCCGAGATGGTGGCAGCCTTCAGCGCGCGCGGTGACGAGATCGTCGGCCACGGCCGCACCGATGCCGAGCGCCAGGCCGACATGAATTACGAGCAGGAGCGCACCTGCATATTCGAGGCGACCGCCGCGATCGAAAAGCACGAGGGCAAAAAGCCGCTCGGGTGGCTTGCGCCGTACATTTCACAGACGCACGATTCGCTCGATCTGCTCAAGGAGGCGGGCTACCGCTACATGATGGACTGGCCGCTCGACGACCAGCCGGTATGGTTTCGCACCAAGCACGGTCCGATTCTGTCAGTGCCGTATGCGCACGACCTCAACGATTCGCTCGAACTCGTCTCACGGCGCACTCCGTCCCAACTTTACTACGAATGCCTGATCGATCAATTCGAAGAAATGCTGCGTGAATCCGCGCGCCGTCCGCTGGTGATGCCGATCGTGATGCACAGCTTCGTGCT
>JAUSGQ010000042.1 GCA_030674455.1 bacterium
GCCGACACCCGCGGGCCGGTCTTTCCCAGTTGACGATACTTCATCGCGCGCTCAATCCCTTCTGCTCCATGGCAGGTAGCGCCGGGTCAGCCATTTCACCAGGACTTCGAAACCCACTCCGGCCGCCACCAGCGCAATCACCGCGACGAACGCTTCATTGTGCTTGAACGTCCGCGAATTATATAAAATAAAGTAACCAAGGCCGGGGATCGAAACGAAGAACTCGGCCACCACCGCGCCGATCAGAGCACGCCCGGCTGCAAGCCGCATGCCCGCGAACAGATACGGCAGCGACGACGGCAGTACCACATCGAGCATCGTGGACAGCGGCCGCGCCCGGAATGAGTGAGCCACCTCCAGATAATCGAGCGGCACCGAACGCGCGCCGTCGCAGGCGTTGATGGTAATGGAGAAAAACGCGGCGAACACGACCACGGCAAGGCGGGCGTCGGCGCTGTAACCGAACCACAGCGACAACAAACGCAGAATCGCGACCATCGGCGTCGCGAACAGGCTGTTGACGTAATAGCGCAAGCCATGTTCGATTACTGATACGCGTCCCATCACGATTCCGACGGCGGTGCCGGCGATCAGGGAAATGAACAATCCCTGCACGACCGCCCACAGTGTCGCCCCGGCCGCCGCGAGGAACCGGGTATCCGTGACGACAGTGAAAAAAACCCTGGCGATGCCGCTCGGTTTGGCGACATAGCCCGGGGCCAGCGCGCGCACGACGCCCTCCCACGCGAGCAGCAGCACGATGCCGGCAGCGACTTTCAGAAAAATCGGTGACTCAATCCAGCCGCGCCGCTCAGACTCCGCCGCTGCGGGCCCGGCTGCCAGGAGCGCCTGCGCCGTCACTGGTTATATCCCCGCCACGCCGCGAAGCGGTTTTCGATATAGCGGCCGAAATCCATCAGCCCCACGCCGAGCAAAACGATGACCAGGATCGCCGCCAGCATGCCCGCGGTGTCGAAATTCTGCGACCCCATCATGATCATCTGGCCGAGCCCGGACGGAGCCAGGAAAAATTCCGCCACTACCATACCCACGAGACCGCGCGCGATCGCCTGCCGGATGCCGGTCATCATGAACGGCAGCGTATAGGGGATCATCACGTCGCGCCACAGCTGCCATTCCCCCGAGCGAAACGAATGCGCGACTTCGAGCAGCTCCGGCTTGATGCTGCGCGCGCCTTCGATGGTGTTGTAGAGCACGGGAAAAACCGCGAACAGGAACACCACCAGCACC
>JAUSGQ010000045.1 GCA_030674455.1 bacterium
AATCGCGCTTCTCAAGCGCGAGCCGAGTCTTGAAGTGCATGCGATCGAACGCAGTGCGGAGATGCAGAAGGTTGGACGGCAACGTGCGGGAGCGCTCGGCTTCCGCATCCATAGCGTCATCGGCGATGTTCACGCGCTGCCGTTTCCCGACAACCATTTTGACGTCGTCACGCTGCAGTACGCCACGCGGCACCTGCGCGTGAAGGACGTTTTCGGCGAAATTCTTCGCGTGCTCAAGCCGGGCGGGTACTTCTATCACTGCGACATGCTGCGGCCGCGAAACCCGGTGGTCGAAACGCTCTACTACGCCTATCTGCGCCTGTGCCTTTCCTTCACCGGATTCATGTTCCAGAGCGGCACCGCCGCGCTGAACTGCAAGAAGTACTTCATAGACTCGCTCCAGATGTTCTATTCGGCCGACGAGTTGTCCCAGGTGCTGCGCGAGCTGGGATACTGCGATGTCGCGGCCAAGACCGTGTTTTCCGGCATGATCGGCCATCACCGCGCCGCTAAACCGCTGCCGGGTTGAGGGACGGACCATTGGCGGGCGCCAGCCCGCGATGAGGGGTTGGCGGGCACTGCACATGGACCGGGCGCACGTTCTCGCGGCATTGGACCGCAGGATCCTCGAAACTTTCAGCCGCCGTACCGTTGATGCTTTGCGTGCGGCGCTGCCGGTACGTCTGGCGCTGCCCCACGTTGAGCGTTTCCTTGAGTTGAATGTCGCCAAGGAAGCGCAAAAGGACGCGCTTATAATCCGTTGCAGCGCGCAGGCGCTGGCAGAGGGTTCCCCGCCCGGGCGCCAGACCGTTGAGCGGCTGCTCGATGAAACCAAGAAAATCGACCGGACTTTTCTCGACCGCATCGGTACATTCCCCATCGGCATCATGATTCGATACGACGAAGTGGCACCCGTCCGGGCGCAGCGTATCGAGCGCCTGTTGTCTACCGCCTACCGGGTTCTCGGCGCATGGCGGACGGCGCACGGAATCCGCATGGCCCTGCGGGCGTCCTACACGCGCCCGGAACTCGAGCGCGAATTGCATGAAATGCTGAAGCTCTATGCACTCGAGACGAACGCTTTGAACCGTTCGGTGCGGCTGCCGGTGCTGCTCACGCCGCTGCGGGATCAACTTGCAAGCGGACTGTACCGCGTCATGAACGCCGCCGCGACGCAGCTTGCGAGCGAGCTGGCGCGCTTCGTTTACCGGCGCGGACGGGATGAGCCGCGTGCGAACTGATTCGCGCCTGATTTGCGGCGGCGCAGGGTGGTACCGGGCCGGGTCATCACGAAGGCGCT
>JAUSGQ010000055.1 GCA_030674455.1 bacterium
GTTTGAAGTAGACATGGCAGATTTCGAAACGCTCGCCCAGGCCGTCGAGCAGCCGGTTCCATTTGAATTGTCCGCCCGCGTGGGTCTCGGCAAAACCGTAGCGCCCTTCCAGTATCTTGCCCGGCCCGGTGATACCGCGCCGCGCAAACTCCGCGCACAATAACCCGTCGCGCGCGGCCTTGCCCGGGTGAATGCGTTTGACCTCGGCGCCCGCCTCGAGATACTGGCGGATCCCGCCGGCGAAACTGCCGGCACGTCCCAGCGCGTGGTTGGTCTGCCCGGCATCGAGCTTCAGCAGGCTCGCCACCGCGGCCGCGGCGCCGAACACGCCGGCCAGCGGCGTGTTGTGGAAACCGCGCTGCGCGGTGACGGGGTGCATGGCCGCCGCAATCCGCGCCATGACGTCGTAGCCCAGCACCACGGCGAGAACGAGTTGTTGCGGCGTGCATCCGTACTGTTCGGCGGCCGCGAGCGCCGCCGGAAAAATCGCGCCCGACGGGTGCGCCGAGCCTTGCGTGTGTCCATCGTCGAAATCGAGACCGTGAGTGTTGGCGCCGTTCACCAGCGCCGCGTTGGCCGCCGAGAGCTTCGCGCCGCTCGCGATGACTGTCGCCACCCGGCTCGCGTCGTTTTCCTGGAAATACGACAGGAGCGCGCGCGAAACCGGCATGGCGGAACCGGCTACCGCACAGGTCACATGATCGAGCAGCGCGCGCTTGAACGCGTGGATCACCGCAGGGGGCAAGTCCTCGTAGCGCGTATGCGCGACGTGGGCCGCAATTTTCTCGCTCGCGCCTATGGCCAAATCATCCATCCGGTGCTCCGTCTCACAGAGATCAGTGACGCCAGCTTAAGCCAAGCGTCGCAGACCGGCAAAGTTCGATGATCGAGAAAGTTGCACTGACCCGCATTATTGTGCCCGACGCCATCGCCGTAGGGCGCGGATTCATCGCGCCTTCGGGGGGTGGTTGCATCCGTTGTTCGACGCGTTCGGCGCGATGAATCCGCGCCCTACACCCGCCCGACGCAAGGCTGATTCCAGGGGAATGATCGGGGGCGGAGGTGATTCAACGCGCGCGTCCAACCAGCTTCCTGAGGCGCTTCGTCGCAGCATCGCGGTCCACGCGCGACGCGGCTACGTCAAGCACGAGCGCTTCCCATTTGCCGCTGTCCGGCGCGGGCTCGATGCCGTTGAGACGCAGAAAAACGACAGCCGCGGTCAGGGCGGTGCGTTTGTTGCCGTCGACAAAAGCGTGGTTGCGGCAAAGGTAAAACAGATAGGCCGCCGCTACTTCGGCCAAATCGGCAAACGGCGACTGCCCGCCAAGAGTTGCTTGCGGCGCCGCAACGGCGGAATGCAGCAATCCCTCATCCCGGATACCCTCCGCTCCGCCGAACGTGGCCAGCACGGCTGCGTGAATTTCCTTCACGACGTCTACCGTCAGGTGGACGCAGGTGTCCGGCGTAACGTTCATGCAAGTTTTTTGAGCGTCTTGCGATAGTCCTTGACCGTCTTGCGGATGGTGGCCGATATCTCGCCGCGCGGCGGGGCCTTGCGTATCGGCGTGAGTATGATCGCCCCGCCCGGCGCCACCGCGATATTCACCTGGTCGCCCACCCGCAGGCCGGTGAGATCCATGAGCGCGCTGTCCAGAATCAACCCCTGGGAATTGCCGACTTTCGTGATCTGCTTGAGCATGTCCGGTTCCGTAAAACTATGTATTACACAAAGTATAACGCCAGCCGCAGGCAGGCCGCAAGGACGCTGAAACGAGTCCGGGAATACGGGTTACGAGACACCGCTGCATGGACGATCACGCGCTCATCCCACTGCGCGCGCGATCAGCGAAATGCCGTTGGCGAGCAGCAGCACGGCCACCAGGCGCAGTAGAAGCTCGCGCGATACGCGCTTGAATGCCCATGATGCGAGACTCAACCCGACC
>JAUSGQ010000004.1 GCA_030674455.1 bacterium
GACAGGCAACACAACGCTTGCGAACGCAACTACTACGAATCTATTCTCAACGACAGCTTCATCAACGAATCTGTTTTCTCAGCTGGCGACTATTGGCACTCTCACACTGAACAATATCCTTGGCATTTCATCCGGAGGCACCGGCCAAACATCATTCGGGCAGGGCTGGCTCTCATCTGACGGCTCTGCGCTTTCCGCCTCAACATCGCCAACGGTCAATTATATTGTCGCTACTTCAACGACAGTTTCAAACATATTCGCTTCAACCACGACCGCGCCGTATCTAGGGCTCTCGGCTCTGGGTGCTGCAGGGTCTCCCGCTCTCACATTTACAGGCGATAGCGACACGGGTATATGGTCATCAGGAGCGAATGTACTCAATTTCTCAACAGGCGGTTCGGAGAGAGTTCGCATCGATTCCAACGGATATATGGGCATCGGGACGACAACGCCGTGGCTTGCGTTATCGGTAAAAAGCCCGAATGCGGGCGGCCAGTTCGTTGCTTCCTATGACGACAGTACATATGCGACATTAGCTGTTGACGCAACAGGCGACTTGAAGTTCACCGCAAACGGCGGCGACATCCGCGCTCTAAGCGAGAATCTCTGGATTTGCGATAACGGCGCCTGCCCGACCCTGACAGCGACCTCCACTGCCGGAAACGTCTTTGTGGAGAATGCGATTACTTTTGGAAACGGCTTTTCTATCGCATCTACCACCGGTTCCACCAGCGAGCTGGGTCTGTATAACGGCAGCGGCAATTTGATGCTAATCTTCGATGATGGAGCATGAGAGTCGTCCCGTGCTACTCCAAGAATTGGGTGAAGTTCGTTCCATATTCCTTCGCTTCGCTCTTGTATTGTTCGCGATAGGCCTCTTTCTGCTCGTGGGCTCGCCGTCTTTGGCGACAAGAATGTTTGTTGCCATGAAGACGGCTCTTGTGCCGCCGGGAGTATCCGTGATCGCGCTCGGGCCGCTCTCGCCGTTTATCGCCCCCATCAGCATCGCCTTTATGGTGGCGTTCATCGTTTCGTTTCCTTATTTTCTTTTCTCGCTAGCGCGCTACATTGCTCCCGCGCTTTATGAAAAAGAACGCCGCTCTCTTTCTTTCTTATTTTTTTCTTCCACCGCCCTGTTTTTTCTAGGCTGTATTTTTGCTTACTTCATTTTAATCCCTTACACGCTCGCAACACTTTATTCATTCGCCGGACCGCTCGGCGTTACGCCCTTTTTCTCGCTTGACGCTTTTATTGCCACTGTTTTCGGCCTGACGGTTTCTACCGGCATCGCCTTTCTTGTCCCGATAGTTATGAAGGTTCTTTCTTCTGTCGGACTTGTCACGCCTACGTTTTGGCGCGCCCACTGGCGTGCGTCAATATTAGTCATTATTTTATTCTCCGCGCTCATTACGCCTGACGGAAGCGGGGTAACTATGGTTATCCTCTCCGTCCCTCTTCTTTTACTCTACGGCGCGGGCGCCTTGTTCAGCTCAAGGAAAGTATAAAGGGAAATGTATAAAGTATAATGGGAAATATGCAGGAACAGAAAACAAAAATACAGAATTTCACGGATTTAGATGCGTGGAAAGCAGGTCATGCGCTTGCAGTCAGCGTGTATCAATTGACAAAGAAATTTCCTAAAGACGAGCTTTTCGGCATCACAAACCAAATGCGGCGCGCCGCCGTATCTGTTACGTCCAACATCGCCGAAGGGTTCAGCAGAAGTTTTCCGAAAGAAAAAACGCAATTCTATTCAATTGCAAAGGGCTCTCTGACAGAACTTGAAAGCCAGATGCTGATTTCGCGCGATGTCGGTCTCATCTCCGCTCGTGAATTTTCCGATGTAGAACAACAGATACGACAGACTAATAAACTGCTCACGGGCTTACTGCGATATACGCGAACCCTGCATGAGAAAACGGTATAATGGGACAAGTATAATGGAATAATAACCTTTATACTTTATACCGTTCCCCTTATACTCTTGTATTCCCCTTTATACCTTATACTGTCCCCCTTATACTCTGTATTGTGGATAACAGCCGCCATCGTGTTTTATCTGCTACAATGGATTGCATCCTTACCAGTAAGTGATAACTAATACTTTTATGTTTGGCCTAGGATTACCGGAAATAATCATAATCGTACTCATTCTTGGAATATTGTTTTTTGGCAGTAAAAAGATCACGGATTTTGCCCGTTCTATCGGCCGAGCATCTGGAGAGTTCAAAAAAGGTAAAAAGGAAATTGAAGAAGAGTTGAAGTTGGGAGAAAAGGAAGCAGACAGCGACAAAAACAGCAAGAGCTAATGCAGAAAGATTTTGACGGATGGAATGAAGCTAAGAAGAAAACAAATGCGGAACATCCGCGTTTGTATACAGTGCGCGAAATATGGTGGTGTCGATTCGGAGTGAATATCGGCACCGAACAAGATGGAAAGGGAGAGCTTTTTCTTCGCCCCGCAATCATACTGCGTGGGTTCGGCCCAGATGCGTGCCTTGTTGCCCCACTCACGACATCGGCTCGCGAGCATCCGCTTCGCGTGCCAGTAGGCATTGTCGATGGATATTCGGCGCGAGCCAATATATCCCAAATGCGAGTGGTTGATACGCGCAGATTAGTTGAAAAGGTCGGTTTCCTCGAGAAAAAGTTGTTTGCGAAATTAAGAAAAGCCGCCAGAGAACTGCTCTGACGGTTTTTCTACTTTCTCCCCCTTGCGGGGGTGAGGCCGAAGCCAACTGTAAAGTTATACTAACAAACCGACAAATGAAGTCAAGAGGGCACCGCCCGAGTGTCACTTGGGGGTGAAACCCACAAGTAGCTCCGTCGGAAGTTGTGGATAAGTAATCATTGCGTGTCTGCAACCCCTGCTATGATTGACATGTTTGCAGTCAGCAAGCGTCAGTAGATATGGATAATCAACAACAATCGGCAATCAGACCGCAACCCATTCATGGAGAGCACGGTCGAACCATCAACTCATATCGCAGGAATCTTCTCAAGCTTCTCGCTGTGGGAGGCGGAGCATTTATCGTGGGGAAGTTCGCCAACCCATTTATAAACTTCCTCAATGGTGACAAGGTAATTGACGAAAAAACATTCCAGAATTTTAAGTTCATTGAGACAGGGCGCGAAGTGAAGGTTATCGACAGCACGGGTAATGAAATACTCATTGTCGAGAAAGACAGCTTTTAGGAAGTAACCCTTATACCTTATACTAATCCCTTTATACGAGTCCTATGGCAACCATAAGAATTTCACAAGCGCGCGTCAACCTCGGTGACAACCGCCTGGAGGCTGCGATGATACAAGATGAGGGCTACACGTGGACAAGGGCAACATCAGCAATGCCACGGTAACGTTTGACTATTCGGCCGGCTCTGTACAGACCTGGACATCAACCGGCTCCACGGTAACTATTGCCACGAGCAACTGGCCTCCGACAGGGAATCTGGGCGTGCTTCTCCTCATCGGCACAAATGCGGGCGCATATACGCTCACCATGCCGACCGTAACATGGCTGAAGCCCGACGGCACAACCACCACCACCTTCGCGACATATCTCGCGGCCAACACCGGGCGCACCGCGCTCCAATCCTCCGGAGTAGACCAAATCCTCCTCTGGTCCCGCGACGCAGGCACAACTATTTATGGCAAACTAGTATAAAGGGATAGGTATAATGTATATGGGGGTATGGAAAAAGATTTTGACAAATGGAATGGAAAGAAGAAGGTCCTGCATAAGGACGTAACGCATCCTTTTTTTCATGAGCGTGAAGTGTGGTGGTGTTTTCTTGGAGCAAACATCGGATTCGAACAGGACGGAGGAGCAGATTTCGTTCGTCCTGTCCTTGTGTTTAAGAAATTCAACAACGAAGTGTTCTGGGCTCTGCCTCTTTCGACAAAAGTCAAAAAGGGAAGATATTATTCGCCGGTCAATTTGGAGGATGCAATCTCGCGCGTGGCCATTCTCTCGCAAGTGCGCTTGATTGATGCAAAACGCTTGAGAGACAAGGTAGGAATGGTCAGCGAGCAAAATTTTGGCACGATACAGAAAGCGCTCATACATCTTGTGACATACGAGCGCTCTCCGGATTTGTCGGGTCCCGCCGAAGGCAGAACCGAGGCCGAAGCCGTTTAGACCTTAAATATATATGACCCAACATGAAAAGTCAATGACGCCTGTGGATAGCCAAGTGCGCGGCGGCTCCGCCGCCGCGCACTTCCTCCCCTTTATACCTTATACCTTTCCCGTTATCCCGTTAGAGGTCAGAACCGAAGTATAATTGATGTTATGCTAAACGAGATGACGGTATGGAAGGAATTATTATCAATAATCGTACGGAAATCTCCGATTTCCTACCTCTAACGGGATGAACCTCCTCCAACTCCTCGCCAACGGCGCGCCCGCTCCCGCCACCAACATTGAAGACGTGTTCAGCGCGTATACCTACACGGGCAACGGCTCTACACAGACAATTACAAATGGAGTGGATCTGACAAATGGTATGGTTTGGATTAAGAGTAGAAGTAATGCTGTTGATCATGAGATTAACGATAGCGTCAGAGGGTGGACAAAAGTTCATCATCCGAATACTACAGATGCTCAATACACAGCAGATAGAGTTGCTGGAATATCAACAGGTTTTAATCTTACAAGCGGGGCTGCTGGGGAGACTAATTTTTCACCATATACTTATGTATCATGGTCATTCGCTCAAGCCAACAACTTCTTCCATGTATCTTCCAACGTCAAGGCCGCGGGAGTAGACAAGACGGTTGACCTCTCTGCGCTTGGCACAGTCGGCATGGTCGCGGTCAAGCGCACTGATGCAGTGGGTAGCTGGTATGTTTTTCACCGCTCCTGCACCGCCGGAAAGCTGCTCTACCTCGAACAGACCGCCGCCGAGGCCACGCTCGGTCACATTACCGTAAGCGGCACCACGCTCACGCTGGAAGACGGCGTAATTGCTGACGGTACTTACATCGTCTATGCGTGGGCTCATGACGACAGTGATACCGGGCTGATTCAGTGCGGGAGTTATTCCGGCACAAGTGCTGCTGGAAATGTAGTAACGCTCGGATTTGAACCTCAGTGGGTGATGATTAAAGAAGCAACTGGGGCGAGTACTGGTGGCTGGTTCACGTTTGACAATATGCGCGGAATGCCTGTTGGGGGTGTTGACGCATATATAAGTGCAAATGCCAGTGATGCTGAGGCTTCTCCACTAGACCTTATTTCTCCAACTGCGACCGGATTCAATCTGCAATACGCTGGCGGATCAACCAACACGACTGGGCGCACCTACATCTACCTCGCCATCCGTCGCGGCCCGATGGCCCTGCCGACAGTTGGGACGCAGGTTTACAACGCAAATCTTAGGAGTCCTGGTTCCGGTGCGACAACTACCATAACTGGAGTTGGGTTTCCCCCTGATTTAGCGATAACAAAATCTCGCACCAATACCTTTCATATGTTTTTCTATGACAAGTTACGTGGCGGAATAGCAAGGTTGGTTAGTAGCAGCACTGAATCAGAGAGCGACGTTAATACTAATTACTTGGGGGCTAATGCACAAACCTTTGGCATGGATGGAGTGACTATACCGGGTGGGTATTCTGAATTCGGTTCAGTCTCCCATAATTTTTTGGATATGTTCTTCCGCCGCTATCCCGGAGTGTTTGACGTGGTGTGCTATACGGGGACGGGGAGTTCTCACACTGAAAATCATAATCTTGGAGTAGCTCCTGAACTATCGATAGTTAAAGAACGCAGTAACATAAGCAGTTGGGAAGTTGACGCAACAGGCGTAGACAAACATGGATGGATGGAAATAACGGACGCTTTCAGCGCCGGGCACAACTCTACATTTACATCCACAGGAATAGTTTTGTCGGGAAGTATCAATAATACTAATGGGCGGACTTTCGTCGCCTACCTCTTCGCCACCCTCGCCGGAGTGAGTAAGGTCGGAACCTACACCGGCAACGGGACGACACAGACTATAAATTGCGGATTTACCGCAGGCGCGCGGTTCGTACTGATGAAGTGTACCAGCAATATTGGGGATTGGTTTGTGTGGGACAGCACACGAGGCATCGTAGCGGGGGCTGACAGCTATCTGAAGCTGGCAAGCACTGATCCAGAGTCCACTGATGACACGATAGACCCGGACAATAGTGGGTTTATTGTGAATTGTGTTGAGGCTAGCCTCAATCAAAATGCAAACGGGCGCACCTACATCTACTTGGCCCTCTCCTAAATTGGAATTAGGAATAAAGAATCACGAATTAAGCATAATTCCTAATTCGTAATTCTTCACGAATTCATGATTCGTAATTCTTTATTCGTGGGCTAGAACAGTATAAAGTATAATGGGAATGCAAAATGCAAACACCGCGGCGGCTCCGCCGCCGCGTTTTCCACAGGTACTCACTTGGCTGTTCGACCGCCAATTGTGGTAAAATATATCGCATGAAGAGCACGAAGAAATCGGCAAAACATGAACCGTCGCTCACTGGCGTGATGAATGCCGTGCAAGACTTGGCAGAAGCGATGCAGGTAGGTTTCGCAAAAGTTGAAAACCGATTCGACGGCATTGACATTCACCTAGATGGCGTTGACGCTCGCCTAGACGGTATTGACGTCCGCCTAGACGGCATTGACTCTGATCTCGTCGAGATGAACGATCGGCTTCGCTCAGTTGAAAAAGGTCAAGCAGAGACACATCGTCGTTTGGATTCTATTGAAAGAAAGCAGGACGGTATGCTAGAGAGTATCGACGAAACTGTACATCAAAGCGAATTTATAAAACTGGTTCAACGAGTGGAACTTTTGGAAAAATAATGACAAACCTAATTAAACTAGACACTAAAGAATACCCAGTAACGTTAGAGGACTTTAAAAGCCGATTTCCGAACACGGTGTTTCCTGCGCAAATACCGTTTAAAGATTTTGGCTACGCAGTTGTCTTTCCAGCGCCGCAACCGGCGCACGATGCGGCGACTCAAGAAGTGAGGGAAATAGCACCCGTTTTGACCCATAAAGGCACTTATGAACAGCAGTGGGAAGTAAGAAGTATAAATGGGCAGGTATAAAGTATAATGGGAAATACGAGTGAGTTAAGAAATGCTGTGTTCAATGAGGGCGCGCTTTACTTCTTCGTCCGGCACCTCAAAGCCTTCTTTGTACGTAACTGTTTCCGAGTAGTTGATGTCGTCAAAATAAGAAAGTTGCTGGCGAAACAGCTTTGCATTGAACTCACCACCAAAAAGCTCCTCGCCCTTTTTTGAGATTTCCTCAATTGAATGAAACCCGCGCAGAATGAAGTACATATCCACGTAATCTTTCCATTTAGATCTCTGACCGAGCGCGAATGCCTTCATCGCCGAGAGTGTTAGGAGTGGTTACCAACACCGAGTGTTTGACACTTTGGCACTGCGTCCAAAACCTTTCAATGCGGCGCCTTCGGCGCCGCGCCCAACATGTCCAACACCGAGTGTTTGACACTGGTGCGTTGACGTTAACCGATGATTTTGGAAATTCGTTTAGAAATCTCCTCCAGAACTTTTGGCGAGAGGATGCCGAGCTTGCTTCGTATAAGTCGTTGGTCAATGGTTATAATCTTGCCAACAAGCACGACTCCTTCTCCCAATAAGCCGGAGCGTTTCTGTTCCGCACCCTTGATAGAGTAATTGCCGCCCTTGAATGCCGAACTGTTTTGAGAAGTGATGGCAACCAAAATGACATCTTCGCGCGAGCGATTGAACGCATCGGAAGAAATAACCAAAGCTGGACGTTGCTTGAGCGTACTGAAATCGGTGAAGGGAAAAGGAACAAGAACAATATCGCCGCGTTTAAATGCGGTCATATATTGAATCCTGCTCATTATTCCAGAATTCAAATGATGGTCCAGCAAGCTTCAGGAGCGCAAGAGTGCCAATGTCAAGTCCGACCAATCTCGGTAGCCGCACAAGCAACCGCCGTTGGTCTTCGGGTTCCGATCTCTTGATAGCTCGCTCAATTTGAGTCAAAGATAAATTCTGCATACAAAAGCAGTATAGCATAGTCAGCGGCTTCATTGTAAACCAACTCGCCGCCACCAACATCAATGTCTCCACCGCCACCTACATCTACCTCGCGTTTGCCTAGTCTGTCAAACACTCGGTGTTGGCAACCAACACCGAGTGTTGGACACTTTTGAACTCGTCCAAAACCTTTCAATGCGGCGCCTTCGGCGCCGCGCCCAACATGTCCAACACCGAGTGTTGGACATTACTCGAACTCTTCATCGGTCGCCTTTGCCGGGCTGGTTCGCACGAATTCTTCGTATTCGCCTCTAGTTTTGAATTGCTCGAGAATCAGTTTCGTAGAAAGCAGTTCGCCCCATCGATTTTCACCGATGTAATCCTGATAGCTCGACCATTCGTATTCTCGTTCAGTACCTTTCAGATTCGGCAGTTCTATCGGATTGCGATGAATATATGCCGAGAGATAAAGAAGTTGGTCATTGTCCTCCACATGAACCGCTTTATATGGGCCCTGGAACAGATGCCCTGATACCTCATATTTCGCATTATAGTATTTTGTGTAACCGTTTAATACTCGTTGCATGTATCGTGCGATGCCATTCTCCTGAACTTCCCGGAGGATAAGATGAAAGTGATTCGGCATTAAGCAAAAAGATATGAGTTCAACATACCGTTCTTGTACGACCTCCGAGACATCCTCAGCGTCAATGTCAAACACTCGGTGTTTGACAAAATAGTGGACGGCGCGCGAAATCTGGTCAAACACAAGAGGGGATTGGAAAAATAAGATTAGGAAGAGAAATCGAATATAATCTGCTGTGTCATGAAAAGTAATTTGCTTGTGCGCTCCGCGATTGTACACGTGATAGCACTCGTCAATGCTGATCTCGATATTTCGCATATGTCCATTCTCGCAGGCGAAAGCAAATTGTCAAACACTCGGTGTTGGACAACGTCAACCAGCTCGCCGCCACCAACATCAATGTCTCCACCGCCACCTACATCTACCTCGCCTTTTCTTAAGGAGAGTATAAAGGGACAAGTATAAGGTATAAGGGGAAGGCACAATACGAAAGAGCGCGGCGGCGGAGCCGCCGCGCGTGCCGCCGCGCGTTGCGCCCAAATTCACGTCATGTTAAAATGAGAAAATGGAAACTACAAAAATCCACCCATTAAACGCCTTGGCAAAATATAAAGCGATGCTTAAGCCGAAATGGCGTTCGGCTTCATTGATGCGTCTTGCGGGTTTAATTTCAAAAAAAGAAGCCAAGGAAATGCTTAAAACAGCTAAAAAGGCTCGCGCAGAGTGGCGTTGATTTCATGTACTTATTTGATACAAATGCAATTATTTATTTTCTCTCTGGTGACAAAAAGGCGGTTGAGTTCGTAAAAGAAATCGTAAAAGAGAATAAAACAATTTATGTCCCGACAATTGTGAGGTTGGAGTTATTCAGCAAATCAAACCTTACTTCAGTTGAGCAAAACGCGATTTCTGATTTTTTGAGCTATACGATAGAAATTAATCTTGATAAAACGATTGCTGATATTGCGGCGGCGATAAGGAGAAAGTTTAGAATGAAAGTCGCCGATAGTATCGTGGCCGCGTCGGCGCTCTACACCAATAGTTTTTTAGTGACAAGAAATATAAAGGATTTTAAGATTTCGGACATTCAGGTTATAAAGATATAAATAGTAAACGAATAACGACTCTATAGACCCCGACAACTCCGGCTTCATCGCGAACCAGCTCGCCGCCACCAACGTCAACGTCTCCTCCGCCACCTACATCTACCTGGCATTTGCCTAGCCTTCAGAACTTGGGGGTTTCACCCCCAAGTACCTCCGAGCAAACCAAAACACCATAAACTTGGCGGTTTCACCGCCAAGTAGCCGTCCAATAATGTAACGTGGCCAGGTACTCTTGCTTTTCCATTTCTGTCCAGTATACTACTTGTACTGGACAGAAAAGATATATCCTGTCCAATGTAACTGAAATAATATGCTTAAAGACATAGTTTCTAACCAAAAACTTCAAAAAGAGCAGCTTCTGACTCTCTCATACATAAGGCGAACTAAAGAACCATTTGCTAAAAAATGGCTAGATTCGGATTTGATAAAGGTAGTTCTTGGACCGAGACGAGCGGGAAAGTCTGTCTTTTCCCTTGTACTTTTGAAAGACCGTCCGTTCATGTATTTTAATTTTGACGACGAAGTATTATTGAGTGCGGGCGGCGTAGCTACTGATGAGCTCATGAAAGAATTGCATGCCGCATATGGCCAGATAAAAACAGTGCTTTTTGATGAAATACAAAATCTGCCGAACTGGGAGCTTTTTGTGAATCGTTTGCATCGAGAAGGCTACAATCTCGTGCTTACCGGGTCAAGCGCGCACTTGCTCTCAAAAGAACTTGCCACGCATCTAACAGGCAGGCACATGCCTATAGAAATACTCCCATTCGATTTCAATGAATTTCTCCAAGCAAAGAAATTTCAAATAGACCCGGAGTACAGTTCCTTGCCGCAACAAAAAGGCAACCTTTTGAACCTGATGGAAAACTATTTACAGAATGGCGGATTTCCCGAAGTAACAGTGAATAATGTTGACTCTAAGGATTATCTTGAAGTTTTGTTTGATGCCCTGCTTTTCAAAGATGTTGTCAAGAGACACAGGGTCAGATTCTCGACTCAAATAGGAAACCTGGGAGCGCATTTAATAAGTAATTTTGCCAATTTATATACGGTGCGCAAGCTACTCGAGATTTTGAATTTGAAGAGCGCATCTACTACGGAGAAATATATAAAATATCTGGAAGAGGCATATCTTATTTTTTCTTTGCTCCGATATTCTCCAAAATCCGTCCAGCGCATAAAGTCTCCTCGGAAAGTGTATGCAGTCGATAACGGTTTCATAAGCGCAAAAGCAATACAACATTCTCCAGATAAGGGCAAGCTCATGGAGAATTTGGTTTTTACCGAGCTTGTAAAGCGCGGATCCAAGTCAAATAGAGACCTATTTTATTACAAAACTCGCAATGATCGCGAGATAGATTTTGTGCTTAAAAATGGGTACCAAGTGGCGGAGCTGATACAAGTCTGCTATGACCTGACGAATCCCGATGTCGAGCAAAGAGAAACGAAAGCGTTATTCGAAGCAAGCGAGGAGTTGAAAGTGAAGAAACTTACTGTACTTACATGGGATGAAAAAAGGGAAAGAGAAAAAGATGGAATGACTATACATTTCAAGCCGCTATGGGAATGGCTTCTTGAATATAAATAAAAGAAAAACATTGCGTTAGGCCGACACATGTGAAGTCAATGAGACCATTTGATATCAGCGACCACCGACGACTCCATTGACCCCGACTCTTCCGGCTTTGTCGTCAATCAGCTCGCCGCCACCAACATCAACGTCTCCACCGCCACCTACATTTATTTGGCATTTGCCTAGCCTTCAGAACTTGGGGGTTTCACCCCCAAGTGACCGCAGCCACCAACCTAGCAACTACCATTCCCAAATCGCGACGCCTTCGGCGCCACGCCCATCATCTGCTATCCGATATCCCTTCAATATCCCCCACACAACCTACTTGGGGGTGAAACACCCAAGTTCCCCCAAGTAACCATTTTTCGAATATATATATGGTATAGTTAGGTTATGAAAAAGAGCATCAAACAGTCAACACGGCTTTCTTCACTCGCTGTTGAATTCGACCGCGAGGCCGATGGCCGCTGGATCGCCGAAATTCCGAAACTTCCAGGCGTTATGGCCTATGGAGCGACAAAACGCGATGCGCTCCGGCGAGTGTATGCTGTCGCACTCCGCACACTTGCTGACAGCGTAGAACAAGGGTCTTTCTTCACGCCGGTTTCTCGCCTGTTCGGATATGGAGTGGCACGCGGCTAAAGCCTCACGGGTACTTAGAGCGGTTCTCTCCTGCGGGTGGAGTATCAAACGGCAAAAAAGTTCGCACCGCATTCTCGCGAGAGCCGGTTGGAAGGATTACACATTCGCCTTTCACGACCGAGAAGAAATCGGTCCGCGCATGCTCGCGCGTATCGCCAAACACACCGGTCTCACGCCGGATAAGCTATAATTAGTTACGTCATGAATAACCCTTTATACCTTATACTTTTCCCATTATACTAACCATGTTATGCCCAACCTCATCAAACTCGACACCCTCGAATACCCCGTGAGCGTGGAGGAGTTCAAGCGCAGGTTCCCGAACACTTCATTCCCCGCGCAGATTCCATTCGCGGATTTCGGCTACGCAGTCGTTTTCTCCACCCCACAACCTGTCCATGACGCAGCTAGTCAATCGGTAAAAGAGATTGCTCCCGCCTTGACGCACAAAGGCACTTGGGAGCAACGGTGGAAAGTGGACAAGAAAGTATGAAGTATAAGGGGAAAAGTATAAAGTATAAAGCAGTATAAGGTATAATGGGTAACGTATGATGAAAAAAATAATCCATTTTATCCAGTATCATAACTTCTTTACCATAGCGGTAATGGTTGTTTTTATGGGGGCAAGCGTGTCGTTTGCCGCCAGTTCGGACGTGCGACAAAGCGTTCTTGCTCAAACAGAAGTGGCGCGTTCAGTAGACAATTCATATATAGTCAACACGGATTTTGACTCCTACGACATGGGGCTCAAAATTCAGTCTGTCACCGAAGATGCCGACAACTATTATGTCGGCTATGCTTACGACAACGTTACTGTAGTGGACTATGTGTGGCAGCCGGTATCTACCGCTGAATCAATGAAGGTCTCCAAGAAAGAGCTTAGCGGGCGCGACCTTGGCCTCTATGTCGCCGGACAGCTCGGCCAAATAATCGACCAACAGCTGGCCTATCTGAAAGAAGTCCAGAAAAAAGAGAAGAAGAACGGCGCAACGCAGAAAGTGCTGGCTACCGAATACTCCGGCCTCGTTGGGCAATTCTTAAGCACCGAAGAAAAGACTTTTGATGGATACGCGCCGGTTGTAACAGAACCGATTGCTCAACAGCAAGAACAGGTAGCTTCTGTGGCTGAATCACAAGATGCACAAGATGCAGACCCGCTGAACACCGTGGCAGGACAGGATTCGCCGACACCAGCGCCCGCGACATCATCTCAAACCTCTCTTACTCGCGAGGAGGTGGAAAAGTTGATAAGCGACAGAGTCGCAGAACTTCTTGCGCAAGGTAACATTTCAACGCAGACTCCGGAAGAAACTGCTACGGAAACTGCGACTTCCGCTACGACAGAGCCAACAGCACCCGTGGAAACGCCTGCTCCGGCAGAAACTGCACCGGCACCAGCACCGGAACCAGTGGTAGAACCGACTCCAGACAATGCCACCGCACCCGAGGAGTCTGCTCCCGCAGAAGCTACGCCGGCTTCAGAGACAGAGCCGACTCCAGTGGCGAATGAGTCTACTCCGGCAGAAACCGCACCTGCACCGGCTGAGGTATCTGCGCCACCAGCAGAGACCCCCGCTCCGGCACCCGATGCTCCTCCGCCAGCGGCCACCGAGACCCCAAGCCAATGATGTTTGAGATGTAGAGTCATCTGGCGTGCTAAAATATCGCGATGTCTGCGATCATCAAACTTGTTGATGTGAACCTTTGGTATGACAAGGGAAAGCCAACGGAAGTCCACGCGCTCAAAGGAATAAACCTGGAAATTGAAAAAGGCGACTACGTCGCTTTTTTCGGACCGTCGGGATGCGGCAAGACGACCATACTATATGCGTTCTCCGGAATTGACCGTGCGCAAAGCGGCAAGATTTTTGTAAATGGCAAAGATATTGCAGGACTCTCCAGCACTGAACTTGCGATTTTCCGGCAAACCAACATCGGAATTATTTTCCAGCAGTTTAATATCCTTCCGTCGCTCACCGTTTTGCAGAATGTGGCCCTCCCGATGTCTTTTGTCGGCAAAGGAGTAAAAGAAAGCGAGGAAGAAGCGATGAAGCTGCTGAAACGCCTCGATATTGATGATTACGCGCACAGGTATCAGTTTGAACTCTCCGGCGGGCAGCAGCAGAGAGTGGGTATCGCGCGCGCACTCGCCAATGACCCGCAGGTAATAGTGGCGGATGAACCGCTTGGAAACCTCGACTCCGCCAATGCCAACAATGTGCTGGAATTCTTGAGGGAATTGAACGAAAAAGACGGCAAAACAGTCATTATGGTGACGCACGAATCATGGAGCTTGCAGGATGTAAAAACTATCCATTACATGAAAGACGGCATGATAACGGGAACGAAGGTACAAACTCCTAAGCCAAAAACCGACGTAATCTCTGCGCATTTGGCAAACGAAATTGACCCAGCGAAGAAGGAGGCGGAACTCCTTAGAGACGAACTGTCGGCACGCGTACTTTCCAACTTCCTCCTGCGCGGATATTCTATGGATGAAGTTCGCCGATTTGAGGTTCATCTCAAACAACGCTTGAGAGGGCAAATACGAACCAAAGATTTCGAAGAGATATTGGATAAGCCGTTCAAGGACGGCGGGGTAGGATTATGGAAAGGGAAGGCGAAGCGGCTCGCGGAGTACGTAGAAGGCATCGTAGAGAAACGGCACGACATCCATGCGGTACTGCAGATAATAGAGAAACATCCGGAGCTGGCAATCGCCGATGAGGTTCGACAAATCCGCGACTGGCTTCTGCTTGATTACAAAAGCAAAGTATCGAGCGAAAAAGCCCTTGCTCTGGACCAAGCTGTATCCGACCGTATGAGAAATTATATTTCGGCCAAGCAATTCATGGAAGTGCTTGACATGCCGGAGCGAAGAAACGGCGTCGGTCTTTCATTTCGTACTGCGGAGAGACTATCCGAGAAAATGGAAACCATAATGAGCGGAGCCGAAACGATCGCAGGTCCGCTCGCACTCTAGTCTGAACGCTATGCCCACTGAACAACACAGATTAAAACTTCACGAGCTTTTCCGACTTTCACTACGCACATTTCGCGTGAAGCCGACGCGTGCCATCTTGACCATTGCTGGCATGGCGGCTGGAATCGGAGCGGTGCTTTTTTTGGTATCTCTCGGATACGGACTGCAATTCATTCTGATCGGCAAGCTTGTGACTACGGAAGATTCTCTCATAACGATGGAAATTTCTTATCCCACAGAAAGTAATGCCGTTATAAAGCAACAGCAGCTTGATGAACTGAAGAAGGTTCCCGATGTCGCGGAGATAAGTCCTGTCGCGGAATTTCCCGGTGAGATCAAGGATGAGAGGGGAAGCGGAATCTTGGTGTATACGCGCATAGTAGAGGATGGATATTTCAGATTAACGGGGACTACGCCGGACGTCGGAGGCCCTCTTTCCGCGGGCAGTCCCGGGCTTGTTATCTCGCAACAGGCTTTGATTGCGAGCAACCTCATAACAGCCGACTCCACGCCAGTGCTTAAGAATCTCATCGGGAAACCGCTTTCTCTCAAAGTATTTTATCAGGATTCGAGCGGTACGAACGCTCCGGATGATATAAGCGCCACGGGAGAACTCCCGATAGTGGGAATTATCTCGGACGAGACGATGCCGCCAACGGTCATTATAATGCCAGGCGTGCTTTCAAAAGGGCCGCAGTCGTACAGCAAGGTACTGGTCAAGGCGAAGGACATCGACAGCGTCGAGGCGGTCAGGGACAAAATGATAGGCCTTGGTTTTTTGGTTTCTGCGCGCATTGACCTTGTTAATCAGGCAAAAAAGATAATGAATGCCATTACGATAGTACTCGGGGTGTTCGGTATAACCGCGCTTATCGTCTCGGCAATTGGAATGTTTAACACGATGATCGTAGGATTCCTGGAACGCATTTACGAAGTCGGCATATTAAAATCTATCGGCGCTACCGACAGCGACGTACGAAATCTTTTTCTCATGGAAGCGATGATGATGGGACTTTTCGGAGGAATTGGCGGAGTGGCGTTGGGATTAATCGGAGGACAGCTTTTAAACGTCGTGATAAGCACTATAGCCGTGCGGCTTGGAGGAAAAGCATTTCAACTGTTTCTCACTCCGATGTGGTTCATTCTTTTGGTTCTGGGATTGTCGATTCTCATTGGCCTTGCATCCGGTTTTTGGCCTGCGCGCCGCGCTGCGGGGCTTTCGCCCAAAGAGGCGTTTACAAAACGATAGTACGTAGTTCGTAGAACGTAGTACGTAGTTTCCGAGGTGACTCCTTCGCATTTGGAAGGTGTCTCCTCGAGAATTCTCGATACCTAGCGGCTTGCGGTGCCTTCAATTTGATCAATGATAAGTTGGCGCAAAGAAGGCGCTATAGTCGCATTAAATAAATACGCACGGCCCGCGATGTCACTATTAAGAATGTCGGACAAATTCAGGCCGCTTTCGGAGGCGATGTCTCTGTCGATGTAACTCAACGTTATCGCGTGAAGGTCGCGGTCCGCCGTAGTTGTACCTTCGCTCGTGGTAGAAATGATTCCGACGAGCCGTCCCCAGGCATTTACCACCGCTCCTCCGGAGGAGCCGCTTTGCGCGCCGATAATTCCGCCGAGAGAAACTACGTCTATGGTATTTCCGCTCAGAGTCATCATTTTCTTAATGGAGGTTACAGAAGACGACGGATACAGATTTAGTTGTGTGACGATACCGCCGGCAAATTCTGCCGGATAGCTTGCCGCGAGTATCTGGTCATCGGTAAACGCGATTCCTTCGCGCGTATCTATTTGGACGAAGGGAAGTGCGGAAAGCGGCTGGCCGTTTATCGTGGATGTGACGCGCAAGAGCGCATAATCATGTTCTCCGGTGCCGAGCGGATGCGCCTCATTTATATCTTTTGCGTGCTCTTTGACCCAGCTGGGCGGCACGTATAGGATTTCTGCATTCCACGTCGGGTACGCAGGGGAACCCGTGCGTATGACGCAGGATAGGTCAACGGTCGGGTCGCTCGAAAGCAGAAGGTATTGCGCGGCATGCGCGTTTGTGAGAATGATTCCGCGCGGGTCGATGATTACGCCGCTTGCGGATATTGGCTTGAATGTTCCGTTGCGCGGTCCGCAGAGGATGTTGACCAGAGCCACGCGCGCCCATTCGTTGATTGTTGTGAAGGATTGGGGCGAGAATGGATACGGATCTGGAATGCGCGCAACGAGGAAACTATCAGTGGTTGTTGAGATTTCTGCAATTACAGTTGAGGCTGGCTGGCTTGTTTTTAGCGGAATCGATATCGGAGAAGAGCTCGCTATTTCTTGGCGCGAAGGAGGTGCGGGCTTTGGCTTTGAGCTTTTTGTCGAGCTAGAAACTGCCGGACTGGTTGCCGCCGATTGGGAAGAGTTTGGCGACTCTGCACTATTTGGAGAAGTTGGTGCAGGTTGTTCAAACCCAACCCACTGCGGGTGAGTTAGTACGAGGAATGCCCCGACGATGATTCCCACGGCGCCGATATTCGTAACAATTTGTTGAAGGCGAGGAGACATCGCCAAAATATACGTTGTATCTTGCGGCGGTTCAAGCAAATAATGAAAATTTCCTGAAAACGAGGTACACTACGTGCGCGCCCAATGGCGATGCCCTCCTACGCCAATGCTACGGACGGGCGAAGCGGGATTAGTTTAATGGAAGAATAACGGTTTTCCAAACCGTGGGCGGGAGTTCGATTCTCCCATCCCGCACAAGAAATGCCAAAGCCGGAGCATGTCTCCGGCTTTGTGCTTTTCTCGCGGGTGGGGGATGAGAAAGACGGACGCGGGGTCCCCGTCATCAGACGGGGAGCGGAGTTGGGGTCGAGGAATTTTTCGAGCGACGGCGAGAAAAATATCCGTGACCGATTCTCCCATCCCGCACTACTTCGCCAAGGCTTCGCAGTGCACGCACAAAACACAAAAACCCGCCGAAAGGCGGGTTTTGGTTCATCAGCGCTAATCTGCGCTGGGCTTTTGCGTAAATCTGCGTCTACTAGCGGACAGCGTCCTTCAAGGTCTTTGAAGCGCGGAATTTAGGTACGCGCATCGCCTTTATCTGGATGGATTCGCCAGTTCGAGGGTTGCGGCCTGTGCGAGCCGGACGGGTCTTTGCCTCAAAAATGCCAAGACCTGCGATAGAAACCTCCTCGCCCTTCTTCAACGCCTCCGTGATGCCGGCGATAACCGCCTCGACAGCGCGCTCTCCGTCTGCCTTTGTGCAGCTGATCGTAGCCGCGACTTTCTCGATCAAGTCTACTTTGTTTGCCATATGATTTTGCGAAATCATGTCGCGCTAACGTCCTTTAAAGCGCGACCTGCTTTCAATTTTGTTAATTAATAAGAATAATTTGCGTTCGACCCTAAAGCGCCGAAGGCGCTCGGGCGACGCACGGCAAAGCCATGCGTTTAGCCTTGGCTACCATTTTGAGCCCTATTTTGGGACTGTCAACCCCGTTAGAGGCCGCGTGCGCATACTGTGGATAAACCCTTTTCGCCTACTGGATACGTGTACAGTGACATCTTGTGTAATTCATTGATTGCCAGCACGCGCACTGCCTCTAACGGGGTCAACACCTCTGTGGGTAGTAAGTAGCCGGTAGTACGTAGGTCGTAGTGAAATGCGAACCACAACAGCGAGCCAAAACATTGAGGTTAAACCTCAATGTTTTGGCTTAAAACGGGCATTAAAAGCACCTTTTTCTATCTGGCGTATTCGATGACTCTCGTTTCTCTTATCACACTGACCTTTATTTCCCCTGGATACTGCAAGTCGGTTTCGATTTTGTCGGCGATGTCTCTGTGTAATTATCTGCGGCGTTTATAGATTTTTGTTCGGTGGTCAATCATTCGTATTTTAATGAGTACTGTAGAAGTATCAAACGTGTATGCTACTCGCCAATCTCCAACTCGCAACTTGAAAAGACCTTTAAAATCGGCATGCAATGGGACGGGCGTGAGCGTTTTAATGTTCTCGGCTAGCCATGCAATTCTATCAGTCACTTGCATGCGTATTTGCTTGTCGAGCCTGCGCAAATCGCGCTCGGAGATAGGAGTAAATTCTGGCTTAATGGACAAATGTGATGCTGTTTGTGCGCTATCATCGCTCTATATCAATCTAAAATTAGAAACCAAGGTATGAGTATAAAAAAAGTGTTTGAAGTGCGGGTCGTTTAGAACAAAAAGAAACGGGACTTTTAGAGGA
>JAUSGQ010000029.1 GCA_030674455.1 bacterium
GGCGACCACCACGGAGACCGGCGTCTTCGTCATCAACGCCAACGGGTACTTTGGACTCGGCTCATCGACGCCCGCCCAACGGCTCTCGGTAAACGGGACAATTTACACCACCGGCGGCATCCAGTTCCCCGATGGCTCACTCCAGATCGCCGCCGCGGCTGGCGCGGCGGCTATCGGCTCCGGCACCATCGGCCAAATCCCGTACTACGCCGCCGCCGGGACTTCCCTCACCGCCACCTCTTCGCTCTTCATCGCGACCTCTGGCAACGTCGGCATCGGAACGACGACGCCAAACTGGACACTGACATCATCAAACTCAACTGGTCCTCAACTCTCTCTCGGCGATGGAGCTAACAACTCATGGACATTCAGAAACTCCGGAGCGACTCTATATATAGCTACCTCAACATACTCCGCCACGTCAACGACGGCAGCCCTTGCCTTCAACAACTCCACAGGTGCCGCAACCTTCGGCTCTCCCGCAACCACCACATTCACGGGAGGCATCACATCCACGTATCTAAACATCACCGGCACATCCGCGACTTCAACATTTGCGAACGGCATCCAGCTCGGAGGCGGAACGCTCGCTATCACCAACGGCGGAACCGGCCTTGCCCAACTCACATCCGGCACTCTCTCTGCGAGTTCAACTCTTTCGGTTGCTTACGGAGGCACGGGCGCCACCTCTCTCAACAACCTAATCACTCTTGGCGACCACACGACAGGCAACTACGTCGCCACTCTCGCTAACGCAGGCGGTCTCACCATTGCGAACTCCGGAAGCGAGACCGCTGGAGTCACAGCCGCCCTCAACATGGGGAACTCCAACTTCTGGACAGCTCTCCAATCCTTTGCCAACGCCTCATCAACTCTCTTCTCCAACTTCGGCACCGCGTACTTCGGAGGAAGCGCGACTACGACAATTGATTCCGCGGGGAATCTTGTTGTGGCGGGCAACACCACTCTTGCAAACGCCACCTCCACAAATCTTTTCTCAACAACAGCCAGTTCGACCAACCTATTTGCTCAAACATCAACGCTCGGCACACTCACATTAGGGAACGCACTCGCGGTTACAAGCGGAGGCACGAACGCAAGTTCATACACCCAAGGAACCCTCCTCTCGTACAACGGTACATCCTTCGTCTCCACAACAACCATCGGCAACAACCAGCTCCAGAACTCCGCAGTCACCGTTACCGCTGGAAGCGGCCTCACAGGAGGAGGTTCCGTATCTTTGGGAGGAACAGTTACGCTCACCGCTCCATGGATATTCACCCCCGACACATGGAGCGGCACTGCGAATCAGAGCACCACCACTCCTCTCTGGCTCAAGAATACGATGGTCATCGCTTCCACCACCTACTTCACGCAATCTTCCACAACGCAATTCACCAACACGGGAAATACATACTTCACCTCTCTCACATCCGCTCTCCTCGGAACAGACAACACTGGAAAACTCGTTTCCACCACGACAATCGGCGTGAACCTCCTCTCCGCCAACACAATCGCTCTCTCCGACTCCAACTCCACGCTCACTATCGGAGGAACTCCCGCGACTCTTGGAGGCACCTTGACCGCCACTCTTAACCTCGCCAACTCCAATACATGGACCGGACTCCAGAAATTCTTCGGCTCCGCCTCTTCAACACTCTTCTCCAACACAGGCACCGCGTACTTCGGAGGAACCGCCACCACCACTATTGATTCCGCAGGCAATCTTGTTGTCGCAGGCAACACCACTCTCGCAAACGCCACATCAACCAATCTCTACTCGACAACCGCATCAAGTACAAACCTCTTCTCACAGACCGCGACCCTCGGAACTCTCACACTGGGGAACGCTCTCGCCATCACAAGCGGAGGCACCAACGCCAGTTCATACACTCAAGGAACTCTCCTCTCATACAACGGCACATCCTTCGTCTCTACCACCACCATCGGAAACAACCAGCTTGCCAATTCCGCAGTCACCGTTACCGCCGGCTCGGGTCTCACGGGAGGCGGCTCCGTATCTTTGGGAGGAACAGTTACGCTCACCGCTCCGTGGATATTCACCTCTGACACATACAATGGCACAGCTAATCAATCAACCACAACTCCTCTCTGGCTCAAGAATACGATGGTCATCGCTTCCACCACCTACTTCACGCAGGCTTCCACAACGCAATTCACCAACACGGGAAATACATACTTCACCTCTCTCACATCCGCTCTCCTCGGCACGGACAACAATGGAAAACTCGTCGCAACCACCTCAATCGGCGTGAACCTCCTCTCCGCGAACACCATCGCTCTTTCAGACTCCAACTCCACGCTCACAATCGGAGGAACTCCCGCGACTCTCGGCGGCACCTTGACCGCCACTCTTAACCTCGCCAACTCCAACACTTGGACAGGCCTCCAGAAGTTCTTCGGCTCCGCATCATCGACTCTCTTCTCCAACTTCGGCACCGCGTACTTCGGAGGAACAGCAACCACCACGATTGATTCCGCCGGCAATCTTGTCGTAGCAGGCAACACCACTCTTGCGAATGCAACGACAACTAATCTATTCTCAACGACCGCCTCATCAACGAACCTATTCTCCCAGACCGCGACTCTCGGCACTCTCACATTGGGGAACGCACTCGCGGTCACATCCGGAGGCACCGGCCAAGCATCTTTCGGACAGGGATGGTTGTCCTCTAACGGCACGACACTTTCTGCCTCAACATCACCGACGGTCAACTACCTAACAGCAACTTCTACCACCGCTACATCCACTTTTGCCGCGGGAGTTCAATCAACATATCTAAACATCACCGGCACATCGGCCACTTCCACTTTTGCCAGAGGCATTGACCTCGGAGGCGGATGTTTTTCTGTGAACGGCTCTTGCGTAGGCGGCGTCTCGGGCGGCACTACCGGAATGCTCACGGCGTGGACAAGCGCCACTGCCCTCACCGCCACTTCGGGTCCCACTGCCGCGTTCTTCATCGCGACATCCACGACGCTCGCTTCTCAATTCCCATACGCCTCATCAACAGCAATCACGGTTTCCGGCACCGCATACTTCGGCGGAAATCTCACGCCGACCTCCGACAACACCTCTCTTCTCGGCACCTCAACGCTCCGATTTAAGGAAGGGAACTTCGGGCCGAGCGGAGTCAATGTATGGAATGTGGGGGGTGCCTCTTACGAACAGGGCTCGCTCGCGTTCTCGTCCAATGTTCTCAAACTTTCTACCGCCGCGCCCGGGGGCGGCAACTTCCGCGATATACAAATCGCGCCGGGCAACTTCTCCGGTCTATACCTAAACACCTCGGGCCAAGTCGGTGTTGGTTACACCAGCTTCGCCGACACCTCAATAGGCAACGCCCTGTTGGTGAATGGTCGCGTGGGCATCGGAACTACCACGCCCTCTAACGCACTCTCAATCACGGTGAACGGTCGCGCGACAGGGGATTTGCGCTACGGCCTCCAGCTAGTGAACACCGACAGCGCCAACACGCAGGCGACCGGCATTCTCTTTGCGGGGCAGGGCGGCTCGGGCGCAACGAACAAATGGATAATCGGCACCGACATCAACCACGACAACAGCAACAACTTCTTCATCGCGACCTCGTCCGGCCCGAACGCGAGCAAGGCGTTTGTCGTGAACGGCGAAGGTACAATCTCGCTCGCGGACGCCAATGCGCCCGCGAGCCCGACGAACAAACTCTACTCTCTCGCTGGCAACTTGTACTGGAACAGCGTCGCCTTAAACGGCAGTGTCGTGAATTACTGGACGCGAAGCGGAGCAAATGTTTCGTTGAGTACGCAGACAGACAGCGTCGGCGTCGGCGCGACATCCACTCCGTGGGCCAGGCTTTCTGTCGCGGGAGCCGCCGACGGTACGGCTCCGCTTTTCTCAATCTCCTCCTCCACTTCTGGATTCGCGACATCAACTGTCTTTCATATCACGAGCGATGGTCTGGTTGGAGTCGGCACCACGACACCCGGTTCCCTTTTCTCTGTACAAGGAATTGCAAACTTCACAACCGCAACTTCTACTTTCTACTCTGGCCTGCAAACAACCGCTCTTAACATCACGTCATCAAGTGCTACTTCAACATTTGCAAACGGCATCACAACATCCGGCGGAGGATTGGGAATTGGGACTTCCTCTCCGTCAGGTACGGTGGGAATTGCCGGCAACCTATTCGTATCAAACGCGAACGCATCTTCCACCTTCACCGGCAATGTGGAAGTCTTGGGCGGTCTCAAAGTCGGCACAGGTTCCATCTATCTGAACGGCTCGGCGACATCAACGTTCTCTAGCGGCGTACAAATGATTGCGCTCAACATCACAACTGGCACATCCACCTTCGCGAACGGCATTACGCTCACCGGCGGATGTATCTTGGTCAATGGCTCATGTCTCGGCGCTTCAACCGACACCGTCGTTCGATTCAGTTCTATACAAACATTTAGCGCCTCAACGTCAGATCAGACTTATACCACGCCAGCTAACACTGCTTACATTGCCGTAGAAATGTGGGGCGGTGGCGGTGGTGGAGGCGGCGGCAATGGTGGAGGTGGAAGCGGCACCAGTGGTGGCACAGGCGGCACGACATGCTTCGGTATAAATGCCACTGCTTGCACCACTCCGCTTTTGAGTGCTTCTGGAGGTGCAGGCAGCGGCGGTACTGCAGGCACAGGTAGTTCTGGGGACGTTAATTTGAAAGGTCAAGTTGGTAATGTCAATCCTAGCACAGACGCTTCAGGTGGCACGGGCGGTTTGACGCCGCGCGCCAATCTACTAAACACTCCTAGCGGTTCGGGCGGCTGCACCAGCGGTACCTCGGGCACTTCAGGGGCCGGCGGCGGCGGTGGTGGTGGTGGTTCTAGCGTCGGCAACGGCAGCGGCGGCGATGGCGGTAGTGGTAGCGGGTACTCAACGAAATCCATTGCAACTCCCGCATCCACATACAAATATACTGTCGGCGGCGGCGGCGTCGCTGGCGCTGGCGGTCCACACAACCTTCCAGACACGGGCGCGGGCTGTGACGGAGGCACAGGCGGCATCGGTAGTATCATTGTTTATGAATATAAGACTGTCACATCCGGCACCGACTTGGCGGAGAATTATCCTGTAACTGACCCGAGCATAAGCGCGAGCGAGATAGTTTCCTTTGACAAAACGAATCCAATCGGCGTGAAGCGCGCGGTCAAAGGCGACGAGAGTCCGATGGCCGGCATCATATCCACACAGCCGGGACTTCTTCTCACCGACAATCAAGACGCTCTCGGCCAGCGCCCCGTCGCTCTCTCCGGCCGCGTGCCGACAAAAGTGAACATGGAGAACGGCTCAATCGCGATTGGCGACCGCATTGCGCTCTCTTCGGAGGCAGGTGTCGGTATGAAAGCGAACATGTTTGACGAATCTGTCGGAACTGCGCTAGAGTCAGCGACCCAAGATGACACAATCCAAGTGTTCATGAATCTCCAGCCAGGCATTGATGTGCAAGCCATCGGAAAAGCACTTATCACTCCCATTGCCACAACTACCCCGGATACCTTTGACTTCGTCGGCTCGCTCATTGATGCCATCGCCGCACGCTTCGGTACCACGACCGTTACGAATGTAGCGCTCACAAATTCGTCTTCAACTGTCACAGACTTGCTCACTGCCGGTTCTATCACTTCACTTCTCAACACAAGCGCAACAACGACAACCAACGTACTTTGCTTCGGCGGGGATTGCCGCTCAAGCTGGTTTACCCCGAGCGAAGTCGAGGGGCTTCTGGCTTCAACCACCGACCTCTCCAACTACCTCACCATATCCGGCGGGAATGATTTGGTCGCAGGTCTTGTTTCAACTTCAACACTCGCCTCCTTCGCCACGTCCGGAGCCTTGGCGGAGGCGGGATATGCCCTAAGGTCTGACCTACCTGATTTCTCAACACTCGTCTCCACGTCCACACTTGCATCAACTCTTGGTTCATACGCGAAACTCTCTGACCTTTCGGGTTACCTAAAGACCTCCGACCTTTCCGATTACATATCAACATCTACTCTCGCATCAACACTCGGTTCGTATTTCTTAAGGTCTGATCTCGCTTCACTCGTCTCCACCACCACTCTCGCTTCAACACTTGCCCCGTTAGAGGCGAGCTTGCTCTCGCTCTCTAATGGGGTCCCCTCCGCATCTCTCACGGGCACCATGACTGGCTCCATCCTACCCGACACAGACAACACCTACGCCCTCGGCTCTCCCACAAACCGCCTATCTAATGTATACGCCCAGAACATCAACGCAGGCGACCTCACATTCACAGAAACCACGAGCGCAATCTCCGGCGACACCCTCGCCGTAGGCGACATGGTCTCTCTCTACGTAACATCCATATCGGGAAGCACGCACACAATTCCAATCAACCTCCGCACCGCTATCAACTCCAACAGCTGGGGAGCGAACAGCATCTTCTTCAACACCACGGGCGGATTCGGCCTCGGCATCGCAAGCACCACCGCTCTCCGTGCCAAGCTTGACGTGGAAGGCGCAATCGCCTCCGGCGATTCCCGTTACCTAACCCTCGCCAACACCAGCGGTGCGAATGGCAACGCCGCCATCCCATACAGCTTCACCATTCCATCAACTTCCGGCGACTTAAACATCTCTTCCAACGACAACAACGGCGCTCTAATCAACGACAGTTACTCCGCATGGAACATCAAACTCGGAGGCCAGTCAGACGCCTTCGCAATTCAACGTTCTCCGACAGGCACACTCTCGTACGCCAACTTCTTTAACATCAAGAACAACGGCAATGTCGGCATCGGAACATCTTCTCCATACGCAATGCTCTCCGTTGCAGGCCAAGTCGTCGGCACTTACTTCACCGCCACATCCACCTCGCAAGCCAACACATTCCCGTACGCAAGCACGACCGCGCTCACCGCAAGCGGAAACGCATACCTCGGCACAACGACCATCACAAATCTCGCCGTCTCCAACACGAGTACATCAACATTCGCTGGCGGACTCCAATCGACATATCTGAACATCACCGGCACATTGGCCACGAGTACATTCGCAAACGGCATCACCACATCCGGCGGAGGACTCGGGATAGGAACATCCACGCCTGCAGGTACAGTCGGCATCAACGGCAACCTATTCGTATCAAATGCAAACGCCTCTTCCACCTTCACCGGCAACGTGGAAGTTTTGGGCGGGCTGAAAATCGGCACTGGCTCTATTTATCTAAACGGCTCCGCCACTAGCACCTACTCATCTGGACTCCAGGCAAGTGCGCTAAATATCACCGGCACATCCGCAACATCAACATTCGCGCGAGGCATTGACCTCGCTGGTGGATGTTTCAGCATCAACGGCACTTGTGTTGGTGGAGGCGGGACAGACACAGTGGTACGGCTCGGCTCGATACAAACTTTCAGCGCCTCGTCAACAAATCTCACCTACACAACGCCAGCGAGTACCTCTTATATTGTTGTTGAAGTATGGGGTAGCGGTGGTGGCGGCGGTGGTGGCGGCGATGGTGCCAGCCAGGGCGGCGGTGGCGGCGGCGCTGGCGGGTACTCAATGAAGTTCATTACAAGTCCTGCTTCTACGTACAAATACACGATTACCGATGGCGGGACTGGCGGTCAAAACGGTGCCAATGGTTCCGCTGGCGGCACGTCATGCTTCGGAACAAACGCCACTGCGTGCACCACTCCGCTCCTAAGCGCGACCGGAGGCGCCCTTGGGAGTGGCACAGCAGGTGCCGGCGGTGCCGGTGGCGCTGGTTTCAGCGGTGATGTCAATATGACTGGCCAGGGCGGCATTGGCGGTGGCAACCGCGGTGGGACAGGCGGTAGCGCTCCACGGGGCGGCGGTGGAGGTGTTGGTGGTCCCGAGAATAGCGTTGGCGCGAGTTTCGGCGGCGGCGGCGGCGGTGCTGCCGCCGCGGGTAGCGCAACAGACGGTGGTAACGGAGGTGTGGGCGGCATCATCGTCTACGAATACAAGACTGTCACATCAGGTACCGACCTCGCCGAGAACTATCCTGTTTCTGACCCATCCATATCAGCGGGTGAAATTGTTTCTTTTGACGGAGTGAATCCAATATTCGTTAAGCGTGCGGAGAAAGGCGAAGGACGACCGCTCGCGGGAATCATTTCCACAAAGCCCGGCCTTCTCCTAGACGATAACGATGACTCGCTCGGAGAAAGGCCCGTCGCTCTTGCCGGCCGCGTGCCGACGAAAGTTTCCGCAGAGAACGGCCCAATCGCTATCGGCGACCGCATCACGCTTTCCTCGGTGCCGGGTGTCGGTATGAAAGCGAACATATTTGACGAATCCATAGGTGTCGCGCTTGAACCGTATGATGCAGACCCTTCGACAATCTCAGGGCAGGCGGGCGTTATCCAAGTCTTTATGAACCTTCAGCCGGGCATTGACGTGCAGGCAATCGGCAAAGCACTTATCGCTCCCGTTGCAACATCAACGCCCAACACCTTCGACTTCGTCGGCTCGCTAATTGATGCCATCGCCGCTCGCATGGGAACCACGACCGTCACGAATGTCGCGCTCACAAATTCATCAACCACTGCGACCGACCTGCTCTGCCTTGGTGGCGATTGCCGCACGGCGTGGCCTGACATTGCGACCTCAACGATTGACTTCTCGCAGTACGCGACGCTTGCCGATTTTGCCGTTGCAACCTCCAGTATGTTCGACTTCGTAAGTCGAACATACGTCACGAAGTATGAATTTGATGCGCTTTTTGCAACCACGACATCCTTGTCCGCCGAAGTCCTTGCGACGAAGGCGGAGCTTGCCGATTTAACTACGAACTACGGACTACTGACTACGAACTACTCCACACAAGGAGACACCTTGTCGCAACTCGCATCCGCACTCGCAGGCCTCGCAACTTCTACTCCCGATCTATCGCAATACGCATCCCAAGACTGGGTCTCCGCCCTCGTCGCCTCTTCTACGGACTACGCACTACGCACTACGAACTTTTTGACGGGAACAATGACAGGAAATATTCTGCCCGACACAGACAACCTCTACGCCCTCGGCTCGCCGGAGAACCGCCTATCTAATGTGTACGCCAAGAACATCAACGCAGGCGACCTCACATTCACCGAAACCACGAGCGCAATCTCCGGCGACACCCTCGCCGTCGGCGACATGGTTTCTCTTTACGTCACTTCAACAGCAGGAAGCACCCACACAATTCCAATCAACCTCCGCACCGCGCTCAACTCCAACAGCTGGGGGGCCAACAATATCTTCTTCAATACGACAGGAGGATTCGGCATCGGCATCTCCAGCACCACAGCTCTCCGAGCGAAGCTTGACGTGGAAGGCGCAATCGCCTCCGGCGACTCCCGCTACCTCACTCTCGCCAACACATCAGGAGCGAACGGCAACGCCGCCCTCCCGTACAGCTTCACCATCCCCTCAACTTCAGGCGACTTGAACATCTCCTCCAACGACAACAACGGCGCTCTCGTCAACTCCAGCTACTCCGCATGGAACATCAACCTTGGAGGCCAATCAGACGCCTTTGCCATACAACGCTCTCCCAATGGAACACTTTCATACGCCAACTTCTTCAACATCAAGAACAACGGCAACGTCGGCATCGGAACATCTTCTCCATACGCCATGCTCTCGGTGGCAGGCCAAGTTGTCGGCACTTACTTCACCGCCACATCCACAACACTGGCTAACACCTTCCCATACGCAAGCACGACCGCGCTCACCGCAAGCGGAAACGCATACCTCGGCACAACGACCATCACAAACCTCGCCGTCTCCAACACGAGTACATCAACATTCGCTGGCGGGCTCCAATCTACATATCTAAACATCACAGGCACAGTGTCGACATCAACATTCGCCAGAGGTATTGACCTCTCCGGCGGATGCTTCTCGGTGAATGGCACATGCGTCGGCGGTTCTTCCGTCACGGGTACGACCGGACAGCTTACATACTTCAGCGATACGAATACTGCCGTAGGCACATCCACGCTCTTTGTCTCCACCGCGAGCAACGTCGGAATCGGAACAACGACGCCCAACTGGACGCTGACATCTTCCAACTCAACAGGCCCTCAGCTTTCCCTCGGCGATGGCTCCAACAACTCATGGACATTCAGAAACTCCGGCGCGACACTGTATCTCGCGACTTCCACATACTCCGCCACTTCAACAACAGCGGCTCTTGCCTTCAACAACTCCACGGGTGCCGCGACATTCGGCTCTCCCGCCACATCAACATTCACAGGAGGAATAACATCTACATACCTGAACATCACCGGCACAAACGCCACTTCAACATTCGCTAGAGGAATTGACATCGCGGGCGGATGCTTCGCGATAAATGGAACGTGCGTGGGCGGCTCGTCGCTCACAGGCACCACCGGACAGCTCGCATACTTTAGCGGTACAGACACCGGAGTTGGAACTTCCACACTATTCATCTCCACAGCAAGCAATGTCGGCATCGGGACGACGACGCCGGGAGCAACTCTCACAATCCAAGCCGCTCTCAACGCGACACCATTCATAATTGCATCCTCCACCGGCGCGACGATGCTCTCGGTAGACACGACCGGCGCGCTTTCGGCCAAATTAAAACAACTCACTGCCGATTACACCGTTGATTCCTCCAGTGCAAGCATCAGTGTCGGCGACGTCGTTTCGTATATCAATGGGAATGCGAAGAAAGCTAATGCCGTTGTCCCAGGCACCACCATCACCGCCGGCACTCCAGTCGCCGCCAATGCCGTCGCCTCCTCACCCGTCTCCGCCACCACCCTTGACGCCACCCACTTCGTGGTGGCATATTCGGGTACTTCAGGCTATGCCAATGCTGTCGTAGGCACCGTCTCCGGCACAACCATCACATACGGCACTCCCGTCGCCCTAAACGCCGTCGCCTCCACCTACACCTCCGCCACCACCCTTGATTCTACCCACTTTGTGGTGGCGTATAGAAACGGAAGTACAGGCTACGCCAATGCTGTCGTATCCACCGTCTCCGGTACCACCATCACCGCTGGCACCCCCGTTGCCCTGAACGCCGTTGGCTCCACCTTACAGAATTCAAACTCATCAGCAGTCGCCGCTCTTGACTCCACCCACTTCGTGGTAGCGTATCGGAACGATGATACCACTTATGCCAACGCCGTCGTCTCCTCAGTCTCCGGTACCACCATCACCGCCGGCACTCCCGTAGCGTTGAACGCCGTCGCCTCCAGCTACACCGCCACCGCCTCCCTTGACGCCACCCACTTCGTGGTTACGTATAAGGGCGCCTCAGGCTACGCCAATGCCGTTGTATCCTCAGTCTCCGGTACCACCATCACCGCCGGCACTCCCGCGGTTCTTAATGCCATCAATTCTTTCTACTCAAATACCGCCTCCCTTGACGCCACCCACTTCGTGGTAGCGTATTATAACGCGACAACAGGCTTCGGTGACGCCGTCATCTCCTCAGTCTCCGGTACCACCATCACCGCCGGCACTCCCGTGGCTCTTAATGCTGTTACCTCTACCTCCTACTCCGTCAACGCTCTGGACTCCACCCACTTTGTGGTTGCGTATAATGGCACATCAAACTACGCTACCGCCGTCGTTTCTATCGTCTCCGGCACCACTTTCACTCCCGGCACTCCCGTGGCTCTTAATGCCGTTGCATCTGGGTTACATTCCGTTGCGGTCATAGACGCCACCCACTTTGTGACGGCGTATCAGAACAACGTTACAACCTACGCTGACGCCGTCGTCTCTAGTCTCAATACCGTTATCGCCGCTGGTACTAACATTCTCGGCATGGCCACCAACGCTACGACGAGTACTAATAATACGATTACAGTTGCCTCCAACGGCATCGTGACAGGTCTCTCCGGTCTTACCGCTGGAAGCACCTACTATTGGAATGGGGCGCTTACCACCACTGCGAGCACCAACTACCCCGTCGGAATCGCGCTCACCACCACCTCAATGCTTCTCAACTCCGGCAATCGCGGTGCGAGCGCGAGTACCGACCAATTCTTCGGCGATATGATATTCGCCAACAACTTCCGCATCACGGAGAATCAGAGTCTGCCCAACTCGCTCATCTTCAAGAACCAGCTCAGCCGCGACATCATGTCGCTGGACGAAAACGGCAACATTGCTCTTTCCGGGTTGCTCACGGCCTCCAATATCGGACCGAACATTTTCAACCTGCTTGGCACGACTACTATAGATGAGCTCACGGCTTCGACCACCTTGACAAGCTCGGGGCAAGCAAGCACAACACCCACATGGGCAGGGGCGTTCGCAGACGCGAGTGATACGCTCAAGAGCGCTCTGCAAGAGTTCTCCGACGCGGTAGTTCAAGTCTTCGGCCGGGCAATCTACGCGACAGCGGGCATATTTGAAAAAATATTTTCAAAAGAGGTGCACACAGACAAACTCTGCGTTTCAGATTCGGAAGGGGAGACATGCGTTACGCGCGCCCAGCTTGATGTGCTTCTTGCTTCAGCTGCGACTGGAGCCGCTTCCGCCGAAGGCGGAAGTGGCGAAACAGCCAGCTCAACAGTGAGTAGCAGTACTGCCACATCTTCGGATTCTTCCGCGTCTTCTGCGTCTAGTTCCGCGCCGTCTGCGGGCGATAGTCAGGTGCCGACTATCGCCATCAACGGCAACAATCCCTCGAACATCACAATAGGCGACACCTATGGCGACCTCGGAGCCATCATCACCGGCCCGACAGAATCAGACAAAAATCTTGGCATCTACACATTCCTCGATGGTGTGGCGATGGACACCATACAATTAGATACGAGCGTGGCAGGCGAGCATACAATAGATTACGTCGCCACGAACTCCTTCGGCGCCGCGACCAGTACGCGCACAGTGATAATTGAAGCCCCGGCAGAAGTAGTTGTTGAAGTTCCGGCAGACACGGCAACTACGACAGACTCAACTGCGACTACAACGTCTGCAACAAGTACAACGCCTTAGATAATAAATAAAAACGTATGAAAAAAGACTTTAACAAAGTGAATGTGTGGATAAGCAAAAGCGCGGCGGCTCTGCCGCCGCGCTGGTACAATGAGTAAAATATGAAGAAAAAAAATAAACTTCCTGACAATCAAATAACATTTTATGAATCACCCGACGGAACGGTGAACATTGAAGTGTTATATGCTGAAGAAAACATTTGGCTTACTCAAAAAAGAATGGCCGAGCTCTTTAATTGTTCCACAGACAACATTTCGCTTCACTTAAAGAATATTTATCAGGAAAATGAAGTTGACCAAAAATCAACTACCGAGGAATTCTCGGTAGTTCAAAAAGAGGGAGAAAGAAAGATTGCTCGAAAAGTCACTTTTTATAGTCTCGAGGCCATTATCGCCGTAGGGTATCGAGTAAGCTCCGAGCGCGGAACACAATTTCGCCAGTGGGCAACGGGCATTTTGAAAAAGTATATCCACAAGGGGTACTCGCTGGATGTGAATCGAATGAAATACGGCTCTCGTTTTAGCACAAGATATTTTGACGAGCTGTACGAAGAAATCAGAGATATCCGTACGGGTGAGCGGATGATGTATCAAAAAATCACCGATATTTATGCAACGGCAATCGATTATTCGCCAAAAGCACATGAGAGCAAAGAATTTTTTGCCACCGTACAAAACAAACTGCACTTTGCCATAACGGGAAAAACTGCGGCAGAAATTATCACAGAGCGAGTAAGCAGTAAAAAAGACAAAATGGGATTAACGTCTTGGCGATGCTCTCCGAGAGGGAAAATTATGTCAAGCGACACCGTCATTGCCAAAAATTACTTGGACAAAAAAGAACTAGAACATTTGAACCGCATTGGAAATATGTATTTGGACTATGCTGAATTACAAGTGGCTCGGAGCAAAACAATGACTATGAAGGATTGGATAAAAAAACTCAATGCCTTTCTCAAATTTAGCGAATATGAGATTTTGACGAACGCGGGAAAAATATCGCACGAGGTGGCAGTAGTTTTAGCAGAGCGTGAGTATGGAAAATACCGCGCGATTCAAGACAAAAATTACATTTCTGATTTTGACCGTGAAGTGAAGAAACTACGCAAAAAAACGCCATGAAAAACTTCACCCAAAAAACATTCGGGATTGTCACATCACTTGCGTTAGTATTCGGGCCATTCATAGCACTCGCTCCGAGCGCGAGCGCGGCCTCCTATGTCAACATCGCAGTCCCCTCAAATACCAGTCTTACCGGAGGACTCTTGCTCTTCTACACTCTTGACGGCACGAAATTCTCTACCACCACCGTCACCGACATGAGCGGGAACGGGAAGACTGGGACGCCTTCTGTGGCAAGATCGGCTGTTGCGGCCGCGGCGGCACAAGGACAACAAGCATACACAACCGCACAATCTACAAGCTGGACTGCTCCCGCCGGAGTAACGAGCGTGAGTGTGGTTTGCGTTGGAGGTGGTGGTAGTTGGGGATCGTACGATGATGGAGAAACACTTTACATCAGGTCAGCTGGTGGGGGTGCTCTTGCTTATGCTAATAATATAACAGTAGTGCCAGGTAATGCATATGATGTAGTTGTCGGTAATCATGCACCATCTAACGGAGGTGTTGGCAATCCCGGTGGAGCAAGTTCCTTTAATGTTACCACATGCAAAGCAAATGGTGGTGGGAGTGGAAGCAACACGTCATCTGCGACACATGGATTAGGCGGAACGGTGGTGTATGGAACTGGTGGAAGTGGAGGTAACGGTGAACAAACTGGCCTCATGTCTGCTGGCGGTGCTGGTGGATATTCGGGCAATGGCGGCGCAGGCGGGAACGCGACCGGAGGAAATGGCAGTGGTGGAGGTGGAGGAGGAGGTGCTTATGCGGGAGGGATAGGACGTGCTGGTGGGGGTGTTGGTATTTTAGGGGAGGGAACAAGTGGGGCTGGCGGCACTTCTGGTACTCCCGATGGCGGAGGAGGATCTGGTGGAGGAACGGGGGGAAATGGAAATAATATATATGGAGGCGCACCCAAATATGGTGACCTTGCGGCAGTAGGTGCCGTTCGCATCATCTGGGGCACCAGTCGCTCATTCCCATCTACGAATACTGGGGATATGTCGACAGTCGAGGGAGTCGCGGGAGTCGCCACCACCACAGCCCCCCTCAAAACCACCGGTAAAATCGGCCAAGCCATCAAGTTTGATGGAATCACTGCGAGCACCACCGTCGGCAATGTATCCTCATCAGTAAAGTCAGTCGCATTCTGGGCCAAGGTCGCCACCTCAACTACCCAGCAGAACATCATTGACCTCAACGGCAGTGGAGCAAATATTGAAATCGTAAATGGCGTTGTCACCGCCAACGGCTTCACCAGCCCCACTATATATGTAGACGGAGCAGTAACTTCTACCCTCAACAACACCAACTGGCACCATGTAGTAATCACCACCGGCACGAATGTAAACGCCAGCAACGTCTCTCTCGGCGTCGCCTCATCAACCTACTTCGGCGGCTCTCTAGACGACCTCCGCATCTATAATAAGGCACTATCTGCAAGCGAGGTGAGGAGACTGTACGGATTGGGGAACTAACTATCTGCGCATATCCCAGAGGCAAGTCAAAACCATCAAGGCTCAAAACCATCAAGGCGACGCCTTGATGGTTTCAGTAAAATAAGGGTCATCGGTCGCGACACTTGCGTAATACGCGCGGGCGTCCTCGAGCATTTTGCGTGGCGCGGTATTGCGGTACACGTCAAACGCGTCGCGGGAAAGTATTGCGACGATGTCTCGTTTCTCACCCGCAAAATCCGGAAAACTCGAATAGCGATATCCGCGCAGGAATTTTTCCAGCCGTGCCATGTCGCGCACCGCTCCTTTTTTCCATCCCGGTGCGAAGCGCTCGGCAGGATTGCAATGGATGTAGTTGACGACGTGCTGGAAGTAGAGGTCTTCCCCCACATGCCGCGAGCGAAACGGTTTCATAAAAAGATTTCCTGTTCGATCGTTTTTCTTGTTGAAGTACATCGTGTACGCGGTACCGAGTTTCTGCATAAAGCGTGTGATCCCGCCCTCCATGATCTCCTTGAGAAGCAGGTGAAAATGATTCGGCATGAGGCAGTATGCCCCGATAGATACAAGAGCATTGGAGCGTTCAAGGGAAATTATCTCGCTCGTCGTTCGCTCCGAGAGATTGCTCCGATGCAGCGTGTCCGTCGAGTTCGCCAGATAGAGAATCTGTAAGAAGCGTTCCGAATTATCCTCGCTTTCGAAGACTATCCGCTTCTCGATGCCTCTGTTGTAACAGTGGAACCATTCGTCGATTTGGAATGGGACTGGACGTTGCGCCATACGGCAAGTGTACCACAAGAAAACCATCAAGGCGACGCCTTGATGGTTCTTCAAGGAGCGTCGTGTGGATTAGTCAGAACAGGAGGCGAGGATTTTGTTGATTGCCGCGGCGGCTTCGTGCGGGCCTTTTACTTCCATCGTTTGTATGCCGGTTGGGATTACGACGGCGTCGTTGCCTCCGGGCGAGAGATCGTCGCCGACAAAAATCATTTGAGCCGGTTCTACTCCGAGGCGTTTCGCCAGCCATTTCACGCCATGCGCTTTATCAATTTCCCGCGCTGTGATATCAATCGCAGTTCTTCCAGAAATACGGATATCAAGCCCTGTCAGTTTTTGGTCAAGAAAATCTTTGAGTTTCTTGCGCTTCGCGCGGTCGGTGTCCCACGCGGCCTTCATTTCGGATGAGGCATCCACTCCTAGCCCAGCGAATGTGACTTGCGAATCGCCTGCAAGAAATAAACTGCCCCAGCGCGGAGCGCCTTTTAGCACCTCTGTATCTTCGATTGCTTCGTTGAACACTCGCATGATACTTTCGTACTCTTCTTTGGTGAAAGAGAATTTATAAGCGCTCCTCCATGTGCCGCTTTCAAAAATGAAGCATTGCGCGGCGGTATTGGGGAATAAATACAGGCGGCTTAAATCGGCCTTGCCCAGCGCGGGCAACAGGTCTTTTTCCATTCTAGCGAAACTCGCGCCCGACATGATGGCGACCGGAGCACGCTTGAGAAGTTCGCACAATCCTGTTGCGACCTCTTGTGAGGGCGGCTTAAAGCTTTCCGCAATCGTGTTGTCGAGATCGAAGATAACAGCGCGCGGAAATTTTGTAATTCTAGAATCGGCGTTCATACGGCTGTATCCTCGGTTTTCTTCGCGTAATGCTTGTACCATTCTTTAAGGAGCGGGATGAAAGAAGTGATTATGATTACGAGAATAATCGGTGTGATGTAATGGTCAACTTGCGGAAATGTTTGCCCGAGGAAATATCCCGAAAATGTAATTCCCGCTCCCCACAGAATTCCTCCGGCGATGTTGTATGTCAAGAACGTCCGGTAACGCATTCCGGCAACGCCTGCAAGTATCGGAGCGAACGTTCGGACAATCGGTACGAAACGGGCCAAAACGATGGCAAGCACGCCGTGCTTTTCATAAAACGCACGCGTTTTCTCTACGTGAGATTTGCGGAAAAAACGAGAATCCTCGCGCTTAAAAAGCGCCGGCCCGACTTTTGTGCCGAACCAGTAACCCGTACTGTCGCCCAAAATTGCCGCAAACGTGATTAAGGGAAGCAGAACCCATACATTGAAAATGCCGTGCGAAGCCAGAAGTCCGGCAGTAAATAGCATGCTGGAGCCCGGAAGAAAGAACATGAAGAAAATTCCGGTTTCGGCAAAGACTGCCGCGAACAAGCCGGGGTATCCAACAGCACGCACGAAAGTTTCTATGTTGCCCAGATCGGGAATATACGCCATTTTCGGAATTATAGACTGCTAATTTGCAAATCCCAATTTGCAATTTGCAAACAAAATACCAAACCACAATTTCTCAGGCTCGGTTCGTTTGAGTTTTGTATTTTAGGATTTCTTTGCAAATTGATTTTTGATGCTTGCAAATTCGGATTCCCGCATTACACGAACGAATTCGGAATAGGGAACTTTTTGCACAAAGTGCGTATTTCTTCGCGGATTTTTTTCTGCGCTTTCGGTTCTGCGCGCTTTTCCAAAGCGTCTACCATGAGTTCCGCGACGCGCGAGCACTCTTTCTCTTTGAACTTGCGCGTGGTTATCGCGGGTGAGCCGAAGCGGATGCCCGAGGGGTCCATCGGTCCGCGCTTGTCGTCGGCAATCGCATTCTTGTTGAGGGTTATGCCAACTTCATCAAGAAGATGTTCGGCTTCTTTTCCGGATATTCCGAGCGATGTAAACACGTCGGCAAGAACGAGGTGGTTGTCTGTCCCTCCCGTCAAAAGGCGGATGTTCCGCTCCTTAAATACTTCTGCCATTGCGCGCGCATTCTTGATGATCTGCGCAGCGTATTTCCTAAATGAGGGGTGAAGCGCCTCTTTGAACGCGACGGCCTTTCCAGCGATGTTGTTCATGTGCGGGCCGCCTTGGAGGCCGGGGAATACCATCTTGTCGATTTTCTTTGCGATTTCTTCGCTCTCGCGCGTGAGTATCATTCCTCCTCGCGGACCTCGCAGAGTTTTGTGCGTGGTCGTAGTCATAACGTCGAATCCATAATCAAAAGGATTCTTCGCGGCTTTGCCCGCAATAAGTCCTGCGATGTGCGCGATGTCGATAACGGAATATGCTCCGACTTCGCGCGCAATCGAAACAAACTTTGCATAATCGAGTTCCCGCGGATATGCGGAGAAACCGGCCAAGACGATTTTCGGCTTGTTCGCGATGGCGACTTTGCGCATCGCATCGTAATCAATTTCGCCTGTGTCCGGGTCCTTCATCTTGTAACGCACGAAGTTAAAGATTTTAGTGATGTAGGTGACGGGATGTCCGTGCGTGAGGTGGCCGCCGTGCGAGAGGTCCATGCCGAGCACCGTGTCGCCCGGCTGAAGGAGGGCGAAGTAGGTTGCGATGTTGGCATTAGCGCCGCCGAGCGGTTGCACATTTGAGTATTTTGCGCCGAAAAGTTTCTTTGAGCGCTCCATCGCCAGATTCTCAACCATCTCACAGTACTTCTGACCGCCGTAGTATTTTTTACCGGGATACCCTTCGGAATATTTGTTCGTAAGGACAGAACTGTTCGCTTCGCGCACCGCTTTTGAGACATAATTTTCCGAAGGTATAAGTTCAATGCCTTCTGCCTCTCGTTTTTCCTCACCGATAACAGCTTCGTAAACCTGCTTATCCTGCTTTCGTATGAATTCGTAGTCTTTCACAAAAGTGTTGTTATATGAATAATTTAGTGCCTGCAGGATACCATATTTTATCCTGGTTTGTTTTCGAGACTTCGGAAGCCAGCCACGGTGAGTTCGGCTTTGATTGGAGGATGTGGATTGTATCCTTCGAGCGAGACATGTTCGGGGCGGAATGTATCCAGACTTGTGACCGCGTCGCCGATTTTGACCGAAGGGAAGGATTTTGGCTCGCGCTCCAACTGCTCCCGAATTGCACTCTCATGGTCTTCATAAAAATGCACGTCGCCGAAGGTATGAACGAACTCGCCGACCTCTCGCCCTAATATTTTTGCCACGACATGCGCGAGCAAAGCGTAACTTGCGATATTGAACGGAACGCCGAGGAAAATATCCGCGCTGCGCTGGTACAGTTGAAGCGATACTTTTTCGTGCTTTATGTTCATCTGATACATGTTGTGGCATATTGGAAAGTGATTCGCTTCCTCGGGCTTCGCCATCGTGTACAAATATTCCGGATTCCATGATGTCACGATAGCGTTGTGGCAGCTTGGGTCGTTGTGCAGTTCTTCTATCGCCCACGCGAGCTGATCAATAGCGCGTCCGTCTTTCGCAGGCCAGCGGCGCCACATGTCGCCGTAAATATTCTTGAGCGCGCCATGTTCCTCGGCGAACTTAGCATCAGTTTTGATTTTTGAGACGAACTCTTCCTTGGTCATTTCCGGCTGCCCATTCTTCTTCGCGCGTTCATTGTATGTTCGATACGGGTAGTCGTCCCAGATATGCACGTTGTTATCGACGAGGTACTTTATGTTGTTTTGCCCCGACATGAACCAGTAGAGTTCATGCAAGACGCCGTTCCAGTAGACTTTTTTAGTTGTTAGCAGTGGAAACCCCTTCGACAAGTCGAATCGAATTTGCCGCCCGAATGCGCCTATGGTCGCTTTCCCGTGCCCGGCGTCGACCTGCCGGTCTCCGCTTTCGAGAAGTTCCCGCATCAGGTCAAGGTACTGTTGTTCGGGATGGGGCATATGTAAGGCAGAAGGCAATAGGCATTAGTATTTCTTCTGCGTAATTCTGCGTCCGTTCAGCGATGGGCCGATAGGTTTGGTATCGGCACCTGTAGACGGTCTGCGTCGTGTCGCTTTTTGCGACACGAAGTGATTCCAATTGTCTTTAGCAAAACGGCCGGTTTTTTTATAATTCTGTTTCGGCGGAGAGGATATTGTTGAAAAAGTTATCTGCGCTATCTCCATACCGGGGCGCAAAATTATCGGAATGTTGTTCTGGTTGGTGATTTCAAAAGTGATGTTCAAAAAGTGACCCGGGTTTATTATGCCCGCCGTGTTGTGTATCATCAGCCCGACGCGGGCGAGGGATGACTTGCCACCTACCTGTATAAGGTAGTGGTCGGAGCCGAAAAATTCTTTAGAAATTCCGAGGACAGAAACTCCGGGGTGAAGCACAAATTCTTTCCCGTCTTTTATATTGATTTCGCGCGTTTTTGCATAAATCTTTTTAACAGGGTCAACAAACTGCGAATTGTTCTCATCGTTGACGATGAATTTGTTCCCGAGCAGGATGTCGTACGAAACCGGCTGGAGCCGCGTTTCCTGGAATGGCTTGATGATAATCTCGCCGCTTTTTACCGCTTTCTTTATATCGACGTCTGACAAAAACATAATCTAATTATAGTGACTTTCGGATATGGATGCAGTTCGAGGCGCGAACGAGGAGCGTACCGAACTGTATGAATAATACAGTAAGGGAGAATCGGAGTTCGCAACGAAGAAATGCGCCATATCCGAAAGTCACTCTATCACAAATATGCGTTCTGTTCCGTAGTATTCTTGCCAGTTAGCGTTATAGAAAGCAAACATGCGCTCCAAGCGGCTTTGGGGTAATTCCTTTACGCCAAGCTCTTGCATGAGGGTGCGAACTTGCGCTTCGGCGGACGAGAGCTCGACCTTATCGCTTACGACGCGCTCGAATTCGGCAAGCCAGCCGTAGCCCGCATTTTTGTCGAGCGTTACGTTGACGCCTTTGCAAATATACTCCTCGCGCTCGCGCGACCACTTCGCCTGATACTTGAATCCGGCGGAAAGGACGAGTGCGTCCAGTTCAGCGAGAGTCATGGAAACCTTCTCCTCGAATTCCATGCGTGCGATTCCATTGGCGCTCGTGTCGTCTCCAACCGAGGCTTTGACGACGAGAAGTACTGTTCCATCCTTATCACGCGTACGCACCGAGAAATTCTTGGCACGACCGACAAGATCGGAAAGTCGCCCCGAAATTTCCGCAGGAAATTTCGGGGCAGTAATCTCAACAAGTTTCTCCAAATCGCCGCTTTCAAAATAATGATTCAACTGTTTGTTCCGTGATGTAAGAGTGCATCCAGAATTCGCTTTTTTTAGCGCTTCGCGGACTTGGTCTGCGCGTTCCTTATCGCCAAGCAAAGATTTTACTTCCACCTCGTATGAATGCATTAGGGCATTATATCCGTTATAGTAGAGATATGAAAAAGCATGTTATGGCAATAACTGGTGTAGCGGTTGTTTTTGTTCTCTTTGTGCTGGTCAGAAATTATTCCGGAATTCATCCAGATTTGCAGCCTACTTTACCAGGTTTGTTGTTGGTTGGAAATTATGAAGGAGCTCGCCCAGTTTTACAACCTTCCATGCCTTTTCCTTCACTACCCCCATTACCGTCTTCTCAAGCCGGACATGATTATGGTCCTAGACGACCAACTTATCCTGCGGATGTCCCACTAGGTGTAATGCCCGAGATAGGCTACACACATAGATATAATACCTTTCGCCCACTTGAAGAGAATGTTGGTGGAACGGAGATTCATTCAGCAAAAATTCTCAACGCACTTCTTGTCTCTATCAGATATTCTTCCGTCTCGCACAACATTCGCGCCTTTGAATATGGCGAACTCATATACGCTGAAGTCGGGCCAAAAGATGGGGGAGGATGGCAAAACGTATTTAAGAAAGAAAACGGTGGGTATAGACCCATATTACAGACTCAAGGTAGTGCCTCGTGTGTTCTCTATACAAAATTCAACGCCCCGGTTGGATTGATGTGTAGATTTGGCGGCGAATGTCTTCTGGTTTCGACCACGACACATCGTTATACAATTAAAAGTTTCCCAGAATGTTGGACGTATAAATAAATGACACCTTTAAGATTTCACCTCGGATCATTCTCATATTCGTAGAGTTAAATAGATGTTATATTTTCACAATGAAAAAGCCCCTAATCACTGAGGTGGTAGCAATCGGGAGAAATCGGGAGCTTGGCAAGAACGATAAACTTCTGTGGCATATTCCCGATGACCTAAAACGCTTCAAGCGTCTGACTTTGGGGCATCCGATAATCATGGGAAGAAAGACGTTCGAATCAATAGTCGGGTACATCGGAGAACCGCTTCCGGGGCGCACGAACATAATAGTTACTCGCCAGACAAGCAAGTTCATCGCGGACAATCCTTATTTGCTTATTCGCGCGAATAAGCAAATAGTTGGGAATACCAATTTATCTGCGCAGGATGGAGTGATTGTCGTTAGTTCCATCGAGGAGGGGATTGAAAAGGCGCGAGAGGAAAATCCGAAAGAAATTCACATCGGAGGCGGCGCGGAGATTTACGAACAAGCGCTTCCATATATAGACAAACTGCAGCTGACAATAATCGACGACGAAAAACCAGCGGACACGTTTTTCCCGCCCTACGAACACATATTTACAAAAAAGGTTTTTGAGGAGTCGCGCGAGTGGAACGGCATCAAATACAAGTGGATAGATTTAGAGCGCGATTGAGGCGCCAGCTATACCTTCTCCAATTAACCTTTCGTCATTGCGAGGAATGAGGAGGAACGACGACTTACGAAGCAATCCAGGGTATCAGAATCAGAACTCCTGGATTGCTTCCCGCCACGCTATGCTCGCGGTCGCAATGACAGGTAATAATTAGACATACGATGTCTAACTTTGATTTAGCGGTTTAGGCTTTTGAGCACTTTCAGATACAGTTTCTCGACGATTTCCTCTTGCGCTTTGCCCGTCTTTACATAATGGTCGAGGCCGGGCGCTGCGTTAATCTCCAGAATCCAGTAGTTCTTTGGCGGGTCAGAAATTATACCGTTTATCATCAGGTCTACGCCGCAGAGCCGGAGGCCCATGTCGCGGGTCAGCTTCACCGCGATCTTCTTGAACGCGGGATGAATCGTTGATGTAACGTCTACCGAATCCCCGCCAGTCGAGAGGTTTGCGTTATCTAAGAGAAAGATTTGTTGGCCTTTTTTGGGAATCGAGCGCAAGCTCAATTTCTGACTCTTCAGCTTATTTGCTATGCGCGGGTCTTTGAATTTGATACGAGTGTCACGTTTCAATGCGTCAAAGGAGTGCTGCTTCTTTTTTAGCAATTGCAGAATTGTTGCCTTTCCATCGCCAACGACATTGAGCGGTATCCGTTCGTAGGCCGAAATGATTGTCTTATCAAGAACAACGATGCGGTAATCCCGCCCGCTCACGGGTTTTTGCACGATGGCCACTTTGTCATTTCGGAATATGAGCTTCATCGCGCGAAAAAACTCGCGCTGATTGTGGACAAGGGCGACACCAACTCCTTGGCTGCCGCTATTTGGTTTTACGATAACCGGGAACCCAATCTTTTTTGCGTAACTCAAAGCCGCTTTTATGTCGCGTCGCGAGCCGATTGCCTCGCACCATTCTTGCGAAAAGAAAGTCTTGCCGCGCACTGCCGGATATCCCATGTGGCGCATGAAAAATGCCGCGTAATCTTTGTCCTTGGAAATATCCGAGGCGCCGACGGGGTTTAAATCAAGCGTATTGTAACGAAAGTATCTGTTATGGCCATCCTTGCCTGCCCGGCCAGGGCCTACCCGGCCAGGGTAGCGGATTTGGCCGGCGATTCTCCATTCCGGTTCTAGCACTACGCGCGCGCCAACTCTTGGCGCAAGGCGCTTCAGTATATTTGCAAGGATTAAATGTTCAGATTTGTACTTCACGCAGCGCATACTGCCAGAGTTGACCGTCTATTTCAATGGTAGTATGGTGAGGCATGACGCATCGGATTTCCGTCACTTCAAACATTCCCGACTCACGCGCACAAAATTACCTCCGCACATTGCGCGAACTTTTTCCTAAAAGCGGCCTCTCGGCCGCCTCTCTGTTGCAGGTTTACACAATAGACGCCGATTTGTCGGCGAGCGAACTGCGCGAGGCGGCGGAGCGGCTCACGAATCCCATCACGGAGCGTTTTTCAACAACACAGATTCCCGCGCCGGATTCATATTCATGCGCGATCGAGATCGGATTCCTCGCCGGCGTTACCGACAACGTGGGCCACACGGCGCGGCAGACGATAGAAGATTGCATAGGCAGAGAATTTGCTGAAGGCGAAAGCGTCTATTCTTCCTACATTCTTTTTCTCACGGGCGAGATAACATCGGAGATCGCGCAGAGCATGGCTCGCGAGCTCTACAACCCGCTTATTGAGCGTGCGACCGTTTTCTCGGGCGTCCAAAAAGATTTTCCCATTGTAGTACCCAAAGTGAAATTGGCCAGCTCCGAAGCGTCCGTGGCTGAAGTTAATCTTAATGTGGATGCGGCGGAACTCGAAAAGCTGGGCAAGGAGGGAATCAAGGATTCCTCGGGCGTGCGCCGCGGGCCACTTTCACTCTCATTGAAACAATTGCAGGTTATACAAAATCATTTCTCAAAGCGTAAACGGAATCCCACTGACATTGAATTGGAATCACTGGCGCAGACGTGGTCGGAACATTGCAAGCACACGATTTTTGCAGACCCGCTGGATGAAATCAAAGAGGGAATTTATCGAAAATATATAAAGGGAGCGACGGGAAAAATAAGAAAAGAGAAGGCGAAAAAGCCCGTTAGAGGCACGGCCTCTAACGGGCCAGGGGATTTTTGCGTTTCGGTGTTTACGGATAATTCCGGAGCGATCGCATTTGACGATAGATATTTGGTAACTCACAAAGTAGAGACGCACAATTCGCCCTCGGCGCTTGACCCCTTCGGCGGTTCCGTGACGGCTATTGTGGGAGTAAACCGAGACACGCTTGGGTTCGGGCTCGGCGCAAAACCGATAGTGAATGTATACGGATTTTGCGTTGCTGACCCGAACGATACGACTGCATTGTATCGGTATTCGGAAAGAAAACAGCCGCTCTTGCCCGCGCGAAGAATTCTTGAAGGAGTGGTTCGAGGGATTAATGCCGGAGGAAATCAGAGCGGAATCCCCACGGCTCTCGGATTCCTCGCAGTTGACCCGAGTTATCGCGGCAAGCCCTTAATTTACGGGGGGACCATCGGCCTCATACCCCGTAAAAGCCCTTCGGGCTCACGGGGCAGGCCCCGGAAACTATATGAAAAACGTGCTCAAGCAGGAGATTACATCGTTATGGTCGGTGGGCGAGTGGGAGCGGACGGCATTCACGGCGCGACGTTTTCCTCCGAATCGCTTTCCAGCGGTTCACCGGCTACAGCAGTACAAATTGGCGACCCCATCACGCAAAAGAAACTCTCGGACGCGATTATCCGCGAAGCGAGAGACGCCGGATTGTATTCAAGCATTACCGACAACGGAGCGGGAGGGCTTTCCGGTGCTGTTGGTGAAATGGCAAAAGAATCGGGCGGGCCTTCGCCTCGCCGTAGCGGGCTTCGGCCTCGCGAAGGCGGGTGCATTGTCGACTTGTCGACCGTGCCGCTCAAGTATCCGGGACTCGCGCCATGGCAGATTTGGCTTTCGGAATCGCAGGAGCGCATGACGCTTGCTGTCCCGAAAAAGAACTGGACAGCTCTCAAAAAGATTTTCGACAGGCACAATGTTGAGGCGACGCGAATAGGCACGTTCACGAATTCCGGAAGGTGTATTGTGAAATTTGGAAAGGAAAAAGTCATGGACATGGAAATGTCGTTCTTGCACGACGGCCGTCCCATCGAAGTTCAGAAAAGCAAAAAGCCCGCGCGCGTGAACAGCGAGCCGCCTGCGGCGGCTCGTTCCAGCGACCTTAGCGAATCGCTTCTCAAGATGCTCGCTCGTCCGAATATCGGTTCAATATCGTTTATTTCAGAACAGTACGACCACGAAGTGCAGGGCTCATCCGTCACAAAACCACTCGAAGGAAAGGGAAGAGTGAACGCGGATTCTGCCGTTTTGCAGCCATTGCCCGATACGAACCGCGGCATCGTCTTGGCGCACGGCTATTGCCCGTGGTATTCCGGCATCGACACATACGCGATGGCGGCGGCATCCATTGATACCGCCATACGCAACGCCGTGTGTGCGGGTGCTTCGCGCGATTACCTGGCAATTCTCGACAACTTCTGCTGGTCCAGCTCGAACACGCCGGAGAGATTGTATGAACTCAAAGAATCGGCGCGCGCGTGTTTTGACATAGCGACGGCGTACGGGACGCCGTTCATCTCCGGCAAAGATTCGATGTTTAACGATTTTCGCGGATTCACCGAAGACGGCAAAAAAATCCAAATATCCGCACAGCCAACGCTTCTCATCTCCGCTCTCGGCGTCATTCCGGATGTTACAAAAGCGATGACGATTGATTTCAAACAAGCAGGCGACTTAATTTATCTTGTTGGAGAAACGAACGATGAACTCGGCGCATCTGAATATTTTGCGATGTTGGGAGAGGAAAAAGGGAATTTAGTTCCAATTGTTGATGCAAAGAAAAATGCCAGAATCTATGACGCACTCTCTCGCGCCATAAGCGGAAAAGGACATACTCACATACTTGAGAATGTAAGGATGTTTGGCTGCGTGGCGTCGGCGATTAGCCTGGGGCGGGGAGGGCTTGGCGTAGCGCTCGCAAAGAGTTGTGTTGCCGGACAGCTTGGAGCGAGCGTCAATTTGAAGAATATACCGGGCGACGCAAAACAAGACGATTCCATTTTGTTTTCTGAAAGCCAGGGCAGGGTTTTAGTTTCCGTACGCGCCGGACACGAGAAAGAGTTCGAGAACATCGTACGCAAACTTCCATTCGTGAAAATAGGCACAACGACGGATAATTCAAATCTCACGCTTTCCATCGGGCGTCAATATGCCGATATATCGGTATATGAGCTTACGCAGGCTTATAAATCATTTTTTAAGAATTGGTAATTATGTTTTCGCAGGAAAATGAGTCTAATAAAGAGCGCGTTATACCAGACCTGGTTGTTCAAACAGCAGCTTCTCCTGGAGAAAGTTATAAGATATGTGCAGATTTTATAGAAAAGATGCGCACAAGATATCCAAAAAGAAATTATCTATTGAAAGGAATCATAGACAATCTCGACCCAGATAAACATCCGAGGACGCCGATTTCATATTTCGGTAAAGTTAAAGAAGAAATCGTGGGAATAATTGTAGGAGAAAAAGAAGGCGATGTGTTTAATGGTTATATTTTCCTTGTAGATCAGAAATATCAAAACACAAATGTTGCCGTGTCTCTTATGAGATCCCTTCAAGCAGACGAATCTACCATTAAACTGGTGCCAGCTCCTATTGGCATGCGTAAATATACCTCTCCAGAACAAAGAGAACATCTAACACGCGCTCTCGAGCGATATTACAAGAGATTTGGATTCGTTCCTTCATCAAATCATACAATGGTTTGGCACAGAGGAAATCCGAAGAAAAACGTATGAAGAAACCTCAAGTCATAATATTTTCCGGTTACGGACTGAATACGGAGGACGAAACGAAAACCGCTTTTGAGATGGCGGGTGCTACTGCTGATATCGTGCACATCAACGACATCATCGCTCGCCCGGCAATTTTGAAGAAAGCACAAATTATTGTTTTTCCGGGAGGATTTTCTTATGGCGATGACACCGGCTCGGGCAAGGCGTATGGCAATCGCTTGAAACATCACCTCGGCAAAGAACTCGAGGAGTTCCTTTCGCGCGACACGCTTATGCTCGGTATTTGCAACGGATTTCAAATAATTACGAGCGCGGGCATTTTACCGGGGGCGCTGATCGCCAACGACCCGACTCCGCAAGACGGAGGACGGGCAGGTTCTGCGCGCTACATTTGCAGATGGGTGGACCTCGAAATAAAAGGAGAAAGCCCGTGGCTCAAAGGAATCAAGACTATTTCAGTTCCTATCGCGCATGGGGAGGGAAAATATTATGTGCCAAAAGAAACACTCGAAAAGATAAAAAGCGAGGGGGCGATAGCGTTACAGTACTTTGGAGGTGAAACCTCCAAGCACCTAAATCTCCCGGCGAATCCGAACGGCTCGCTGGAAAATATTGCAGGCATCACCGGCTATGGAGGCCGCGTCTTAGGGCTCATGCCGCATCCCGAGCGCGCGGTTAGGTTCACACAGCTTCCGCACTGGACATATCTTCGCGAATCATATATACGCCAAGGGGCGCCCTTGCCACAGGAGGGGCCAGGACTGCAAATCTTCAAGAATGCGGTGCGATATTTCGATTAGTTTCAATTTGTGTAAGGAAAAAGCGTGATAGAGTTCTAAAGGATTATAGGATTACATGAAGTGTTCCCTAGGCCGCAAGCCTAACGGAATGGGCCAGAAAGCCCCATGATCCTTATGGTCCTTGATAAAGGAGATCGCAGTGAACAAGAGTGACAAATATTTAGTGAACAAAGTTCCGAAACAGATGCGTGAATCCTGGGAGCGCAATAACCCGGGAGTTCCCGTGCTTGAAGCGCTCCGGCTGGCAAGATATTGTGTCAGGGTGTATCAGTCAGCAATGACGGCCCTTTTTGTGGGCCTAATCGTCTCGTTTTGGACTTTCTATAATGCGAACGAAATATTCTTCATCCTCGCGTTTTACATGTGTACTCTTCCGTTGGCCGTAATTTTTTTGGTTCTCGGGATGGAGGTGCCGCAGGAGCCCTACGAGGCACGGATAGAGAAATTCTTGAAGGATCTGCAACAACTCGGCGAAACCCTCGTTTCGTTAATCGCAGAAGGTTGTGATCGAGAACGTGCAATAGCTTTGGCGGTAACAAGCCAGGCGGCAACTGCAGTTACGGTGCTTGACGCCGAATCTGCAGTAAAGGCAGTGGCAGACTGTCTTCTGCGATGCGAGAAAGGCGGCACAATTGATGCGCTTGGCGCCGCGTGTACGCAGTATCAATCATTAAAAAAAGAACACAGGTCACTGTGTTCGGCTGCACTGCAGTTCGGATTGACGGACGGTAGTGAAGGCCCGTCATTCGCCGTCGCGGAGAAGCTAATAGCATCACGGCCACCAATGCAATAGGCCGCTCGTAGGACGATGACGCCGCTCATCGCATCACGAGCGGCTTCATCTTTTACGACTAAATTGACTTATTAATTGGACGTTGAGAACTTCACTCTTTTAATGCTAAAATGCATTCATGAATTCTGCTACTGGCTCACCTCTCGTCGGAATCATCATGGGCTCGGATTCGGATTTGCCAGTGATGAAAGACGCGGCGGAGATTCTCAAGGAATTTGGACTCGAAAGCGAAGTGAAGGTTCTCTCTGCTCATCGAACGCCTGACCAAGCTATTGAATACGCCAAGACTGCAGAGACAAACGGACTCAAAGTAATTATTGCTGGCGCCGGAGGCGCCGCACACTTGGCGGGAGTTACGGCGGGGAACACGGTTCTTCCCGTTATCGGTGTTCCGATTTCCACTAAAGCGCTCAAAGGCATAGATTCGCTCCTTTCGACTGCGCAGATGCCGCCTGGAGTTCCCGTTGCGACCGTAGCTATCAATGGCGCAAAGAATGCCGGCATCCTCGCGGCGCAAATTATCGCGGAAGGGAATCCGGAACTGCGGGAGAAATTGCGCTCATACAAAAAGAAAATGGAAAAGGACGTATTGGCAAAAACGGAAAAGTTGGCAGACATAGGATACGAAGCGTATCTCAATCAATGAACATGACTGCCAATGCCTATGCAATCTCCGGTGTTGATGTAGATATAGAAGCCGAAGCATCGCGCATAATGTACGAGGCCTCAAAGCAGACGTTCGCGAATCGCGACGGGCGCATCGGGGCTGTCGTCACGCCATTCGATGATTTCGCCGGATTGAAAATGGTTTCTGTCGAAAATCTACCGCGCGGCAGTTTTATGTCGGTGGGTTTTGATACGGCGGGAACAAAAGTAGAAATCGCGCAGAGAGTAGGGAAGCACGACACTATCGCGTTCGACCTGCTTGCGATGGTGTGCGACGACGCGATTTTGCGTGGGGGCGAGCCCATCCTAGTCGGGACGAATCTGGATATAAAGAGTCTGGGCAGTGATGAGAAATACCTGCCAATTATCCGCGAGCTCGCTGTCGGATATGTCAACGCTGCTCGTGAGGCAAATGTCGCCATCATCAACGGCGAGATTGCCCAAATGGGTTCGCTCGTGCATGGGTGGGGAGATTTTCCGTATCACTGGGGCGCGGCCTGCGTGTGGGTGGCGCGTAAAGAAAAGTTATTTACCGGCGAAGAAATAAAAAAGGGTGATTCAGTCGTCGTTCTTCGCGAGAATGGTTTTCGCAACAATGGATTTTCTCTGATCAGAAGAATATTCGAGGAAGCGCACGGCGCAGAGTGGCATACCATTAAGCACGGGGCTTCAACATTAGGATTGCTCGCGCTCACTCCGTCGAAGATTTACTCGCGATTTGTTGTCGGATTGCACGGAGGATTTGAATCGGAAGGTTCGTGCAAGATTCACGGTGTGGCGCACATTACCGGCGGCGGCATTCCCGAGAAGCTTGGGCGCGTACTACGCAGAAGCAAGCTCGGCGCAAACCTGTCTAATCTATTTGAACCCGCGGAGATAGTTTCTCACTGCCAAAAGCTTGGAAATATTCCAGACATGGATGCGTACCGCGCTTGGAACATGGGGCAGGGGATGGCGCTCGTTACGCCGGAGCCCGACAAAGTGCTTGCGGAGGCAAAATCAGCTGGAATTGATGCACAGATAGCGGGTGAAATAACGGGCGAACCGCAGGTTATAATCGAAAGCAAAGGGGTCGAGAACCCTGGACAAAGATTAGTATTTGATGTATAATTATATATGACTGAAGTTCTCAAAGAAACCAACTTTTCCAACCTCGGTGAAAAGAAAACGGGCAAAGTCCGCGACATTTACATACAACCCGAGCGATTGGTGCTCGTGACGACCGACAGACATTCTTCGTTCGACCGCATCATCGCTCACATCCCGCACAAGGGCCAAGTGCTGAATCAAATCAGCGCTTTTTGGTTTGAGCAGACAAAAGATATTATTCCCAACCACGTACTCGCGATTCCGGACCCCAACGTGACCATCGGTAAGAAATGCACGATGGTTCCCGTTGAAGCTGTTGTGCGCGGATATGTCACAGGCGTTACCGGTACATCCATTTGGACACGGTACTCAAAAGGAAAACGGGATTTTGGCGATATTGTCTTGCCGGACGGATTGAAGAAAAATCAGAAATTGCCTCACCCGATATTTGACCCGACGACAAAAGAAGATACGCACGACAGGACGCTTTCGCTTAAAGAAATGGTCTCAGAAGGATTGGTTACAGCGGAAATCTTGGAGCAGATACAAAAAACGGCTCTCGCATTGTTTGCGCGAGGAGAAGAAATCGCAAAATCACGCGGACTTATTCTTGTGGATACGAAGTACGAATTTGGTTTAGACAAGTCTGACTTGTCGGAATCCGACAAGTCAGACTTGTCTAAAGGGCGATTGGTGTTGATTGACGAAATTCATACGCCCGACTCCTCGCGCTATTGGCAAGCGGATTCCTACGAAGAGCGATTTTCAAAAGGCGAAGAGCCCCAGTATTTTGATAAGGAATTTTTACGCCTGTGGTTCAGGGAGCATTGCGACCCCTACAAGGACGCGACACTTCCGGAGGCGCCTAAAGAGCTCGTGCAGGAGCTTTCGCGACGCTACATCCAAATGTTCGAGCAGATTACGGGAAAGAAATTCGTACCAGGCGAAGAGCCGATAATTCCGCGCATGGAGAAGAATTTATCAGCGTATAGCGTCTAGCTTCTAGCGTCTAGAAATATGACTCAATCAGAAAATGCAAAGAACTACCAGCTGACCGCGATTAGTTCTGTTGACGGACGTTATCGAGATTTACTTGAACAGTTTGGGGAACGGTTCAGTGAATTTGCCCTCATCCGCGCGCGCATCCGTGTTGAGTGCGAATATCTTTTGGCGCTTTCAGAAGAAAAAGAATTGGGAATCAGGAAATTATCCGCAGAAGAGAAAGAGATTCTTGTAGGACTTTTTCGCATATCGATTGAAGACGCGCGAATCGTGAAAGCAATCGAGAAAGACGGCTACGAAGGAATTCCGGCTACGAATCATGACGTGAAGGCAGTTGAGTACTTCATTAAGAAAAAGCTCGCAAAAACATCTCTCGCGGATGTTTCTGAATATGTGCATTTCGCGCTTACGTCGGAAGATGTAAATAATTTTGCGTACGCACTTCTTCTTGCCGACGTTCTGGACATGGAGATAATTCCTGCGATTGATGCCGTTAGGAGCAACCTGAATGACATGTCTTCGAAATACGCCGCAACGCCGATGCTTGCGCGGACGCATGGCCAACCGGCTTCACCCACGACTTTCGGAAAGGAAATGCGTGTGTTTGAGTCTCGCATTGCCCGCCAGCTTCAGAAACTCAAGTCGAGTAGTATTCTGGTAAAATTTGCCGGCGCGACAGGGAATTACAACGCACATGTTGTTTCAGCTCCTAAAGTGGATTGGCAAATTTTCAGCGAGAAATTTATAGAACGGTTCAATGCGTCCGGCCCACAAGGTGCGACCTTGGGGAATTCTAAAGGTCGCACCTTAAAGGCCGGTATACGGCTCGAACTGAACAAAGCCACAACTCAAATAGAGCCTCACGACACCTATGTGGAACTTTTCGACACAGTTCGGCTCATCAACACGATACTCACAGGATTTTCGCAGGACATGTGGCGATACATTAGCGACGGATGGATTACTCAAAAGCCGAAGGCCGGAGAAATCGGTTCTTCGGCGATGCCGCACAAAGTTAATCCGATTGATTTTGAGAATGCGGAAGGGAATTTGGGAATTGCGAATTCCCTCTTTGAACATTTTTCTCGAAAGCTACCTATCTCTCGATTACAGCGCGACCTCTCTGATTCTACGGTAGAGCGCACGTTCGGAACCGCGTTCGCCCACTCTCTTATCGGTTATAAATCGCTCCTAAAAGGGCTCGGCAAGGTCAGCGTAAACGAAAAGGCGATGCTTGAAGACCTGCAAGGGCACCCGGAAGTTCTTGCGGAAGCATTTCAGACCGTTCTGCGACGCGAGGGCGTGGAGGTTCCATACGAGAAACTAAAAGACCTCACGCGCGGGAAACAAGTAACGCTAGATGATTTCGCGAAATTTATCGACGGATTATCGGTAGACGAGAAAGTAAAGAAGAATCTAAAAGCATTAAGGCCTGAAAACTACATAGGCCTTGCCGAGAAGATAGCGAAAGGGAAGAAGTAACGTCCACCAGTTGCAATTTGAGACATATCTACTTGCTTATTCGCGCGAATAAGCAAGTAGATGATACAATGAGCAGATGCATGAAATAGAATTGGAACGGCAGCTCAAAGTGCTAGGCAACAGACGGAGGCTTGCTATCCTGAATCTTTTGCGCAAGCGAAAGGATGTAAACGTAAGCGATATAGCAGACGCCATCAAGCTTTCACTTACATCAACATCGAGGCACTTGATTATGCTTGAGCGAATGGGGTTCGTCGAAAAGGAACAAAAAAGTCTTAACGTGTACTATCGAATCACTTCTACTCCAGCAGATACGTTGCGTGATGTGCTTAAACTGCTCTAGCGATGCCCCACGTGTGAATTTCGATGTTCAATACTTGCTTATTCGCGCGAATAAGCAAGTATTGAGAATATGAAGAAGAAGGAATGATGAATAAAAGTGATGAAGAAAACAGACTTTCAGTTAATTTATTGCCGGAGGCCTAAGCCCGTGCGGATGAAGTACCAGTTTACGGCTATGAGAATCGCGGTGAGCGCTCCTAAGACGCCGAGACTGGTCATTAGAGATACGTCTGATACGCCCATAAAACCATCGCGGAAGCCGTTTACCATGTAGAAAATGGGGTTTGCAAAAGTCAATTTCTGCCAAAGCGGCGGGAGCGCTAGCGCCGAATAGAAAACGCCGCCGAGATACACAAGCGGAGTCAAAACGAATGTCGGTACGATGGTGATTCCGTCAAAACTTTTTGCATAGATGCCGTTTACAAGCCCGGCCAGGGAAAATAACATGCTGGAAAGAATTAAGAATATGAGAATTGTAAACGGTTGCGTTAGAGGCAATGAGGTGAAAAAGGCAGAAATAATTATGACCAAAATTCCTATCGTTATTCCGCGCACCATGCCGCCGGCGACATATCCCGCGATTATGACCCACACGGGTGTCGGCGAGACGAGTATTTCATCGATGTTGCGTGAGAAGAATTTGGCCTGAAAGAAAGTCGTTGCCACGTTTGAAAATGAGTTGGTGACGACCGCGAGCATCACGAGCCCGGGGACAACGAACGTGATATACGGGTATCCGCCGATTTCTCCGATGCGGCCTCCGAGAACTTTTCCGAATACGAGAAAGTAGAGAACTGAAGTGATTATGGACGGCAAGAATGTTTGCGGCCAAATGCGGAATATGCGAACAACGTCTTTTCGGACGATGGTGTAAAACGATGTGAGCATTTGAGAAGGAGTCATAGCGTATAGCGTTTAGCGATTAGCGTTTAGTTCTAATTTCTTAATCATGACTGACAGCATCTTCTGAACTTCTGTTAACAAATTCTTCGCCTTATCATAGTTAATACGCTTGTGTGCAGATTCCGCGATCAGAATTTGCGTTTCTAGCTCGGCGGCTGAACCATCGGCTATGCGCAAAAAGTGCAGGAAATCTTTTTTTGTGTTCCGTCGATGGCCCTCTGCAATATTTGATGGGATTGAAACAGCCGCCCGGCACATCTGACTCTGGAGCCCAAATAATTCGCGCGGTGGAAATTCGCTTGTTCTAGCGTATACCTCTTTTGCAAGCTCTACAGCCTTTTGCCAGACAATCAGTTCTTTGAACGATGTGATGTACATATTTCTATCCGCTATTCGCTGAACGCTAATCGCTGTTTTTTGCAGTTAACTGCAAAAAGACCTCCTCTAATTTCCCCCCGCGATAGCCCTGCTTTTGCGCCTTATCTTCGTCGTGCAGGGACAGAACCTCGTCCATTGTTCCCGAGGCGACGATAATTCCCTTATTGATGATGGCTACATGTTTGCAGAGCTGTTCCGCTTCTTCGAGATAATGAGTGGTGAGCAGAATGGTGACGCCGCGTTTGGTTAAGATATGTAGGTAATCCCACATTTCACGGCGCAGCTCCACATCGACGCCGGCCGTCGGCTCGTCGAGTATCAAAAATCGCGGCTTATGAATGAGTGCGCGCGCAATCAAAAGCCGGCGCTTCATTCCGCCGGAGAGCGACCAGCCGGTCTCGTTTCTTTTGTCGCCTATGCCGAGGTCCTTCAGCAACTGGTCCGCATAGGGAATCGCGGTCTTGCGCGGGATTCCGTAGTATCCTCCCTGATTTACAACCACGTCGATACATTTTTCAAAGGGATTAAAATTGATTTCTTGCGGGACGACGCCTATGTATGTGCGCGCCGCTTCGGAATCTTTTTCTATGTCGTAGCCAAACACGGATATGCTGCCGCCCGTTTTATTTACCAATCCGGTTACGATGCCGATGATGGTGGTTTTTCCGGCGCCATTCGGGCCCAGAAGTGCGAAAAAATCGCCAGCAGGAATATCGAGCGACACGTCCTTCAGCGCTTCTGTGCCGTTACTATAAGTTTTCTTAAGATTCTTGATTGAAAGGGCAAGCGATGTCATGAGTTAAGAGTTGGCAAAAGCTGTTCAATGTAGGAATAAGTTTCGCGATAATCGGCCACCGCGTGCGTGGGTATTTTGCCTATGACCGTCTCGTCATTCCCACCTGGGAACAAGGCGTCGCCCACGTACACAGAATCTTCCCTCTTCCACCCCATTTTTTCTATGAAGGCGGGTACGTTGTAGCCTTTATTCTTGCCAAATTCAAAGAAATCGAGGTTTGTAGTTCCACCAATACGAACTTCAACTCTTGTTTTTTCCAATGCCTTCACGTCGGCCGCCATGTCTTTGAGGAGCGCAATCCTTTTCTTGCCGCCCGGGTCAAAAGCATCTTTCTTATCGTGGTCTTCGTGATGGCCTATGAGCGAAAAAGCAATCTGCGAATCTCGATCTTCAACGATGTCGTTCTCGTCGCGCACTTTGAGATTCAATTGCTTACGCGCCTTTGCAACGAATGCAAGAATCGCATCTTTCTGCTCTTTGGAAAGCGACCGGTTCCACAAAACCTTGCCATCGCGCGTTTCCGCGCGGTTGCCGTTTTGGCCGAGGATGTGATAAAGACCCTCGAGCTCCGGCCTCAAATGCTTTTTTATATCCTGCGCACCGTGGCCGGATACCACTGTGACATCAGCGCGTTCGCATAACTTCTTCAGAATCGGCGCATGTTCTGGCAGAATCAAAGACTTGCTCGGCGTGAGCGTGTTATCGAGGTCGAAGAAGACATGTTTCGTCATATTCACAAATCCTTGAGAGGTAGGCCGTTAATGAAATCTTTCTTTCCTATATCAACGCCATTTTTGCGGAGAATTGAATAGGCGGTAACGATATGAAAATAGAAATTCGGTAGCAAGTATTCTGTAGCATACTCGAAGCCGGTGGCATATCTATTCTTCCAATAGGGAAGTGTTATCTTAATTTCTTCTTTTCCGATAATTTGCTCCGGTTTGATCGTCTTCAGAAATGCTATCGTCTTTTCGATGCGCGCCTTGAGTTCATCCACCGTTTTCTCGTTATCCTCGTAGACGGGAATTTCTACCTCTGCGAGCCGCGCCGCGCCTCCTTTTGCATTGTCGCAGGCGATTTGCACCTGCCGGATGAAATGAAACTGGTCGAAGACGAGCCGGTCGTTCAAGAGCGAAGCGAGATGTTTTGAGCCGGGGTGGCGTTCTGTTCCTCTGGATTCTGCGTGAGCGATGGCCTTATCCATTATTTTGGGGAGCATCGAAAGCGCCTTAATCATCGGCGGGACAGTGACCGCGTAGAGGTTTGTCTGCTGCATATCACCATTCACTACCCGTTTTGCTTCTCCCAATAACTTGCGGATGCCGAGACATATTCCGCAACCCGTCTTTCGGCTTCGGCCGCGAAGCGGGTTGCCATTTGTTCGCGCTCATTTTCCGGCGAACCGCTTGCAAGCCACTTTTCCAGAACATCAATTTGTTTAGGATTTGAAAGCGCGAGGCGGCGGCCTTTGGCCGCCGCCCGCAGAAGCGTCGGGCCGCCGATGTCCGTTTTTTCGATAACGCTTGCGGATGTCGCTTTTGGATCTTGAGTTTCTTTCTCAAGCGGATAGAGATTCACGTAGACCAAATCAATGTTCGCAATATTAAGCCGCTTTAGCTCGGCAAAGTCCTCGGGTGTTGAGGCAAGAAGTCCGGCATATATTTCTCTCGAGAGCGTAACAACGCTATGTCCTAAGATTGGAGCCCCTATGGTGTCTGCGACATCTTTGCACGGAATGTTATTTTGCTTTAAATAGCTTGTGGTTCCGGCAGAAGCCAAAATGTTCCATCCATTCTTAATCAACGCCTGCGCTAGGCGCAAGAGAGGCTCATTTTTTTCGTAGGAGGTGAGAAGCGCGGTTTTCATAGTCAGATTCTATCACACACCCAATTCCTTTTTTCCCGCTACTGCTATTAATGCTTCATAAAGATTGCGACCCCACGTCGTTCTTTGCAGAAGCCAACCATAGTTGATTAGTTCAGGAAATCCAAAGTAAATTTGAGCTATTATTTCCTTTCTTCCTGTTCCGGCAGTTTCGGCCTCGTTCACTCTTTGATAGATATTCTTCACTGCCTCAAGAACTTTTGCGGGAGAAGTATGGCTCGTTATCAACTCAAGCCCTTGCCTCCTTTTCGGTAACAAGTTTCGAGCAAAAAGCTTCAATCTGCCATCTCTACTATGAGATAGATCAGTCAGCCGCTTAACTTCTGAACGCAACTCGTGAATTGCTCGGACTACATCTGCTTCAGATAAGTTAAATGGCTCGGACCCAACTATAGGTCGGATGATTTCCTGACTGTTTTTTAATACCTCAATCACATCCCACAGTTTACCTTGCGACGGAGTCTTTTTTAAGCAATGAAATGGCCTCGGAAACGGTGGTCATGAATTGTGCGGGAAAGATAATAGTGGAATTCTTTTCCACGGATATCTCCGCCATAGTTTGAAGCGTGCGCAATTGAAGCGCGACAGGGTGTTTGGCGATGATGTCGGCGGCTTCGCCCAATTTAACAGCTGCCTGGAATTCGCCTTCGGCGGCGACAATCTTTGCGCGCCGCTCTCTTTCCGCCTCCGCTTCCTTTGCCATCGCTCGTTGCATATTGTCGGGCAGAGCGATGTCTTTGATTTCCACTGCTGTAACTTGAGCGCCCCACGGCTCCGTGTGAGCATCTATCACATTCTTAATCTGTTCGTTTATCTTTAATGTCTCCGAAAGGAGTTGGTCGAGGCTGAATTGGCCGACGACATTGCGCACGGTGGTTTGCGATATCTGGTTGGTCGCATCGTACACATCTTCTATCGCAATCACCGCCTTTTCAGGGTTTGTGACTTTGTAGTAGGCGACGGCAGCAATATCAATGGAAACGTTGTCACGGGTGATGATTTTTTGAGATGCTATTTGCATCGTGACCGTGCGCAGGGAAACGCGCGTCATCAGCTGAAAGGGAACAAAAATCAGTCGAAAACCGGGCTCGCGCACGCCGGTGAATTTGCCGAGGAGGAATACCACGCCCCTTTCGTATTGTTTAACAACTCGAATACAAGCGAGAAGATATAGAAAGACTAACGAAAGGATAAAGTATCCCGCATCCATAGGGTCATTATTTCATGCTAAATGTGGCGGTGCAACCCACTATCGTGTTATTCTGATTTGTGATGAAAGACGGGAAAAAGGTGGGAATAACTGCGGGGGCGTTCGACTTATGCCACGCTGGACACATGATAGTGTTCAAGGAGGCAAAAATGGTCTGCGACTATCTAATAGTGGCGCTTCAGGACGACCCATCGGACACAACATCTGATTACCGCGGGAAGAAAAAGAATAAGCCGATAATGTCGCTTGAGGAGCGCAAGATGATTTTGGAGGGAATCCGCTACGTGGATGAGGTGATAGTTTACCATTCGGAGGAAGACCTTCATGAACTGCTTGTCAGTTTAAAGCCGGATATTCGCATCATCGGTATCGACTGGAAAGGTAAGAAATACACAGGGTACGAACTTCCTATAGAAATGCACTATAATTCTCGCAGCCATGACTTTTCAACGTCGGCCCTGCGGAAGCGCGTTTATGAAGCAGAGTTGCAAAAGATGAAGGAGGAAGAGGAGCGCTAACGCCAGATTTTACTGTTTTCGCCAGGTATTAAGCTCTCTATTGAGCGGTGGATAACTCTGTGGCGCGTGAATGCGTTTTGACTCATACTTTGTATACGAAATTGGTCGACTTACAAATATAATAAATTTCACAATATGAACTTACACGCAATCGCATTCATTCTCCTCATCGTCGGTGGTCTGAACTGGGGTCTTTCGGCGGTCGGCCTGAATGTTGTCAACTTGATCGTTGGCAGCTGGCCGATAGTCGAGCAGATCGTCTACATTTTGGTAGGCCTTGCAGCTATCTACGAAGCTGTGACGTACAAACAGCACTTTGCTGCCGGAGCAACTGTATAAGGTTGAACCGTCGTTTTTACACAGGCCGCGCAAGCGGCCTGTGTGTTTTTGCACCTACCCAAATAGGTTATATAGAAGCCATAGGTTCAGCACGACGATGAACCCTGCAAGGGCGTATGAGGCAACTTTGAGCCATGATTTATTCACAAAAGCACCCATTTTCTCCCTGTTGCTCGTAAACATAACAAGCGGTATTACCGCGAAAGGCAACTGAATGCTCAAAATGACCTGGCTCAAAATCAGCAGTTTACCGACGCCGAAGTCTCTAAAATACAGAATTACCGCAAGCGCCGGGATTATGGCGAGCGAGCGTGTCATGAGCCGTTGAATCCACGGCTTGAGCTTTAAGTTCAAAAACCCTTCCATAATGATTTGCCCGGTAAGAGTTCCCGTAAGGGTGGAATTTTGGCCGGACGCGAGAAGCGCGAGAGCAAACACAATACTAGCGCCGGAGGCACCGAGAAGCGGAGAAAGCAATTTGTAAGCCTCTGATATATCATTTACATCCTGATAACCGGAAAAGTGAAAGGTAGCTGCTGAAACTATCAAAATAGCGGCATTCACGAAAAACGCTCCCGATAGTGCAATTACCGTATCTATGGTGGCGAACTTGACTGCCTCTTTCTTGCCTTCTAAATCGCGCTCGAACCGGCGCGTCTGCACGATAGAGGAGTGGAGGAACAAATTGTGGGGCATAACGGTCGCGCCTATTATGCCGAGCGCGATATAAAGCATTTCTTTATCGGAGAAAATAGCGGCGGAAGGAATAAATCCCGCCAGAAGCGGCGCGATTTCGGGGCGCGATAAGAATAACTCAAGCCCGAATGCGACGACGATGGTGCTGATGAGAACGATGATGAGCGCCTCAAGATAGCGAAACCCTTTTTTCTGCAGCATTAAAATGAGCAGAACATCCGCCGCGGTGATTATTACGCCGATTGCAAGCGGAATGTTGAACAGAAGATTGAGGGCGATTGCCGAACCGATGACTTCCGCGAGGTCGCACGCAATTATCATGATTTGCGCCATAAGCCACAAAAAGAGCCGCACCGGCTTTCTGTAGCTCTCTCGACAGGCTTGTGCGAGGTCGCGGCCTGTTGCAATTCCGAGTTTCAGCGCGAGATGCTGAAGAAGGATTGCCATTAAACTTGAAAGCAATACTACGAATAAGAGGGAATAGCCGAACTTTGCGCCGCCTGCGAGGTCGGTCGCCCAGTTGCCAGGGTCCATATAACCAACGGCGACTAAATATCCCGGGCCGGAAAATGCCAGAAGTTTGCGCAGGAAAGATGCGCCGGGCGGGACGTGTATGGAACTATGCACCTCCGAAAGGCTCTTTTGTTCTTCTTCTATAAATGCGCCTGCGCTCATCTCATTAGAAATAGGTTGCGGAAACACACCGTCCCCCTTCGCCTATTTGATTACGACTAATAATGTTTTCCTGCATGCAATATAATTGTTAATCCGCAATTTCTAACGGGACAGGTATTCAATTCACGCGTGGAATCTGCATTCCGTGCGGGTCATTCTTCGGACTCCCCAAAAAGCAATGCAATCGTTTCGCGACTTCGTCGCTCACGCCGTGTTCAAGCCGGTTTGCCTCGGCATGCACCTTTGAGCGGGGGACTTTGAGCGTGGAGTGCAGGAATACTTCTATAATACGGTGTTTGAAGGTTAATGATTGTGCGATTTTCTGCCCGCGCGGAGTAAGTGTAATGGATGCATATTTGTGGGGGACTACGAGGCCGTCGCGCATCAGGTCCTTTAGGCGTTCTGAAACGGTGGACTTGCTCAAATGCAAATACTTGGCCGTCTCGGTCGTGGATGCTCGGCCGCCGTGCCTCTCCTGCAAAAGATATATCGCCCGCAAATAATCTTCCCGTGTCGCACTGATAGTCTTTGCCCGCATAATGTTCGTATATACGAACATTATCAAACTCGTCAATAAACGTCAATGGGGAAAAGAGAGAGCCGCCGGAGAAACCAAGCATTTGGTGGTTTCCCCAGCGGCACGACAGTGAATTAACACTCACATAATTCACCGTTGTAGTGGTGGTGTACTAGTTGAACACCACTGGCTTCGCACGCGGGCTTAAGGTACTTAAAAGCTTCGCGAGGCAAAAGCAGCGCAGTGTTCTGCAACCGTATTCCACTCAAGGCGTCTACCGGAGTGGAGCCCACAGAAAACTCCAAGGGCTCAACTCCGTTGGAATTCTTTCTGTAGGTTCTAGCCACCCAATGCGAACGTCCTCCCTGCCATTTTTGTTGCAGAAATCCAAATCGAGTGAAAAACAGAGGCGACTTAGATGCCCACATGAACCCATCGCTCACTTCGAGCGATTTTTTAGAATTTGGCGGAGTCGCATTCCATGCGATCCACTCCGCCGTTACAGCTAAAAGAGCCGGTTGCTGTTGCATGACTATTCCCCATATCAAAGTTGCAATACTTGCAACGTGCGTTTCGGTTGCCGATGTTCTGGCCTACGCGAATGGAAACAGTAAAGGCACAGACGGTCAAACAAAATGAGTGCATAACTATTGAGATAATCAAAGTTTTCTTCAGAATTGAGAAGGCGTCCAGTTTGTGTTATGTATATGGCAGCGGACGAGACGTTATTTTTTTTGGTGAGTCCATTAAAGAGGAGAGCAGCGTGCATATTTTATTCGCGGGGAAAAGGGAAAAGGTGTCAGGAATCTTTTGTTGGAAAAGAAAAGGCAAGAAAAGGTGTCAGGAACCTTTTGTTGATATGGTATAGTACACAAATGGGAAGAGCGCTTCGTACTGATGTCGGAGGTTATGTGTACCATGTATTAAATCGAGCGAACGCTCGCTCGACGATATTCAGGACAAAGGCAGATTACGAGTTGTTTGAAAAGGTGCTTGAAGAGGCCAAGGAATTAATCGGCATGAGAATTCTTGCGTACTGCATCATGCCAAATCACTGGCATCTCGTGCTGTATCCCAAGAGTGATGGCGATTTGTCGAAGTTTGTTAATTGGCTGACGTTAACGCACACCCAACGCTGGCATGCCGCACATAATACGATTGGACACGGCCACTTGTATCAAGGGCGATACAAATCATTTCTGTGCGAGGATGATGTTCACTTTATTCATCTCGTGCGATATGTGGAGCGTAATGCTTTACGAGCCAATCTTGCGCCTCGGGCAGAGGATTGGCGATGGGGAAGTGCGTGGCGACGGATTAACGGTACCGCGAAGCAGAAAGAATTGCTCGGTTCATGGCCGGTGCATATGCCGCAACGATATGTTGAACTCTTGAATCATCCGCAATCGGAGGAAGAAGTTAATGCGATGCGGCGGGCAGTTACCCGTGGCAATCCGTATGGTTCAGACGAATGGATAGAAAGGATGATAAAGAAGTTCCGTCTCGAAACAACGGTTCGTTCGAGGGGCAGACCAAGAAAAGGTTCCTGACACCTTTTCCCTGACACCTTTTCCACCTTTTCTCCCACTGACACCTTTTCTCCTCCCCAATGAGGAAAGTTTCCTGCGATTTCCGTCGCAGAATACGGTTGCCAATGTTTCTGGCCTGAATAAATGGAAACAGTAAAGACACAGACGGTCAAACAAAATGAGTGCATAACTATTGAGCTATGGTCAAAGTTCTTTGCCGAATTGAGAACGCGTCCAGTTTGTGTTATGTATATGGCAGCGGACGAGGTCTGATTTCGTCCTCGAACATCCCGTCACTTTATGGAAGGACAGCACCATGCATAACCTGCGTGTTTTAGTTGTCGAGGACAACAACGATGATCGGATATTGGTCGTCCGAGCATTGGAGGGAAAAGTCTCGACGCTGGATGTTACATCCAGTGTAGAAGAGGCGATGCCGCGACTCAGTAGTTGGCGGTACGACGTAATAGTGGCAGACCTTAGTCGTCCGCCTGGGTTTTCGGGTTTTGACCTACTGAAGATAATCGCAGGATCTATTGATGCCGCTTTCATTGTCCTTTTGGACGACGAAGATGAGGAAGTAGAGCAAGCGGTCGCACTAGGCGCGGTTCGCGTCGGCAAGGAATTGGATGGAAGGATGGCCGGGCTCGTCGCGGCCCTGGAACAAATAGCGGCTCGGAAGGAAGCTGGGCAATAATAGCCGCCGTGGAAAAGCGGAGGGAAAAGCCAAACGGCAGATCTCTTCCAAGACCGGCGGCTTTTCTCTTTTTAAACATTCAAAAAGCCACCGCCCTCCGAAGGAGGGCGGTGGCTTTTTGCTCAAACAAACGAAAACTATTTCTTATTGCCCAAAATCTTGAACATTCCGGTGCCGCACACGGTGCAGGAACCCTTGAGCGCCCTGCGGCCGTTCTTCATCTCCACCTCGGCCGCATCCTTGATGTCTCTCTTCTCCTTGCATTTCACACAATATCCTTGCTCTGCCATAGATTCTTAATATTAAACGTTATTAATAAGCTTGGCCATATTGTATACCCCGCTTGCGTGATATGCCACAAGGCGTTATAGGCCACAAATTTGCAAAACCCAATTTGCAATTTGCAAAAGAAATTTCAATTTTCAAAGCGGTTTTGCCGTTTGATTCTTGTAGTTTTTGATTTCTTTGCAAATTGATTTTTGGAGCTTGCAAATTCTGGGAATTCCGAAGGAGAAACTGGGAGTGGCTCTTTAAGGTCGCACCTTGAAATTCCGCCAAGAGTCCTTAAGAAAGGTCAGCACAAGGGTTGCCAGAAGGGTTGCAAGCCACACGATGCCCGTTATCAATAGAAAGTCATTGATTCGGTTCTCCGTTTCTTTTAATGAGCGTCCCACCGCGACAAATCCGTCCGAATAGGGAAGTACAACAAGCGCGAACCTGGCATTCGACTCGGGTTGCCATGTTATTAGATTCTCGCCGCGCTCGTTTGCATATTGCAAAACGCCTTCCGGAAGAATGGGCGCTGTGCCATTCAGTTGTCCTGTTGAGGCGATCGGCTTATATGCGGAATTGTAAATGACAAGAAATGGCGCGGAACTCTCCTTAATGTTCACGATATTTGCGGTAGCAAAATCAGCGGGCGTCTTTCCGCTCTCGAGTATTCTCACGGCATCTTTGGCGATCTGTATCTGCGGCTCGTTGGCCGACTGGCGCAAGCTCTGCTGGGCAAGAAGATAGGCGAGCCCGCACACGCCGGTTACAGCAACGGAAAGCAGAAGCCAGTATTGCAGATATGAGAGTTGCTTCATGGTGCAATTCTAGCATTTTCTTGGAAAGCCCGAGGAGACACCTCCCCCTTCCCATCCTTCGCCAAGGCTTCGGAGGGCGCCGTGGGTGAGGAGTCACCTCGGAAACTTCGGAATCCTACAAGGTGCGACCTTAAAGAGCGACTCCCAAGGTCGCACCTTGGGTGCCACCAAATCAAGGACTCCCCTTGATTTTTGGGTTATCCACACCTTATGGCGGTTCACCTTGCATTCATGCTAGGATATGCTATAATTATATTAATTACGAGCTAAATTAATATAATATGGATGAAAATAAGACTAAAGAGGTGGCATTGAAAGAGTTTTTGGAAATCCCTTATGAAAAGCTTGAGGAACTTAACCTCAAGGCAAAAGAGCGCGGCGAATCGGCTTCGCAGTCTGTTCTTGAGAAAGAATACACCGACTACCTGAAGAAAGAGAAGCGCATCAAGGCGGTTACGCTGTGCTTCACCGATATTGAGGGCCGGCTCCACATGCTCGACTACGACAAGGATTTTTTGCTCGACTCTCTTTCAAACCTCACGTTCGACGGTTCATCCATACGAGGCTTTACGCCCCAGCACGAATCGGATTTGCGCTTGGAAATCGACTGGTCAAGCATCCGATATTTGCCTTCTGATATTTTTGGTCCCGGCAAAATCATTTTCTTTGCTTCCGTTTTGAATCGCGACAGAACTCCGTACCACTCGGATTTCAGAAGCCAGCTCAAACTCTACACCAGCAAATTAAAGAAGAGCGAAGGTCTTACCGCATTTGCAGCGTGCGAGATAGAAGGTTTCGTTGTTGACGGAGTAAATGCCGAGCAGACTTACGGCGAAACCGGCGGCTTCAAATTAATTTCTTCCGGCGGGTATTATCACTCGCTTCCTATGGATAAGCTCCGCCTGTTTATTGACAGTGCGGCTGAAGCGCAGAGAGCTATGGGCTTCAAGAATGAGAAAGACCACCCAGAAGTCGCGCCTTCGCAGTTTGAAATGAACTACTCATACGCTGAAGTCGTGCGCGCGGCCGACAACGTACAGCTGTACAAGCTCGTGTGCCGCCAAGTGGCGCGCAAATCCGGCATGACGGCGACATTCCTGCCTAAGCCAATCACGGGAATTAACGGTTCCGGCATGCACACCAACTTCTCTGTTTCCAAGAACGGAAAAAACATTTTCTTCGATGCGAAGGGTGCAGACGGCCTCTCGAAGATGGCGTGGGATTTCATCTCGAAGCTTCTCAATCACGCGCCGGATATCTGCCTCGTAATGAACTCTTCGGTCAACAGCTATCGCCGGCTAGACCCACACTTTGAAGCGCCGAACCAGATAAAAGTTTCCGCGATAGACAGAGGTTCGATGATACGCATTCCGATAGGAAATGAGAAAACGGCGCGCATCGAGATGCGCTCGGTAGCACCCGACTCCAACCCGTACCTCGTTCTTTACACGATGCTGCGCACTGGCCTCGAGGGACAGAAATTGCAGAAGGATAAAAACAAGCGCGACAGAGTGCGCGTCTTGCCCGACAACATAGGCGACGCCATCGCCGATTTCAAATCGAGCAAGTTCATCACGCAGATTTTGGGCGAAGACAGCAAAGAGAAATTCGCGGCCTTTAAGCAGGCGGCGGCAGACCGCTCGCCGAAAGCTTTGGGCGGTAAGGTAAAGGAGTCTGAAGTCATCTATCATCACGAAGTGACGAACCAACTCCTATGGAACAACTTCTAGCGCGCGAGAAGAACGGCAGGATAGTAAAAGCGTCCTTTTGGCTACTTATTTTGGGCGCGATAGTCGGATTAGGAAGCATATTCTTCGCTGGAGCGTCCGCAGGCGTGTTTGATTCAAGCTCTATAGATACGGGCGACACGGCGTGGATGCTCGTCTCGGCCGCGTTCGTCATGCTCATGACGCCCGCTGTCGGATTTTTCTACGGTGGAATGGTCTCCTCGAAAAATGTCGTCTCTGTCTTAAAACAATCGCTCGTCATTTTTTCTCTTGTAACTGTCCAATGGGCGGTCATCGGCTATAGCTTGGCGTTTGCGCCGGATGTCGGCGGCATTATCGGCAATTTGGATTTCTTTGGTTTGCGCGGCGTGGGATTTGCGCCCGACCCGAATTATGCCGCGACAATTCCCGCGCTTGTGTTTATGGTGTACCAGTCGATGTTCGCCACGATTACCCCCGTACTTATTATCGGTGCATTTGTGGAACGAATTAAATTCAAGACGCTTGTAGTATTCACTCTGCTCTGGGCGACTCTCGTGTATGACCCGATAGCGCACTGGGTGTGGTCGCCGGATGGATGGCTGCGCGCTCTCGGGGCGCTCGATTTTGCCGGAGGAACGGTGGTTCACATGAGCGCGGGCTTCTCGGCGCTCGCCGCGGCGCTCCTTGTCGGCAGGCGGCTCAAGCAATCTAACATCGGCGAGAATGCGAACAACATCCCGTTCGTTATTTTGGGCGCGGTTCTGCTGTGGTTCGGCTGGTTCGGCTTTAACGCCGGCTCGGCTCTCACGGCCGGAGCGCTCGCGGCGAGCGCATTCGTCGCTACTAATATCGCCGCCGCTGTCGCGGCGCTCACATGGGCGACTCTCTCATGGGCGGAAAACAAGAAACCCTCGGCCATGTCGGCCGCCACGGGCGCCGTTTGCGGTTTCGTCGCAATCACACCCGCTTCAGGATTTGTCGGCCCCATCGCTGCTATCGCTATTGGAATCATCGGCGGAGTCGTAACCTACGGGGCGGTGTGGCTGCGAACCAAGAAAACAAAAATAGACGACACGCTCGATGTGTGGGCGGCGCACGGAATAGGAGGATTGACGGGCGCGGTACTCACCGGATTTTTTGCGGAGAAAGTTATCAACTCTGCGGGCAACAACGGACTCTTGTTCGGCAATCCCAATCAGCTTCTTGTGCAAGTCATAGCGGTTGCCGCTGTCGGAGTCTATTCTTTTGCTGCGACGTGGCTGATATTGAAACTGCTCACATTCTTTAAGATGCCACTCCGAGTCAGTGAAGCCGAAGAAGTCCAAGGGCTAGACATGGCGGTGCATGGAGAAGCTGGTTACAGGTTATAGGTGTTAGGATATAGCTTAATAGTGCGAGTTCGTGAGATTCATGAGGTTAAACCTCATCGATTTAAGAGTTTAATATAAAAGAAAGCGCCCGACGACTGAAAGCCGTCGGGCGCTTTCCTGTCGTTGGGCGCTACTAGATGCCAGTCTTCAGCGACAGCGCTGGGGCGCCAGCCAGAATTTGCTCGAGCTCTTCCATGGAGCCTTGGAAATCAGTCAATTTGGCGAACATGACAAACTGTTCGCCGTCTTGCCTTCCCCACGATTCTAGGAGAGAGCACCCATGTCTTTCGAGCGTTCCCAACGCCTCGAACGCCGAAGCGGCGTTCGAGGTTTTTACCTGGATATCCATAAAGACCTTTCTCCCCCGCGAGGGGACTATAAAGAAAAAAACAAGAACCCAAGTTGCATTGGCACTATCGCAAATCACAGAGAGAGAGAGTCAATTGTAAGAGCCAGTAGCTGGTAGCCAGTAGCTTGTAGCCGGAAGAGTCAACACCCTGAGAATTTCTCCGCAGATTTAAACTGCGTAGTAGGGTATTGCCTCGAAAGAAAATACTCACACTTGCCGTTTATTAATGAAATCGATCAGGGACTCGCTAAAGCTCCTAGCAATTTCTTCCCGCGTCGGGTGTATTTCCAGAATTGATGCGTCCGGAGGTTCTGCAATGGACTTCGATTCGAGGTAAGGCATCCATTTAGTGAAGTGCGTACGGCCGCCATTTTTTACATTTACAAATGCGGTAATTCCGATACTTGATAATTTCTCGGCCCGAAATGGACTCGCTCCTTTTTCAGGCTGGATACATGCGAACTGTACCCTGAAATTCTCAACATGCGGCTGCAGTTCGCCGAGATTCTCAAAAACTTCTTTGCAGGCGCTACCTATCTCATTTTTGAAGTCGCTAGTAACGAGTTTTGAGTCTGATGAAAGTCTAAAATCCACCAACTCTTTAGTGATTTTCTCTTGGGTAGGAAACTTGCCGAAGAAGCGCATACGCCAATTAAACATCATCACATAACGATGCACAATCAGTGCGCTGGGATTTGCACATCTGTGTCTGTCGGATAAGCCATCCATACAGTACAATCTGCTCATGAAGATACTGGTTTTTAGTGTTGATGAGGAGGTTCGCTCGATTCTTGGGCCAGCGCTTACGGAACACACGGTTGTATATATTGATGACATAGTTTCCGCCAAAGCTCTCGCTGAACATTCTGATGCCGATGCGGTTTCCATATTTACGACTTCCGAATTTAAGAAAGCTCAAATAGATGCTCTGCCGAAACTGAAATGCATTTCCACGCGGTCGACAGGGGTCGACCACATTGATGTTGCGTACGCTAAGGAAAAGGGAATTACTGTGTGCAATGTGCCGAGGTACGGAGCAGTAACCGTCGCGGAATTTACCTTCGCGCTGATGCTTACGCTTTCCCGCAGGATTTTTGAGGCATTTCATCAGGTGCGCGAAGAGGGAAGTTTCAAGACAGCTTCTCTTGAAGGCTTCAATCTTTTCGGGAAGACATTGGGTGTTGTCGGCACCGGCAGCATAGGGCGCAATGTCGTCAGAATTGCGAAAGGTTTTGGACTGAACGTTCTCATGTTCGACCCTCGACAGGATAAATCTCTTGAAAGCGAGCAGTCGAAATACGTTTCGTTTGATGAACTGCTCGCGGGTTCCGACATCGTGACACTCCATGTTCCATACACGAAAGAAAATCACTATCTACTGAACAAAGAAGCATTTGCAAAAATCAAACGCGGCGCATTCGTCATCAATACAGCGCGCGGAGAGCTGATTGACACGGAAGCGCTCTTGGACGCGCTCAAGAGCGGACAGGTTGCTGGAGCGGGATTGGACGTCTTGGAGGAAGAGCGGGTTCTCAAGGATGAAATCGAATTGGTGAAGGGAATAGAATCAATGAATGAATTGAAAATCCTCATTCGCGACCACGCGCTCATTGATATGCCGCGCGTCGTCATTACGCCGCACATCGCGTTCTTTTCGCGCGAGGCGTATCACGAAATTTTGGAAGTAACGGCATCGAACATCACGAGTTTTGCGGCAGGCAAGGCGACGAACGTTGTTACGTCATGAACGAACCCAAGGAGAGACCTTAAAGAATCACTCCCAAGGTCTCACCTTGGGTACAACTCATTATTATGAAAAAGTGGATTACAAACAGCGACGCATTGAGTACAAGCGAGCTTAGGAAGGACGCGCTTTCCATCGCGGAGGCCGCTTACAATGCGATTGATACGGATGCAGTTATACGTTCGCGTCTCGTGCTCACGGGCTCGGAGCTTACGGTAGGGGGGAAGACGTATGACCTCAATACATTCTCTAAAATAAAAATACTCGGATTCGGCAAGGCATCGTGCAAAGCAGTCCAGACCCTTGAGTCGCTGCTGAAGGAGCGCATATCTCAGGGTGTGGCAATAGATATGCATGCCGGCGTCTGCGACATTGTCGACGTAGAGAAGGGCACGCACCCGAGACCATCGCCGGAAAATGTCGCAGCCACCGAGAAAATCGTGAACATGGCGAAAGAAAAATCCGACAATGAACTTTACATTGTCGCTGTCTCCGGCGGAGGTTCATCGCTCCTCTGCTGGCCAATCGGCGAGAGTGAGCAGGGTGCGCGGCTGTACGACGACTTCAGGAGAGTGGGCGGTACCATTGAGGAAATTAATACCGTTCGCAAACACATTTCAGGCGTCAAAGGCGGAGGGCTCGCCGGCATGCTTTATCCTGCAACGGTTATCGGGCTCGTATTTTGCGACGTTCCCGGAGACCATTTTGAAGAGGTCGCATCTGGCCCGACGTACTATGACGCAAGCACCGTTGCAGACGCGCAAACGGTGCTCGACCGCTATGGATTGAGCGGTTATACGCTGAACGAAACGCCGAAGGATAAAAAGTTGTTTGAGAGGGTGAACAATGTGCCGGTTATTTCCAACACAGTCCCGCTTGACGCCATGGCGGCAGAGGCACATCGCCTCGGGTACAAACCGGTCAATGTCGGCAAATCTCTCTATGAACATCCGGCAGAATTGCTGAAGAGAATGTATAACGAGCTAGGAGAGAATACTGCTGTTATCGCCGGAGGTGAGCCGAGTTTCGCAATAGACCGCCCGGGAAAAGGCGGGCGATGCCAATATGTAGCGGTACAAGCGCTGAAAAATATAAAAGAAGGAGAACTATTGCTTGCCTTTGCTTCGGACGGGAGGGATAATTCCGACGCGGCTGGCGCGATAGCAGATTCGCAAACGCTTACGAAAGCTAAAGCAAAGAATCTATCTATTGACGATGCAATCGAAAGCTTGAACACCTACGATTTTTTGGAGGCCACCGGCGACATGCTGTATACTGGGGCTACTGACGCGAATGTTTCAGATTTATTCTTGTTGATGAAGAAGTAATGTTTAACAAATCTTTACCGCATCAGTTCCCGAGGAGACACCTTGCAGAGCCAAGGAGTCACCTCGGGAACCAGCAATGAGTTCTATGCAGAAAATTACAGACATAATCGCGCGGGAGGCGGCAGATTCGCGCGGACGTCCCACTCTTTCTGTAACGGTAGTAGCGGGAGAAGGCACCGGTACATTTGACGTACCGTCCGGCGCATCAACCGGCTCGCTTGAGGCGTGCGAACTGCGCGATGTGGGCGGCGGCGTGTCGCGCGCCATAGACAATGTGAATTCGCTTATCAAACGCGAGATTGTCGGAATGGATTTACACGACCAATCGAAAATCGATGCGAAAATTATCGCGCTCGACGGCACAGTCAATAAATCGAAACTTGGAGGCAATGCCACGATAGGCGTTTCGATTGCCCTGGCCAAAGCGGCGGCGAAGGCGGAAAACATCGAGCCGTTCGAGTATTTGCGCCAGCTGGCAAGCATTAAACCTTCCCGAAAAGTTCCCTATCTATATTTGAATTACATCAATGGCGGAAAACATGCGAAATCGCCCATAGCGTTTCAGGAACACATGCTTGTGCCTGATACTGAATCAGTTACGGAAGCGCTTGAGATGGCAAAAATCCTTGAGAAATCTTTGTACGAAATTGTTGCTAAAAAATACGGTGCGGAAGTTGCCGCAGAAGTGGGCGACGAGGGCGGCTATGTGCTACCGAATGGCACATACGAGACACCGTTTGAATTATCAGAGCAGGCGATCAATGAATCCGGTTTTGGCGGCAAATGCTTTATCGCGGCGGACATCGCGGCATCTTCTTTTTTCGAGAACGGTTCATACGTCATGCAGGGCAAGTCATACTCCGCCGATGAATTACGGGAAATATATGTATCGCTCACGAAGAAGTTTCCCATTCTTTCTATTGAAGACCCGTTCTTTGAGGAATCGTTCGAAGATTTTGCAAAACTGCAAAAGCAAACGGATGTACGGATTGTCGGCGACGACCTGACGGTGACTAACAAGAGCTTGCTCACGCGCGCAATTGGCATGGGCAGTATCCGCTCGGTAATAATCAAGCCGAATCAGATAGGGACTCTTTCGGAAACGCTCGATACCATGCACGAGGCTCGCTTGCGCGATGTGGACTGTATTGTGAGCCACCGCAGCGGCGAGACCAACGACGACTTTATCGCGGACCTCGCGTTTGCGTTCGGCTGTTTCGGTTTAAAGACCGGCTCACTGCGTAAACCTGAACGCGTAATCAAATACAAACGATTAGAGAAGATCAGTTTGATGGGGGAGTAAATAGTATGGGCAGGCAATCCCGTTCGCAAATAGTAGTAACCGTCGGACCTGCAAGCACCGATGTCTCTACAATTCTGCGGATGATAGCCGGAGGAATGGATGTCGCGCGGATTAATTTTTCTCACGGCACGCATGAATCCAACGGAGGACACATACAGAATATTCGCGAGGCGGCGAAAAAGGCGGGTAAGACAATTCCGATAATCCAAGACTTGGCCGGTCCGCGGATGAAGACGGACGTTGGACACGCATTTAATTCGAAAGAAACTGAAATAGTCACGCAGAAGGACATTTCGGACCTTGATTTTGGCATCAAGGAAGGCGTCGAATACATAGCGCAATCATACGTTGGCACGGCAGAGGATATTCGCACCTTGCGAAGAGCGATACAAGAGCGTGGAGCAAAGATTCACATCGTCGCGAAAATCGAGCGGAGGGAAGCTGTGGAGAATTTTGATGCAATTTTAGAGGAGGCTGATGCGATTATGGTCGCTCGAGGTGATTTGGGATTAAATGTGCCGATAGAGGAGATTCCATTTCTGGAAAAAGAAATGGTGGGGAAAGCAAAGAAAGCAGGGAAGCCCGTCATCGTTGCGACGGAAATGATGTACTCGATGGTGGAGAGCAATCGGCCGACGCGAGCCGAGGTAACGGACATTGCCTACGCGATTCTCATCGGTTCCGACGCCGTTATGCTCTCCGATGAAACGGCGCGGGGTAAACATCCGGTTGAGGCAGTGGAAATAATGGAGAAAATTGTGTCGCGCTCTGAAGTTACCGCTAAAACCGGAAGCATCAATTCACTGTGAGATTGAGATGACATCTCAATGGTTTTGCGAGTCTATGATAGACTTTTAGCCATGACTCGTCGTCATGAATTTTCTGTCGATGAATGGTATCACTGCTTCAATCGCGGAGTTGATAAGCGGATTGTGTTTGAGAACGAACAGGATGCCTCTCGTTTTCTCATCATCCTATACCTTGCAAACGGAACCGAGCCAATGCAAATCTTTAACACGGACAAGCCAACGTTTGCCAAAGCCCTTGAGGAATATCGCGGCAAACCTATCGTTTCGCTTGGCGCATACTGCTTGATGCCAAATCACTTTCATTTACTTCTCAAGGAGATAATAGAAGGTGGTATAAGCGAATTTATGAGAAAACTCGGGATAGCATACACGATGTATTTTAATGCAAAAAATCAGCGTGTTGGGAATCTATTTATTAGGCCGTTCCGGTCGCGTCATGTACGCGATGACAGTTATTTCCAAAGAGTTCTGCAATATATACATTGCAATCCTGCTGAATTGTATGAACCAGGTTGGAAATTGGGTAAAGTTAAAGACGTCCGGTTATTGGAGAAAAAACTTATCGAATATCCATACTCCAGCCTTCAAAGTTATGCAAAAGCGGGGGCATCAAACCCGATTCTTTCAGGTGAAGGACTTGAGATTGCGGATCAGTTACCGCTATCACAAATGCTCGACGAAGCACAGGCCTATTATTCTGATGTTGCAGGGAGTCTTTTGCGGTAAATTGCAAAATCCATTGAGATGACATCTCAATATTCGTCTCGTACAAACACTTGCGTTGTTTGAGGACATGTGGTATATCTACGGCCGGAGATGGCATAGATTTAGCCATTTTGAGCCGTTATTAAGCCATATTTTAATCAATTTATAAACATATGTATCGAGTTTACATTTCGAGTTTAATCGCCGCGTTGGGCATCATAAGCCCCGCAATCGCCCTTTCGCAGAGCTATTCATATCCCTACATGACGGCAACCGGCTGTGTCAGCCTTTCGCGCGATTTAACCGTCGGGTCGCGAAGCTCCGATGTGACATCTCTCCAGAATTTCCTTCTCACGCAGAATTATCCCGGCTCCGGTGCCTGGATGGTGACCGGTTATTTCGGTTCCGCGACACGTCAGGCAGTTCTCAACTTCCAATCGCAGAGAGGCCTTGCCGGAACCGGCATTGCTGATGCGCAGACGCGCGCCGCAATCTCGGTTTCCACGTGCAGCGGCAACTACGGTTCATACGTTTACAATTCGGCATACTATGCTCCGGTACCGACTGTCGCACCAACATACACATACCCGAACACCACGAATGTTCTCATCAATTTGCTCTCGGTAACGTCAGGCCCGGTAGGAACATCAGTGACGATTTACGGAAACGGTTTTGATGCCGCCTACAATAATGTGTACTTCGGCAACACTCCCGTCTCCGGCAACATCGCTTCCAACGGAAGCTCGCTCACGTTTACCGTACCAACATCGTTCACTTCAAATTGCACCGGATACGGATGCACTATCTACAACAGGTACACAAATCCGGGCGTTTACCAGATTTACGTAACCAACACCAGAGGAACGAGCAACAGCCTTCCGTTCACTGTTACGGCCGGTGGAGTTGCCGGATGCCCGTGGTATATAAACTTTGGAAATTGCGGAAGCTGGAATGGCGGTGCCTATTGGAACGCGAACGTAAACAGCTTGTATCCGACATCGGGCGGAGTCGGCACGTCTGTTACGGTTTTCGGCTCAGGATTTTCGCAGAGAGGCAACTCCGTGCATTTTGGTCCGGGCGTGATAACGAACCTGACATCTTCGGATGGCACATCGCTTTCATTCACCGTTCCATCCCAGTTCACGGGCTACGGCTCTCAATCCATGGCGGTAGGAACGTATAACGTTTCCGTCACTAACGACAGAGGGTCAACAAGCAACTCGCTTCCTTTCACAGTTACTTCTATAGAACAAAACACGCTTCCCCCGACGATTACCAGCGTAAACGGGCCCACGCGGATTGCAGCCGGTGCGGCGGGAGTATGGAGCATTACGCTCAGCAGCTATGGAGCATCTAACATAACTACATCTGTGAGATGGGGCGATGAAGGTACCTATGGTATACCGGTAGCCGCAACTTCTCAAACAGTTACATCCGCAACATCGCAGACTCTCACGTTTACTCACACGTATCAGACAGGAGGTGTCTACATGGCAGTGTTCACCGTTACAGACAACGCGGGCAGACAAAACACCGCGTCTGCGACAGTGATCGTTACTCCTTACGGCTCATCCCAGCTCGCGCTTTCGAATGTCACACCTGCGACCGGCAGAGTTGGTACACTCGTAACGATTACGGGAACAGGTTTTACGCTTTCGGGTAACACCGTGCATTTTGGAACAGGGGGCGCTTCAAATCTGACATCTTCAAACAACGGAACGACGCTCTACTTTACGATTCCGGCGTACCTTTCTCCTTGCGATGTAGTGGCACAAGGAAATATGTGCCCTCAATATATCCAGCAGGTAACGCCCGGCTCATATCCGATATACGTGAGCAACGCCGCAGGACAGACAGGAACCCTCTACTTTACGGTTACTCAATAATTGAATAGATAGAAAAGCGCGCAAAGTGCCAATGCACTTTGCGCGCTTTTGGCGTTTGCCATGTCGAAGCAATTCAGGGTATACGTGCCAGAACTCCTGGATTGCTTCCCGCCACGCTATGCTCGCGGTCGCAATGACTGGGTGATAGACGCAAAAAAACCTGAAGTTGAAATATGCTAATATCAAAATAATGCCTCACAAGAAAATCATCCATTCCGTCACTCATAAGACATTCGCCTCTCTAAAAATCCGGAATTACCGGCTGTATTTTTTAGGCCAGGTTATCTCCGTCGCGGGAACGTGGATGCAAACGGTCGCCTTGGGATGGCTGGTGCTGCAGCTCACTGGCTCGGGCGCACAACTGGGAGCAGTAGTTGCTACGGCCTTCATTCCGCTGCTTATTTTTGGGCCTTTGGGAGGAGTTATCGCAGACCGTTTTGAAAAGCACAAAATGCTCATTTTCACGCAGTCGGCGCTAGCAACGCTCGCGCTCTCACTTAGTATTTTGGTGTATTCGGGCCTAACGCAGGTTTGGATGCTGTACATTTTTGCGTTTTTGTACGGATTGGTGCGTTCTGTAGACGAACCGACCGGGCAATCTTTCGTTTTGGAAATGGTCGATGAGAGCCATATGAAAAATGCAGTCAGCCTTAATTCAATGAGAGGCAATCTTGCGCGCGCCGTGGGCCCGATGATCGCGGGATTTCTCATTGCGGGAGTCGGCATCGCGTTCTGTTTTCTTTTTAACGCGCTCTCGTATATCGCAGTTATCTGGATGCTTCTTATTATGGATAAGAGCGAACTTAGACGGCACAAGGTAATAGCGAATCGCTCGCAAACTGTACGCGACGGAATTCGTTTTATCCTCGCGAATCCGCTCATCAAGAACACACTCATCATGATGGCGATTATCGGAACGCTTTCCTATGAGTGGCAGGTAAGCCTTCCGCTCCTAGCACAGCGCACGTTCAATGGCGATGCGGCCAGTTACGCGGCTCTCATGTCTTCTTTCGGAGTAGGAGCCGTCATCGGAGGGCTCTATGCCGCGAGCCGCCACAAACTTTCCACCCGCAATCTGATAATGTTTGTTTTTCTTTTCGGGATGAGCATTATCGCTGCGGCCATGATGCCGACTATCCAACTGACAATGTTAGGAATGGTATTCGTCGGATTCTTTTCGATTAACCTTACATCAATAGCTAACACAATGGTGCAATTGGAAAGCACCCCGGAAATGCGCGGACGGGTCATGTCTTTCTGGACTGTCGCCATGATGGGCTCGACTGCGATCGGCGGCCCTATCATCGGGCTCATCGGTGAACATATCGGCGCGCGCTGGGGGCTTCTTACCGGAGGTTTGGCCGCGCTTGTGGCAGTTGGAATCGCCGCGTACCCGCTTCTCAAAACGAACATGGTCAAAGTGATTCCGGAAACCGCGGAGATTGAAGAGGAAACTCCGAGAGCAGAAGTCAACGGTTGAAACACTTCCGTTCTCTTGTCCGCTACAAATCCTTGCGCTCTCGCTCCTTTCTGACATTCTCTTCCTCGTCTCTTTTCTTTCTGTAAGTGCCGACTTCGTCAGACGGCTCCTGCTTTCGCGCGTGATAAATTTTCGCAGTTCCTGAATGTTTCTTTTGCTCTAGCTGATCCTTTAGCCACTCTTTATGTTCTCTGTCGGCCATGCGGCAATTGTATCCCGAAAAGGGAAATCACAGCAATCTTTATTCCACAACGGTATGAAGATTTTGACAACTAGCCAAGAAATGTGTACAATCAATCCTTTTGAAAAGGGAGGGCATATAACACAAGAGCAGTCTGTAGGATTTCACATATATGGAAAACAAATTACGTGTCGGCGTTGTGGGAGCTACCGGATTCACCGGCGAGGAGCTGGTGAAGATTCTTTCGCGCCATCCGAATGTTGAAGTCACCTATGTTTCCGGAAAAGAAGACCGCAGTGAAAGAATCCAGGACATTTTCCCATATCTCAAGAATTCGGTTGATTTGAAGTGCGATGCGTTTTCCGCAGATGAGGCCATAGAGAAAACGGACCTGGTTTTTCTTTCATTGCCTCACACGCTCTCGATGCAAAGCGCGCCGTTATTCCTCCAGGCGGGAAAGAAGGTGATAGATATCAGCGCGGATTATCGTTTGCAGGATACGAAGGTCTACGAGAAGTTCTATAAGACGGCTCATCTGGATGCAGCAAATTTGAAAGCAGCTGTTTACGGCCTGCCGGAATTGAATCGCGAACAAATCAAATCTGCAAAACTTATCGCAAATCCGGGCTGCTATCCGACGGGCTCAATACTGGGCATCGCCCCCGGGCTCGCGAGCGGAGTCTTCGACGAAAGCTCAATCCAAATTGATGCAAAAAGCGGGGTAACGGGAGCCGGAAGAAAAGCCGACAAAGCTCTCCATTTCTCTGAAGTGAATGAATCAGTCAAGGCGTACAGACTTTTTGAACACCAGCATGTTCCGGAAATTGACCAGGCGCTTTCGGGTGTTTCCAAAAAAGAGGTGAGTGTCGTTTTTGTGCCGCATTTAATCCCTATAAACAGGGGTATCTTGAGTACTATCTATGTGAAGCTCGCGAAGAAAATGAATACGGAGGAATTGCTCGCGGTCTACAAGAAATTCTATAAAAACGAACCATTTGTGAAAGTCTATGACGCCGGGCGCCTGCCGGAAATAAAATATGTCGTAAACACCAATTTCTGCGATATCGGACTGAAGGTCAACGAGTCAAAAAATCTCGCGGTCATAGTGACGGCAATTGATAATTTGCAGAAAGGCGCGGCGGGTCAGGCGGTTCAGAACATGAACATTATGTGCGGGTTTGAAGAAACAGCCGGCTTATGAACATGTCCGAATCTACGAATTATCCGAATGCTACGAATGGCTACAAATGTGGGAATTTATTATTTGTAGTTATTTGTAGATTGGAATCCATTTGTAGATTGGTACACCCTGTATGAAAATTATCTCCGGAGGTGTTACTGCCCCAAAAGGCTTTAAAGCGAACGGTCTATACTGCGGAATTAAGAAATCAAAAAACAACGACCTCGCTCTTATATATTCGGAAGTGCCGTGCGCGGCCGCGGGTGTTTTTACAGCCAATAAGGTGCACGCTTCCTGCGTGGAAATAAACCAGGAACATCTCAAGGACGGGAAGGCGCAAGCCATAATCGCGAATTCCGGGAACGCTAATTGCATGACTGGTAAGAGTGGTTTCGAGAATTCGCGCAGAATGGCATCCGTTGCGGCTCGTGCATTAGGCCTGAAAGATTCGGATGTTTGCGTCGCCTCGACCGGCGTAATTGGCCATTCATTGCCCATAGAAAAAATCTCTGATGCCGTGCCGGCGCTCGCAAAGGGTTTAAGCTCGGGCGGCAGTAAAAATGCGGCGCGCGGAATTATGACAACCGACACCACGATGAAAGAGGTCGCAGTTGAGTTTATGATAGGCACAAGCCGTGTGCGCATGGGAGCGATTGCAAAAGGCGCCGGCATGATTCATCCGCAGATGGAGCTTTCTAAACACGCGACGATGCTTTGCTTTGTTACTACTGATGCCGCGATTGCGCCGAAAGCACTTCGCGAATCGCTGGATGCGGCTACTCAAAAATCATTCAACATGATTACGATAGACGGCGACATGTCCACGAATGACATGGTGCTCGTGCTTGGAAACGGTAAGGCACAGAACAAAACCATTGCTCCAAATTCAAAAGAGGCCGGCGTTTTTGCCGAGGCGCTTGAATCTATTTTGCTCAGGCTTGCGCAGATGATGGTGCGCGACGCGGAGGGTGCGACGAAATTCGTTACGGTTAGAGTCAACAATGCGAAGAGTTCCGAGGATGCCCGCATAGCCGCGCGCGCTGTCGCTTCTTCTACGCTCGTCAAATGCGCGCTTTTCGGCTCCGACCCGAATTGGGGAAGAATTGCCGCGGCCGTTGGCCATTCAGGCGCCTCTGTGGATCCGTGGAAAATAAAAATATTTCTCGGAAAATTCCTGGTGTCGAAAGATGGAGGCGCCGTTGTGAACAAGCCGGGCGTTCTTGACCGCGAGTTGAAGAAAAAAGATATAGCGATTACGCTTGACCTTGGTCTCGGGAGCCATTCTGCGACGGCCTACACATGTGACCTGTCCACAAATTACGTTAAACTTAATTCCGCGTACCATACGTAATTCTATGCCTTCCGACAAATCAATAATACGCAAAGCAGATGTCCTCATTGAGGCGCTTCCGTACATACAGAATTTTTACGGAAAGACCATCGTCATTAAATACGGCGGCGCGGCGATGACCGATAAAAGTTTGCGCAAGGAAGTTCTTCGCGACATCGTTTTTATGAACTACGTCGGCATGCGCCCGATACTCATTCACGGCGGTGGGCCGATGGCGACGGCTCGGCTTAAAGAACTCGGGCGCGAGGTGAGGTTCGTAAATGGCTATCGCGTTACCGACAAAGAATCCATGGCCATTATTGAGGAGGAGTTCATGAAAATAAATACGGAAATCGTGCAGGAGCTGACAGCGCTCGGCTCGGCGGCAATTTCGCTATCCGGCAAAGAAGACCGCTTCATCCAGGTCGTGAAGCACGCGCCTATTGACGGCCAGGACATCGGATTTGTCGGTGAGATAAAGAACATCAACAGCGACGTGCTTCAGAAAATCATCGCAAGCGATATTATCCCGGTCATTCCTCCCATCGGCATCGGAATTAAGGATGATCTGCCGTACAACATCAATGCCGATCAGGTCGCAGCCGAGATTGCGAGAAGTGTGCGCGCGCTCAAACTCGTCGTGCTCACGAATGTGAGCGGTATTTTGACCGACATTAAAAACCCGTCCTCGCTCCTCTCGCACGTAAATGCCGAAGAGGCAAAGCAGATGATTGATTCCGGCGTTATCTCAGCTGGTATGATACCGAAAGTAAATTCGTGCCTTCGCGCTTTGGACAGGGGAGTCAGGAAGGCCCACATTATTGACGTACAGGTACCGCACGGGATACTCATGGAAATCTTTACGGATAAAGGTATCGGAACGGAGATAGTTAAAAAATGATACCAATCTACAAATGTATTCCAATCTACGAATGCCAATCTACAAATGATACGAATGCTACGAATGGCTACAAATGTTAGTATTTCACATTTGTAATTATTTGTAGATTGGAATATATTCGCAGATTGGAACATGTTTAAATTATGAAATCAAAAGACATCATTGGTTTGTACAAAGATTACGTGATGCCCACGTATTTCACGACTCCGCTTGCCATCGTGCGCGGAAAGGGTACCTACGTTTGGGATGCCGAGGGAAATAAGTATCTCGATTTTTTCCCCGGATGGGCGGTGAGCGGTATCGGCCATTGCCATCCTGAAGTGGTGAAAGCAATAAAATATCAGGCGGGTAAACTCATTCACGTCTCAAATAATTACTTTAGCGAGCAGCAGGGGACGCTTGCAAAAGAAATCGTCTCCAATGCTTTTCCCGGAAAAGTCTTTTTCTGCAATTCCGGAGCGGAGGCAAACGAAGTAGCGATCAAGCTCGCCAGAAAATACGGCAATCCGGAGCGCAATGAAGTCATTACAATGGAGCGCTCATTCCACGGGCGCACGATTGCGACAGTTACAGCGACAGGACAAAAGAAATTCCAAAAAGGGTTCGAGCCGCTTCCCGCAGGGTTTGCGACAGTACCCTTTAATGATTTTGCCGCTCTCGAGCGTGCTATAACTGCAAAAACTGCTGCAATTATGTTGGAGCCGGTACAGGGCGAAGGAGGCGTTAATGTTGCCGACGTGCAATATCTGACAGCGGTACGTAAGATTTGCACCGAGAAGAATATTCTCCTTATCTTCGATGAGGTCCAATCTGGAATGGGCCGCACTGGCAAGATGTTTGCGTATCAGAATCTCGCAATTGTTCCCGACATACTGACGCTGGCAAAATCTTTGGGAGGCGGTTTCCCAATTGGCGCCACCTTGGCTAAAGCCAGCATCGCGGATACGCTTGGTCCTGGTACGCACGGAACCACATTCGGCGGAAGCCCGTTGGCATGCGCAGCCGGGCTCGCGGTATTTAAGGCGATTAAGAAAGAAAAACTTCTGAAGAATGCGGTTGTCTTGGGTGCGTATTTGCAAAAGAAACTCAATGAACTGAAAAAGAAACACAGCGTAATTCGCGAAGTCCGCGGCGTCGGACTCATGTTGGGAGTGGAACTTACTACGGAAGGCAAAAAAATCTACGAAGAGTGCCTGAAAAAAGGGCTGCTCATCAACTGCACACAGGAAAACGTGTTGCGCATCATGCCTCCAATAACGGTAACGAAAAGCGAGATTGATAAAGCGATTTCCATTTTGGATAAGGTACTCGACGCATAGATAGGGAAATAGATGAAATTGAGGATGATTGAGATACTTCCCGTTTGAGTTGTTCTATTCCAGTGTTTTGCAAAACACTGGAATAGAACTAGAATGTTAAGAATGGCAAATCGCAGTTACCGCACCATAGAACGCATCGTGAAGGGTTACGCCAACCACCGGCGGTTAGAGATATTAGATTTATTGCGCAAGGAACCGGAGCTTTCTGTGGAGGACATCTCTGAAAAACTGAAGATCGGGTATCAGAATGCTTCCGACCATATTCGCAAGCTTTCAATCGCGGGCCTTGTGGCCAAGCGGAACGAGGGTCCAAGCGTTCGACACAAGCTTACGCCTCGGGCAGAGTCTATTCTAGTGTTTTGCAAAACACTGGAATAAGAAGAGCGGCGGATGAGATTGTGATATTTGCTTCATGTGCTATGGAAACTTCAATCCGGCCAAAATACGATTTGGACAAAATAAAGTTTTCCACCGGTTCGCCGACATGGGAACGCGCGGTTGAATTGTTCGAGAAGGGAAAGGTAACGAAATTTCAGGACAATGAAGGCTCATATTCGGCAACTGTCATTGGCACAAAACCGTATGAAGTTTGGGTATCTGCGGAGAAATTCGACGTAGGAGACTGCAATTGCTATCTCGGGCAGAAGGATGAATTATGCAAACATCTTGTTGCACTTGCGATACGGGTTGTAACTGGTGGCAACTCGCTTTCTGAGAAACAAAAAAAGATGGTCGCTGTGCCTATTTGTAGTGGCAGGGAGGGAGAACTGGATAAGGAGAAGTTACAATCTGTGCAGACCGCAATTTCCGTGGCAATGAAATGTATCAAGGCCTATAACGGACCATCACGCACGTGGTTTATATATCAGGCTTCGCTCGCGGAAGGATGCACTCGCCTTGCCGCCACTTTTTCCGAATTACCCGTGAGCGAGCAAACTGCACAAATCGTCTTAAAGACACTTTTGCGTCTTGATGAAAAGCTTTGCCGAGGCGGAGTGGATGATTCCGATGGCGCTGTCGGCGGTTTCATAGAGGACGCGGTCAGTATGCTCCTAGAGTATGTGAAATTAGAGCCATCATGCATAGGCGCATTTGAAATACTCAAAGGTCAATCGACGTGTTTCGAGTGGGAAGAGCCGCTCTTGAAAATCTCCAAAAGAGAAGGGTAGCTTACGACTTCTCTATTCCAGTGTTTTGCCCACCAGAGGTCGGCAGGCAAAACACTGGAATAGGGGAAATGGGAGAAAGGAATAACGGGTTTCGTAAAGATGCTCCCTGTTTGTCCACGCATTGCGTGGCTACAAACAGCAGGTCTATCGGTTCATGATAGACACCTGTAGACGGCCCGCAGGGCATGTACTGCGGGTAAGATTTGTGGGATGATTTGTCTATGATTCCTCCCGAAAAAGTGACTCTATTGGAAAGTCTGGTATTTGGGCAGCGAGTGGCTGAAGAAGAGCCCCGTCTGGAGGAGTACTTTGTTGAAACTTTGCTTTGGCGAAAGATTTTGCGTGGGGAAATAGACATCGTGTACGGAATGAAAGGGTCCGGAAAAAGCGCAATTTTCCATCTTCTGACAACTGGTCGAAATATGCCCGCTGGCATCAGGGTAATTCCTGCGGAGTATACTCGTGGAACGCCGGTTTTTAATGCAATAAAAACCGATCCACCTCCATCAGAAGTTCAGTTTGTGTATCTCTGGAAGCTGTATGTACTTTCACTTATTGCGAACGACGCCGAGATATTGAAAGTTCTCAAAAGCGATCACGCAGAACTTGTAGCAGAACTAGGTTCGGTGGGTGTAATTGGTGAGGATAAGGGTGAAATTCTAAAAAAAGCTCTACGGTATGTAGATACCATAAAAATACCCAATCTCGTCGAAGTGGGAATTAGTCACTCACAGGAGGCAGAGGACAAAAGAATAAATGTAGATCGAGCGATGGACGTACTTAATCATATTTTATCAAAAACAGGAAGTAACGTGTGGGTCTTGTTCGATCGACTGGACTCGGTGTTTGATGATAACTCAGGTCTTGAAGAAAACGCACTCCGGGCATTATTTAAGACCTACAGAGATTTCTCAAGATACGATCATATATGTCTCAAGATATTTCTTCGTACCGATATCTGGAAAGCATTAACCAGTAAGGGATTTCGGGAGGCAAGTCACATAACGCAATCCGAAACAATTGAGTGGTCGGAGGTAAACATCGTAAACCTCATTGTCAGGCGCATTCTTAGCAATCCAAATATTGCCACTTTTTACCATGTTGTGCCAGAGCAAGTATTGGCCAATTATGACGAACAGAAGAAGCTCTTTTATAGAATATTTCCAGATCAAATTGACGCAGGTTCAAGAAAGTCGGAAACCATAAGATGGTTGATGACGCGGGTGGGGGATGGAACACGACAGGTTGCACCTCGCGAACTCATTCATCTCTTAAATCAGTCGAAAGATGAGCAAATCAAAGCGTTGGAGCTTGGTGAATCTGTACCTGATGGAGAACATCTCTTTTCACCAGCAGCTATGAAAAGAGCATTGCCCGCAGTATCTCAAGTTCGTCTGGAACAAACTATCTTTGCTGAATACCCCAATTTGAGACAGCACATTCTCATGCTGGAGAGCGAGAAAGCAACACAAACTCTCGAAACATTATCGAAAATCTGGAACGTGGATGAAGGGGAAACACTTAAAATTGCGTCAACCCTAGTTGAGATTGGTTTCTTTGAGCTACGTGGAGAAAAGAGAAAGCCGGAGTATTGGGTACCCTTCCTCTATCGGCCTCATTTAAAATTGATTCAGGGCAAAGCGGAGGAGGATGAATATGCTTAAAGCCATTTTGTTGCGGTATTGCAAACTCTCTGTCCAAAGTTCTTCTTGACGCGCATCATAAGCTTGATTGGGCAGTTGACGCCTGCTATGGCAAAAGAAATTTCAAATCTGAACCGGAGCGATTGGAGTTTTTGTTTGATTTATACAAGAAACTAACAAACGTATGAATATAATCAATGAGGATAAAGAGCTTGCGGAGAGGGCGATGATTTGGGTTAAGCAGAATCAAAGACAGATTGTTGAAGATTTTGCTGGAAAGTTTCTTCCTGCTCCGGAACAAGCCGTATCAATCTTCATGGCAGGTTCACCGGGGGCCGGTAAAACTGAGTTCTCTCGACGCTTAATCGAAAAACAATTCGGCGCAGAGAACAAATATATTATGCGTATTGATGCAGATGAAATTCGTTCGAAACTACCGTGTTATGTGGCAGGCAAATCGCATATTTTTCAACCTGCTGTTTCCGTTGCGGTTGAAAAGATACACGATCACGCCTTAGGCACGGGTAAAAGTTTCGTCTTGGATGGGACACTTACCAACCTAAAGAAGGCGCGCGACAATATTAAAAGGTCTCTTGAGAAGTCTCGGGTGGCATTCATCGAATATATCTATCAGGACCCCATCGTTGCGTGGGATTTCACCCAAAAAAGGGAGGCAGTGGAGGGTAGAAATATTCCGCGGGATGCGTTCATAGACCAGTTCTTCCTTGCCAGAGAGAATGCTACAATTCTGAAGAGAGAGTTTGGGAAAGATATCACTCTCGACGTCGTCACAAGGAACATCAGTACTAATGAGTACAAGTATTGGTTTAACGTTGACAATGTTGACAGCTGTATAAAAGATGAGTATAGTAAGGACCAGCTTTTAAAGAATTTATGAAAGACTTTATTTACATTATCAAGTCTCTTTTCAAAAGAGAGGAGATAAAGATGCTTCCCAAGGTAAACCATAAAGAGGAAGTAACTGACCCCGTGTATCACTTTTTTGTGCATGGAAAAGCAATCGAAAGAAAGCGTGTATACGATAAGGCTCTTAAGGCTGCAGAAGCAGACCAAAAGGAAATCATTCGGAAATACAAATTACTTGAAAAGGATTTAGCGTCTGCGTAGCCGCCCAGTGTCCGGCGATATTCTCAATTGCTGCCACTGCGTCCGTCTTGAGAATTGGTCGACGAGGTGGGCGTCGGCACTTGTAGACAGGCCGTCTACAGGCGAATCAGTAGATTTCGTAGCTTGGCCTGCCTATCTCAACCCCATAGGCCACGATTTTCCACAGTCTTCAAGATTGCACAAAAATACTGTGTGATATAGTGCGGTCGTGTCAGCACAAAAACCCACCCGTCCACAGGCGAATCAGCAGATTTCGTGGCTTGGCCTGCCGATATCTGTCCTATCGGCCACTGCGAAAAAGCATGCGGGAGTGCGCCGCGTAATCAGGATGGAAGAGGCCGGCATCGGAGACGTGCGGCGCGTGGGAGGGAAAAATGCATCTCTCGGCGAGATGATTCAGGAGCTTTCTTCGCAAGGCATTCGCGTGCCGACGGGGTTCATAATCACTACCGACGGTTATCGCTCGTTCATAGAAGAAGCGGGGTTGACGCCGTTTATTAAGACGACGCTCAAGAATGTAAGCGCGAAGAACCTCGATGTTCTTGAGAAGTCGTGCCAAAAAGTACGGCACGCGATCGAGAAGGCAGACATTCCTATCTCGCTTCAGAATGAGATTACGGAAGCGTATGCGGAAATGGAGAAGCAGTATGGAAATAATATCGACGTGGCCATCCGCTCAAGCGCCACGGCCGAAGACCTTCCGGGCGCCAGCTTTGCCGGCGGGTACGAAACATATCTTGGCATTCGCGGGAAGAACGATGTCTTGAAGGCCGTCAAATCATCGTTCGCATCGCTTTTCACCGCGCGCGCTGTCTCGTACAGAATAGATAAAAAGTTCGACCATTTCGCAATAGCGCTCTCAGTCGCAATTCAGCGGATGGTGCGCACAGACATGGGCGCCTCCGGCGTCATGTTTACTATCGATACGGAAACAGGTTTTGAAGACGTCATCATTATCAACGGTGCTTACGGATTGGGTGAAATGGTCGTGCAAGGGCACGTCATACCGGATGAATACCTGGTCGCAAAGCATCGCCTGCACCACGCGCCGGCTCCCATCATCGGCAAAAAGCTCGGAGCGAAGAGCTCGAAGATGGTCTATGGCCCAAAGGGAGGCATTAAGCCTGTGAAGGTGGTTAAGACGAACGCGAAAGACAGAGCGAAGTTCGTCCTCAATGACGAGCAAATACTGATGCTCGCGCACTGGGCCGAGATAATTGAAAAGCACTACACGAAAAAGCGCGGCACGAAGAGCCCGATGGATATTGAATGGGGGCTCGACGGGAGAACGAACGAACTGTTCGTTTTGCAGGCGCGGCCGGAAACTGTCCAAGTCTCAAAAGACCGCGGAAAGCTAAAAGAATATATTTTGAGAGAAGAGGGAACGTTGCTTGCCAAAGGATTTTCTGTCGGCAATAAAATTGTCACCGGCAAAGCACGCGTCATTGGAAGTTTGCGCGACATGAGCACGCTGCTTCCCGGCGAAGTACTAATCACCGAAATGACAGACCCGGATTGGGAGCCCATCATGAAAAAAGCCGCCGCAATCGTTACCGACAAGGGCGGGCGAACATCGCATGCGGCAATCGTGAGCCGCGAACTGGGCCTTTCGGCTGTGGTTGGCGCGGAGCCTGTCACGAGGCACATAAAGACCGGACAAATGGTTACGGTAGATACTACTGGAAGCGAGGGGAGGATTTACGCGGGCGCGCTGAAATTTGAAGTTCGGGAAACAAATGTTGCAAGCATTCCCAAGACGCGGACAAAGATAACGATGAACATCGCCACGCCGGACACGGCGTTCGAAAAATCATTCCTGCCGAATAGCGGCGTAGGGCTTGCCAGAGAAGAATTCGTTATCGCCGCATCTGTCGGCGTCCACCCCTTGGCACTCTTGCACTACAAAGAGCTTGAACCGAAGATGCAGAAAAAGGTTGATGCCATTACGCGCGGCTGGGAAGACAGGAGCGCGTATTATGTCGACAACCTCGCGTTCGGCATCGCAAAAATCGCCGCCGCCTTTTATCCGAAGCAGGTGATCGTGCGATTCTCCGATTTTAAGAGCAACGAGTACCGCTCGCTCCTTGGCGGAGATCTGTTTGAGCCGCATGAAGAAAATCCGATGTTGGGCTGGCGGGGCGCGTCGCGCTACTATGACCCGAAATTCCGCGAAGCATTTCTTTTGGAATGCCGCGCGATGCACAAAGTAAGAGTCTCCATGGGATTGGACAATGCGATACCGATGATCCCATTCTGCCGGACTCTTGAGGAGGGGCGAAAGGTACTGGAAACAATGAAAGACGGGGGGTTATTCCCCAATCTGCTTCCGCACGAAGAGGAAACGGATGCATCGGTTACGCCCGTTATCGTCATGTGCGAGGTGCCGTCGAATGCGATTCTTGCCGAGGAGTTCTTGGAGATTTTTGACGGCATGTCTATCGGCTCAAATGATTTGACCCAGCTCACGCTCGGTCTTGACCGCGACTCGGGAATCGTGAACAGAGTGGCAGACGAGAACGATCCGGCAGTAAAGAAATTAATTTCGCAGGTTATTGCCGTTTGCAGAAAGAAGAAGAAATACGTCGGCATTTGCGGGCAAGGGCCGTCGGACCATCCGGCCTTTGCGAAATTCCTCGTTGAACAGGGAATTGAAAGCATGTCTTTGAATCCTGATTCTGTAATCAAGACAACGATAGCCGTGGCAAAAATTGAGGCGAAGATGCACAAAAGCCGGTAGCCTGTAGCTAGCAGCTTGTAGCCAAAATGCAAAACGAGAAACATGCAATTCGGCCGGTCGCACTGATAATTCTGGACGGATGGGGACATCGCGAAGAATCACAACACAACGCTATCTTTCACGCCAAGATTCCTCATTACGACGCGATGTGGAAGCACTATCCGCACACGACGCTCCTTGCGAGCGAGGGAGGGGTCGGACTTCCGGAAGGGCAGATAGGCAACAGCGAAGTCGGCCATATGACCATAGGTGCAGGAACGATAATAGACACCAGTCTCGTCCGTATCAATAAATCAGCGCAGGAAGGAAAATTCTTGAAGAACGTGGTTTTCCAGAAGATATTCGCTCATGTCAAAAACAACGATTCCACCCTGCACGTGTTGGGACTGGTGAGCCCTGGGGGAATCCACAGCCACAGCGACCATCTCAATGCATTTTTGGAGGCGGCCAAAGAATCCGGCGTAACAAAAGTCGCCATTCATGCGTTCACCGACGGGCGCGACACGCCGCCGCGCAGCGCTTCAAAGTACCTGCGAGAACTTGAAAATGAACTGTCCAGACTTGGGATTGGACGCATCGCAACGGTCTCCGGCAGATTCTACGCGATGGATCGCGATAACAACTGGGAGAGATTGAAGCAGTTTGAAGATGCTGCTTTTCACGCCAGCGCAATTCTGAAAAGTTCCGACAGGCCGTCGGAAGTCATAGAGCAGCAATACAAACAGGGAGCGCTTGACGAACACTTGAAGCCCATCGTTTTTCTTGATGAGCGCGGGAAAACAGAAACAATCGGAGGAAATGATGCCGTATTCCTTTTTAATTTTCGCGCCGACCGCGTGCGGGCATTTACGAAAAAGGCGCTCGAGTATGCCGAAGGAAAGAACATGCTCATTGCCACGATGACTGAATATCACCCGAAGTTTGCGGTTGAAGTCGCATTTCCTCCGTTCTCGATCGAAACTACGCTGAGTAGCGAGATTTCCAAAGCCGGTTTTTCACAAGTGCATATTGCCGAGACTGAGAAATTTCCTCATGCGACATATTTCCTAAACGGGGGGCGCAATGAGCCGCACGTGGGCGAAGAGCACATCATGCTTCAAAGCAGGCAAGACATTCCGACGCACGATATGGCTCCAAAGATGCGCGCGGAAGGAATTGCCGACGAAGCCATTAAAAGTGTTGAGAAGGGCACGGATTTTCTCTTTATCAACTTTGCGAATGTCGACATGGTAGGCCACACGGGCAATGTGCCGGCCATTATTGAGGCGGCTGAGGAGATTGATGCACAATTAGAAAGAGTATTTAGAGCAGTCACGGACGCGGGAGGGTCATGCGTAATAAGCGCCGACCATGGCAATGCAGAAATAAATGTTGATTCTGAAACCGGAGAGGTACACACCGCGCACACCTTGAGCCCTGTTCCGTTTATTATTACGAAAGAAAATTTGGCATTGCGGGATACAGGTACGCTTGCAGATATTGCGCCGACGGTTCTGGAGCTGATGGCTTTGCCAAAACCATCGAGTATGACGGGGGTGAGTTTGATTTCTGGCGAAACACCATACGTAGGTCATCCCACTTCTAAGGTTTAACCTTAGACGTGGGGCTTATATCCTACATACATTGACCACCACCTAAGGTTAAACCTTCGGAGGTTTAGAAAGGAATGTCAACGATATCTCACGACCGTGAGATATCGTTGACATTCAGGTTTCAATTTCATGATTTCGTCTGCCACGCCTTCTTTCGCGGAAAGCTGCCCGCAATATTTGAAGAAGAATCAGAGTCACGAGTACAAGAGAGATGTAAAACAGGGTTTTTGAATTGACGACTATTAACCCGGCGGAAGCCAAGTAACGAAGCGCCTTGGAAACAATCGGAGTTTCCGCAGGCTCATTTAGTGTGGAGGTTCCCGTTACGGAAGAAATGGGAGTTTCGCTCGGTTGGTTTGAAATAGAAGTTGAGGAAAGGGGAGATGTATCAGCCAAGTGCTTTTCAAGCGCAGATTTTGCCTGCGTGCGGAGAGACTCTGTTTTTTCGTAAATGGTATTGGCGGCACTCATCACTGCCGGAGCGCCGGATGCAAAACCCGTCTGTATCGCGGAAGTAACCGTGTTCAACACCTGTTCGGCCGGGGAGGGCGGCGGTGGAGCTTCGATACTGACCGTTACACTTTCTGTCGCCTGGTCCGATATTGCCGCGTTCGCATTCGATTTTGCGTCAATCACCTTTTCCATTCGCGCAGAAAGCGTGTGAGTGCCGACTTTTGCAACCCATGGCAGAGAAACTATTTGCGTCTCGCCGGACGCAAGAGTGAAGCTCTTTGTGCCGATGGGCGAGCCGTCGACATTTATTACCGCATCGCCCGATATTGGATTCTCGCTGCTGTTGTAGAGAACAGTGAAAATATTCACGGATTCTCCTGCGACGACATGCGAGCGCGACATCCATATAGAGCTTTGCGCGAATCCCGCGCGCAGACTGGTAGTTTCCGCGCGCGAGATAAAAGGGAAGGCGATAAACAAGAGCGAGAACAAAAATATACCTAACCTCGGGAAATATCCCATGTGCGCGTACCACATTTTCTTATTATAACGCAATGCCAACATAAATCTGTTGGCCACAAAAATAGCCGTAATCACACACCGCTCTCATTCTAACATTTTGCAAAATGTTAGAATGAGAAATAGCAGTGTAGGGCGCGTTACATTTGTCTATCGATAGAAATGTCTTCGTAGGATTTCTTGTCTCCGATAGGCTCTAAGTGAATCAGTACGGTAACGCCAGCAATTGCGTCGCGAATGTCTTTTTCGATAACTTCAGCGAGGTCATGCCCTTTTTGAACAGACCACGCTCCCGGAACCAAAAGATGGAACGAAACGAATCTTCGAGCGCCTGACTGGCGGGTAAGCAAACCATGGTACTTAATTGTCTCACCGGTGTGCTTTTCCAGGACGAGATGTATTTTTCCTCTCTCATCTTGCGGTATCGCCGTGTCCATAAATCCAAGGGCGGAGCGTTTTATGAGTTGGTATCCCGTGTAGACAATATTAATTGCGACAAGGAGGGCGATTATCGGGTCAAGCACACTGATTCCCGTTATTGCGACAATTCCAACTCCGACGATGACGCCGACCGATGTCCACACATCGGTAAAAAGGTGATGTGCGTCGGCCTCTAGCGTAATTGAATTATATTTCTTGCCGGCGGAAAGAAGCTGGCGCGCGATGAAGAAATTAATAACGGAAGCAATCGTTGCGACGATAAGACCGATATTGGCCTGCTCAATCAATCTTGGATTGAGCAGACGTTCGATAGCCGCATACCCGATGACGGCTGCGGCGACTATTATCAATGTTCCTTCAATGATGCTGGAAAAATATTCCGCTTTCGAGTGTCCGTAGGAATGCTCCTCATCCGGCGGCTTAAGAGCGATCGTAAGGGCGATGAGCGCAATGACCGCTGCGACAAGATTTACGACCGACTCCAGGGCATCTGAAAGCAAGCCCACTGAACCGGTTAGATAATAGGCCGCGGTTTTAAGAGCAATCGTAACAACCGCGCCCGCAATTGAAAGCCATGCGAAGCGGGTTAGGGAATTGCGGTTCATCTCATATATTGTACATGAAATGTGCAGGAGATCGTGACCAATAAAAAAGCAAAGCGGATGCTTCTGCAACCGCCTTTTGAGTCTTTTTGTCCGGCGCTCAATTCCCGGTTGCGGTTGCCTAAACCGCGCGGCCATGTTTTTGCACCGCTTTGTAAGCTTTCCGCCATGCGATTGCAAGCTTGCGTTCTTGAGCATTGCGGATTGACGTCAACGGACGGAGTATGTATTTATCGTACTCCGATGATCCGCGGCATATTATTACACCGCCTTCTTCGACAGGCGCAAAGTGAACATTGTTACTTATAACGCCCACCGCGGGATGAACGACCCGTTTAGAAATAACGTGCAGGTCGTTCGGGCCAGGAACAGCCCTCCGACACTTGAAGCAGAACATGTGACCTCCTTTAAAGGGGCCCTTTAATACGCCAAAGAGCCATTGATGAAGCGAATTCAATTATGTACAGCAATATTGTCGCTAAGTCAAGTTCTTCGATTTATTGCAAGGTAATGTGTCTAACCCCTCACTTTTTTTGCAACTCGACCTGCTCCTTTTATCGCGTCGTGTTTTACCTCTTGGGCCGAATTCTTGATGCTCTTCCAGTGCTTTTTAAGGTCGCTCGCAAGCTCTCTAATTTCCGCGCGACTGGCATCTTTTCCTTTCTCGTACGTAGCGGCTATGGAATCAACGATTTCCCTGTACATGGGTTCCGTTAAGTCACGCGTCTTCTCTATCTTTCGTAAGACATCGTCCTTCATTTTGTTGGCCCACTCTTTAGTATGCTTTCGATTCTCCTTGCCTTTAGGTCCGAAAAAGAAATACGCAGCTAAACTCGCGACCGCAGCGCCGAGAAGTGTTGCTCCCGCAGTTGAATTTTTCATAGCATGTCTAGTCTCTCATTTCTAATATGAAAACTGCATGATTTTAAAATACATAAGACTTAACTCTTTTCTTTCTTCTTCCTGCGCGTCGTCGGAAAGAAAATCCTGAAAATAAGGTTGTTTTCCAAGCGGTCTCTTAATTCGGAGAGAAATTCTTTCGTTTCCGTGTAATCACCCTTCAGACCCTCTGAAATTCCGTAAAGATTCTTGGCCGCTTTTATGGAATAAAAAAGCAAAATAGACGCTAATATTGCCAGCACTACCGATGCCACGGAAGAAATAAAGAAGAAAATGTCCATCTGTAGGAATTGATTCATAACGCCAGAGAGTCATGCGCGATAATACACCTAATAATTCTAGTCAAGACAGATTTAGCCTGTCTTCTTAAGAGCCGTTGTATGTTTGCCGTCCTTACAGTCGCATTCGGTCAATGGCTTACCATGCTTAGGGCATGTTTTGGTGTTGCAAACTCCCGGCTTATCCGAAAGGCCCTCGCACCCGCCTGTGCAAATGTAGTGTTTCATGAACCTATTCAACCTCTTCATACATGAAGATAGCATGAGTCGGATATGCGTTTTTCAAATGCCTTCATGTGAATAATTCGCCTTCCCAATCATGGCTCGCATGCGCGGTGCCGTCGGCGCGGAAAACCAAGTACCGCGACCCGAAATGCTTAGCCGCTTCCTGATGTCGGCTTTCGTCCGCAAGAAAGATAGCCGAAGTAGCGCAGTCTGCATCCCATGCGTTCCCTGCGGCCGCCACTATCCCAACCGTATGCATAATCGGAGACCGTAAGTGGGGATCTACTATGTGATGCCATCCTTTCCACCTTCGCCGAAAAATATCCGATACCGCAAGTCCCTCGTTCCTTAATTTAACGATGCCTGCGGCCATGTCGGGTTTGCCCGGATATTCAAGCGCGACTTCCCACGGAACTCCCTCGAGCTTGGATGTTCCGTACATATCTCCGCCGCCGTCAACCAGATAGTGACGATAACCAAAATCTTCCAGAATTCGAGAAACCCGGTCTATGCAATATCCCTTTCCCATTCCTCCAAGGTCAAAAACAACCGGTCCGTCTATCGCGAGTTTGCTTCCACTGATATGCCATTTCGGTAGAACGAACTTCGCCAGTCCCGGCCGCTCTGTAAGACAATAGGTCTTTCCGTAACCCGCATGCTCCAGGAGTCCTCCCACAGCCGGGTCGTACATGCCGCCGGTCAGGCGGCGCAATTGCTCCGCCCGGGCAAGAAGGAGTGCAAACTCCTCCGATATCGCATATTCGCCGGCACCGGCCTCGCGATAGGCGGTAACCTCCGAATTGTCCAGGAAGCGTGAAAACCTCGCGTTGAAAATCCGAATAAAGTCCAAAACGCGCTCCTTTGCATCCTGGCGAAGAGGTTCTCCATCAACCAAAATGCACCATGATGTTCCAATTCCCTCAAACGTGAATCCTGAGTTTTCTTTTTCCATCGAGTCCCGCTAGAGCTGTTTCTGCAGGTCGGGAAGCGCGGAATTATACGCGGCTGTTGTCAGTGATGATTTGCCGACGCGATCAATTGATTTGAGCTCGCTCAATGTTTTTCCGCGTATGAGGAGAAGCAATCCCTGGGAAAACTTTTGCAGATTTTCGCTGACCGCTTCGCCATTGAGGACATCGGTGGTTTTGACATCGACTATTGCCCCTTCGCTATCGAGAGAGAGCGTAAAGCGCACCTTATCCGTTCCGCCCGGAGTTTCGTAAGAAGCGACAGCATTAACCTCGCGCGCTATTGCGAGGTCGGGGATATCCTGCGTCTGCGGCGCGCTCGTGGTGCCTACTTGTTGCACTACCGGAGTTGAAAAGCGGTACAGGAAAAGCGCGCCAGCCGCAATAACAATCACCCCGACGATGAGCCACAGCTTATTTCTTGCGGGAGCCATGCCATCCATGATACGACTAATTAAGGAGCGTGAAAATTAGTTATCCACACAGGCGGGTCGGCAAAGAAGTGCTTACTGATAGATTTAAACTGTTGGGCAAAGAACCATGGTATACGACCTTCTGGTAATCATTCACATAATTGGCACCGTACTCGGCGTCGGTTCTGCAACATTCGCCGAAATACATTACACGCGTTTTAACAGTGACGACATAATTACGGACGACGAGCGTAAAACACTCGCGGCGACGTACACTGTCTTGCGTTTCGGACTTCTCCTGGTCGTTGCTTCGGGTTTCGGCTTTCTGCTATACCTTCGCCTCAACGAATACGTTGATATTCTCACAAGCCCGACGTTCTGGGCTAAAATGACGGTGATATCTATCATAGTTGCTAATGCAATACTCCTTCAGGCGCGTTTAATGCCGTTCCTGCTGGGAACTGCATTGTCGCTCACTTCTTGGTATACCGCGCTTGTGCTTGGCGTCCTTCGCACCACAGAGGCCTCCTACTTTGAAATACTTATTTATTACGGTATCGCTATCGTCATCGTAGCGTTCGCGTTACGATGGATACGTGCGCGCCTGCACGGCCCCAAAACCACATGACAACTACGCTTGCGGCATTGCTCATAGTTCACGTGATAGCGGGCGTTATCGCTATCGCCTCGCATACAGTCGTTCTGATGCACATTCTTAAGAGAGCGCCGGAGTACGGGTTTTTAGTGCGCGTGGCCTGGTCCGCCTTCTGGCTGTTTCTTTTGTCGTGGGCAACTTCGGCATACTACTACGTCACCTATTACGGCACTGCAGTGAAGCCGCGCATCCTCGCGGGAGACTCGCCCGCGGCGCATTCATTTTTTATGGAGACGAAAGAGCATATCTTCCTACTGCTTCCTTTCTTGGCACTTTCTATCGCGCTATGCGTTTCGTACCTGCGCGCGAATCCGGATGAGCGGCTACAAAGAAGCGTGGCGCTACTTACACTCGTTGCAGTTGCTATAGGCGCGGCGACGGCCGCTTCAGGCATTTTTGTATCCGGCTCTATATGACCAGCTCGCTTGATCAATGGATTCGTTCGGTCGCGGTTGCATCTATCGCAGTGTTTATTATGCTGGCCGCGCTTATTGTCGGCGCGGAATTGATACCCGAACTTAAGAACTGGCTTAAAGCGACTTTCTATCATCACTGGCTGGGGAAAGGAGTTCTCGCGCTCGGCCTCTTCGCTATTCTCTCCGTCGCTCTTTCCGTTCGGCGAAGCACCGCGCGCCTTTCGTCCGTTATTTTCGCGGAGGCACTAGCCGCGATACTTTCCGTCCTTGTTATCGCCGGATTCTTCCTTCTCCACGTGCTGAAAATAATTTAGCGGCTATCTATTTGCTGGCTGAGGAACAGGCCGGTACATGGACTTTTCGATGTCCGCAGTAGTGCATCCCACTTTTTTGCCGGGGTTGAAGATATTTTTCGGGTCGAAAATGCGCTTGGTTTCCGCGAACAGTTCCAGCATCTTCGGGGAGAACATCATGTTGAGGTACGGCGTGCGGATTATGCCGTCGTTGTGTTCGCCCGTTATTGAACCCTTGTATTTCCCGACGAGTTCGTAGACTTTGGGAGTCAGCTCCATTATCGCCTTTCGGTGCGCCGGATTCGCCAGGTTCACGAGCGGGATGATGTGGAAGTTCGCGTCTCCGATATGCCCGGCGATAGTGTGCATCAGGTCGAATTGCCCAAGCAGGGCATTCAACTCCGGTATAAACCTCGGGTAGTCGTCGGGATGAACCACAATGTCATCTATGAACGGCGCCGCATGGAGGCCGTGTACGTGCTTTCGCAGGAGTGCGAAGCTTTCCCGCCGAATTTTCCAATATTTCTTTTCCATTGTTCCGAGGGCGATGGCCGTGCGCACTGGCAAATCCGAAAGCGCAGCCCGCGCCTTGTGGGTTTTTTCGTGCGCTTCCTCTTCTGTATCCTCGGCAAATTCCGCGAGTAGCACCAGTTGAGGGACTTTGCGTGTCGCGAGCGCCCACACTTCCGGAAGAAACGCATACGCAAGCGCGATTGTTTGCCGCAGACCCTGGTGTTTTAGAAAATCATATCCGTATCTTGCCGCGAGTTTGAACGTGTGGTCGTCGTACGACTCAAATGATTCGGGATCGAATGCCCGCACCCGCCGCACAACTTCCGGGAGTGTCGTGAGATCAGAAAGAAAGACGACAAGCATAGCGTGATGAGCCTTTGTCTTCTCGAGAGATACGCGAGCCCGCGTTATGAGACCGAGCGTACCTTGCGAACCGACGATTAGCTTTGTAAGGTCAAAAGTTCCTTTTTTGGCATCAACGACGTTCCACAGAGCGTACCCGGCGGAATTTTTTGTCACATTAGGACGCGAGGATTCTATTGTCTCGCGATTGTTCTTTATTAGTTCATCAATTTGCCTATAGATATTTCCTTCAAGGGATTGCTCGGCTTTCTTTTTTGCTAGCTCATCTACAGTGAGTGGGCGCATAGTCGCCGCGGAGCCGTCGGAGAGTACCACGTCGAGCTCTCGAACGTAGCGGTCCATCTTGCCGTAGCGCAGGGTCAGTTCTCCGCCGGAATTATCGCCTATCATGCCGCCCAAAGCGCATATTTCTCGCGAGGCCGGATATGGCGGGAGTATCATTCCTTTTTTTGCGAGGGTTTCCTTTTCAAGGTCGCGGTAATACACGCCAGGTTCGACGACTGCATAGGCAGTATTTGAAGAAGCATCGGCATTTCCGCCGACCTCTAAGACGCGGTTCATGTACTTCGTGAAGGAAACGACTATAGAATAGGTGAGTGGCCCTCCGGACATATCTGTTCCCGCAGCGCGGGCAGTGAGAGATATCTCGCTGTTTGCCGCTTTGGAATCAGAAGCAAAGCGCACCAATGCGGCTACATCATTCGCGTCTTTTGGCGAAACGACGAGAGCAGGTTTTCGCTCAAAAATGCTTGTGTCTCGACTGAATTTGCGGAGCGTCTCAGCATCATCCTGAACGTCTCCTTTAATTAAAGGCGCTATCGAGGCGCGTAAATCCATCTGTATAGGATAACATGAAATATATGCACTCCTGTCGCGAAACCTCGGCTGCGTGCGTTGTACAATGCCTAGATGAGAGCAAAGAACCATTCCGCTTTTTCTGTCATGCTCGAGACTGCTCTCATGTTTCTTGCGCTCGTAAGCGGGTACCTTCTGCTTGTTGAGTTCACAACAAATCTCACGGCGGAAGAAATCTTACTCTTCAATGCGATAGACCTTGCGATAGCTCTGGTTTTTCTTTGTGAGTTTGCCGTCAAACTATACTTGGCGAAAAATCGAAACACATATTTCAAGTCTCATTGGTGGGAGCTGCTCGCGGCAATTCCCATAACAACGGACGTAACACAAGGGCTAAGAATGCTTCGACTATTGAAGCTTTTGCATCTAGTGGAAGCGGCAGAATCGCAACGCTAACATTGTTACCGTGCGGACAAAGGATGAATCGTGCGGCGATATGGCCTGCGAGATTCAAGTGCTATAAGCCTGGCGCCCGTTTTCGTCAATATTTCCTTTAGTGCCGGAGTCTCCGACTTTGTTTTAAGGACTTGCAGATATTTCTTTAGGATTGCGAACATAGAAAGGTTAAGAATACATGTCGGGCATGAAGAAAAAATGAGCTAGCTCGGATTCATAAAAACCACATATTGAGTATGGGAGCATATGATAATTATTAGTTAAACAATATTTATTCTATGGAAGGAAAAATTTGCCCAAATTGCAATCACGAGCACAAGGAACCGGACGGTTCGTGCAGCTGCGGATGCCAGGTTGTGCAGGATGGAGACACCGGGAAAGGTCTCGAGTGAACACCGTTAGTAGGTAGACTTCTAACGTGATGAATTTGAATGTTTCGAGGATGAGTTCTTCGCGGGGGATGACTTCTCTGAATGCCGCAAGGGATTCGAGGTCTGTATCAAACGACAATGCGCACCTTGAGCGGTTCAACCGCACAATACAGGGTGAGTGTCTTGGTGCGTTGCCGAAAGACACGAAGATAATTAACAGAAACCTTCCGAAGTACTTGCGTTACTACAACGAGAAACGCCATCACTTCGGACTTAATCTGCAAACACCGCTTCAAGTGGTGCGAAGCTATTGACTAGAAAACGGTATTCCAAATTCTTTCGCAGGGATATATTGGCTACTTTATGCCATGGCATGAAGTAGCCAATATGTTGCAGTGGGATATTGCAAAGGGCGAATTTCAATATTCGCTCTTTAGGTCTAGAATTGGCGGATGAAAAAGATATTGAGGAGGGACTTTTTCGGTAGCTCGGCGCCCATAGCCGCGCAAAGGCTGCTGGGAAAATATCTTGTCCGCCGATTGAATGGAAAAACTGTTGCGCATAAAATTTGCGAGACTGAGGCATATCATGGACTGCGCGACATGGCTTCTCACGCGCGTTCCGGAGAAACAGCGCGAAATGCTCCAATGTTTGGAGATGCGGGAACTGTATACGTGTATTTTACATACGGCATGCATTGGATGCTCAATATAGTTTGTGGCCGGAAAGGATATCCTTCCGCAGTTCTCATACGAGGAGTCGAAGGAATTTCCGGACCGGCGCGGCTCACGCGTGCGTTGCATATAGATAAATTGTTAAATGGAAAAGTCTTGGGGAAGCGAGCGGGACTTTGGATTGAAGACAGGGGAGTGAGTATTAACCCGCGCTCTATTGAACGGACGCCGCGCATCGGCGTCGCGCATGCGGGAATATGGGCATTAAAAAAATGGAGATTTGTTTTACAAGGCGAGGAGTAGCCAAAAGCGCGCGTCTTTTTTGAATCGAAGCAGGTTGCGAGTGAGCGCCAGAAAACGTTTTTGCCAGCAGAAATCTTTCATGAAATGTCAGAGATATACACAGAAAAAACTCATGAAAATCTGTGAGACGCCCTCGTAATTATTTGATAGGGTGATTTAGGTGGTTCATAGTTTATTCATTTAGAAATAGCGTTAACTTAATCATGCAACAACAAAAAGCAATTCTTTTATTCACCTTTTCTATAATTATCGCATCAGTTCTTTCTTCCCCGACTCCGGCAAATGCAGCGAATCTCTTGTTTCGTTCCGGATTTGAAGGTTCGGTCACAATGGGAGCCATTAACAATTGTTATGGAACAGGATGCCATCAACCAATCGTAGGTTCCGATAACGTGACGGGTTACTCATGGCTGGCATCTGTTTGGGGTGGGACGAGCGACTTCCACCTTCTCGTAGATGCGCCAGTGACTGCATCGACCGTTGGGAATTACATGTCTAATCAAATTCAGACCGTCACTGGACACAACGGTACTCAAACACGCGCTTTGTACAACTCAATTACGCAAAGCGGATGTTGCGGAACAAATTCGCAGGGAGGAGGCTCGACCCAAAATCCTTACGAACTTCATCCGGCGAAAGAGGCAGGCGACCTCTACATTAGTTACTGGCTCAAGTTGCAGCCAGACTTGGTGCAAAAAATGACACCACAGACATGGCGGCCCATTTTTGAATGGAAGACCGCCGGCGATTATCGATTAATCGCTCAAATCGTTACCTATGGCAACGTAGCGCCGTGGTGGCAAATCATAGGCGACAACAATGCGAACGGTGGACTTGCGTATCAGAGATTCTGGGAAGTAGACAATAAAACGGTTGCCGTGCCGGTGGGGCAGTGGTTCAAATTTGAAGTGTTCTGGCACCGCAGCAGCGGAAGCGACGGCCGCGTGTGGTTGGCTGTCAATGGAAACGTAATTGCAGACCATTACGGACCAAACATTGGCGTGAAGAACGCGCCCATTAATCGAATCTTTATGCCGAACTTATACAGCGGCGGCTCGTATCCCATTTATCAGTGGATAGACGATGTGGAGATTTGGGACGGATTTCCGCAGGGCGCAGGGTCCATCCCATCGCCCACAATCTCGCCCGCACCTGCTCCTGCGGGCCAAGCCACGAAATCTGCTGATTCGGGCCAAGCCACGAAATCTGCTGATTCGGGCCAAGCCACGAAATCTGCTGATTCGGGCCAAGCCACGAAATCTGCTGATTCGCCTGCGACAACATCTGACCCAGCCCCTGAGCCTACAACAGTTGCCACCGCCGAACCTGCTCCTCTCGCTGTATCAGCTCCTACTCCCGTCGCCTACGTTTATTCCATCGGGACTCGGGTCAAAACATCGAGTAGGCTGAAAATTCGAGCAACCGCATCCAATGACAGAGGCGCCAATGTTCTCTGCGTGCAAAGAAAGGGAAGCCCGGGCGTAATCATCGCGGGCCCAGCCATGAGCGATGGCTACACTTGGTGGAAGGTCAATTTCGATAGCGGCTGTGACGGATGGGCAGTCCAAACCTATCTGTCTCTGACAGCATTGTCTGCCGTTATGACCCGAAAGAAAGTACTGTAGTTAATGGGTAAGGACTTTCTGAATGTGTTCGGTTATCTCGTGCGGTGTGACTCGGATCTTTTCGAGATACTCCGCGGCGCCGAGCGATTTGGCGCGTTCATGGCTCTTCGGCGTTTCGTCATTGGAAAACACAATTACCGGAACGGACGCCGTTTTCGGGTCTTGCTTGAGAATTTCCAGGAGTTTAAGCCCGTCGGTTCCCGGCATGTTTAAGTCAAGCAAGATAACTGCCGGCAACGGTTCTTTCTTCAGCATATCAAGCGCCATTTCTGCATTCGGGGCATAGACGTATGTCATGCCCTCGTGCGACAAGCGATGTTCTAGGAGGTCGATAAAAAGTGCGTCATCATCAATGAGCATTACTTTCGGCGCCTTAGGTTGCTGCGGTTTCATAATTCGCAGTATGCCACACATATTCGCATTGTCTTGCCTTTCTTGCGCATATGTGTACAACTCTGAAAGTTGCTCAAAATTGAGCTGCGAGCGACCTTATTGTTTTCTTGCGCAGAATATGCACTAAATTGACACGGGAATATTCTCGCCGGCGCCTGCCGCGACTTCAAACCAAGCTTCGATCGGTCCGCCGAGAATGCTTTGCACCGGTAAGTCGGCGTTTGTAAACGACCCATCTCCATCCGAATCGGAGTGGAGCATGGCGCGCAAAATCTCACCATCTTTTGAGGCGCGGGATAATGTGATGTTGACGCTGTCGCTTTCCCCCACAGGAAGAAGCGCGCTCGTTCCGATAATGACTCCGGGAGTACCGTCGTTATCTTCGTAGATGGCTACAAAGCCCGGTTTTGCAAGAAATACAGATGAGACGGTAATTGAGCCTCCGGGCCGCTGGTCTGTCACGACAATCGCGTTGTCTTCGACCCTCATGCCGGACGTGGTTTCGCTTTGGTCGGCAGGAATAACGAATTCAGTTAATACATTCTGCGAAAAGTAATAAATTCCCGCGATTGCGGCAACAATCACAGCAACAATCAATAAAATGCCCTTGTTATTCATATCACTGTTTCAGACGATTTACCGCTCTTTTTCTTACGGTTTGGTTGGCTGTTTATGACTGTGATGGGTTTTGTAATTCCTATTCTGAATGTTGTGCCAAAAACAAAAATAGCTGCAGGTAGGTGCCATATTTTTTGATAAATAGCCATGACATACAATCTCCAGTGTATTCCTGTGGCAAATTTGCGCAACCAATTTTTTAGCGGGCAAAGAATTGAAGAAATTTCTTGCGGTCTGATTTCTTAGTTTATGGCGCAACATCAAATAGGGCGATATATCGCCCTATCTAAATAACTACAGCTCGAAAATAACCCTAACTTTTTCCAGCTGCCATTGGCGGGGCAACAGGCGACCGCTTCATGGCTATTTCACGCCGCTCATGGATACTGTTTCAATATGATTAGAATGTCCGCGAGAAATCTTTTACTTGTAGCTTTATCAATACTTGCCGCAATGGCGTTGTATGTTTCGGTAGCTTACGCAGCAGCCACCGGCAGCGTTAGGATAACCGGCGTTGTGGTAAACGGGACAGCGCATCCTTCGGATTTCACATTGCAGATTAAGAACGGAAATTCTGTTATGTCGGCATCCGGCGACACAATAACCTTCAGTGGGCTTAACCGCGGAACGTATACGATAACAAAAACAGACGGGCCTTCGGGATACAAGGTCGTATGGAGCGGAGATTGCAGCGCGCAGGGCTCCGTAACAATCCTGCCTGGCACTACTAAATTGTGTACAGCTTCATATGTGTTAGGTTCCGGGTCAACCGGCGGCGACCCTGGAAGAACGAGACCGCCGCGTCTTCCTCGATAAACTAACCAAAAATAAAAGTTGCCAGGTTTAAAACCGACCGGCGTAAAGAGTGTTTTTTTTATGTCGCCGTGGTAATTTCTTGCTATGGCAAGTCCCGATAGTTTGAATCCGACTGGCATCAAAATAATGCCGGAGCCAGCTCTGCTGAAACTGAAAGACGGAGTCGCGCGAGGAAGAGACGAGCGGCTAGTGATTGGCGGGGGAATGACTTTGAAGAAGCTCGAGCCATATCTGGCGGGGATGGGTTTGCTCGATGAAGAATTGTTCGAGCAATTTCGTGCGTTCCCCGCATTTCAGGGAGTGAACGAGTTCCCTGGAGTCAAGGACAACGGTCCGGAAATAAAGGAGGAAAAGTGCAAGGTTTGTGAATCGCTGGGAATAAATGGCTTTATTCAAAAGGGAGGCGAGGGCAGTAATAAGTTGGTGGTGATGAGCCAGGGATTCATGGTGGACCGTAACACTAACAACAACCGCTTGGTTCGTTATTTTCTAAACCGAGCGGGAATAGACGTTTTGAACTTCGATTATTTTGAAGACGGGAAAGCGGTGGACGTTTCTTTTCAGAAGCGAATAGGGGACTTAACGAACATTATCAGGGGATACTCTAAAAAATATTCTAAAATTGGCGGATATGGTGCGAGCGTGGGCGGTTCGGCTCTGTGGGTGGCCGCCTCATTGCTGAAGAAAGAACGCATAGAATTAAGCGCGATCGCAAATCGAACGATAATACCGGATCTGTTGACAGGGCTGGCTAATCGGTTGAATTTGACGCCGCAGTTTATCACCGCACATGTGGAACAGGTTTGTAAAATAGTTAACGAAAGCATGCAGGGTGGACGGGTGAAAGTTAGTCCGAAAGAACTTGAAGAAATGGTCAGCGGGAAATTCGACTTAAATAAATATGAGGTTGGCTGTTCGATGTTAGATATACATGGGTCAGGAGATACGATTGCAGGAATGAAGACCGTGCGGAATGCGATGAACAGGGCTCGGCAGTTCAATCCAAAGACTCAGCTCATTGAAATCGCAGGAGTTAGTCACGATAACGAACCTCCCAAAGATTACACAATGCAGTTGTATCTACTGACCAGTTTCTTGTGTAAGCACATGTTTGAAGGTTCTTAGAGAAGAGCCATTTTACTGCTTTTCAAGCGCTCGTTATTTAGATATACTCATGCCTAATCACGAAGCGAAACGTTCGTGAAGATATTCCGCGGTAGCTCAGATGGTAGAGCGCCTCGCTGTTAACGAGGATGTCCCAGGTTCGAGCCCTGGCCGCGGAGCTAGAAACAGTTGAGCCCCGATGCGTATGCATTGGGGCTTTACTGATTCTCTCCTGGACAGGGCTCGAACGGATTCGCGGTCTACGCTCGCAGAAGCGAGTGTCGCGAATCCGGTGCCCAGAAATTCTCTGATTGACGAATCAGAGAATTTCGAGGGAGAGACCCCTGGCCGCGGAGCTGAAGATTGACACTGTCATTGGGCCGTGTTATGGTTGAGTCTGGCATTTTTGTTGTTCTAACCGTAGTAGATAACCGAGAAGGAATACTCAATGAAGCTCCATAGCCTTCCTAATTTGGCATTATTCACTTTCGTAAACGGCATCGAGGGTTATTCGAAAAGTGAAGTCTGGCAGAAGCAGTTCCGGCCAGGAAAAGGCCCCTCTGCAGGAATGACGATCGACTACATCGCTCAGGCAAAAAGGACACCGCGGGGGTGGAAGAGGGACGTGAACGGCAAGGGTGGTATTGGTGGAGACCATGAGGTGATACTTGTCGCCAGACGACGACGGAAGTTGGTTCTGTAACCAACCGTCATAGCATGAAATGCAAGACCACTTCGCCGGAACAGACCCCCTCACTGGTCTCTCGGTGAGGTGGTCTGTTCTATTTAGAGGGGGTTCGAACATCCGCTATCCAGTGGAGCCGAGTAGAAAAAGCGCCCGAAAGGGTGTTTTTTCGTATGAGGCTACGCGGCAGGAAGTGAACTGCTTCACTTCCGTCAGGGCTCGAACAGCGGAACTATGTTTTGCCAGCTGGCAAAACAAGTGAGCTGGTGCCCAGACAAACTTCCGCGACGGCGGGAGTTTAGTCGAGGGAGAGACCCCTGGCCGCGGAGCTCGATATCGACAGACCCTGCCTAGTGCAGGGTTTTGTCGTATCGCTTGCTTCCGCGTGCTACAGGGCTCGAACCGCGGGCTGCATGGAGCGAAGAGTGATCGTAAGTTTCGCGTCGTAGCAACAACGCGAGGCGAGCCCTGGCCGCGGAGCAAATTGTATTAGGTCATATTTGCCAGATTATTTTTTGTACCACAAATTTGATACTGGAAGCTGCCTGAGGTTGTGCAATAACAACAATTGTATTCATCCTGTATAGGCGTACCATTCAGTAAGCAAACAATGAATATGAAAACCCCAACAATTTTATCTATTACTGGTTTTTTAATGATGCTTCCCGTTATCGGGATGGCGCAGACTTCAACTGTTCAAGTTACGCCGATTCAGCCAGCCACAACCGTTACTTCCTCGCAATCAACCGCCATCTCACCTGCTCAAACAACCGAAACGACCATACCTCAAACATCAACAACACCCGAGTTACCAGTGTCGACATCAGCACCAAAATCAACAACACCGGGTGTTTCTACACCAACAAATACTGTCTCATCGTCACTGATAAAATGTGGAGTAATTAATTTAAAGGTTTGTAATGAATGTGGGCTTGGTGTGTACAAAAATGTTCATGTCCAATGTTCTGATGGTTCTGAAATTACTTTAGGAGAAGCGAC
>JAUSGQ010000032.1 GCA_030674455.1 bacterium
AATTATTTGATGTTATCAAACTTCAGGGTGGTTTCCCGGCTGAGGCTGGCGTTATTGCCTCCTCCTTTTTACGCACTACCTTGGGTAAGGTCAAAGTTAAAATTGCGCTGCCCAGAACCAGGGCGCTGCCCAGGTAGAAAGTAGATATAGCGCCAACCCTATCGGCGATGATTCCGGCTGCCAGAGGGGCTAAAGCGGCGAATGCTGTATTTAACCCGAAGATAAATCCAACCGTCGTCGCACCAATATCCTTTGGGGTTACCTCCAGGGCATAGGCGAAATTAACCGGTCGTACGGAGAATAGAAACAGACCGAGTACCATCAGGGAACCCATAAAAAGATAACCCTGTTGAAAAACACCGAGAAGGGCCATCATAGCGGCGCTTACCCATAGACACACTGCCATGGCCGACTTTCTACCCGTTTTATCGGAGATGGTGCCTACAATCAATCCTGATGCCAGGCTGGGTAAGGTTAAGAGGGCTACCGTGAAACCAGCCCTGTCAGGTCCCATAGCCAATACGTTAATCAGATAAATTGGGAGAAATGTATTGATAACATTCTGGCTCATGGTGCGTAGGGCAGAGATCCCCGATAGCTTGATTAAGAGTTTATTTGTAAACAAACCTTTCAGCCCTGCCGTGTATTTGCTGAAATTCATTGTGGTGCGCTGGGACTCCTGGAATTTGCCCATGAAGAACCAGAGGGCAATGGCCAGCAAAATACCGGGGATGGCATTTATTCCGAGCACTTCTCTCCAGCCGATGGTTACCAGCATTATACCTATGACCAGAGGAGCCAGGGCATCGCCCAGATTGGCGCCAAACTCATGCAAAGATAAGGCAAAACCACGGCGCTCAGGGAAGCGGTTAGAGAGGGTGGACATGGCTGCTGGATGCCACGTAGAGCCGCCAATGCCCACCAGGGCGACCATTATTTGCAGGATGAGGTAGTTAGGGGTTAGGCCAACCATCAGATAATTGATAGCTGACCTGAGTATAGATACTGCGAGAATGAGCCGCCGTTTGCCCTACCAGTCCACCAGCGCTCCTGCGGGTATTGTCACGTTAGCTCCGTGGATG
>JAUSGQ010000019.1 GCA_030674455.1 bacterium
GTGAGATGCCGTAGCCGAGCGATGCCGTGGCAAGATACCAGCCCATCGCGCGGCCGCGCTGCTGCGCGACGAAGCGTTCGGAAATCAGCGTCAGTCCCGGCGTGTAGGAGGCGCCCGAGCACACCCCGGTCAATCCGTAGAGCAACAGTCCGGAGACAAAACTGTCGGCAAAAAACGCGAACGCCAGCGCGCTGATGCTGGCGAGGATGCTGCCGGCGAGAAAAGTGCGCTTGGCGCCGTGACGGTCGGTGGCAAAGCCGATCGCGAACAGCGAAATGAGATAGCCGACGTGCCATGCCGATTGCACCATGCCGGCCTGGCTTGCCGACATGTTCCAATCGGCTTTCAGCAGCGGCAGCGCCGCGGAGTAGGTGGTGAAGATGGAGACGAAGCCGATGCGGCTCAGGCACAGTTCGGTGAGCCACGCGGCGTCGCTTTGAGTGGTGTGCTTCGTCAGATCGGGTCCCAGGAAAATACGTTCACCGTGCGATCGAGCGGGAAGAACCAGCTCTTCAGCGCCGGATACAGATGCTCGGCGCATGCCTCGGGCGTCCAGCCCTCGCTGCGATGCACGCCGCGCAGCGGCCGCGGCTGGCTCATCAGGAAGATTTCGTTCTTGCGCGTCGAAAATATCTGGCCGGTCACGTCTTTCGCCGCGTCGCTGGCAAGGAACACCGCGAGCGGCGCATTGTGCTCGGGCGTTACCTGCTGGCGCTGCGCGACGCGCTTGGCTGATGCGGGGTCCTTGGCGGGAATCGATGCCGTCATCCTCGTCCACGCCACGGGCGCGATGCAGTTCGAGCGCACGTTGAAACGCTGCATGTCGACCGCGATCGACTTCGACAACGCGACCATGCCGAGCTTGGCCGCGCTGTAATTGGCCTGGCCCATCGCCCCGATCAGCCCCGAAGTCGAGGTCATGTGCACGAAAGCGCCCGCTTCCTGCTTGCGGAAATGGTCGGCGGCGTGGCGGCTCATGTTGAACGCGCCTTTCAGCATGACGCCGATAACCGCGTCCCAATCCTGCTCGGTCATCTTGTGGAAAATCACGTCGCGCAGGATGCCTGCGTTGTTGACCACGCAGTCGATGCGGCCGAAATTATCGAGCGCGCACTGCACGATTTTCGCCGCGCTCCCGAAATCGGCGACGCTGTCGCAGTTGGCCGCCGCCACGCCGCCGGACTTCGCGATTGCGTTGACGACTTCCTGGGCGGGCGTCTGATCGCCGCCTTCGCCCGACAGCGAAACGCCGATGTCGTTCACCACGACCCTGGCGCCGTGCTGCGCCATCAGCATCGCGATCGCGCGCCCGATGCCGCGCCCGGCGCCGGTGACGATGACGACTTTGCCTTCGACCATTTTTCCTGGATTCACTTTCATTCTCCTGAAAAATCACTTAGGTTTAAACAACTTCCGCGCGGCCGTTG
>JAUSGQ010000048.1 GCA_030674455.1 bacterium
GGTCGGGCTGGTGGGGGATGCACGGGAGACTCTGCGGGCGTTGATTGCCGCACTGCGGGCACGCGAATCCGCATGGCCCCGGAATCGCGAACACCTGGCCGACATCGCGCAGCGGAAGCGGGAACGGGCCGCGCGGCTTGCTGCCTCCGAACGGCTGGACACGGTGCCCATCAAGCCCCGGCGCGTGCATGCGGAACTGCGCAAGGTGCTGCCACGCGATGCCATCGTTTGCGTCGACGGCGGCACGACCATCTCGCCGGCTTTCAACATGCTCGACTTCAACGCGCCGCGCAGCTTCGTGACCCCGGTGGACCAGGGCTGCCTCGGTTTTGCCTACCCCGCATCGATCGGCGCCAAGATGGCCGCGCCGTCCCGCGCGGTGATCAGCCTCAACGGCGACGGGTCGTTTCTCATGAACGGCTGCGAAATCGAGACTGCGATGCGCTGCAAGGCGCCGGTGGTGGCGCTGGTGCTCAACAATAACTGCTGGGGCAGCGAGAAGGCCTACCAGAAGTTTTTCTTCGGCGGCCGCTACGTCGGCTCCGATCTCACCAATCCGCGTTTCGACAAGTTCGCCGAACTCTTTGGCGGCCGGGGATTTTATGTAGACCGACCCGGTGACATCGGCCAGGCCGTCAGCGAGGCGCTGAAAGCCGACGTTCCCTCGATCGTCGAGATCCAGGTGGATCCCGAGGAGCTCGAGCAGCCGGCGCGCGCCGACGCCGTCAAGCAAGACCGGCGATAAGAGGCGTGGAGGGGTTCACGGAACCAACCGCCGCTTGCGTGGTCAGAAGCTGCGGGTAAAATGCGCGGGCCGCGGCCCGTTTAAGAGGATCATCAAATGAAACGCATCGTGTTGTTCCTGGTCACCAACCTCGCCGTGATGGTGGTGCTGTCGGTGGTACTGAGCGTGCTCGGCGTCGATCGTTTCCTGACCGAAAGCGGCATCAACGTCGGCGCACTGCTGGTGTTTTCGCTGGTCCTCGGTTTCGGCGGCTCGCTTATTTCGCTGCTGATTTCGAAACCGATGGCGAAGTGGTCGACC
>JAUSGQ010000053.1 GCA_030674455.1 bacterium
AATTAATTTAAAGGTTTGTAATGAATGTGGGCTTGGTGTGTACAAAAATGTTCATGTCCAATGTTCTGATGGTTCTGAAATTACTTTAGGAGAAGCGACTTCGTGTAAACCTGTTGATTTGTGGAATCAGTATGCAAAAGAGGCGTGTGCAAATCACTGTTCAAGCGGAGGATGGGGAGGGTGGTCAGATTTTACATCAACTCCTGTTGCTTGTACCGAGTATCTTCCTCCAAAACCATCGCCTCAACCTATAGAGGTGCCAACTCCTGTTATTTATGCTGGAGAGACCACTGAAGGAGGAAATGCATATTTGCCCATTAATCCATCAACGGTACCAATGGTGGAACGAGAATGGGTTTCTGTTTGCACAACTTTCCCCATGTTAGCGCAAAACTATAATGAGATTATTCTTGAGTTAAAAAAACAGGAATCCAACGGAGAAAAGACAGAAAACTTAACAAGAGATCTTGAAAACCTAAAAAAATATACTGAAGATGCAAAGAAAATCTGCTCCACGGATCCGAAAATGGCTTGGCAAGTAGGGGCACCGCCAAAAGGAGTAGAGAGCAAACCAGCTGCCACAACAGAAAGTAAGCAGGTCGTCGCAACAACAAAACCAGTAGAAATAACAAGAACAACACCTGTCTGTTATGTCAGCGACAGCCTGATGCAACAATACAATCAACTTATTATTGAATTGCAAAAAACAGAATCAGATAAAACTAGAACGGAAGAAATAACCCAACAAATAATCGCATTGAAACAACAGATTTCAACACAACAGAAAAAATGTGTTAATACAGCTCCACAACAACAAACCTCAAAAGTAATACAACCCGCATCAACAGTCCCACAATTATTAACAGAAAATAAACCTGTTGCTGTAACAATGAATCGCTGCAACGAAGTAGCACAGTGGGAAACTAAAATTGCATATTATAAAAAACTTAGCAGTTCAAGCGATGATGAGCTAAAGAAAAGTGGATTTTCACGAGAAGAAATTGAAAAAATCTTACAAGAACTTTCGCTCGGTATTGAGAAGGTTAAAACACAATGTTCTGGTCAAAAAGAGACACCTGTTACAACGAGAGCTACCACGATAACAGGATCGACGTTTATCGAAGAAACAGTACGGCCAGTGGTTATTGAATCGGGACAAGAAATTGGCACGTATTATAAAGCCAGACTTGAAAAAGCCATTTCTGCAAAAGGAGAGGAAAAACAAATACAGGAGCTTAAAACATTACGGGATGAAATAGACGGGCTTATTTCCAACCTCATAAAAAGCAGAAAAGAGCTGGAAGTAAGCGAGCTTGACACTTTAGTAAAAGAAGTAAAAGTAAGTCGGGGAGAAATTAAAGCCGATGATATCTCTGTGAAAACTACAGAGAAGAAAATGCTGGTCAACATTGGAGACAGGCCAGTGAGTGTCGAGCCAACGGCAAGTCAAGTGATTATTCGGGATAAGGGATTGGAAGTAAGTACGGACGAAGTTATGATTAAAGAAAATGTATTGAGCGTAGGTGGTGTGGATGTAAAAATGTCGGCAAGCGAAGTGACGGAGAAACTTGGTCTAGCACCGACAACTATTGAATTAACGGAAGAAAATGACAAGGCGGTCTATACTATGAAAATTGACGAGCGCCGAAAACTTTTTGGGTTTATTCCGTTCAATAGCCAAAAGACCGTAACTGCGGATGCTGAAAATGGCAATACATTATCGGAACAACTTTCTTGGTATAATTTCCTGACTACAAAGTAGCTTGTTGCAAAATTTAGCTAAATTGTGTTCAATTTATATTAAAAACCTCTAATTTCTCTAATTCTAGTGCGATATTTCTCCAATTAAGAGTTCTGAACTTGTGTACAATAGGGAGCTAGAAGCAGTTGAGCCCCAATGCATGCATTGGGGCTTTACTGATTCTCTCCGGGCCGAAGGCTCGAAAGGGAGCGCGGGGTACCCGTTCAGCAGAACGGGTCGCGTGAGCATGGCCGAGCGGAGAAAAGTTCTGGCGAGAACTTTTTGAGCGCTTGGCCGAGCCCTGGCACGCCGGCGGAAGTTTAGTCGAGGGAGAGGTCCCTAGCCGCGGAGCAATATATTGCCAGATAAAGTGAGTTTGATGAGAAAAGCAATATGCAAAAAATGCACATTGCAAATTCAGATAAACCGGTGGCGTTTTATTCGTTAGGGGTTGGGGGTGTGAGTTGTGAGATGCTGGGAATCTATTCAAGTATTTTGCCCACCAGAGGTCGGCAGGCTCCCTGTTTGTCCAAGAGCGTAGCGATTGGCTACAAACAGCAGTCCAGCGAAGCGATAGGGTAGCCGGGCAAAATACTAGAATGGATTGGAAAGGGAAAGCTAGAGGGATTCCGCCAGACGGCGGATGAAATTGATTGACGGTCGGGACAAAACAGCTCGTACTTCAATTTCCTTATGCTAGTGTTTTGCAAACAGGCCTCCCCGGTTTGTTACCTAGATTTCTTTTTCTTTCGTTCCCGCGGAAGATGGATATCCGGACGTTTTGCGCATGCTATCTCAACGAGACGGTAAAAGAGAAGGCCACGGGAACGTGAGCGGCGTCGATTGAATCTGAATGTAAACTCATTCAGGTATTCTTGCAGATATTCAGCATGGACAGCGCCTTGATGCGTACTCAGGAGCCAACGCTTGAGCAGTGAGGCGACTCGGTGTACCAGCGGAGTTGTATCGCTACCGTCTTTCACGTCACGTTTCTTAATCATCGTATGACCATATCCAAGCGAGAAAAGGCGGAGATAACCTTTGAAGCCGTCGGTTCGTATGCAACTTTCCAATGCGGCCATTGACCGTACTCCGCGTTCCAACATGTCGGCGCCCGCATCAGGAATGACTTTGAGTCGAATACGGCCCATACCTTGTACCCCCTTGTCTTCCACCGCTATTAGCACCAATACTTTTGACGTTGGAGTACGTCCGAAGGTAAAGGGTCGCAGACCTCCGATAATCGTTTCATCGACTTCAACGAGTCCTGACAATCGTTCCTGATCCGGTCGCACCATTGCCTGTCGCAATTTGCGGAGCATGTCCCATGCTGTCGCGTGACTTCGCATACCAAGTGTCTGCTGAAGGCCTAGCGCACTCACTCCTTGTTTGTGCGATACCATCTCCCATATAGCATGGAACCACGTTCTGAGCGGTATATGCGACTGATGAAAGATAGTCCCGCTCTTCACCGAGATGTTGCGCCCACAGTTGAGGCAGCGAAATGCGCCATCGGTTCTTCTCCGTGCATGCGTGCCTCGACAGTGAGGGCATGAAAATATTTGGTCGAAACGAATGCGCTCAAGATATCGCATACAATCGTTCTCGGACGCGAACATATCATGGAATTCGATCGTGGTTCTCGGATATTCCACCATTGGCTTAGTATAGCCGAAGTGGGTAACAAACCGGGGAGGCCTGTTTGCAAAACACTAGCATAAGGAAAAGTAGACGGGGATATGAAGGGGCGTGTAAGGCGGTTCTTCATTCTAACGTTTTGCCCACCAGAGGTCGGCAGGCAAAACGTTAGAATGACGGGAATAGAGGATTGGGTTGAGGAAAATAAGGAATTGGGTTGAAAAATGGGTTGAAAAAATGCGGGGGTTTTTGAAAATTGAATGGGCGGCGGGGCGGGGGCGTTTTGGGTTATACTATCTGAAAGTATGACGCTGTCGCAAAAAGAGGCATCTAAGCATGAGCTTGATGAACTTGAACGTAACGCTGTTGAAAGAGGAGGGAAACTCTTGCATGTCTCGGATGCGACAGCGACTAGGTATCTTACTGCATTGGAGAAAGACGGAAAGATAAAACAAGTTGGAAAAACTGGAATGGGAGTTGTGTACACTAAGATTTAGGGTCGGACAAACATCTTTCACTTAGAATTCAGCGGCCACATGGCAAGCTTGATTAACTGCGCCGTATTTTGGTGCGCATAAATACTATACGTATGGAAAAAATCGTCCCGCATTTATGGTTTGATAAAGAGGCCGAAGAAGCGGCTCGATTTTATTGTTCTATATTTCCGGACTCAACCGTTACAAACGTGACTACGCTGCATGACACGCCATCGGGAGACACTGACGTTGTTTCGTTTAAACTCTGGGGACATTCATTTATGGCCATAAGCGCCGGCCCCGTGTTCAAGTCCAATCCATCCATATCTTTTATTGTCAATTTTGATACGTCGCAAGATGAAGATGCTAAGACCCGGATAGATGATGTGTGGGCAAAGCTTGCCGAGGGCGGGAAGGTGCTGATGGCTTTGGACAAATACTCTTTTAGCGAGCGGTATGGCTGGATACAGGACAAGTATGGGCTTTCGTGGCAATTGATGCTCACGAATCGGGAAGGGCAGAAGCGGCCTTTTATAATTCCTTCGCTTTTGTTCGTCGGAGAGGTGTGCGGAAAGGCGGAAGAGGCGTCGGATTTCTATCTCTCCGTATTCAGGAATTCAAAGCGCGGGACACTTGCGCGATACCCTGCCGGCATGCCTGCCCGCCGAAGCCTCGGCGCAGGCGGGGACCCGGACAAGGAGGGAACAATCATGTTTACCGATTTTCAGCTTGAAGGGGAGTGGTTTGCGGCAATGGACAGCGCCCGCATGCATGATTTTGCATTCAACGAAGCAATCTCGTTCATCGTCAATTGTGATGCGCAGGAAGAAATTGATTACTATTGGGATGAGTTGTCTGCTGTGCCGGAAGCGGAGCAATGCGGCTGGCTAAAAGACAAGTATGGCGTATCGTGGCAAATCGTTCCGACTGCCATGAATGAAATGATGAACAGTAAAGATACGGAAAAAGTAGCTCGGTTGAAGAAAGCTTTTCTGGCGATGAAAAAGTTTGACATAGCGGAGCTGGAGAAGGCGGCTCGAGGAGAGTGAAGTTTAATAACCGAGTGCTGGCGAGCCGGGTAATATTGAGTTGGTATACTGCTCATACTGATACATATGCGGTGGGCATACTTTCTTCAGGGGATTCTCTTCATCGGAATTATCATAATTGCCGTGTACGCTATGGAATTGAAAGGCACTGCAAATGGCACTGATATAATAGATTCGAAATCTGGTATGACACTTTCAATAACAAGTCCGGATTTTGAGAACAATGGACGCTTTCCTTCTAAAAACACATGCGACCAGCCAAACGGCCGAGCAATAAGTCCGCCTCTGGTATTTTCCAACGTGCCGAAAGGAGCTAAATCGCTCGCGCTTATTATGGACGACCCGGATGTGCCGAAGGCGCTACGTTCGGGAGTTTTTGACCATTGGGTTTTGTTTAATATAGATCCTTCGACAACGGGGATTGCAGAAGGCGGCTCGGCGGGAACCGTGGGCAAGAATAGCGCGGGGCAAGACGCATACGCCAATCCGTGTCCGCCGACGCAGTACGAGCCTAAAGAGCATCGCTACACGTTCACGCTCTACGCCCTCGAAACGATTTTGCCGCTTGGGGAGGGGTCTACGAAGCAAGAAGTTTTAAAAGCTATGGAAGGAAAAGTTATACAGCAGGCGCAACTGATAGGGCGATATAGCAGGTTATAATTATTTTATTATGGAGGGAGAACGAAAGTTCGTCGGCAGAATGAAGGACATTGAACCAGAGGAGGTTCTTAAACGTGAAAAGTTAAAATTTCATCATGATAAGGTATTTGGGTTAGATCGCATGTATATTGGAAGTCTGTTTGCGGTGCAAAATTTCTTTGACTCATTCAATAATGAGAAACTTGCGTGGGAGAGGCGAAGGGAATCGTTACTAGATGCAATAAGGGCGATATCTGAATTGCCAGATGCTGTTGAACATCATCTCGCGCAAGCAAAACAATACGAAGTGCCGGATGCGTTTTCCGACATTCTCCCACGCGCACAGGCCTTGGAGGACATACTGAAGGCCATGAGAAAGAAAGCAAAGGAATTGGAGGGATTGTCCGATTCCAGCAGCAATGAAAATGAAATACAAAAGCGTATGACAGAAATTTCCAATCTTAGAAATGTCGCGACAATAATGATTAAGCAAAGTGATATGGTGCGCGTTGCAGAAGGGTCTCTTTCTCACGTACTTGAGGACGGCAATGTTGTGCCAGTCGGTTGGGAGCCGGTAAAGAAAGAGCGAGATACATTGAAAGGAGTATCTAAAGGCGCGAAGAATTTCCTGCCATAGCTTCCCTAGGCTTGCTTTGATGTTTGAAACCTTTCATAATGACGGCATGGCGAATCTGATTCTCTACGAGAAAACGGGTTGCCCGTGGTGTATCAAGGTGCTTGATTATGCAAAAGAGCGCGGAATTCAGTTTGAGCTTCGTAATTTAACAACTCCCGGGGTTGCGGAAGAATTGATTAAACGAGGAGGGAAGAGGCAGGTTCCCTATTTGGTTGATAACAGAAATGGCACGGAAATGTATGAGTCTGCCGACATTATTGAATACTTAAGGCAAAATTAATGTTAGTATTTATATAATGAATCTATATGGATCTTGTTAGAAGTTGCGGAAGTTATGAAGATGGGGTGTCCGTTGCACGGTTTGCATTGGTCGATTTCTTACTAGACACAGATAATGGAGTCGGAAGCGCGAGCTTCCTACTTCTAACGGGATGGACATTCGCATAAAGGCAACGAATTACGAACTGACTACCGAAGTAGAGAACTACCTTGGCGAACGGTTGAAGTCTCTTGAGAAATTCATTGGGGCCGATTTGGATAATGTGAGATGCGAGGTGGAGCTGGGGCGCGATGCAGGGCGGCCGCGCCATGGTGCCAATATTTGGTTTGCGGAAATCGCCGTCATCATTCCGGGCAGGGGGCGTGTGTATGCGCGCAACAATTCAGAGAGCGTGAACGGCGCCATCGACGATGTGAAAGAAGAGGTGGAGCGCAAGCTATTGCGCGAAAGAAAACTGCACCGGGTATTCCTGCGCAAGGGAGGCGCGATGCTCAAGAGCATGATGAGGTTCGGGAAGTAATACCATCTCCAATCAGCCTTTCGTCATTGCGAGGAGTGAGGAGGAACGACGAATGACGAAGCAATCCAGGTTTAAACATCAGAACTCCTGGATTGCTTCGCTTCGCTTCACAATGACATTCCAACATTCTGCAGAATGCTGGAATGTCAGAGAGCATTCCCTTTGTTTGAACTACTTTCTTATTCGCGCGAATAAGAAAGTAGTTTTTAAATTGGAGTTGCGCCGGAGCGCAGGAATTCCTCGTACGCCATTTCTTTTTTGCCTTCGGGTTTGACCTTATCGATTACTAAGGAGCCATTCTCGATATGCGCGTCTACAATCCCGATACGTATCCTTTTTTCCGCCCTTTCAAAATAGCAATATGTGCCGGGCCATCCATCGTATGCGCGGATTTTTCGCAGATTCAACTGCGGGTCGTCGGCTAGATTGATGAGCCCGTCTTCTTTTTCGATTTTTTCGGAATACGTCGCGACATCATGATTTTGTTCGTGCGCCTCTAATTCTCCGCTGACCCACTGCGGAAGCACCTGTGCAAGCAAATGACCACCTTCCGACATCAAGAGTTCTTCCAATTCAGCCAGATGCGGACCGCCTTCGCCACGCTTCGGCGTGTTAAACCACTCCTCAACCGCAATGCGCTTTTGCGCAACGATTGGTCCGTGGTCCATTTCTTCGTCAACGAGCACGATTGAAACACCGGTTGTTTTTTCGTCATTTAGAATCGCACTGCGAATGGGCGACGGCCCGCGCAGGCGTGGGAGGAGCGATGGGTGGACGTTCAAGAATCCGCGCTTTGGAATCGCGAGAATTTCTTTCGGCAAGAGCTTTCCGTAATCGACGACGATACAGACATCCAGCGTATAGCGTCTAGCTTTTAGCGTATAGCAGAATTCATCGTCCAGTTTTTCAGGTTGGAGAATTTCAATATTGCTTACTTGCGCCCATTCCTTCACGGGCGACGCCTGCAAAACGAGTCCGCGGCCTTTTGGTTTGTCGGGCGTGGTAACAATGAGAGAGGGAATTAAGCCCGCCTTTTTCAGTTCATCAAGAACAAATACCGCGATATGCGATGTGCCAAAAAACGCAAATTTTACATCATTTCTACCAAGGTAAGACCTTGGTAGAAAGTCATCTTTCTTCCGGAGTTTCGTCATAAAGTTCTTTTGCTTTATCGGTGTAGAGCACTCCCTCAAGGTGGTCTAATTCGTGCTGGAATATATGGGCGAGAAATCCCGATGCCCCGCGCGTGAATTTAACGCCGTTTTCGTCGTAGGCATGCACGGTCGCCTTTTCCGCGCGCGGCACTATGCCCCATTTTCCTCGGACGGAGAGACATCCCTCGTGTTTTGGACTTTTCCCGCGCGACATTTTCAAGAGTTTTGGATTTATGTAGACCTGGTCGGGTAGTGGCCGAGGTGACTCCTCACCGGAACGGGGAGGTGTCTCCTCGGCATCCGGCGCATTTCTCTTTCCGCGCGCAAGCGCACGTCCGGAAACTATAAAAAGCCGGACCGGCTCGCCGACCTGCGGAGCCGCGAGCGCAACTCCGTACTTTTCTTTTGACAGCAGAGCTTTCATCTCCTTGATGATATTTTGAGTCTGTTTTCCCGTAATTTCAGAAATAGACAATTCCTGCGCTTTTTGGCGCAGGATGGGGTTCTTATTTTCGGGCAGAATCGTATACACTCCACTAGAATAGCCGAAAGTGTACAATGACGCTATGTGTTCTAATCTACGAATCATCCGAATACTACGAATGGCTACAAATGCGACAGTTGTTTATTCGTAGTTATTTGTAGATTGGAATTCATTTGTATATTGGAACATGTAGATTGGGACTTATATATGAAACACATCAGCGAACATATAAAACGGGCGATGAGCAAAGGCCGCGAGACCGAGCGCGGGGAGTTAATGAAATATTTTTGCGAACGTATTAATTCCGGCCGTTTGCGCGATGGTCTGCAAAAAATCACCATGGGGCGAATGGGAAAAATGCTTGAAAAAATCCCGACGAAAGATCTGTACTATCTAAAGAGCGTCTGCGATCAGGCGGAGAATTTCAGCAAGAAATTCTGGTATTCGTTGAATCCAGAGAAGTATGAGAAAGCAAACAAAGGCAAATTTGAAAGCAGGAAAAAGACTGGTTATTAAACAGTGAGGTGACACCTCGCTGTACGCCTCACTGTATTTACAAAGTGCGATTGAACCATTCGCGCGAATAAGGCTATGGAAAAGAGAAAAGCCGTCACGATTGCAACGGCGATTCCCGTGCTTCGTGCCGGCTTTCAAACCACGTTATCAATTTGGACTTGGATATAGTCAGGGCAACCACCTGATTCCATGTGTTCAATCGCTTCCCGTATTATGGGTTTGATGGAAACACCAAGAATTACCTTGCGTACCGATTCGTCCGTGGTGTCGTCGAACACAAGCTCACCGTTCCTGAAAGTGCCGAGGGCAAATCCAAGAAAATAGTCTGGTGCCGTACCACCCATTACTTCGCAGTAGCGGTGAAAGAGATTGAAATGCGAATCGTATTTGCCGAGTACCACTGTAGCTAAATTCTCCACATCCGTCGGCATTTCGGTGCGTTTCTTAATCCCCGCAAAAAGATACTCTGCGACCGCACTGCCAATTCGTGGCCTCACTATGGCCACTTGTGAAATCCTGACAGGTAACATTTTGCTGCCTCCTTAGTTTCGGGTTAATTAAACTCGTTAACTTCCCGAGCTAATGGCACTATCGCAAACAAGAGAGGGAGAGTCAATGGTAATGACCGCCAGGGGCGGTCCGCAGATTAACGCAGGCACTCACGCAGATTATCGCAGAAGAAAATTGCCACTGGATTGCTTCCCGCCACGCTACGCTCGCGGTCGCAATGACGCAATGCCTATACGAAAAACACCCAAGGTCACACCTTAAATACGAAATACTCAAGGTGTGACCTTGAATGCGGGAAGGAGTCGCCTCGGAAATACGGACAAGGAGTCACCTCCCGCTAGGGCGTGAGGAGACACCTTGTCCTGTACTCCATACTCGCTTTGACGTACAATGCCCGAACTAAAGATATGGCATTTTCATTTTCACCTAAGCTCGGTATTGACCTCGGAACAACAACTGTCTTGGTTTTCGTGCCGGGGAAGGGAATTGTGCTTAACGAGCCCTCTGTCGTGGCTGTTTCTGTGGCCGATAATAAAATCCTCGCAGTAGGGAACGATGCGAAAGAAATGATTGGCCGGACTCCGGGCGACATTATTGCCTACCGCCCGATGAAAGACGGCGTCATAGCGGATTATCGAGTGACCGAGGCGATGTTGCGCTACTACATAAAAAAATCTCTCGGCAAATGGAATTTGTTCCGACCCGAAGTGATGATTTCGGTTCCGGCAGGCGTAACATCGACCGAGAGGCGCGCAGTGGTGGAAGCGGCGACAAAAGCCGGCGCGCGCGAGGCCTATGTCGTCAAGGAGCCGATTCTCGCGGCAATCGGAGCGGGGATTCCCATTCACGAAGCGCGCGGACACATGGTGGTAGACATCGGCGGCGGCACGACCGACGTCGCCGTCATCGCTCTTGGCGGCATTGTCGCTTCGACGTCCGTCAAATGCGCAGGCAACGCGATAGACCACGCCATCGCCGATTACATAAAAAAGACAGCGAACCTCGGCGTCGGCGACAAGATGGCGGAAGAAATAAAAATCCAAATTGGCTCTGCCGTTCCCATTGATGCAGAGCTTTCCATACAAGTGAAAGGGCGCGACCATCTCACTGGCCTTCCGCGTTCGCTCGAAATAAGCACCAACGAAATTGTGCGTGCCATAGGAAAGGAGCTTCGCATCATGATTGCTTCGATTAAAGATGTTTTGCAGGACACGCCGCCCGAACTTGCAGCCGACATCATAGACAATGGCATCATCATGACCGGCGGCTCATCTCTCATGCGCAATTTCCCGGAGCTTGTCTTCCGCCGCACAGGAGTCCGCGCGCGCCTGGCAAAAGACGCGCCTTATTGCGTGGCCAAAGGAACAGGCGAAGCGCTCAAACATTTGGAGACTTACAAGAAGGCTATAATCGCTAAGCGATAACATCCAACCTAGATACTCAAGGTGAGACTTTAAGAATCCCCAAGGACTCAACTCAAATGCAGAAAACTCGAGGAGACATCTCCCTCCGCCTGCTGGCGGATTGAGGAGTCACCTCGGAAACATCTGCGTAAATCTGCGTGAGTGCCTGCGTCAATCTGCGAGCCATTGCAGTGGCTATTGCGTGTGTCCGTTCTTTAGTCGCTCAACATCTGCCAGAAGTTTACGCAAGTCTCGCTGAATTTCGTCCAACGTTGCTTTCTCTTCCGTTTCTTCGCGCTTTTCTGATTCATCGTCCTCGACGATGTCTTCGACATCCTCCTGAAGCTCGTCGACATCTTCCTGAATTTCTCCGATGTCTTCCTGAATTTCTTCGATGTCTTCTCCGACTTCTTCGAGTTCCTTGGTCGTTTGGTTGATTGTCATCTGAATGAATATTGAAAGGTATATCGCCTCGAGCGAAACGATAGTGGTAAGAACAAGAAGCATTTCGTCGTAATTAATGAGCCCCAGCCTCACAGACACGAAGAATCCCAAGAAGATGAGCGTATGGGTTACGAGCGAGCTCGGCGAACCTATCCATCGCGTTAGCGAACGAGCGGTGTAGTGAGATTTTTTGGGAAGAGTTGCCATGGCAATGAGGGATACTTATAAAAAAGAAGTCTATCACGGTCTTAGTGTATTGTCCGTAAATTCTTGAGAATCTGTGCATTTCCCAGAGAGCGATGAGCGGAACATAAAAATGTTATGATGTGGGCATGGCTGCGTTAAATGGAAATGTGCATCTTGTTGCAGGCGGGGCCGAGATGATAGAACGCGTGCTCGAGGAACTTGCTCGGACAGGAATCAATACGCGGGGGAATCCTGATGTTTTCATCAGAGAGTATCTGCAGTTCGCGGTCGGCGACGCGAGAGACCTGCGCGAGCGGGCAAGCACGCGGGCAATCGGCAAAAAAGCGCGCGCATTTATCATCGCCGCATCTGCGATGACATCAGAAGCGCAAAATGCCCTCTTAAAAACTCTTGAAGAACCTTCATCGGACGCTCTCTTTTTTATAATCGTGCCGTCGCCGGAAACATTGCTCGCGACGCTTCGCTCGCGCGCGCAAACATTGTTGTTGCATGAAAATGACAAAGACGAGAAAGTCGATGCAAGAAAATTCCTGCACGCTACGAAAGCTGTCCGTATAGAAATGCTCAAGGAATTATTGCCGAAAGAGGATGAGGAACGGGATGTTGGAGCGATAATTGGCTTTTTATCGTCGGTGGAGAAAGAGCTAGCGAAAATCGGCGCGACCAGCGCGAGAGAGGGTCTAGACGCCGTGTATCGTGCGCGCAAATACGTCGCCGACAAAGGGTCAATGCTTAAGCATCTCTTAGAGCAAGTTGCACTTTTGGTTCCAAAAGTCTAAAACCTGTATATGGTATTCTGTATATGGTATCTTGTATCTACATACGGAATACAGGATACTGAATACAAAATACTACTTACGCTATGAATCCCGTTAGAGGCTGCGGAAGACAAACTGTATATATGAAACATCTGTGTAGAAAATCAGTGCGGTCAATTATCAGCAATAAATCAGGTACGGGAAGCGTTGCCCCGTTAGAAGTTGCACTTCTAACGGGGCAGGCTTCCTGCCTCTAACGGGATGAACTACGACTTTAAGGTATTTGACGGAAAGATTTCGGGAACCCGCGAGTGGTTGCAGAAGGAATACGGAGGTATTCGAACAGGCCGCGCAGCACCGGCGATTTTGGACGGCATCATGGTTTCCGCGTATGGCTCCATGACGCCCATTAAGCAGGTCGCCAACATCGGCGTTGAGGATGCGCGTACCCTGCGCGTTACCGCCTGGGACCCTTCAATAATCAAAGACATTGAACGAGCCATTTCTGCCGCGAACCTTGGCATCGGCACCAGTGCAGATTCATCCGGCCTTCGTGTCACGTTTCCGGAGCTCTCCGCAGAGAGGAGGGAGCAGTTGATAAAAATCGCAAAACATAAGCTTGAGGAGGCACGCGCCGCCGTGCGGGTCTCCCGCGATGAGACATGGAAGGAGATTCAGGAAAAAGAGCGGGATGGAACGCTTACGGAAGACGACAAATTTAGTCTGAAAGAAGAGCTTCAGAAAAAAGTCGATAATGCGAACGGGGAATTGGAGAAAGCGTTTGCGAAGAAGGAGGCAGAAATGAATACCTAGTTCCAATCTACGAATCATCCGAATGCTACGAATGGCTACAAATAATCACACTGCCGATAAAGTACTCCATCCCGACCTCTCGTACAAAATCGTAGGGATGTGCTTTGAGGTTCACAATGAACTGGGCCAATATGCAAGAGAAAAACAGTACGCCGATCTTCTGGAAAAGAAATTAATGAATCAGAATTTGAAATATAACCGGGAGTTGATAATCGGCGAGTCTAAAAATATTGCTGACTTTCTCATCGAAAACAAAGTAGTTCTTGAATTGAAGACGACGCGGGTGGTAGGAAGGTCTGAGTATCGACAAATACAAAATTATCTGCAACAGTCAAAACTCGACCTTGGACTTCTTGTCAATTTCAGCGACAAGTTCCTGCGACCTAAGAGAATTCTACGCGCCACGGTTCGCAACCATTCGTAGTTATTTGTAGATTGGAATCCATTTGTAGATTGGCACCATAATGATTTATTCGTAGTTATTTGTAGATTGGAATACATTCGTAGATTGGCACCATAATGATTTATTCGTAGTTATTTGTAGATTGGAATCCATTTGTAGATTGGCACATGTATGATTACTGCTCTACTCGTCATTGCAATTCTCGTGGTGCTCATCGTCGCACACGAACTAGGGCATTTTATTGCGGCGAAGATTTTTAAAGTGCGCGTGGAAGAATTCGGCGTTGGGTATCCGCCTCGCGCGTTTCTTTTTGGGAAAATCGGCGAGACTGAATACACGTTCAACTGGCTGCCATTTGGCGGATTTGTCCGTCTGTTTGGCGACGAAGGCGAGAAACAGCACGGAAGTGGAAGTTTTGTTGATGCGCCGCGCCACGTGCAGGCGCTCATTCTTGTCGCGGGAGTTTTGGCCAACGCCATCGTGGCATGGGGCTTATTTGCGGGAGCACTGGCGCTCGGGATTCCGCGTGTCCTGGATTCAAAGAGTACAAACGAGAACGCTCATCTTGTTGTCGCAGATGTGGTTGCCGGCTCTCCCGCAGAGGCGGCCGGTATCGCATCTGGCGATGAAATTGTGAGCGTCAGAGATGAATCTGGTAGCGAGCTTGCGGTTCCCACACCGGATACTGTTATGGATTTCGTAAGGTCACGCGCAGGCAAGCAGATTTTTGTAACCTATGAAAGGGCGGGCACGACGACCGTTGCCGCACTGCGTCCGGCGCACGCTGTCATAAGCGACAACGTAGGAATGCCGGCAATTGGGGTCGCGCTAGTTTTGGTCAGCACTGACCCCCTTTCCGCTACCGACGCACTCAAGGAGTCTTTCTATCGAACCAAAGATGCATTCAAACAGGTTGGTGGAGGGTTATGGACCATTCTTCGCGGGGTATTGGCCGGTAAGCCGAATCTTTCTGATGTTGTCGGTCCCGTTGGATTGGTCGGTGTTGTTTCAGACGCGGCTACTCACGGCTTTGCAAACGTTCTGGCTCTCGCCGGATTTATATCGGTCAATCTCGCAATAATAAATCTTATTCCGATTCCGGCTTTGGACGGCGGGCGGCTTCTGCTTCTTGCGATTGAGACTGTGAGTCGGCGCAAGGCTCCGCATATATTGATACAGATATTGAATTTGCTCGGCGTGGTCCTCATTGCCATCCTTATGATTACAGTTACCTATCAGGATATTGCCCGGTTGTTCTCATAGTGGTATACTTATTTCCATGACCAAAGCGATTGCAGAGAAACTTACAAAAGCCGCGAAAGCGATAGAAGTCTTGCCCGAAGAAACACAGAATGCGCTTTTGGCGGAGCTTGAAGAGCGTATCGCAGATTTTTCAACTCCGCACATGTCTGGCATACAGCGTGCTGAAGTAAAGCATCGTCTCTCACTCCCGCGTCGCTATGTTCCCGTCGCGCGCATCCGATCAATCTTGGCAAAATACGAAAGCGCTAGATAGGTGTTATGCAGATGCGGTGGACGAAAAGGCGGCCGACGACCTTGAGAATCTTCTCGCGTATTGAACAGGATAGTCCTCTTGCTGCGGTTCACGTTGCTCGCCGGATATCGCAAACAATCCGGAACATAACTCTTTTTCCCGATGCGGCGCGGATTGATGGGAAAACTGGAACCCGTGAAGCTGTTGTACGCGGGCCGTCTACAGGTGCCTATCACAAACGATAGGCCTGCCGTTGCTTATTATTTACAACATGACGGGCGCTTTCATTGAAATCATTGCCGTCTTTCATACGGCGCGTAATACAAAAAACAGACGCCGAGTATAACGTGGCCGATACTTGTCCCCTTTACCTTTGTGAATAACCCTTTCTACTTTATACCTTTCCCCTTATACTAGACACTAACCATGGTAGTCAAAATCTCCCAAAACCGCGTACTGTTTGAAGGCGTCCGCCTAGACCTCGCCCGCACCACGGTCGCCAGCCACGCCACTACGGCAGACATCTGGATTGTCGCAGGCAATCAAATAGACTGGACAGGCACAGCGACCACCACCGCTTTCCCGAACGCCCCGCAGGGGGGGGTAGAACGTGTACTAATCTGCGCCGGAGCCTGCTCCTTCACAGCAGGAGCGAACATGCTGATAGACGGCGTTGCGAGCGCGGCGACAGTAACCTGCGCCGCCAACGACCAAGTAATCGTCCGCTCCGTATCCACCACCCAGTTCAAACTCTCCCGCATTCGTTATGACGGAACGGCAGGATTAGGGGCCAACACCTTCACCGCCGACCAGACCCTTGCAGAGAACGCCGGCATTGTCCTAGACGCCGCCCTATCCGCAGACGGCAAATACTCAGGCATCGTCGAAGCCGGAACGTCCGCTGCCGCACTCGCGTTTGGTGAACTGTGCTATCGCGTGACGGCTACTGGTAAGTGGGACTTGGCGAGCGGCGCTGCGGCAGGCGTTGGGGCGGTTATCAGCACCGGAGAACTTGGGATATGCGTTCTCGCTGCTGGTGGCGCAGACGCAGCCACAACGCTGCTTCTGTTTGGGAAGGTGCGCGCTGATGCGTTGTTCGACACCTTTACGGTGGGTGCTCCGGTTTATATGTCCGCTGCGACTGCTGGCAAGATAGTGAGTGCCGCGCCAACGGGCACGACTGACTTTACTGTGCGGAAAGTTGGCTTTGCGGAGGACGCAAATACCGTGTTCTTCAGGCCGTCAACTGATTACATCACGCTGGCCTAGTCATGACACTCAAAACAATCAACGGGATTGCTGTTGCCAGCATCAAGACCGTTTCAGGTATCGCTGCCGCGTCGGTAAAAACTTGGGGCGGCGAGACATGGACGCACGATTCTTACATCGCCACACCCGCGTCCACACCAGCGGCGATGGGTGATGCGTTCGAGGGCGGGTTCTACACGGGGATGATCTGGAACCAGTTAGTTCAGTCAACTACCAGCGTTGCTATCGGCACTGGGACCAAGGTGTTCACAGTAGCGGATATGGATGCTACACCAATCGTGTATGGCGGCCAAGCCCTGGAAGTCCGCAGTCGCGCAAACCCAACTAATAACATGATTGGAACCGTTACCAGCGCAATCGGAACGACGCTCACTCTCAACATCACCAGCGTCGGCGGCAGCGGCACGTTGACCGACTGGTCGATCATGGCAAAATATCGCGTGATCGTCGCGCCAAAAGCTAGCGGCGAGAGCAGCGGCAAAGCCTATAAAAATGCCAACACAGCCGCTCCGTCTGCCTGCGGCACGCTGACCGAAGGGGCGCTAGCTACGGCGGCAATGGTGGCCGCTGGTGACGCCACCACCTACCCGGCAGCGCACTTCTGCAACGATCTGAGCATAGCGAGTTACACGGACTGGTATCTGCCCGCGCGTGACGAGTTGGAACTGGCGTGGCGAAACCTCAAGCCCACGGCAAATAACAACTACACCTCTGCCGATCGCCCCACAGATGCCACGCCTAATTACGCCAACCTCGGCTCTTACGGAGACGTGGCCAACACTCACGGCCTCAACAAAAACAGCAGCCCAACCGGCGCTGCCTACACCACCACAGTTCCGGCGCAGGTAGCGGCCGGAATAAATTTCAGAACCACCGAATCTGAAGCCTTTGCTTACGGCTCGCCCGGTTACTGGTCGGCGTCGGAGAGCTCCACGACGACCGGCTGGATCCAGTACTGGGTCTCGTCGGCCCCGGGCAACCAGCACTTAGACGGTAAGACGACTGGCAACTACTATGTGCGGGCTGTCAGGCGATCAATCATATGATCCTTCCTACCACAGACCTGCGCCGCTACACGTGAAAATCTGCACGGTGCCGAGGTATGAATAATTACAGCGGGAAATGGGGTCAGCCACCATTGTTTGAATAATTGTGTGGCGTAGTATTTTGACCACTCGGAAGTTTCACCCCCAAGTGACAGTGTTATATCTACGAGATTTAATCCCTAGTGAGCATTCGATTGCCACCGGTATGTATGTTGTATATCTCATGGGGTATACTATTATCTCCACCATATGCGGCAATCTCAACTTTTCACAAAAACACGGAAGTCAGCCCCGAAGGACGAGGTGTCGAAAAATGCACAGCTTCTGATTCGCGCCGGTTATATTCATAAAGAAATGGCGGGGGTTTATTCGTATTTGCCGTTGCAGAAAATGGGGTCAGCCACCATTCTTTCAGAAATTATGGCAGTCACTTGGGGGTGAAACCCCCAAGTAGTCTCTAGCACCCAACACATCGCGGTGGCGAAGCCACCGCGATGATGTTCGTCTTAAATTTTCTCAATAGAAA
>JAUSGQ010000062.1 GCA_030674455.1 bacterium
CCACGCGCGAAGGTCTGCGGGTCACCACTCTCACCGCGTTCCTGCGCGAGCATCGCCTGCCGGACTACGCGGCGCTGCTCGCCAAGGCAGACGCGGAACCGCATTGGTTCTGGGATGCGCTGCTGCGTTTCTTCGACGTGCGTTTCTATCGCCCCTATACCGCGGTTCTCGACACCAGCGCCGGCATTGCCTGGGCCAAGTGGTGCGTGGGCGGCGAAACAAATCTCGTTTTGAACTGCCTGGACCGCTATCGCGGTACGCCGACCTGGCTGCGGACCGCGATCGTATGGGAAGGAGAAAACGGCGAGCAGCGCCGCTGGAGCTATGCCGAACTCGACGCGGAGACGGCGCGGCTCGCCGGCGGCTTGCGCGCGCTCGGCCTCGGCCGCGGCGACGTGATAGCACTCTATATGCCGATGGTTCCCGAAATCGCGGCGGCCTACTACGCGATCGCCAAGATCGGCGCGATTGTCATGCCGCTGTTTTCAGGTTTCGGCCCACAACCGATTGTCGACCGGCTCGTCGACAGCGAAGCCAAAGCGGTGATCACGGTCGACAGCGGCTGGCGGCGCGGCAAGCGGGTAGCGATGAAAGCGGTGCTCGATGAGGCGGCATTACGTGTACCGTCGCTGCGAAATATCGTGGTGTTGAAGCACGGCGGGAGCGACACGCCGATGCAGCACGGCCGCGATGTGTGGTGGGCGGAGCTGGTGCGCGCCCAGCCGGCTGAAGCGCCGACCGAGATCATGCCCGCGGACGCGCCGGTGATGCTGATGTACACCTCGGGCACGACCGGCAAGGCGAAAGGCACCGTCCATACGCATTGCGGCGTGATCGGCAAGAACCTGCTCGACGTGGGCCTGTGCCTCGACCTCAAGGCCGGCGACCGCCTGATGTGGATGAGCGATATCGGCTGGGTCGCCGGAACAAAGATCGTGGTAAGCGCGCCACTGCTGGGCGCGACGCTGGTGCTTGCCGAAGGCACGCCGGATTATCCCGACCCGGGGCGGCAATGGCGGCTGATCGAAACGCACGGCGTCACCCATTACGGCACGGTGCCGACTGCAGTGCGGCAGATGATGCGGCAGCCTGTGGATGTCGTGCAGCGCCACGACCTGTCATCGCTGCGCGCGACCGTAAGCGCAGGCGAACCGTGGAACGAAGCTGCGTGGTTGTGGTTCTTCGAGCATGTGTGCGGCCGCCGCATACCGATCCTCAACTATGGCGGCGGGACCGAATGCGGAGGCGCCATCCTGATCGGGACTTTCCACCGGCCGCTCAAACCCTGCGCGTTCGGCGGCCCGGTGCCGGGTTCAGGCGCCGATATCGTCGACGCTGAAGGCCGCCCGTGTCCGCCGGGCCAGATGGGAGAACTGGTGCTGCGCCTGCCTTCCATCGGGCTGACGCGCGGGCTGTGGCGGGACCCGCAGCGCTATCTCGAAAACTACTGGCAGAAAATTCCGGGCGTGTGGGTGCAGGGCGACCTCGCGCGGCGCGACGCCGACGGCCTGTGGTACATGCTCGGGCGTTCCGACGACACGCTCAAGATCGCGGGCAAACGCACCGGGCCGGCGGAAATCGAATCGGTGCTGCTCGAATCGGGGCTCGTTACGGAAGCCGCGGTGGTCGGGCTTCCCGATCCGATCACGGGGTCGGCGCTGGCCTGCGTCTGCGTGCCGGCAGCCAACGCGGCAGACAGTGAACGCCTGCGCCGGGAAATTACCGCTGTAGTGGCGACGCGTTTCGGCGCGCCATTCCGGCCCAAGCGCGTGCTGCTGCTATCGGCTTTACCGAAGACGCGCAACGAGAAGATCATGCGCCGGATCGTGCGCGCCGTATTGTCGGATACCGATTTGGGAGACTTGAGCTCGCTGGTTAATCCCGCTGCCATCGATGAACTGCGCGCGGTGGCAGCAACGTCACGCGACCTGCGCGAGAGGCATAAGGATCTCGACTAATACGGGCAAGCATTCGGGGGCCAATTTCTTCGCCGTCGTGAAACGCGAAGACGTAGTCGGGCCATCCATCGCGCGCCAAAGTCTTATGCGATCCAGACTGGCGCTTGAGTTCATGAGCCTCATCTCGATCGGAAGGTATAATCGTAGTGTACTCCCGGACGATTCCTGACACCCAACGTCCGCGCCGAGTTGCGCGCGCCAACGGAAGCGACCGCGCCATTACAATGGAAAAGCTGCCGCGTTTGGCAGCATTGTTCGGGATGCCTTAAATGCCCTCTGCCACGCCGATGCCTGCTGCTGCGGCAACCGATAGGACCGCGATCGAGGTCACCAAGAACGGGCCGTACTGCGTTCGCGGGTCGGTGCGCCTGCGCGATGCGCGCGGTGCGGACTTGCCGGCGGTTGGCTCGATCGCACTGTGCCGGTGCGGCAACTCGGCGAAGAAGCCGTTCTGCGACGGCACGCATAAGAAGACCGGCTTCGACGGGACGAACCTCACGGTGGGGCCCGTAGACGCCGCGCAGGCGTATCGCGGGAAGCGCATCACGATCCACGACGACCGGGGGATCTGTTCGCATTCCGGCGTCTGCACCGACAACTTGTCCGCAGTGTTCCGGCTGGGCCAGGAACCGTGGATCGACGCGGACGGGGCAGACGCTGAGGCAGTGATGGCGCTGGTGCAGCGCTGCCCCTCAGGAGCACTCAGCTATTCGATGGAGGGCGCTCCGACAATCGGGGCGCCGAACGAGTGCCTGATCACGGCTTCGAAGAACGGGCCGTATTGCGTCAGCGGGCCGGTGGCGCTGGCGGAGGACGGCGCCCAACCGCGCTTTCTCGAGCGCTATGCGCTGTGCCGCTGTGGCGCATCGAAGAACAAGCCGTTCTGTGATGGCACTCACTGGGCGGTCGGATTTGACGAGAGCCGCGGGTTGCAAGCGGGCGCATTCGTGCCGCCGGGAGGCCTCCAGCGCTTCAGCCTGGTTGGCGGCCTACTGGTGGTCGTGGGCGCGGCCGCTGCGATCGTCGCGATCGAGGCCACGGGCAAGTGGACGGCGAAGGGGTTTCTCTTCTCGGGCGCCCTCGTTCCCGATCTCAACCTGGCGCTCGAACTTCTGCTCGTCGCGGGCCTCACGTTCGGCGCGTGGCTGGCGAAGCGGGGCAACATTGCCGCGCACCGCTACAACCAGACCGTCTGGGTGCTGCTCAACACAGTGCTGGTCGCGCTCATCATGGCGCGGGGCATGGAAAACGCGGCGGTCGAGGCCGCGTCCGACCTCGCCAAGGCGCACATCCTGGTCCCGTGGGTGCACGCGCTGCTGGGCGGAGCAACGGTAGCCGCAGGGCTGTGGCTGGTGCTGCAATTCAACGGTCTCCTGCCGAAGCCACTTCACGTGCGCGGCTGGAGGACGCTGATGCGCTTGACGCTCGCCGGCTATTGGCTCGTCGCGTTGTTCGGACTCGCGATCCATTACCTGTGGTTCATGCGGTGAGCGTCAAACGGTGACTGTCATTCGACAAACTCGCAAGCTACGAGACGACTCCAACGGCCCACGTAGGGATCATACGTCGCGCCACCCGCTCACACACTTTTTCTGGTCGAGGCACTCATCGGCCCTTCCCGCTAGCTGCGCTTCAACGTCCAACGTCCGCGTTGACCCGCGCGCGCTGCTCTTGCGCGCGTCGTAGTCGAACGCGCTGTTAGAGCGCGAAGTTACGCAATCAAGCCATATCATGGCACGTATTGAACGCGGTCACGCGCGCCGCCTCGCTGCCCGAGATGGCAGCCGCCGAATAAACTGGTAGCATGATCGCCCCTGAACAACCGCGAAAGCCTTTCCCGATCATGAAAACCTGCTGGATCGTTACCCAGGACCACAAGGCAGTCTTCGAATGGCGCGAGATGCCGGTGCCGCAACCGAAGGCGGGCGAAATCGTGATGCGCGTGCGCGCGACCGCAATGAATTACGGCGAACTCGCCGTGGGCGGCGCCGTGCACGGTGGGCCTGAAAAGCTTGGCGGCATCGAGGCTGCGGGCGAAGTGCACTCGGTGGGCGCGGGAGTGACGGC
>JAUSGQ010000063.1 GCA_030674455.1 bacterium
CATCGCACTGCGCAAATCCGGAATGATTCCGGCGTCGCGTATCTCCGGCGGGAGCCAACTCGGCGCGAGCATCCGCGCCCCGCTCGCGAGCACCACGACGTCAGGTTTGAGTGCGATCACATCGGCGGCGGCTGCGGTGACCCCCAGCTCAAAACGTGCGCCGGCCCTCAGCGCAGCGGCATGCTGGTAGTCATAGATGCTGGCCAACGCTTCGCCGCCCGGCAGCAATGCGTGCAGCCGCGTTTTGCCGCCGATTTCGCCCGAGGCGCTGAAGACGGTCACTGCGTGCCCCCGCGCTGCGGCCACCCATGCAGCTTCCATGCCCGCGACGCCTGCGCCGACGACGACTACCCGGCTGCGAACCGGCGCCCGCTGCGGCCACCAGTCGACTTCGTCGTCCGCTGCAACGCGCGGATTGTTGTCGCAGGCAATCGGCCGATGCTGCGTGACGATCGTGTCCCAACACGTGTTGCACGAAACGCAGTAGCGGATGTCATGCGCGCGGCCGCGCGCGGCTTTCGCAAGCCACGCCGGGTCGGTAACGAGCGCGCGTCCGAGCGCGACCAACTCGGCGTCGCCGCTCTCAATGATGCGATCGGCTTCAGCGGGATCGGTGATGCGTCCGAGCGCCACGAGCGGCACTCCGGACACCGCTTTCCGCAACTCGCGAATGAGCGGCAGGTAGGGCACGCGCGGCCCGTGACCATCAGGCACGTGGAGTTCGAGCGAGCGCGCGTGGCTGCCTTGCGCGAAGCAGACGTAGTCGACTTCGCGCGAGCGCGTAAGCTGCGTCGCGATGCGTGCAGCTTCTGCGGGCCCGATACCGCGGGCGACGCCATCGGTGCCGGGAAGTTTAAGGCCGACGATGAAATCACGGCCGCAGAGAGCGCGCAGCGCGGCCATAAGCTCGGCGACCAGGTGCGTGCGTCCTTCAAGATCGCCGCCGTATTGGTCGTTGCGATGGTTCGACCACGGCGAAAGAAACTGATGCAACAGGTGGCCGTGGCCGGCCGAGATCTCAACGCCGCTCCAGCCGCAGCGCTGTAAACGCTGCGCCGACTGCGCGAAATCATCGATCAGCCGGTGGATCTCGTCAATCGTGAGCGCGTGCGGAACCGTCCAGCTCAGATCATCGGGCAACGCGCATGCGCCGATGGCGTCGGGATTGCGTCCCGGCGCGTGCCGCCCCCGGCCCGGGTCCTGCACCTGCGCGAGCAGCCGGCAATCCTCGGATTCGACCGCGTCGGCCCAGCGTTTCAGTGCGTCCACGTTATCGTCATTCCAGACGCGAACCCTGGAGGGAACCTTTTGATGCGGCGCCATGCCCAGCGGCTCGGTGACGATCAGCGCCGCGCCGCCTTGCGCGCGGTTCGCGTGATACCGGATGAGACGGTCCGTCACGCGGCCGTTTTCGCCCATCAGCGTGCTCATCGACGCGTGCATGAGCCGGTTGCGCAGGCGCCTGCCCGCGAGGGTGAATGGCGCGAGCAGCGATGGATAGAGGGAATCGCTGTGCGAGCTCAATCAGCCTTCGCTCCCGAAGCCTTCACGATCGGCGCCCAGCGTTTCGTCTCGGCGGCGAAAAATGCCGTAAACTGTTCAGGCGTGCCGCCGATCGGCTGCGCGCTCATCGTTTGCAGCCGCCCCTTCATCTCCGGCGACGATAATCCCGCGACGATTTCGCGATTGAGCCGGTTCACGATTTCTTTCGGAATTCCGGCCGGCCCCATGACGCCCCACCACACCGAGACTTTGAAGTCGGGAAATCCCGCTTCCGCAAATGTCGGCACGTCCGGCAGCGCAGTCGAACGCGCGGCGCTTGCGACGCCCAGCGCTTTAAGCTTGCCGGCTTTGATGTGTGGCAGGACGCCCAACTGGTTGCTGAACATGAGCGCGACCTGTCCGCCCATGAGGTCGATCATCACCTGGGCGCCGCCCTTGTACGGGACGTGCAGGAGATCGATTCCCGCGAAGGACTTGAACATT
>JAUSGQ010000021.1 GCA_030674455.1 bacterium
CGTTCGCGACCGCCAGCATCATAGGCGGGCAGCGCCTCGCCATGGAGCGGTTCAGGGAGGCGGCCGGGATCAATCTCGTCAACGTGCCCTATAACGGCGGTGCGCCCGCGACGATCGCGGTCATGGGCGGGCACAGTTCCATGCTGATTGCGAACATTACGGAAACCGCGCCGCACATAGCTTCGGGCAGACTGCGCGGCATTGCCGTGACCTCGCTCGCGCGCTCCGACCACCTGCCGAATGTAGCTACGATCGCGGAATCGGGCTACCCCGGATTCGAGGCGCTGAACTGGTTCGGCGCGGTGGCGCGCAGCGCGACACCCAGGACGGTGATCGAACGGCTGAGCGCGGACATCGGGCGGGCGCTGCAGCTTCCCGAAGTGAAGGACGTTCTAGGCAAGCAGGGCCTGGTCGCGGCGGCCACGAGTCCGCAGGAGTTCGACGCGTTCATGCGCACGGAAATGGGCAACTTCGAACGCGTCATCAAAACGCTGTAGCTCAAGATGAACGAGCGCTCTACCCCGTCACGCCGATATTCCACGGCACGAACCGTGGGTTGTCGGCCGCGATGTAGTCCCATACGTCGGCGCGGTCTTGCTGTGCCTCTGGTGTCTAAATGACCCTCACGCTTTTCTTGCCGCACGGGCGCGCCGTGCGGCGAAGTCGGTTTCAACATCGTCATTTGACCGTCCACGTCCGGCACGCATCGAAGAGCGGGCAACCTGAACTTTGCGGTTCAGGAATTTGTCATATTTCCGCGCTTCGCGCTGGTGATGAACAAACTCGCGCATCAACTCGCGAAGTACTTGAGACGCCGGCCGGTGGGCGGCCTCGGCCTCCGCCATGAACTCGGCGCGCAGCTCGGGTTCCAGCTTCATTGTGAAAACCGCTTCCTTCGCCATGAGTGAACCTCCGGTGTGAGGGTAATGACTTAGTATATACGTGCGCATGACCCTATGCCAAGCGCCAAGAAGCGCTTGCTGGGTATATCGGCGCATCGTGACTGGGCGTTTTGGCAGCGTGACCGATCATTTCGGTAACGTGACCGGCGATTCCGGCGGAGCGTGACCG
>JAUSGQ010000022.1 GCA_030674455.1 bacterium
CGAGCGCCCCTGTTCGGGGCGGCATCCACGCGGAAGCACAAGGCCCGTGCTCGGGTCCACGGCAAGGTGGTGAACCTGTTTTGGGGTAATCCATGCGTGAGATGGAGCGTAGTTGTGCGTCACGCGGCGCATGATCCGCCCCCACACCGGCGCGGCCAGTCTTCCGCCCGTTGCATCCCGCAAAATCGGTTTCGGGTTGTCGAAACCCATCCAGACGGTGCCTACCACATCGGGCGTGTAGCCTACGAACCACGCGTCCGCGCCGCCGCTGGTCGTGCCGGTCTTGCCCGCTGCCGGTCCGGAGTAGCCGGCGCGCCGCACGCCTGAGCCCGTGCCTTTGTTGACGGCGTCAGTCAGCAGGTTGGTGACCAGGTAGGCCACAGCCGGATCCAGCACCTGGCGAACCTCCGCATCGTTGTCCCATACGACATTGCCGTCCGCGTCTTCTACGCGCGTAACGCCGCGCGGTGTCGATGCCTCACCCATCCCGGCAAACACCGTGTACGCTGCGGTCAGATCGACCGGCGTGACATTGCCGGTACCGATCGCAACGGATGGAAGGTCGGGAATCGGGCTGCGTATCCCCGCGCGCCGCGCCAGCCTGATCACGTCGGGAATGCCCACCGCCGCGGCCAGCCGCACGGTGGGTACGTTCTTCGATCGCACCAGCGCCTCGCGCAGGCTCACGTCGCCCTCGAATTCGCCCCCGAAGTTCCGAGGCTCCCACACTTCTCCGCCTGGAAGCTCCATGCGCAACGGCGTATCCGCGATATGCTGGCTCGGCGCATAACCTTCACGCAGCGCCACGGCGAACACGAACGGCTTGAATGCGCTGCCGGGCTGTCGCAGTGCGCGCGTGGCGCGGTCGAAGCGAGATTGCAGAAAATCCCTCCCGCCCACGAGCGCGAGGATGTCTCCGGTCTGCACCTGCAACAGCACCACCGCGCCTTGGAGGTATTTCGGATCGTCGCCGTGCTCGAGCGTGGAAGAGTAGCGTCTGCCCCGAAAGCGTCCGTACTCGCCGTTTTCGATCGCGCGCAGTTGCCGCGACAATTCCTGTTCTGCGATTTCCTGCGCGCGCCGGTTCAGCGTCGTGTGAATCCGCAGCGGCGCCGTATACAGATCCTCGCCGAGCCGATCCTCCAGCTCGCGCCGAACCGCTTCGACGAAGTACGGCGCAAACGACGGCTTTTTCGGGCCCGGCGGCGGCTCGCGGCGCACGCTCAGCCGGGCCGCGCGCGCGGCCTGCGCCTCGTCCGCATCGATACGGCCCTGCGCCGCCATCACGTCCAGCACCAGGTTGCGGCGCGTCGCCGACTGCTCGGGGTTGCGGCGTGGATCGTAGGCGCGCGGTGACTTGGGCAACGCTGCCAGTACCGCTGCCTCGTCGAGAGACAGCTGGCGGGCGGAATGCCCGAAGTAGTTGCGGGCCGCGGCCTCAATGCCGTAAGCGCCGCTCCCGAAGTAGATATTGTTGAGATACAGTTCGAGAATTTCGTCCTTCGAGAATTTGCGCTCGATCTCGAGCGCGACGCGGATCTCCAGGATCTTTCGCTTCAGCGTGCGCTGTGCGCCGGGCAGCCGCTCCGGCCACACGTTGCGCGCGAGCTGCATGGTAATGGTGCTGAACCCTTGCGCGACGCTGCCCGCCTTGACGTTTGCAAGTA
>JAUSGQ010000024.1 GCA_030674455.1 bacterium
GCGAAGGTGGTTTCATTGATCGCATTGGTGGAGACGTTGCCGACGAACAGCGTATAACCGTCCGGCGCCGCCCGGGCCGCCAGTTCAAGCGCAATATTGCCCGAGGCGCCTGCGCGGTTATCCACAATGACGGACTGCCCCCAAAGCTCGTTCAATCTTGACTGCAGTTGGCGGGCAGTGATGTCCGTCGCCCCACCCGGCGCGTACGGGACTATCACGCGAACGGGTTTGACCGGAAATTTTTCCGCCGCCTGCGCGGTAGACCAGCCCGCCGCCAACGTGGCCAGGAATACCAGAACCAGCTGGGTGATGGCATGACGTCGTGTTGCCATGTTGTCCTCCTTGGGTTGTGTGTCTATGGATTTTCTACTTAAAGCGCGCGTTTCCTGCAAGCAACTCAGTTCTTGCGTCTTTCATCCTCGGGCGTGATCGGCAATGCGACGGGCCGTTTGAGGCGCGCCGCAAGGTCGATCGCCTTGGTCAGCATGAGTCGATTGTGTCCCTCGCGCGCGGTGGCGTGCTGGGTCGGCACGCCGAGCGCGACGCGATTAAGCCACGAATTGGTTTCCTCGCGCATCGGTCCGCGCAGTTCGCCGAGCGCCATGTCGCCCACCGGGTAGCTGGTCAGAAAGTCTACATGCCGGCGCTTGTCCGGAGCGTAGCCTTCACCCTGCACGAGGTTGGTGGCAAGCACGAGGTCGCGGTGGGTGTCATCGATGGTCAGCACGCCCTCGGTCCCGACCGCGCCGACTTCCAGACTGTAGACGGCTCCTGGCCACACCTCGGGCAGCGCCCAGGAGATCACGCCATGGTAAAGGGCGCCGTCGTTGAATGTGATCAGGTAGCCGGTGCCGTCGATCCCCTGCCACTTCGGCCCCAGCGCCTTGTTGACCGAGCGCGCATAGACTTCGACCGGCGTCTTGGTCTCCATCAGCCACATGACGATGTCGAGAGCATGAGTGCCCGAAATCACCATCGGGGAGATCTCGGAAGGATTGTCGGAACGTTGGTAGTTGTCGATCGCCACCAGCCGGTTCATGAAGGCGCGCGAGGTGACCATCGTGACCTCACCGAGCGCACCGGTGCGGACCTTTTCCTTGGCCACGAGCCAGCGGCGGCGGAAGCGCTGGGTGTAGCCGACCACGGCATCGACCTGCGACTTCTCGATCGCGTCCATCACCCGCTGCGACTCGGCGAGGTCGGTCGCGAGCGGCTTCTCGATCATCATCGGCAGTCCGCGCGCGACCGCGGCGAGCACCGGGTCGACGTGCAAATGCTCGTCGGTGGAAATCACCGCGGCGTTCACTTCCGGGCGCTGCAGAAGCTCGCGAAAGTCCGCCGTGACGAACTCGGCGCCGATCTTGCCAGCAACGAACTTGGCGCGCTCGGGGTTTGTTTCCGCGATGCCGATCCATTCGACTGCCGGGTGACGCGCTGCAAGCTCGCCGCGGATCAGGCCGACGCGTCCCGCGCCGAC
>JAUSGQ010000005.1 GCA_030674455.1 bacterium
CAGCTACTAGAAGGCGTAATTATCAGGGACCTTGGTGGTTTTTCAGTACCCCAGACTGAAGTCTGGGGCATAGATATAAAAACCCCATCATGCCCCCCGATGCATCGGGGGGTACAATCCACGGATTATGGAGAGTCATAGGCAATTGACAAAACCGTATAGTTTCATTAAAATCACTATGCAACTTACAAAATTAATGGATGTTTTTCGGTGCTTTGAGATAGAAGCTTAAAAGGGAAACCCGTGAAATCCGGGTGCGGTCCCGCCGCTGTGATTAGGGACGAAACTTTACATAAATCCACTATTTCGCTTCAGCGAGATGGGAAGGCGTAAAGGAGTAGGATGATCTAAGAGCCAGAAGACCTGCCGAAATTAGAAGTATCTTGTTAGGAATCCGATGGTAAAGGGCTCCGGCGCACCCCTTAAGGTGTGTCAGAGCCCTTTTTATTTGGGCTCAGAGGCCCATAGACCGAAAGGAAAGGAGGTTCAAAATGGATAAGAGCGAAAGGAAGGATGTCATTGCTTACCGCAAGGGGTGTAAAGCTAATGGCACCGGGCTTTCTCACTACATTCTAATGGGCAAAGAGGAGAAGTAAGGATGCCTGAGCAGTCAAAAGGAGCGGCGGTCCCTTCGCGGGGCCGCTACTCCAACACCGGAAAAGGCCCCCTGTTGCAGCCAATCGATATTGGCCATGATGTCTATGTTGGCCTGATAAATCCCGATACGGCTTTCTGGTCTCTGGTGAAAAAGGACAAACTGAGTGAGGCTATAGGGGACAGTGAGTTGCTTGCTCAGTACCGCCAAAAGGCGGCAATTTTTGCTCAAGAGATGAAAACGCTCCGCTTTGGCCTCAAACCATCCGCCGTTTATTTTAACCCGACTGAGCGATGTAATCTCAACTGCGATTACTGTTACATCCCTGGGGAAATGCGCAAGGACGGAGCGCATATGTCCAGGGCTAATCTCCTGGAAGCGCTCTCCATCCTTAAGGTTCATTTTAAGAAGGCTTTACCAGAGGGTTCGGTTCCTCAGGTTGTATTCCACGGTTCCGAGCCTATGCTGAACCGTGAAGCGATGTTTGCCGGTATTGAGCAGTATCAAGATGATTTCCATTTTGGGGTACAAACTAACGGTACCTTGTTGGATAATGCCGCCATAGACTTCCTGACCTCCCATCGAGTCGGCATCGGTTTATCTCTTGATGGACACATTGCTGAGATTGCAGATAAGACCCGACATAACTGGTCTGGCGAAGGGGTGTTCTTGCGTGTAACTGCCGCTTTAGAGCGGCTAAAGGGATACGCAAACTATAATGTTATCTGTACGGTCACCAACCGGAATGTGCGCTCTCTGCGGCAGATTGTGGACTTTTTCCACTCTAATGACGTCCCGGCTTGTATGTTGAACCCTGTCCGCTGTACCCAGGAGGGCGCCCGGAAAGTCAAACCAGGTGACGCCCAATTAGCGAAGCACTATATGGCGGCGTTGGACCGTAGCTATGAACTTTATCAGAAGACAGGGCGCAAACTGGTCATCGCTAATTTTGCCAATGTCATAGTTGGTATTGTGGCGCCTACTGCCAGGAGGCTTATGTGTGACATTTCCCCCTGCGGCGGCGGACGGTGTTTTTTCGCACTTTCAGCGCAAGGCGATATATTTCCCTGTAGCGAGTTCATCGGATTGCCGCATTTCCGGGGGGGGAATATTTTTACTGGAGATATCGGTAAAGCTCTTACCTCTGATGCCTTTAGCGCCGTTACCGGGCGGAAAGTCGAAAACATAGAACCATGTTCCCGCTGTGCAATTCGTCACTTCTGCGGAGCGCCGTGCCCGGCAGAATCGAGTGAGATGAATGGGTGTCTGGACAGCGTTGGCGCCTTTTGTGAACTCTACGAGGAACAAATACGAT
>JAUSGQ010000007.1 GCA_030674455.1 bacterium
AATAAGAATGGAGAAGGGGCAAAAGGCGAGGGCGGAACGCCGAGGCTCTGCGAGGCGTTGGGCGGAATGATTAGAGTCACCACGGAATCGGAGCGTATGATGAAATCAAAAGCCACCACGCGCGCGGAGCGTGCGAAGTCAGTCGGAGTGCTGGCTAAAATAGGTTCGAGCGTGTTTTAATAGAGACTCCAGAATCAAAGAGGTCTCGATTTTGCCGTTTTTTTTGCGGGAGGAGCGAAGCTCCAACAGCTGTGCATCAATGGAGAGAATCTGTTTGTCCTCAACATCGGTGCTTTTACGGGCATAGAGGAAATAACGCATGAACGTAGTATACTAGATTTGCAAGGTAGATGAGAAATAACTAGATGACGCAGAAATACGCATTGACTGGCGCTACTAAAAAGCTATATTGCTCGAAACAACCCCTTATTTATGACAAAGCGCAACCTCAAATCGGGCATCCTCTTTGTCACTATCGTATTATTTGTTGCTTTGACGGGCGCATCAAACGCGGGCGCGATTACTGAAACCGAGCGACAAATAACCAACGACCTCAACCACCAGCGGTTCCCATCAATATATGGCGACAAAATCGTATGGTCGGATTATACCGAAGGGGAGATATACCTTTACAACATTTCAACCGGAGAACAACGACGACTTACTACAAGCGGGTATACGAAAAATTACCCCTATATGCGCGGAGACATTATTACATGGTTTGATGGCTCTGGTGGCTTCTACATGTATGACCTAAAGAATGGAGAGGAAAGGAGTTTTGCCAATGAAAGTATACATCCGGACCCATGGCGGGTCAGTATTTACAATAACAAGATGGTTTTCTCCGCGACACCTCCCGAAGGTGGCAACCCAGATATTTTTCTGTACGACATTACAACGAGCACAACAACACGAATAACTAGCGACCCAATGTCAGAGAGAGCACCCGCGATATACGGAAACAAAATCGTGTTTCTCAACGACACCCATTTTGGGAATGTGAATGCCCAGGAGATTGGTGTCTATGTATACGATCTTGAAACGCAACAGCTTACCAAAATTTTCTCCGGACAGGTGCACTCCGGCTTCCGGCCGGATATTTACGAGCAGACGGTTGTATGGGCAGAGCCGGGCGGTTTCGGGCACCCAGACCGCCTAAATATTTATAATCTCGAAACCCAAACCTATACCAATTTAGACGCCCAAAGTAATGTGAGCGACAGCCTCCTCCATATCTTTCGGGATAAAATCGTATGGTTCGGAACTGATCTGGTAACCTTTAAGAGTGCCATCTACCGCTACGACATAACTACCGGCGAGCAGTCGCGCATCTCAAGCGATACAGCCGACTTTAATTTTGCGGCGGGAGATGGTCCAGACATTCACGAAGGAGGTGTTGTGTGGGCCGATGGGAGAAGCGGTAATATGGATGTTTATTTGTATCAACTCACTCCTCTCATTAATCAGCCGCCCGTCCTTTCTTTCCCCGAAACCGAGCCATACGCTGGAGATGGCATTGATCCGAATAGCGGTGATACTGCGACCGAATTCACCTTTCGTATTATTTACACCGATGCGGATAACAATCCGCCAAGTTTCATCTACACCATTCTATATGGTCACGCTACAACGACCGTTCCCATGGGGGTAGATGCGTTAGCCGACCCCGCCCTTCACGACGGCAATTATGCCAACGGAGAACAATACGCCGCCACGGGAAATCGTGAAGTTGCTGGAACTCACTACTACGGTTTTGTGGCCTCGGACGGTACGAGCGAGGTGGTAGTGGATGGATTCCCTTTGGAAATAACCGAAATAAATATACCTATACCTCCTGTTCCAACAAACAAAAACCAGTGTAAGAATGGTGGTTGGGAGACTTTCACCAATCCTTATTTTAAAAATCAAGGTCAATGTGTGAGTTATGTTCAAGCAAACGAAAAAGCAGTTGAAAAGCATTTTCCCAGTGTTCTTTAGAAATTAGTCTCTAGGAAAGCAGGCGGGGATACTGAGTGGATTTTGATGTGGAATATTCTTATTGCAGTCTTTTGCAAAAGACTGCAATAAGAAAGGGGGGGATTGGGTGCGGGGCGGGGGCTGTGTCATTTCCCAAACATGCTCCCGTTTTCCTTAGTCTCAAAGAGACTTTAGAAAAACGCAGGTCTATCGTTGATGATAGACACCTGTAGACGGTCCAGCGAAGCGCTAGCGTAGTCGGGCTCCCTGTTTGTCCACGCGCGCGTGGCTACAAACAGCACTCCCGCAGGGCATGTACTGCGGGGAAGATTTGTGGGACGAGGTCATATTGGGGTTTCCTATAACTGTGCCTGTCCCCGTTAATCTATGTGGGACGAGGTCATATTGGGGTTTCCTATAACTGTGCCTGTCCCCGTTAATCTAGCGAAAATAACTTAGAAATAGGTTAAACATCACATAAATTTAAGTAATCAACAGCGCAATAATCGTGAAATTTAGACATTTATCAACATCTTTCACGATTATAGTTGACATTCCAGTGAATAAGGACTAGAATGCCGATAACTATACTTATGGCGCGTACACCACATACAATGGGCCAAGTAGCATCACTTCGCGAGCGGTACTATAAGAGACTGCCAGGGAAGGAATCGTTGATCAAAGTCATAAGCGAAGCTGAAATCCCCGAGCATGTCTACAACTCAAACGCGATTGAGAACAGCACGCTCACTCTTGAAGAGACAGAGAAGATTCTTCTCCAAATAGATCTTGAGCGTTTCGTGAGCGAGCGCGAACTCTTTGAGGCGAAGAATCTCGCGCGAGTCATGGAGTATATTGAATCAGGGGCGAAGGAGTCGGAGCTCTCACCGTCGGTCATGCTTCTACTTCATAAAATGCTTATCGCAAATATCCGCGATGATATTGCAGGACGCTTTCGCAGAGGTGATGAATGGGTGCGCGTTGGCGCGCATATTGGCGCAGACCCGAAAGATGTTGACCGGCTGATTGCCGACATGCTTGCTGCGTATCACGGAGGCAAGGACGGACACATTGTTGCTCGTATCGCGCGACTCCACCTTACTTTTGAAGATATTCATCCCTTTTGCGACGGCAACGGCCGCATCGGCCGCGTACTGAATAATTATGAATTGATACGCGAAGGGTACGTAACAATTAATATCGCATTTGCGAATCGCGCGCGTTACTACGACGCATTTCAGGAATACGAAAAAAAGGGCAGTACGAAGGTTATGGAAGAAATTGTCGGGCGCGCGCTCACCAATAGCTATCACAAGCGTCTTGCCTATTTGGAAGGAAAGACAATCACCTCGCTTAATGAATATGCAAAGCAGAACAATCTTTCCCATTCAAATCTTCTTAACAAAGCCAGTCGTCAGACTATTCCGGCCTTTCTTGAAAAAGGAGTGTGGAAGATTGCCGCCGATGCTACAGTATAAAAGCAACTACCTATGCGCTACACGCTTTTTGAACAGTTACAAAAGGTTCTGGAAAAGGATGAACGGCTGGTGGCCGAGCCACGAATTTGCTAATTCGGGTCAAACCACGAAGGCCGATGGGGTAGGCATCGGCACCTGTAGACGGTCTGCTGATTCGCCTGTAGACGGCACATCGGGTGGGGATGTGCACCTCATTCAGTAGAATGACCTACTGGGTGTAAGACGGCATGCCCACAGGGCATGTACTGCGGGGAAGATTTGTGGGATGATTTCAGGCAATGAAAAAGGCTGCAAAAAAGTCGGTCTGTGTGTTCATAGATGCGGCTAACGTGTGGGAAGCGCAAAAAGCAAAAGGATATATCTTCGATTATGTGAAGTTACATAATTATCTTAAAAAAGAGTTCGCGCCTGCCAGTGTAAAGACATTTTATTACACTGCATATCCCGGCGAAGGCACGCGTTCCTACAGCATAGACGGGAAACACAAATTTTACACATACCTCAAGAAAGGTTTGGGGTTTGTGGTGCGAAAGAAGGAACTGAAACGGATTGCAGTGCACAGCGACGCCGGGGACTCTTTTGAGGAGAAGGGCAACATGGACGTGGAAATAACCATAGATGCAATACATAGTAAAGATTCCTATGACACCGCAGTCTTTTTCACCGGAGATTCGGACTTCCTTGCCCTTGTTACGTATCTTCGTAACGGCGGAAAGAAAGTGTACATATTTTCTTCCAGAAATAATATTTCTCACGAGCTCAAAACTGGCGCAGACGGATACACAGACATTCTGGCAATCACGGCAGACGTTTGGGGGAGAGCACTTGTACGCCGACCGCTGTCCTGAATATAGAAAGTGGCCCTCCTCGCGGAGGGCCACCCTGGGATGTAGTACCCTTTCGGTTTTTTCCAAAACCAAAAGACCTGTTCAGTATATGCATTTGAGGTTGAAAATCAAGTGAAGGGGAAGGGATGTGGAAAAGCTAGAATTGGGGACGATTCTGACAAAAACGACATTCTCATATTCTCATATTCTCAAGAATATGAGAATGTCGTTAAGGGGTGGTAAGGGGATTGAGATGCGGGGAATCTATTCAAGTATTTTGCCCTCCTTCGCATCCCCCTTCGCCAAGGCTACTGGGGACACGGTAAAGCTATGGACGGGCGCGGCAAAATACTAGAATGGATTGGAAAGGGGGTTAAGGAGGGTCATTTTGACGTTTTGCCCACCAGAGGTCGGCAGGCTCCCTGTTTGTCCAAGAGCGTACCGATTGGCTACAAACAGCAGTCCAGCGAAGCGATAGCGTAGTCTGGCAAAACGTTAGAATGACGGGAAATAAACGGCACATCGGGTGGGGATGTGCACCTCATTCAGTAGAATGACCTACTGGGTGTAAGACGGCATGCCCACAGGGCATGTACTGCGGGGAAGATTTGTGGGATGGCTTTTTATCCTGCCTGACCCCATTTCCTCCAGTTGTTGCAAAAAATGCAACAACTCCCGCTGACAATGATGCTAACGACATTCTCACATTCTGCAGAATGTGAGAATGTCGTTAGGGGTTGGGGTGTGAGTTGTGAGACGCGGGCAATCTATTCTAGTATTTTGCCCTCCTTCGCATCCCCCTTCGCCAAGGCTACTGGGGACACGGTAAAGCTATGGACGGGCGCGGCAAAAGACTAGCATAAGGAAAATAGGCGGGAACTGTTTCCCAAAAATGAAGATTTGTGGGATTATCTAAACATGTCCGATATTGCTAAATTTCAGGAAATGGTAGTGGCGTTTCGGGATGCTCGGGATTGGAAACAGTTCCATAATCCAAAGGATATGGCGCTTTCGCTCGTCTTGGAGGCGGCTGAAGTGATGGAGCACTTTCAGTGGAAGACTCCAGAAGAGGTGCAAAAATATCTTAAGGAGCACAAAGGCGAGGTTGCGGAAGAACTTGCTGACGTGTTGCACTGGGTAGTTTTAATGAGCAATGATATGGACATCGACCTTGCCAAAGCATTTGAAGCGAAAATGAAAAAGAACGAAGAGAAATATCCTGTTGAGAAATCAAAAGGCAGGCACACAAAATACACCGCTCTGTAGGGTATGACGGAATTAAAAACATTTCCCTTCGAAAAGGATGAATTCAATCAGCTTCGCGAGTATCACTTTGGCCTCAACTGGCCCGTTGTATACATCCAAGAAAATGGAACAGAGATGTACATCGGCCAGACAACGAACGTATTCAGTCGCAGTAATCAGCATTATGACAATCCGGACAGAGCAAGATTAAAACGCATTCATGTTCTGACCGACGAAGAATTTAACATGTCGGCCGCATACGATTTCGAATCACTGCTCATCCAGTATGTTTCAGCGGATGGGAAATTTAAATTGCAAAATGGAAATGGTGGATTGATTAATCACAATTACTATGAGAAGGAGAAATATTTGGCAAAACTCGAAACGGTATGGCCACAGCTACGAGATAAGGGATTGGTAAAACAAGATCTAAAAGATATTAAGAACAGCGAGTTTTTCAAATACTCTCCCTACAAGGCACTTACTGAAGATCAATTGCTTGTAGCCGCAGAGCTGGAAGAAAGTATTATAAAGCGGGAACCCGTAACGCACATCGTGAGTGGCGCGCCAGGGACTGGAAAATCTATCCTCGCGCTCTATCTTCTTAAGCATTTGAAAGAGCGCACTGACATGCAGGACGTAAGCATGGCCCTTGTTGTGCCGATGACGAGTTTGAGATCAACGCTACGGCGAGTGGTTAAGCGTGTACCCGAGCTGGGAGCAGAAATGATAATCGGACCGAGTGATGTTGCCAAGAAAAAGTACGATCTGTTAATCGTCGATGAGTCACATCGTCTAAGTCGCAGGGTGAATCTGGCAAACTACCCGGATTATGAATCGACGAACAAAAAACTGGCCTTAAACAAAGAGGCGACACAGCTTGATTGGATAATGAAAACGTCTACGCAGCAGATTTTTTTCTATGACGAGAGGCAGAGCGTTATTCCCAAGGACATCAGGCCGAGTGATTTCAAAAAACTAAATGCGACACATCATGAGTTAGTAAGCCAAATGCGGGTAGAGGGTGGCTCTGATTACCTGCAATTTATTGACGATTTATTGTCTCTCACCAAACCTAAAGAATTTGATAAGAGTAAGTACGATTTTCGAATCTATGACGATGTCCATAAAATGGTTGAAGATATTAAGCGGGAAAATTCAGAGCATTCCCTTGCACGGGTTGTAGCAGGATATGCATGGCCGTGGCAGACCAAAAAAGGGAAATGGGATTACGATATCGAAATAGACGGGCTAAAACTTGTGTGGAACGGTACAACCACAGATTGGGTAAACTCAAAGAATGCAATCAATGAGGTCGGTTGCATTCATACAATCCAGGGATATGACCTTAACTACGCAGGAGTGATAATTGGGCCCGAACTCTCATACGACGAAATTGAGGATAAGTTGGTTGTCGACGAAAAGAAATACAAAGATTTTAACGGGAAACGATCAATTACAGAGCCGGGCGAGCTACAGCAATACATTGTTAATATTTACAAAACATTGCTAACGCGAGGCATCAAGGGTACATACGTATTCGTAGTCGATGAGAAGTTACGGAATCGTCTCAATCAACTGCTGTCCAGTACTGTTCCGCAATTTGAAAAAGCTAACAAAGCGGGCCTTGTTAAATCTCCGATTACTGTCGATATGGTTCGTGTGCCACTTGTGGGATCCGCGCCATGCGGCAATCCGCTGCTTGGAGAGGAAAACATTGAAGAGTACATACCGGTGCCGAAAAAGAAACTTAGATCGGGCGTTAAATACTTCATCGTTCGTGCGGAAGGCGATTCGATGAATCGGGCCGGCATACAGAGCGGCGATCTATTGCTTTGCCGTTTTGGTGAGAAGGGCGAAACTGGTGATAAGGTCGTAGCTTTGCTCGGTGGTGAAAATGTGACTATCAAAGAATATGGGCCACGTGAAAACGGCATCCGCCTACTATTGCCAAAAAGTACTAACAAAAAGCACATGCCAATAACGCCAGGGGAGGGCGATAGTGTACAAGGCATTGTCCAGGAAGTGCTTGCAGATCTATGAATCTTTTTGACGTATTACACAAGATAGCGGTTGAGTACTCTGCGGCCACTATGCAACCTTTTGTGGAAAAACGGTACCTGGTACCGGTTATTGGTACCGGTTATCCCCGGTTATCTTTATTCGAATATGGGATCTTTTGGAGATTTGGGCCGCAATTACGAAAGAGAGGTAAGTGAGGATGGGCGACTGAACGGGGCGTTTTAGATGTATACCTTCTCTATATCTCTATATACAAAACGTCCCTTTGCCTGGGTTATAATGCGATGCATGACTCTCGCTACAATACAAGAAGCTTCCCAATGGGCTTCTGGCCTTCTCAACAAGGAAGTTTCACCTACAAACATTTCCTACCTTGTTCAATATGGAAAAGTAAAAAAACACGGAGAGAACGGCTCGACTATGGTTGATTTGAATGATTTAAAGAAATATTACGATTCATACAATGGTAGGCGCGAAATAAGTTGGAAAAAAAATCTAGGCAATGACTTAAATTGGACACTTTCTTTTGATAATTTACGAGAAAAAGACACCACGAAGCATGTCCACAGACTCCACCCATATAAAGGTAAGTACATTCCGCAGCTTGTTGAATATTTTATAGATAATCATACGGATGTATTCAAGAAAGAGGCCTATTTCAAAGCCGGGGATATTATTCTTGACCCGTTCTTGGGCTCTGGAACGACAGTAATACAGTCCCTTGAAATGGGCATTCACTCTATAGGTATAGATGTTTCTGAATTTAATTGCATGATCTCAAGTTGTAAGGCGACTCACTATGACGACGAATATTTACAAAGAGCAATTAAAAGATTGATTGCTTCGCTTGATTCTTTTGAGCACGATAATAAGATTCGGGATTTTGAAAACGAACTTTTGACCGAACTTGCAAAATTTAACTTGATGCACTTTCCAGGTTATGATTTCAAATACAAAGTTAATCAAGGCGGCTTTAATGAGAATAAATTCGCCGCAGAAAAAGAGAAGGAATTTTTACCTACTTATCAAAAACTACTTAAGAAATATTCAATCAAGCTCAATCAAGATAAATCGAATTCTTTTCTCGATATATGGTTTACGGACAATGTTCGTCGGGAAATAGATCATGTTTTTCAAACGATAAAAGAGGAAAAGGATGTTAAGACCCGAAAAATTCTGGCACTTATTTTGAGTCGAACGATTAGGTCGTGCCGTGCGACTACCCATAGCGATCTTGCAACCCTCAAGGAACCTCAGCTAACGACTTATTACTGCCACAAGCACAAGAAAATATGCAAGCCCCTTCTCTCCATAACAGGCATGCTCAATCGCTACGCCCTTGATACATTAGGCAGAATCAGAGAATTTAACAGATTGCGTCAGCCCGTTCACTATTCAGTTTTAACGGGTGACTCAAGAGAAGTAAATATCTTTGAGAAAGTAGGGAAACAAAATCCAGAATTCGCAAAGATACTAAAGAAGCAAAAAATAGCAGGTATATTCTGCTCACCACCGTATGTTGGAAACATCGACTATCACGAACAGCACGCTTATGCATACGACCTACTTGGCTTTAAACGCAAGGATGAATTGGAAATTGGCCCGCTATACAAAGGGCAGGGGCTGGAGGCTCGCCGGTCATATGTGCAAGGAATTGCAGATGTATTAAATAACTGCAAGCAATATCTCAAAGAGGGCTTTAACATTTTCCTTGTGGCCAATGATAAATACAATCTCTATCCAGAAATTGCGGAAAAAACGGGAATGAAGATTGTGAATCAGTTCAAGCGGCCGGTATTGAATCGCACAGAACGAGATCGAAATCCATACTCAGAAATAATTTTTCATTTTAAAGCAAAGTAATTTATGGCACTATCCGAAAAACAAAAGATGGAGATTGAAGATCTGCTTAACAAAAAAATTGAGAACAAATTAAAAAGATATTCACGAGAAACAACATCGATGCCATTTCTATCACGTTTAGTTCAAGATAGTGAAAAAGTCGCGGCCTACTCTTTCATACATTCAATTGCTACTACTCTAGGTATGTCGATATACGAGGATGTATCTGTGATAATAGCTAGAGAAACTGCGACCGAGTGCTTTAGGAATTATGGAATTGGCGGAGTACTTTCAAAAGAACAAAAATCGTTGATTTCAAGTATTATTGCTGGACTGAGAAACGGCGAGCGAAAAGCGAACATTGCGCAAGAAATTAAGGAGTTATTAAACGTCTCTGCTGAAGGTGGAACTTATCATAAAGAAGGAAACAAGGTAGATTTTTACATGTTAAGAGATGGTACAGAATATTATTTTGAGATTAAAACTGTAAAGCCAAACATTGATGTTTTTACAAAATCTAAAACTAAACTATTGGAATGGATTGCTAGAAAGAGAAAAGGGGTAAAAGTATTTTTAGCTTTTCCTTATAACCCATATGCACCAGAGCCTTATACTCGTTTTACTATTCAGAATATGATGGACCACCCTAATGATTTTCTGGTCGGCGAAGAATATTGGGATTTTCTTGGTGGAAAAAACACATATAAAGATTTACTAAAAGTTTTTGACCTTGTAGGAAAGAACTACAAAAGTAGAATTTTAGATAAAATTAAGCTTGTTGCACAAGTAAAAGTTGTGGAAAATAAAAATATATAAATCAAGTTCGGGATTCTTCAAGGAGATAAAATGTAATAGGTACCGTTTTGGAGCTTATTGGCAGGGTGAGGGGATTGGATTCGCGGGGGAACTTTAGCATCTCATATTATACCACTTCCTGGCGAAAAAGCAAGGGTGCATGGGGCAAAGCAAAGCTACGGAAGGGGAAACAATGGGCAGTCGATAGGGTGGCTGGGGGGTCGGTTTGGACGTAAAGAGGTAGTTCACAGTTCCGTCATTATAGTGTTGTAAATATGAGGCTTATGGCGCATAATAAAACAGACATGGCGGCAACGCTCAATATTGAGAAGTATACGAACGCGCTCCTGTTTTTTGTGGCGGAATGCGGGAACGAAAAGTTGGGTATCACAAAACTCAACAAGCTTTTTTACTACCTTGATTTCATCTCGTACCGTGACCGCGGAAAAACAGTCACCGGAGAAACGTATAAACGATTGCCGAAAGGTCCATTTGCGGATTCGCTTGAGGAAAAAATCCTCAAACCTGCGCAGGAGAAGAAATTGATAGAACGCAAAGAAGATAAAAGCGAGAAATACGGCTTACGGAATCGTTTTCAAACCTTGAAGTCGTATGACCCGCAGGTTTTCGATGAGTACGAACGGGAATTGTTGCGCTATCTCTGTTCGACATTTCACGATTGGAGTACGGACCAGATGATCGCACAGACACATTCTGAAGCTCCGTGGGTGTTTTCAAAACCAAGTAAGGCGCTCGATTACAAAGAGTCTGACGATATAGAATTTTTCACTGAAAAGGCTGTCGCATAGGACGCCCGCCTTCTTGTCCTATGGCATGGCGCGTAGAGCGGACGGCGAGTTTCGATAAGTGGTGGAAGAAGGAGAGCGTAGATGAAGGAAACTACCAGTATCATGAGCGCGCGCTTGAGGAATTCCAAAACATTCCGTTGCCGCACAATGTCCAGACATGCTTTTTTCGGAATTCGAGTTTCGAATGCTGGGTAACACGTTTGCCTGATAAGGTGCGAAAAAGGGGAAAGTCGGGAGGATTTCGCGTGATATTAGTACTCGACCTTGAAGAGAAGACGCTTCTATTGCAGGGCATATTCCGTCGCGACCACCTATCTTACCAAGGGAGCGGAGGCAAGCATGATGATGCGTATAATTACTTGATTAAGGCGCTTGCGCAGGAATTTGTGGAGCCAGAATAATATGAAACAGGTATCAATCGAGCGAATGTGGAAATATAGATTTTCTTATTTGCAGATAACAGCAGAAAAAGGTGTCAGGTACCATTTTTAAGTTCTCGCACCGGAAAAAGGTTCGCAAATAACTGTGCCTGTCCCCGTTAACCTGTCTTCGACATCATGGGTGTTCGCCAAAATAGGTTCGAGCGGAGTACAATAGGGACTCAAGAAACAAGTGCGACGCGCCCATATATCTGATGAAGATTCAATGAAGTAGATATCCACAAATTCATTGTGTATTTGAACATGACAGCTATACTTTTAGATAGTTCAATCTGATTATCAGGATAATAAAATTAAAAGAATTTATAATAAGTATTATGACAAAAAGTTCTATTTCTTTTTCTGTTGTTGGAATAGTGGCCTCTGTTTTGCTGCTTGTGGCAGCTCCAGCTTTTGCGAATCATTCCTGGGGAAATTATCATTGGGCGCGAAGTGCAAACCCCTTAAGTCTTAGTCTTGGCGACAATGTTACATCGGCTTGGGATGCTTACCTTTCCACAGCGTCGAGCGACTGGAATGTCTCGGATGTTCTCGATACCGCCGTTCTGGCGGGCGGTACAAACGGCACCAGGGGGCGAGATACTCCAAAATACTGCAATCCAACGAAAGGACTAGTGGAAGTGTGCAACAGCAAATATGGAAGCAACGGTTGGCTCGGAGTTGCGTCAATTTGGATTAGCGGCAATCACATCACGCAGGGAACAGTTAAGCTGAATGATACGTACTTCAACACAACTAAATACAATACGAGTGCGTGGCGCAATCTTGTCATGTGCCAGGAAATCGGACATACGTTCGGCATCGACCATCAAGATGAGGCATTCAACAATTCAAATCTCGGCACGTGCATGGATTACACCAGTGCACCGGCAGGGGGCATATACAACGGATTCGATTACGGGCCAAGTAACGAGCATCCAAATGCGCATGATTACGATGAGCTCGGCGCGATCTATGCACATCTCGATTCCTTCAATTCATCTTTCACTTCACTCGCGTCGCGCTCTGCGGACAGGAGAGCGAATATCGACACCTCGGATGCGAGGGAGTGGGGAAGAGAGATACGGGCATCGCGCGATGGCCGGAGCATTCTGTACGAGCGTGATCTTGGGGGCGGCGAGAAAGTACTTACGTTCGTGACCTGGGCGGACTAGAGAATGGCCAATCTGAATTCATTCTTTCTTTAAAGCGTATTCAAATCCCGATACTTCATTTCTAAATGAAGTATCGGGATTCTGCAAAGCTACTGTATTCAAAGGTGGACTTGACAGCGAGACCGTAGAGATATATCATGCTAACACGCTAATACGTTAGCATAGCGCCAAGCGTGATTTTAACCCAGTAGGCGATTTTACTAAATCGTAAATCATATGACAAACGACATCTACAATACTAAGGAAGCGCGCGAGCTGTTCGACGCGATTTTGACGCTTAAAACTGCGGATGAGTGCGAACGTTTCTTTCGCGATGTCTGCACTATAAAAGAGGTTGAGGAAATGACTGCACGCTTTCGGATAGCGCAAATGCTGTCTGTGGCAAAGCCGAAACCGTACGCCGAAATAGCAAAAGAAGTTAAAACCTCGACCGCGACGGTAACGCGCGTCGCACATTGGCTCCATCATGGTGCCGGCGGTTACCGCCTCGCCCTAAAAAGAATTAAGCATTGATGTTTTCCATCTCCTATAACCTATAACCTGTATCCTAAAACCTATAACCTGTAACCTGAAACCTATATTTATGATGCACATAATCTACGAGCCAGAACGCCAAAGAATAGCGATACAGAAAAGCGGCCGTTTGCACAAGGCAAGTATGGACTTTCTTACGTCGCGCGGATTGAAATTCCCGCCAAACGAAAGGTCTCTCATCTTGCCGTGCGAAAACTACGATATAGACCTGCTGTATCTGCGCGATGACGACATACCGGAATATGTGCGAAGCGGTGTTGCGGATTTCGGCATTGTCGGAGAGAACGTTATAGCAGAAAAAGGAGTCGAACTGCCTGTCATTGAGAAGCTTGATTTCGGCCGGTGCAGGCTTGTAATCGCTGCACCGAGCGATTCCAGAATAAAAGCGCCGAAGGACCTAGAGGGTAAAAGAATAGCAACTTCGTACCCGAAATTACTTTCGAAATTTTTGTCAGCGAATGGTATTGAAGCGAGCATTGTGCAAATATCGGGGTCTACAGAGATAACTCCGGAACTGGATTTGGCCGATGCTATCTGCGATATAGTGCAAACCGGCAGCACGCTCAAGGCTCACGACCTCGTGCAGATATGCGATATCATGGAGTCGCAGGCAGTGCTTGTAGAGAGCCCTCAAAAGAAAATAACGAAAGACCGATTTTTGTCCCTAGTCAACTTACGATAAGAATATGAACCCCGTTAGAAGTTTCGGAAGTTATGTAGTCTAAAGAAAATAGAAATATCACTTATGTCTAAAAAAGCATCACTATCAAACGCACGTCGGAAGCGCAAGCTTCCTACTTCTAACGGGGTGAAGACTCTCATTACAACTAAAAATACGCTGTCACGCTCTTTGAATGCGGTGCGGCGCGCGCAAAAAGGGGAAGCGGGCGTGGAATCGACTGTACGCACGATTATTGCAAAAGTGCGTAGTGGCGGCGATAAAGTGCTTTTCGAACTTACGCGCAAATTTGACGGCGCAGCACTAAAGAGCCTTCTTGTTATGAAAAGCGAGATTCAGAAAGCATACAAGAATGAATCTGCCGAAGTAGTGCGGGCGCTCAAACGAGCAAAGAAGAATATAGAAAAATTCCACACACAATCGCTCAAGAAGAATGAATCCGCAGTTGAGACAGAAAAGGGCGTTTCGGTGTGGAGGGAATTCCGTCCGATAGAGCGCGTTGGTCTCTACATACCCGGAGGGAAAGCGGCGTATCCCAGTACTGTTCTCATGCTTGGGGTTCCCGCACGCGTGGCCGGTTGCAAAGAAATCATTCTTTGCGTCCCGCCTAATAAAGAGGGCGAAGTCCCAAGTGCTGTTCTCGTAGCGGCGGACTTGTGCGGAATATCTAGCATATACAAAATCGGGGGCGCGCAAGCTATAGCGGCAATGGCATATGGCACAGAAACGATTCCGAAGGTTTCTAAAATATTCGGCCCCGGAAACCAGTATGTGACAACGGCAAAACTGCTCGTATACGGGGAAGTTGATATAGATATGCCGGCCGGTCCGTCGGAAGTCTTGGCGTTTGCCGACTCAACCGCAAATCCTGCGTGGATTGCGGCAGACCTTTTGTCGCAGCTGGAGCACGGCGAAGACTCGCAGGCGATACTGGTCACAACAGCAGAATCTGTAGCAAATAACGTGCGAGCTGAAATTGCTAAACAATTGCCTGCATTAAAGCGCAAGCTAATCATAGAGCAGTCGCTTAAGAAGAGTTTTGCAATTGTCGCTGACACGTTTTCGACAGCGGTCGCCTTTATCAACGAGTACGCACCGGAGCACTTGGAAATTGTTCTTAAGGACGAAACGAAAGCGTTGAAGGCGATTAATAACGCCGGCTCGATTTTTCTCGGCCCCTATGCTTCGGAGCCGCTTGGAGATTATGCGACAGGTGCGAATCACACCCTGCCGACTTCTGGTTACGCAAAGATGTTTTCCGCGTTATCGGCCGAATCTTTCGGAAAGAAAATTCAAGTCCAGAAGGTGAGCGAACAGGGAATTCGTAATCTGCGTAACACGGTGGAGGTATTGGCAGAGCGAGAGGGCCTAGGCGCTCACAAGAATGCCGTGTCTATTCGATTTACCCCGTTAGAAGCAAAATACCAGCGGCCAGACTCGAAGATCGCAAAAAAATATTGAACGCGGGGTTCAATTCCCAGTAAAAAGCTTCTAACGGGGTTCATTAAATAACATTCACTATGATAGATAAACTGGTTCGCAAAAATATAAAGGAAATGAAGTCGTACACTTCGGCGAGGATGCTCTATGAATCCGGAGTGTTTTTTGACGCGAACGAAAACGCCCTCGGAAGCACCATTGACCTACCGGGAATGCCCGAATTGAATCGGTATCCTGAGCCGTACTCAAAGAAACTTCGAAGCGCCCTTGGCGCGTTCCTCAAAATCAACGACAAGAATATCTTTGCCGGAAACGGCTCGGATGAAATTATTGACCTCTTGATCCGTGTATTCGTTGAACCGAACGAGTCGGTGCTTATTATTGAACCGACATATGGAATGTACAGGGTCGCTGCAGAGACTGCGGGAGTGAATGTACAATCGTGCAGTCTCACCGAGGAATTTCAGATAGATGTTCCGTCTGTAGTTAAATCCATTACGCCGGAGACTAAAATCATTTTCTGCTGTTCGCCGAATAATCCGACAAGCAATTTGCTCCGCGCGCAAGACATAGAGGAATTGTGCGGGCAGTTCAATGGAATCGTCGTCGTTGATGAAGCGTATATTGAGTTCGCTTCAAAACCTTCGCTCGCAAACAAGGTGGAGAAGTTTGAGAATCTGGTAATCCTGCGGACATTTTCAAAAATCTGGGGATTAGCTGGTATACGCGTCGGTTATTGCATTGCAGACAGCAGGGTCATCGAATATCTGGATAAAATAAAAGCGCCGTACAACGTAAATCGTATTTCATCCGCGATTGCCACGAGCGCCGTGCAGTCAAACAGCAAAACATCGGAGTTTCGGGATATTATTCTTAGGGAGCGCGCGCGGATGGCTGCGCGTCTTAAAGAGATGGGTTTTACCGTTTATCCGAGTGATGCGAATTTTCTTTTGGTAAGATATCCCGATGTTTCGAAGATTTCCAAGAAGCTTGCTGAAGAATCTAATCTGATAATCCGGGAATTCGACAGTAAGAAACTTTTGGAAAATTGCGTCCGCATCTCTGTAGCAACACCGGAACAGAATGATCTATTATTATCTGCCATAAAGAAACTAATATGACCCCGTTAGAGACTGCGGTCGCACAAGATACAATAGATTACGACTTAACATTAAAACAATTAATATGACTAAATCAGCCACAAATAGCGCGCGACCGCGACCTGTCTCTAACGGGGTGAAAAAAGAAGCCCAAAAAAGTGAGTTGGCGAAAGTCGCGTTCATCGATCGTGATGCAACTATTATTTTTGAACCAACTGTCACGCATCAGGTAGATTCTCTCGGCGTATTACGAATTCTACCCGGAGTTTTTGAAGGATTAAAGCGCATACAAAGCGATGGATACGAGCTTGTTATGGTTTCAAATCAAGACGGGCTTGGAACAGCTTCATTTCCGACTGAGAATTTTGAAGCGCCGCAAAAAGAGCTCTTAAAATTACTCGACGAACAAGAGATTACGTTCAGTAAAGTATTTGTCTGCCCGCATTTTGCTGAAGATAAATGCGATTGTCGCAAACCGAAAATTGGGCTTGTGAAGAAGTTTCTTAAAGAAACGCCGATTGACTATGAAAAGTCTTTCGTGGTCGGAGACCGCGATACAGACGCAGATTTTGCAAAGAATATCGGTATCCGCTTTTACCGAATGGAGTCAAACGGCACATTCCCACGTATTGCATCAGTCGAAAGGGCGACAAAAGAGACAAAGATATTCGTGCAGTGCAATCTTGACGGCACTGGGCAATCTTCCATAGATACCGGATTAGATTTCTTCAATCACATGCTGGAACAGTTGTCGAAGCACTCGCTCGTGGACATTACGGTTAAGGCCAATGGCGATTTGCACATAGATGAGCACCACACCGTGGAGGATGTCGCTCTCGCAATGGGAACTGCACTTTCAAATGCGCTCGGAGAGCGAAAAGGGATAAATCGTTACGGATTCCTGTTGCCTATGGACGATGCACTGGTTGAGACAGCGGCTGATCTCGGCGGCCGTCCGTACATTGTGTTTAACGCGGAATTCAAGCGTGAGAAAGTTGGGGATCTTCCCACGGAGCTTGTCGAGCATTTCTTTCGTTCGCTCGCTGAGGCGCTCAAGGCGAATATTCACATCAACGTGAAGTACGGCAAAAACGAGCACCACACAATTGAGGCGATATTCAAATCGTTCGCGAAAACGCTGAAGACGGCGGTTACTCTCGACCCCCGTATGAAGGGAGAGCTTCCCACAACGAAGGGAGTTCTATGACGGGAAAAATCGCAGTAATAGACTACGACGCGGGCAACATCGCATCGGTAACGAATGCGCTCGAACGTTTCGGGATTGAATATGTAGTAACGCGCGACGCGAAAGAGATTGCCGCAGCCGGCAAAGTGATTTTTCCCGGGCAAGGCCGCGCAAAGCAGGCGATGGATTTTTTGCGAAAAGAAGGCCTCGTCGATGTTATACGAAACCTTAAACAGCCGTTCCTTGGCATTTGTCTGGGTATGCAACTCTTATTCCAATATTCGGAAGAAGACGACACGGAATGTCTCGACATCATTGAAGGGGCCGTAAGAAAATTCACCGGCTTCGGCGTGAAAGTCCCGCAAATCGGATGGAACACGATTACCGCGACACGATACGACGCGCTGTTCAGGGATGTCCCCGATACGATTTTTGCATACTTTGCAAATTCGTATTATGCCGAATCGGCGAAGCCGTATATTCTGGCATCATCCACGTATGGCGGTATACCGTTCGCATCGGTCGTAAGAATGAACAACTTTTACGGTACGCAATTCCACCCCGAGAAATCGGGCGTATTAGGAGTGCAAATTTTAAAAAACTTCTGCGAATTAGGAGTCGCCGTACCCAAAACGCTCCTGATTGCGCCTGCGATAGATATCATCGACGGCAAGTGCGTTCGCCTCATGCAGGGCGACTACAGTAAGCAAACAACTTACGGTGAGGACCCCGTTGAAATGGCGAAGTCTTTTGTCAGCGCCGGCGCAAAATATTTGCATGTCGTCGATTTGGATGGTGCGCGCACTGGCTCGCCGATTAACGCCAAAGTAATTATAGACATTATCAAGGCGGTGCCGGTCGCCGTTCAAGTCGGCGGGGGAATCCGCCTCATTGAAGACGCACGGACGTATTTGAAGGCTGGAGCAAGCCGCATCATCATCAGCACATCGGCTGTCAAGAATATTGGATTGGTATGGGAATTAGTCGGCGAATTTGGTCCGGGGCGTATCGCGGTGTCGGTAGATGCCAAAGATGGCTTTGTGGCAACCGAAGGGTGGAAAGATGTGTCCGCGCAGTCAACGGAAGATTTCTTGACGCAGTTGTCGGGTATCGGAATTACCACAATTATTTACACAAATATCGCAAGCGACGGAACATTGCGCGGTCCCGACTACCAAAGCATCGAGAAGTTACTCGCAAAGCCGTTCCGCGTTATTGTCGCGGGCGGAATCGCTACGTTAGAGGACCTACAGAAATTGAGCGAAATGGGCGCATATGGCGCCATCGTCGGAAAAGCAATATATGAAAAAACCATTGATATTTCAAAGACCGGCTCTCTTTCTGTTTCGAATATCGCGAGCGCAAAGCCGGTGCGCGCTGTAGCGAAGCGCGTAATCGCCTGCATGGATATTGCAGACGGAAGAGTTGTTAAAGGAACTCATTTCAAAGATTTGAAAGATGCCGGAGACCCGGTTGAACTCGGCAAGAAATATAGCGACGAAGGAATAGATGAGCTCGTTTTTCTTGACATAAACGCCACCGTTGAGAACAGACGGACTCTCTACGAACTTGCGGCACGCATCGCAAAGAATATCAATATTCCATTCACCGTGGGCGGCGGCGTTCAATCAATTGCTGATATAAAGAATTTGCTGAATGCGGGTGCCGACAAGGTGTCTATCGGTTCTGCGGCAATAACAAATCCAAATCTCGTAAACGACGCGGCGAAGGCATTTGGTTCGCAATGCATCGTGATATCTGTGGACCCCAAGCGCACACAGACCGGCACATGGGATATATTTATCAGGGGCGGCCGCGATGCCACAGGCGTGGACGCGATAGAATTCTGTAAAGACATGGAGAAGCGGGGGGCGGGAGAATTGCTCGTCAATTCCTTGGATAAAGACGGAACACGGAGCGGCTACGACATAGACCTTTTGCGAGCGATTTCTGATGCGGTTTCCATACCGGTAATTGCTTCAAGCGGAGCAGGCAAAATGGAACACTTTAGCGAGGCGATAACGAAAGGCAAGGCGGATGCGGTCATTGCGGCATCGCTCTTTCACTCCGGTGAGATCGGTATTAAGGAATTAAAAGCATTCTTATCAGAACAGGATATACTCATAAGAATATGATAAATAATAAATCAGAAATCAAAATAGATTGGGAAAAGGCAGAAATCAAAGTAGATTGGGAAAAGGTGAATGGCCTGGTTCCCGCAATTGTTCAGGACAGCTCTACCGGCACTGTTTTGATGCTTGGATACATGGATAAAGAAGCCCTCGCTAATACCAATAGAGACGGCGAGGCGTGGTTTTACAGCCGGACAAAGAAACGACTGTGGAAAAAAGGAGAGGAGAGCGGAAATATATTACGCGTAGTTGATATGAAGATTGATTGCGATAACGATACGTTGCTTGTGAGCGCGATACCGAATGGGCCTACCTGCCACACGGGGACAGTATCGTGTTTCGGTTACGAACTTAAGAAAAACGCGATAAAAGAATTATTTGCTGTAATAAAAGACCGAAAGGCCTCGCTTCCGGAAGGCTCGTACACCACGAGCTTGTTTAAGTCTGGCGTTGACAAGATTTCTCTAAAGGTCAGCGAGGAGGCTATGGAGGTCATACACGCCGCGCAAAAACAAACGAAAGAGCGCTTAACGGAAGAAACGGTGGATTTGCTTTACCACTTGTTCGTGTTACTCGTCGAGAAAGGGCTTACCCTTGAGGAAATCGAAGTTGAAATGCAAAACCGCGCCAAAAAGTAGAGATGTTGAAGCGATGTCGTTGTTTGTATTTGCATTGAGTCCATACTGAATACCAAATACTGAATACAAGATACTCAGCATCTATGTCTATGGCGTATTTGAAAATCATTGTTTACGTTCCACTTGCCAACGCTGACGCCGTGCGTAAGGCGATAGGATATGCTGGCGGCGGTAAAATCGGTAATTATTCCTTCTGCAGTTTTAGCAGCAGGGGAGTCGGCAGATTTTTACCGGAGACGGGGGCGCATCCTGCGACAGGAGAGATCGGGAAACTTGAACAAGTGGAAGAGGAGCGCATTGAATTCGTTTGTGAGCCGGAATTAAGGGCAAAAGTGGTTGAGGCAATAAAGCGAGCCCACCCATACGAAGAACCCGCGATTGACATCTGGCCTGTAGAAATCGAGCCTTAGCCACTTTAATAACATTCCAACATTCTGCAGAATGTTGGAATGTTCTAGAAATGCTTCGGCGGCTGTTGAACCATTAGCACAATGAGAGACTGGATGTCCCAACGCCATAAACAAAGAGCAGGCGGGGCGACCTGCTCTTTTTGGGTGTATGGGGGGTCAGTCCACGACCTGAACCGCCTCCTTCATCCTTTCGTCAGTAAAGACCCCAACGCCGGTTGACTCTGATGTCTCGCGCAGACTACCGAACTCGGTCACCTCGAAGAAACCGAACGTGATCTTTCCGGTCGCTCCGTCCCAGTGGTGAGCGATTGTGTCGAAAACGGCGTACAGACCGTCACCGATGGAGGGACACTTTTCTTCTCCATCAACCAGCGCTACGACGCGATGGGGCGCATGATACTTTATGGCTCCCGTAGCTTCGCATTCCGCCAAAGAAACCACAAGACTCTTCGCCGGGACTATTTGTACGCCCTTTTCCACGATGGTAATCCCAGCAGCTTTTAACGCACGCCGTAATTCGGCGCTGATAATTTCGGGCATAATTGCCTCCATTGATTTAGGGACGGTTTGCCAAGTGCATTCGTCTCCGCGTGGATAATGCATATATATATATCCTGTCAAGGAAAATCCGGCATACAAATTAACCCCCGTGACATTCCAATATTCTTGAGAATGTTGGAATGTCGAGAAATGCTACTGACACAACTGTCCGTAACTATTGACTCATTCTCACGAATTAGACAATAAGGAATTCTATTGATGATTTATAACGATCTATTTTGAGCTGGTTTTTTATCGAATACCAACTACTTGCTTATTCGCGCGAATAAGCAAGTAGTTACGCAACTAATCTTCCTCCCTCCATACTCCATACGCGATACGACAAGTTCATCCGTATGAAGAACCGGCGATCGATATTTGGCCGATAGAGATTCTTTAACAAAGAATATTTTGTCCAATAGAATTCACACGAAGTTCAAGACCTCTTTGTTACTTTTAATTTTGATTCACCGAACGCAACAATTTGCGTGAGCGTTCTGATCTTATTTCTTTTGTTCTTTAAGGTCCATCCCCATACCCATCATCTAAAGGAGAGAAGGCCATGATGCCTAGAAAGGGAATTCCGCTTCGGAAACGCGGAGGTAGCTTGTTTTTACGTAGCTACCTGCTTATAAATTCGTCCCTCTGCAGTATCAGCGGAGCGAATGAGCAGCTTGCGAAACTCTCCGAATCGTTGATTGTGATGACGACGAGTGCTGCGAATTCAGGAGCGCAGATTAAGGATTTTGAATTCCTAAATCCGATTGAAGTCGTTGTTGTTGCGAGCGCTAACGCCGATGCAGTCTTACTAACTGCAGCTCAAAGATTGGGCTGTTTTACAGTTTGTATCGGAACTCCTGACGATGAAGTCTCGGCGGATTTCATCACTCCTGATGTATTGGAGGCGTTGGACATGTTGATGAACCCAACACAACTTAACGAACGTCTGCGCAACGGGCGCGGTAATAAGGGTTCCTTCTGGCAAACTACGATGTATTGGTGGGACTCGGTTCGCTCGTCTCGGTGGAAGTGCAAGCAAGCTGCCACTTCGCTCATCGCTAACCTCAATAAGGAAATTGTCGCCTGAGTCCGGATTTTGCGCGTTTGGCACGGAGGCAATGGATATCCCTCTCGCTGTTCGCAGCGCGGGGGATTTCTACACATATTCATCCGAATAATCGGGAAATTTGTGTCAACCACAGTTACAGTATCGTTCACGCGCAAGAACATTCTAGTGAATTACTGATAAACACTCAACTCCCTAGCACGTTTCGTCCACCAACTGAGTCAAGATTTCCGCTAGTGAGTTACGTGAAAGTCAGTAGACCATGCAAACTACTTGCTTATTCGCGCGAATGAGCAAGTAGTTGAGTATAAATAGTTGAGTATCGAATCTTTCTATATGAATACTCCATACGCGATACGCCATACTAGATACATATGCATTGCATATCTGATGGGGTATACTGAATCATTAGTAATGCCTTAAAACCTCTTGCTTCAACATATGCTTGACCTTGGAGAAAAGTGCGGCGTTTTTGGAGTTTACGGGGAAGGATTGGACGTCGCGCGTATAACTTTCTTCGGTCTATTTGCACTTCAACATAGGGGTCAGGAAAGCTCCGGTATCGCATCTTCTGATGGCAAACGCATTGAATCGCACAAGGGCATGGGGCTCGTCTCGCAGGTCTTTTCCGAAGACGACATAAAAAAACTAACCGGCCATATCGCTATCGGGCATAACCGGTATTCAACTGCCGGTGGGTCTCATGCGGATCACGCGCAGCCGACTATCGTGGGCGATTGGAGCATAGCTCTCGCTCACAACGGCAATATTCCCAGCACAGCCGCTTTGGAGGAATTCCTTCGGGCTCGGAATATTGAAACTGACAAACTTTCTGATTCTAGAATGATAGCGCAGGCAATCGCCGTGCTTGAGGGTGAAGGAGCGACACTGGAAGACGCGATTAAGAAAGCGTACCCGCTTATGACAGGTGCGTTTTCAATTCTTATAATGTCGAAAGATAAGCTGATCGCGATTCGCGATGAGTGTGGAATTCGCCCGCTTTCAATCGCAAAGCTCAACGGCGGCTTTGTATTTTCCTCCGAGACATGCGCATTTCAAACAGTTGGTGCGGAATTTATTCGCGATGTAAATCCGGGTGAGATGGTAGTAGTAGACGCGAGCGGTTTGCGCGGTGAACAGCTTGTTCCTGCAAATCCGAAGTTGGACATATTTGAATTCGTTTACTTTGCTCGACCGGATAGTCATTTACTGGGGAAATCGGTCTATGATGTGAGAAGGAATTTCGGCGTACAACTTGCCAAGGAATATCCGCTTCGCGCGGATGTGGTTATCCCCGTTCCGGAAACAGCGATTCCGGTGGCAATCGGCTACGCAAACGAGTCCGGCATTCCGCTTGAAATGGGGCTGACAAAAAATCGTTACATTCACCGCACATTTATTGAGCCCGAACAGCACATCCGCGACCAGGGGGTGCGAGCGAAGCTCACCCCCATTGCTGAAGTTATTAAGGGCAAACGTGTTGCGGTTATCGACGATTCAATAGTGCGCGGCACTACCTCCAGAAAAATCGTCGAGATGCTTTTCGGTGCAGGCGCTTCTGAAGTGCATTTTCTCGTCTCTTCTCCGCCGATAATGTTCCCTGATTTTTACGGTATTGATACTCCAAAACAGAAGAATCTTTTGGCATCCGATAAGTCAATTCTTGAAATGAAGTCGTACCTTGGCGCAACATCGCTTAATTTTCTCTCATACATTGGAATGATAAAAGCAACCGGAATTTCGGAAGACCAGTTTTCAACGTCGTGTTTTACCGGAGAGTATCCAATAGACATCAAAGAGCGCATGAAGGAAATTGTAGCTAAGAAAGTCTGCTATACGCCGTTTGCGGATAAACTGTCGGATTGATATAGGCAACTCTGGGAAAGGACATCGCACTCTGCAGACCGCGGTCATTGAGACATTAGTCCGCCATGCCATCTATATCGTCTGGCAGCAGTAGAACGCTCAAAGAACTCTCTCGCGCCAAACCAAGCGATGGGCGATCCGCGAAACCCACATACTCTACCTTCTTTCCCTTATTTAGGACGTATTTGATTGCCGGAATTAAATCTGTGTCAGAACTCACTATAACGGCGGTATCATACTCGTCCTCAACTGCCCCTATAACGAGGTCAATGGCGATTTTAACATCCACTCCCTTTTCTCTGATTTTGTGGTCATAAACAATTCTTCCCCGCTCGATGAGGAATCCTTGAAGCTCTAGTGCGCTAAGAAATTTCTGCTGGCCTTCAACCATCTTTTGACTTTGTTCAGTCTGATCATGGTTGCGAACTACTCCGATATAGTATCGTTTTGTCGACAAAGAACGTCCGCGAAGCAGACGGTCAATGAGTTTCGCGTAATTAAATCTCTTGCCCGGGAAAATGCCGCACTCTTTTAGTCGTTGGTACAGATTCCCGCCATCTATAAAGATAGCTACTTTCTCCGCCATCTGCCCAGTATACAACCAAAACTGCCCTTGCATTTCTGCAGGGGCAGTGAGGTTAGAAACCCCATTGTACACCACTGCACAGTTAATTTCCAGTGAAGGTGCATAACCCTAAAATAACCTTGAAAAGCTGCCTGTAAGTGCAGGCTCGGAATTCTATTCAGAGCGGAGAATTTCAAGTGATAGTGATTATTATTCTGATGAGGAGTATTACTATCATGGAGATGAGCCGGATATCTATTCTCCCTAGACACCTAAAATGACATTAGAAGTCTTTATTCTGTGAATTCATCGGTGGACAACACGCGGTTCAGCCTGTAGTCTTGTTTGATGCAATATAAACCAAGCGATAGGATTCTTAAAAATTATGCGAATGTTCTGGTAAATTTTGCGCTCGGAGGAGGGAAGGGAATAAAGAAAGGAGAGGTTGTGCGCGTTTCAGCTTCCGAATCGGCGAAGCCGCTTTTTATGGCGGTTTGCAATGCGATTGTGGATGCCGGCGGACATGTGATGTCACACTACGGTCCCGACGATGAACAGGGCGACAAGCGCCGCAACGTTTCCGTTTCGCGTTATTTTTACGAGCATGCTACCGACGAGCAGATCAAACACTTTCCCGCAAAGTATCTTAAGGGCATCATCGATGAAATGGATCACTCGGTTTTCCTTCTTGCCGAGAAAGACCCGCACGCGCTCAAGGGCATAGACGGAAAGAAGATTATGGCGCGCGGGCAAGCTCTCAAGCCGTTTATGGATTGGCGGCACGAGAAAGAATGGAAGGGAAAGTTTACATGGACCATTGCGCTCTACGGCACGCCAGCTATGGCCAGAGAAGCGGGCCTCTCTGAAAAAGAATACTGGCAACAAATTATCAAAGCCTGCTTTTTGGATGAAAAGGACCCTATCGGGAAATGGAAAGCGGTATATCGCGATATAGAAAAATATCGCACTCGCCTCAACAAGTTGTCCCCTCGAATCGACAAACTTCACGCGGTCGGTGAGGACATGGATATGTGGTACACGCTGGGAGAGAAGCGTGCGTGGCATGCAGGCTCGGGCCGCAATATACCGTCTTTCGAGATATTTACCTCGCCGGATTGGCGCGGGACCAACGGCTGGATTCGCGTCAATCAACCGCTTTATCGTTACAGCAATAAAATTACCGGCATCCAGCTGTGGTTTAAGGACGGCCTTGTCGTAAAAAGCAAAGCAAAAACTAACGAGAAACTGCTAAAGGAAATGATTGCGACGAAAGGTGCCGACAAAATCGGTGAGTATTCATTGACAGACAAACGCCACTCGCGCATTACCAAATTCATGGCGGAAACATTGTTTGATGAAAACATGGGCGGACCTTTTGGTAACTCACACATTGCGCTCGGCATGAGTTATCGCGACACGTATGCAGGTGATGTATCGAAACTTACAGACGCGGAGGCAAAACGCTTGGGCTTCAACGACTCGTCCGTACATACTGATGTTGTTTCAACAACTGACAGAACAGTAACGGCACACCTCAAAGACGGCTCAACAAAAGTAATCTACAAAGACGGAAAGTTTGTGTTGTGATCCTATAGATTTGCAGATTATGACAAAGTGGAATCAATATTCAAACAGACAAAAGCTCATAGTGATTGTTTTGCTGACGATAATTATTGGAATCGCAGTGTATATTGCTAGAAGCGATTTCCTTACTGGACCGTGTGCTGGTAAGGTGCCGATATTTGGTTGGCCACAGGGAGGTTGCTGACCGGAATCTTGTCATACCGAATACATGAAAAACTCACAGCAAGGTTTTGCGCCATTGTTACTTCTCGCGATTATCGCACTTTTAGCAATCGGCGGCGGGGCGTATGTGTATTTGCAAAAGAAGCAAGTAAATCTGCCCGAAGTGATTAAGACGCCTGCGCAGGCAAATCCAATTCCACAAACCCTGCCCCCTCAAAACCCTGTCTCTGATGCTAACAATGTAACTGCTAATTGGGAAACGTACACAAGCACTAAAGATGGCTACTCATTTCGGTATCCTGAAGAATGGAATATAGGCGATGGAGGAATTTTTTCGAAACAAGGAGTTCCAAGTAGTAGAAATGGATTTTTTGGCGCTTTTTATGCATCTGATTTATATGTACTGATTCACTCGCCGGAAAGCGCGAATTCCACAAGGAGAGCATCACCGCAAGAGGTAATGTCTGATGACTATCCATCAAATAGAGGTGTTAAAAAAGAAGAATGGCTTCATATTAATAATATTCCGGTTTTGTATTATGATACAACAAGTGACACCATTCCCGACGGTCCGAACGGCGATATTAGATTTGTTATATTTACTGCCGAAAAGCAATACGTTTTTGTACTTAGTCCTGGCAATAAGGTGTCCCCGACATCTTTTGTGCCGGAAGACACCAATACAATGAAAAAGATAATTTCGACTTTTTCATTGCTTAATTCTTTTGATAAATTTGTAGATATGACGTCGATTCCGTTGAGTACTTTCCAATTAAAAACAACACCGTACCAACCATACCAACAAACACAGTAGGTTTGTAATAAGTACGTATTTAAGACATCTAAGCCCCCAAATAATGAGGCGTTGCAATAAGTTATAATGTTGGCATGTTATACTAATTTCCCATGAAATTTGAATACGCGACTGGATGGTTAAAATTCATCCTTGGATGGGTGGTTGTATTCTTATTTCGATTGATTCCATTTCGTCCGCCTAATTTCGAGCCGATGCTCGCTACTATCATGCCGGTCTCAAAACGGTTCGGCATGCTCGGCAGTTTTCTTTTTGGTTTTTTGGGAATCGTTTTGTTTGACGCAGTCACATCCGGGTGGGGAAGTTGGACTGTGGTAACGGCAATCGCTTACGGGGTGCTCGGTATAGGTTCACAACTTTATTTTAGAAATAGGGAAGCCACTGTTAGAAATTTCTTGAGCTTCGGCATCGTTGGAACTATTTTTTACGACGCAGTGACCGGCCTCACCATCGGCCCGATTTTCCAAGGCCAGTCGTTTATGGTCGCGCTTACGGGCCAAATACCATTCACGCTAATGCACCTCCTCGGCACAGTGGTCTTCGCGACATTTTTAAGCCCCGCACTCTATAGGTGGGTAGTTAGGTCGGAAACCCTTGAATTGAGTGTTATTTTGCCGAAATTTGCCAAAATCGGCATTAAGTAGTGTAGGACTTACGCAACATCTGAATCGTCTTTGCGAGGCTTTGCCGAAGCAATCTAGGGTTAGAGCTGTAGATTCTGGATTGCTTCGCTCCGCTCGCAAAGACGGGAAGCTCGGTTTTACGCTGTCTTTTGGGGTTCTTGCGTAGGTCCTATAGTATAAAAGTATTCCGTATACGGTATTCAGTATTCCGACTTCCATACTGTATACAGAATACAAAATACTGTATACTGATAATTGATGAATCATGTAACCAGAACACAACAGTTTGACAGAAGATATATAAAACGTTTATTCACTCTCGCGGACAAATTAAAAAATGAAAGAGACGAGTCGCTGAAGGGAAAAATAATGGCTGCGCTTTTCTTTGAACCGTCAACGAGAACGCGCCTTTCTTTTTCTTCGGCAATGCTCCGCTTGGGCGGTTCGGTCATAACCATGGAAAGCGGGCAGGCGTCGTCACAATCAAAGGGCGAGACGCTTGAAGATTCAACCCGTGTTATTAGCAATTACGCTGATGTGATTGTGATGCGCCATCATGAAACCGGAGCGGCCGACAGAGCTGCCGCGGTTTCCAACGTGCCGATAATAAACGCGGGAGACGGAAATATGGGACAGCACCCAACGCAGGCGCTTTTAGATTTATACACAATTCAGCGCGAACTAAAGCGCGAAGATGGGATACATGTGGCCATCATAGGGAATTTGCGATATTACCGTTCCGCACGGTCGCTCGCATATATTATAGGGAAATACAAGGATATGAAAATTACGTTTGTTTCTTCGCCGGAGCTTCAAATGGCCGATGACGTGAAGAAATATCTCACGAGACATAAAGTAGCATGGGATGAAACTGAAGATATGACAGAGGTCGTCAAAAAGGCTGATGTCGTATATCAGACGCGCATTGCGAAGGAATGGATAAAAGATGACGCATTGTATGAGAAGCAGAGAGGCCGCTATATCATTACGCGCAAAGTCGCTAATTCAATGAAAAAGGGCGCCATAATCATTCATCCGTTGCCGCGTATCGGAGAGATAACAGATGATGTCGACACTTCGCCGCATGCCGTGTATTTCCGGCAGGTCCGCTACGGCCTTCTTGTGCGCATGGCGCTTCTCAAAACTATTCTCTCTGGTCAGAAGTAGTCTTTTGCCCCAAGATTCTCGCGACTTTGATTCCTAGGAGAACAAATATTCCTCCGAGCACGTATCCTGCAAGAACGTCGCTCGGATAATGGACGCCTAGGTACAGGCGGCTATATCCTATCGCAATTATTAATACTGCGACTACGCCAATCGTAGGTTTCTTCCACGCGGGCGGTATTGAATCCCAGATAATCCAGAGAAGAAACGTGTAGAGCGCGAATGAAAAGGTTGCGTGCCCGCTTGGAAAGGAGTACCCGTTATCAGAGAGCATGTTGAGGTAGCCTGGCGGCCGAGGTCTGGCGATTAATTCTTTAAGTGCGTAAACGGCAATGTAGCTTCCCGATATACAAGCAGACAGGCCTGCCGCAAGCGCCCATCGCTTCTTATATGCGAGGATAATTAACGCGATGATCGTTAGTGCGGGAATTACTGTCTTATAGTCGCCGAGTTCGGTGAACCAGATATAAAATTGCGCGAGCGATGGGCTGCGTACTGTATAGAGTGCCTGCTCGAACTGAAGGTCAAATGTCGAAATGATGTTCATGCTGTAAAGAAATTTATAACACGAGGAGTAAAGATAATGAGACCGATGAGGAGCGCTGTTAAAGCCGCAACAGATACGGCTGCGGCTGAAAGGTCCTTGATTTTTCCAATGTGAGGGTCGTGAGTGGGTTGGAATTTATCGCAGAGTTCTTCAAGCGCAGTATTAAAAAGTTCGGCGACGATCACAAAACTAATCATTGTGAGTATGATTAGAAATTCAATTATCGAAACGCTGAAAATATAGGAAAAAAGAATCGTGAGAGACATCCATGCAATATGGAATCTGAAATTTGACTCTTCGCGCCAGACGATCAGAAGCCCATTGGCCGGATACTTAAATCGTTTAAAGTATTCTTTTAATGACATACGAACTTATCAGATACCAGCAAATGTAACCGCTACAAAAATGAACGCTATGCCCAATGCCGTCATTACAGTTGTCCACAGAGTCGGATGCTGGTGATGGCTCTCGGGCAAGAGGTCGCTTGCCCCGATATACAAAAAGAACCCGCAAAAAAGAGCAAGCGCGATCCCAAGAATGTGCTCCGGCAATGTAAAGAAGATGCTTAAAAAGATTCCCATTACGGGTGCAAGAGCGTCGGTCGCGAGCCATTTGAAGGCGCTTTGTTTGCTACCGCCGTTTTTTAGAATAATGCTGACCGTGTTTATGCCGTCGGAAAAACCATGCGCCAAGACAGCAACAGCAACGATGGCGCCGACAGCAGCCGAAACCTGAAATGCCAATCCGACAGCAATTCCGTCGAGGAAACTATGTATTGAAAGGCTTCCGGCGCCGATAATCCCTCTTCCACAATGTCCGTCAGAGCCTGTGGCAGCGGCTTGACCATGCCCTGGTTCATCAGTGTGCGCATGAAGTGTTATGCATCGGTCTAAAAAAAGATACGCGACAAAGCCGAGAGCGACGACGCTTGTAATTATCGAGATGCCAAAATTCTCCCCCGCAAGAGCGAGTGATTCAGGGAGCAAATCAAAAAAAGCCACCCCGATTACAGAGCCAGCGCTGAATCCAAGAACAAGGTGTAGACGGTCGGTATATTTCAAAGCGAGCAGTCCACCCAAAAAAGTGGTTGCAAAAGCGATAAGCGCCACGAGAGTGAGCATTAAAGAATTATACCAGTAAAACCTCATTAGAAGCGTCGCGGGCATATTCGCGCTCGCTAAAACAATGATTGATTAGTTAAATACGAGCTAAATCTTGCAGAACCTGTTTCTAACGGGGCAGGCCGTAATGGTTGATAATGCTTCGTAAAAATTATAGACTCCATTGGCTATGGAAAAGACTAAGAATATCTTGCTGAAACGGCCATGGGTTACCGGTGTGGTCGTTATCGTTGCCGCTCTTGGCTTATGGTATTTCACGCGCTCAAATCAACCAGAGACAATCGACTATGTCGTAGTGGAACGCGGCACTGTCGCACAGCTGGTTTCTGTGACAGGCATTGTAAAGGCCGCGAGCGAAGTAGACCTATCGTTTGAAAAAGGCGGCAAAATTACAGGAGTCTTTCACGGCGTTGGAGAAAGGGTAGGCGCCGGTTCAGCGCTCGTATCTATAGGCAGCGGGGAACTCTCGGCGCAAATAGCGCAGGCAGAGGCAGATGTAAAAGCCCAACAGGCGAAACTTGCAGAGCTGGAGCGGGGGGCACGGCCGGAAGACATCGCTGTTTCAGAAGTTGATGTCGAGAATGCAAAAAATGATGTAGTAAATAGCATACAGAGTGCGTATCTGAATGCAGACGACGCAATGCGCAACAAGGTTGACCAGCTGTTCTCAAATCCGCGTTCAGATTCTCCCACGTTTAATTTCAATCTTAGCGATTCGAAACTTAAAAACAAGCTCGAAACGGAACGAGTTCTGATAGAAACTCTATTAAGGAGCTGGAATACCGAGATTTCTAATTCCATTGTAGAGGTTGACGTCGAACCGTACATCACATTGACAAAAAATAATTTGGCGACGGTACAGAGCTTTCTTGACGAAGTCGCGTTCGCGGTCAACTCCCTGCAATCAAGCACGTTACTAACTCAAACGACGCTCGACGCCTATAGAGCTGCCATACTTGCCGGCAGAACCAACGTCTCAAATGCGATTGACAGTATAGTTTCTGAGCAAGAAACTTTACGTACTGCCGTATCAAAATTGGCACTAAAGAAAGCGGGCACAAGTAAAGAGGAAATTGACGCACAAGCGGCTAGAGTGGCCTCGGTGGAAGCAAGCGTTTTGAATCTCAAAGCTCAGCTCGCAAAGACCGTGATTTATTCGCCTATCTCCGGCATAGTAACGAAACAAGATGCAAAACTTGGAGAGATAGCTACTGCGGGAACTGTTCTCACATCTATAATTTCAGACGCTAAATATCAAATCGAAGCCAATGTAGCGGAAGCGGATATAGCAAAAATAAAAATCGGCGATGACGCGCGCGTAACCCTTGATGCGTACGGCAGCGATGTTGTGTTTGGCGCCCGCGTAACAAAAATAGACCCGGCCGAAACTATCATTGACGGAGTGCCGACGTATAAAACGACTCTGCAATTTGTGCAGAATGATGCGCGAATTCGCTCCGGCATGACGGCAAATACGGATATCGCGGGACAAAAGCGTGAGACTGTACTTTTTATTCCGGGCCGCGCCGTTCTAGGAAAGGGGACCGATAAGACAGTAGCCCTAGTAGGGGGTGCGACGACGACCGAAGTTAAAATCGAAACGGGTTTGCGCGGTTCGAACGGGGACGTGGAAGTGATATCCGGGCTTAACGAAGGCGACAGAATAAAGGCCAGCCAATAACATCTGCAAACTAAGATTTGTGATTTGGAACTTGCGAAGCATATGCCTCTCATTGAAGTGAAGAATCTCGAGAAAACGTATCACGATGAGGAGGTCGCGACTCAAGTGTTGTTTGGTCTGGACATCAAGATAAATAAGGGCGAATTTGTGGCCATCATGGGACCATCGGGTTCAGGAAAATCCACGCTTCTTCAGATCCTTGGATTTCTTGACCCGCCCACGGGAGGCGAGTACTTATTTGATAATAAGAACTCAACGGATTATTCCGAATATGAGGTCGCAAAAGTGAGAAACGAGCGGCTCGGATTTATTTTTCAGTCTTTTAACCTGCTTCCGAGAACGACGGTGCTCGATAATGTGAAGCTTCCGCTTGTGTACTCTTCAACGAAGGAGGAGCTTTGGGATGGCATCGCGCGCAAAGCGGTGGATTCGGTGGGGCTTTCGCATCGCCTCGACTTTGAGCCTTCACAGTTGTCAGGCGGGGAAAAACAGAGAGTCGCTATTGCCCGCGCGCTTGTAAATAATCCGGATGTCATTTTTGCAGATGAACCAACCGGGAATCTTGATTCAAAATCGGGCGAGATTGTGATGGGCATCATCGGGATGCTTCACGCGAAATTTGGCCACACGATAGTCCTCATCACGCACGAAACATATACTGCCGAATACGCCGAGAGAATTATTAAATTGCGCGACGGCAGGATTGAAAGCGACATGAAAGTCGCCAACCGCCGCGCAGGCGGTTTTATCAAGTAACAAATCGTATGCCGATTAACCACGCCATTCAAACGGCCTTTCGGGGGCTTAAAGCGAACAAAACACGCTCTGCACTCACCATACTAGGGATAGTAATCGGGGTCACGGCCATCATCATGGTGGTTTCGCTCGGGCAGGGCGCAAAGAACCTGATTTTAGGCCAAATTCAGGGTATTGGGGCGAAAACTATCGGCATTGTCCCGGGCCGTCAACCCAAAGGTCCGACTGATATTTTGGCAACGCTCACCGCGTCGCTAAAGGCGCGGGACATCGTTGCATTGTCTCGAAAAGATAATGTACCGCATGCGCAGGACATCATGCCAGTAGTTTTTGGAAGCGAGACCGCGTCATACGGAGGTGAAACCTACAGGCCGACGATATTCGGGGGCAATGAACTGATGGCCGACATTTACGATTCGTATCCCGATCGCGGCAGAAGCATAACGGCAGACGACGTGCGCAGCTCCGCGGACGTGGTTGTCTTAGGTCAAACGGTAGTTGAAAAGCTTTCTCCCGACCATGACCTTTTGAACGAACGCATAAAAATCAAAGGTAGGAATTTCTTGGTAATCGGAATACTTCCGAAAAAGGGCGGGGCCTCATTCATTAACTTTGATGAAATGGCGCTCATGCCGTACACAACCGCTCAAAATTATATTTTTGGCATCAAGCACTTTAATCGCGTGGTAGTAAGGGCTGACGATGAGTTGAATGTTGATGTGACTGTTAATGACATAAAGTCTACGCTTAGAGAACTGCACGGTATTACCGACCCGGAGAAAGACGATTTTGGCATTGAGACGCAGGCCGATGCACTGAAAACAGTCGGTACGATCCTCACCACCATGACGGTATTTCTGGCTATGGTTGCGGCAATATCGCTCGTAGTGGGAGGCATAGGAATTATGAACATAATGCTTGTTTCCGTGACGGACAGAACGCGGGAAATCGGGCTGCGAAAAGCGCTCGGCGCGACCAATAGAGACATTCTTATGCAATTCCTGCTTGAGGCAATCATCTTGACCGGCATTGGGGGAATCGTAGGCATTTTATTGGGTACCGGACTTTCATTTGCAATTTCTTTAGTGATTACAAATGTGTTCGGTCTGATTTGGTCGTTTACATTCCCTCTAGGCGCTGCGATAGTCGGGATTCTAATTTCAACCATTGTTGGTCTTGTGTTCGGTCTTTACCCCGCTAGAAAGGCCTCACTGATGAGTCCTATTGAGGCTCTTCGGCACGAGTAGCCTTTATTCACTTGCAGCGAATTCAAAGAGCGCGCTGGCTTTCATACGGGGCAGGCCCCGCTAGAAAGGCCTCACTGATGAGTCCTATTGAAGCCCTTAGACACGAATAAACTTAATTATCTTGCTGTGTAAGTTATTGATCACGCTGGCCTCCTTACGGGGCATGCGACCGCCAAAGAAACTTTCTCAATTTTGCCAAGACAGAATGTCAACGATATCTCACGGTCGTGAGATATCGTTGAATGCTTGTGAGCTCCAAAATATGAAACTTAGCGCGCTTACGCAGTCCTAGAAATCGCAAATATGATACAATCGCCATCTATGAATATTGACGAGTTGCAAGAAAAAAGCGACAAGATGTTCCATGACCATGGCGATATTCTTATAAAAGTCTTTTCCGTTCTCGTTGCGTTTATTCTCCTGGCTCTTTGGTTTGCATCTACTGTCCGTCCGCAGGATTTTGCGCCAACCGATATTCAGCAACAAAATAGCTAGAATCTGTTGCGCTGACTCGCCTCATTCATACATGGTATTATCAACGTATGGCCGAAAGCGATATTCGAGATGAGCGCTTAAAAAAGCTTGAAAAGTTGAGAGAGGCAGGCATGGAGGCATATCCGGCCGATTCCCATCGAGACATCAGCATCGGTGATGCCATCGCTACATTTGACGAATTGGAAGCCAGCGGCAAGAAGCTCCACATTGGCGGGCGCATAATGTCGCTGCGCGGACAGGGCGGAATTGTATTTGCCGACCTTTTTGACGGAACCGGCCGGTTGCAAATAGTTCTTCAGAAGGCGGATATGGATGAATCTCTGTACGCGCTTTTCACAGAATGCGTCGATACCGGAGATTTTATTGAAGTATTTGGTATAGCATTTAAAACGAAGCGAGGCGAGCCTTCTATCAAAGTCGAAAAGTGGAGAATGCTTGCAAAAGCGTTGCTTCCGATACCCGACGAGTGGTTTGGGCTAAAGGATGAAGAAAAGCGTCTTCGCGAGCGCGCCGTCGACATTTTGCAAAATGAGGAGTTGCGGCAAATGATTATTCGCAAGTCGCGATTTTGGTCTGCGTGCAGGACATTTTTTGAGAAAAAAGGCTTCATGGAAGTTGAAACTCCCGTACTCGAAACTTCGCCGGGCGGAGCCGAGGCGAGGCCGTTCATAACGCATCACAATGCGCTCGATATAGACGTGTACCTGCGAATCTCCGCGGGCGAATTGTGGCAAAAAAGATTGCTTGTCGCAGGATTCCCCAAAATCTTTGAAATAGGGCGTATTTTCCGAAATGAGGGACAGTCCCGAGAGCATTTGCAAGATTACACGCAGGTGGAATTTTATGAGGCGTATTCCGATTACAAAAACGGGATGATACAGGTGCAGGAACTTTACAGGCATTTGGCTCACGAGGTATATAAGAAGTACACATTCACCATAAACGGATACGAGGTGGATTTTGCCGAAGAATGGAAGACGATTGATTTCTCGGAATCCATTAAAGAACACTTTGGCATTGACCCAATCAACTGCACGGAAAAGCAAGCGATAGACGCGGCGCGCGAGGCGGGTGTGCTATCGCCAAAAGTTGAGCCGAACAAGGAGCGCTCAATCGACAGTTTGTGGAAACACATTCGCAAAACGATTGCCGGGCCGGCATTTCTCGTCGGAGTGCCGATTTTTCTTGAACCGCTCGCAAAGCGTTCCTCAAAAAATCCGGAAGTTGTCGAACGATTCCAGGTCATTCTCGCAGGTTCCGAGGTCGGAAAGGGCTTCAGCGAATTAAATGACCCGATTGACCAGCGAAAGCGCTTTGAAGATCAGCAAAAACTTCGCGACAAAGGCGATGAAGAAGCCCAGCGGCTTGATTTGGACTACGTGCGCACGATGGAATACGGCATGCCGCCGGCATTCGGATTCGGTGTTTCGGAGCGCCTCTTTGCTTTCCTAGAGGACAAACCGATACACGAGGTGCAGATATTTCCACTTCTTAGGCCGAAGGCGGACTAAAGCGCGGCTATGAGAGAGAGTGAATTTGAGGCTCTTGTGCGCGAGGGATTCGAACGGCTACCGAAAGGGGTACGCGAAAAAATAAGGAATGTGGCTCTACTTGTTGAGGACGAGCCGTCCGCCGAAGTGCGCAAGCGCGAGGGATTACGCAAATACGAAACGCTTCTCGGATATTATCAGGGAATACCGCTTTCCTATCGCGGCGATAATTACGGCGTTGGCCCTACTTTGCCGGATACCATCACGCTCTATAAACTGCCCATTGAAGACGAAGCGCATGAACTATTAAGGGCCAGCGAATCGCACGATTTTAAGGAAGCAGTAACCAAGGTCGTCAGAGATACTATTTGGCACGAGTTCGCACATCACTTTGGGATGAATGAGGGTGAGGTGAGCGAGCGCGAAGAAAAACGCCTCTAAATGCTATAATCAGTTGGTATGGAAAATCAAGAGGAATTTAAGGTAAGAGGCGAAGAGCTGATAAAAAAGGTCAAAGAGCTAATTAAGGCCGGAAATGCGCGCCGCATCATAATAAAGAACGAAGCAGGTGAGACCTTTGTTGAGATTCCGCTCACTGTCGGAGCAGTCGGAGCGCTCATAGCGCCGATGCTCGCCGCAGTCGGCGCAATAGCGGCACTCGTTACAAAATGCACTATTGTCGTGGTGAAAAAATAGAAATCTTTCGACCTGCATGAAAGATAAAATTCAAAATTTGGAGGCGGAGTTGCTAGAAATAAAAAGCAGAAACGCGCGCGTAGAGGCCGACAAAGCGTGGGAGACAAGCCGATTCAGGATTTTCTCACTGCTCTTAATTACATACGGAATCTCCGCATTTATTCTATACGAGATTGGAAATCAAAATCCATTCCGCAATGCTTTTATACCGACGATTGGATATTTTCTCTCTATACAGTCTTTGCCATTCCTGAAAAGCAGGTGGATACGGTCATATCTTGAGAAACGCTCCGTCTAAGCGATATGCGGCGTCTATGGGGAAACATAGCAATTTTGATGGTAATTGCCGGCTTGGCGTATGCGTATCGAGGACCGATTCAAGAGCAATTTGGCGGCTTAGTAGCAAACCTAGAGGCGACGTTTACGCCGTGTCAGAAACCTATCGCATACTCACTTGGAACCTTTGATACTCGCTTTGGTATCTCTAAAGAAAGTTTCTTAAGAGCCGTTGCGGACGCAGAGGCAATATGGGAGAAGCCGATAGGAAAGAATTTGTTTCAATATTCTTCCGATGGCCGGCTCGCAGTACACCTTATCTATGACTACCGGCAAGAAGCGACAGATAAGCTTAAGAGGCTCGGAATAACTGTCGATGCAAGCAGGGCTTCATACGATTCGCTGAAAGTTAAATACTATGAGGTGAAGTCAGCACTGATGCAATCGCAAAAGCAGTACGAAACGGCTCTTGCTCTATATAAACAACATCTCGATTCTTATAATCAGGAAGTTGAGTCCTGGAATGCGAAGGGCGGAGCGCCTCGGTCGGAATTCGTACGCTTGAGTAGCGAAAAGCAAAGTCTCGATGCCGAGTTGTCCGCTTTGAAGTCGCTTCAAGATACAGTTAACGGCTATGTCGATGAGGTAAATTCTATAGCTGTTGTATTAAATGGAATGGCAAATGCTCTTAATGTTGACGTCGGTAAATACAACACGATTGGCGCTTCGCGAGGCGAGGAATTCACCGAAGGCGATTATCAAAGCAAAGGAGGCGAGCAAAAAATAGATATATATGAATTCAGCACGCAGAACAAATTGGTGCGGGTATTAGCTCACGAACTGGGGCACGCTCTCGGTCTTGAGCACGTGGAGGGTTCGACATCCATAATGTATGAGCTAAATCAAAGCACCAACGAAAAGCTTTCGTCACAGGACCTCGCAGCATTGAAATCAAAATGTGGCATTAAGTAGTTGTTATGCAATAATTGAATCCGGCCAAATTATTAATATAATGCCTAGAACCTAATCCCTAACACCTACTTCTATATGGACTTGACCAAATTACCGAAGCAGTTTTGCGAGAATATCGCCGTGGCTTTGTCGAAAGAATATTTTGTCATGAGCATGCTCACAGGCGAAACGGGAGTCACCTATGCGCTTACTCCGCAGCATATGAAGCGCTTATCACAATATATTGCCTATCAAATCGCAGAATACGAGAAGCAATTCGGCACTATTACGGCAGAGTGGACGCCAAATATTCAAAGTCCACTACAAACTAAAGACATTATGGATGGAGGTAAAGACAGCAACAAGTAGTTTCGACTAGCTCTAAAAATATGGTATAAATTTGACACTCGTCTTCTCCTTACGAGTGTCGACGAGTGGGGGCGGGATGGAATCCTATCATTGCTGTCCGATAGGCCCGCCCCTTTTACATGCTATATTTTCTACATGTCTAATATCGCACTTTCGCAGGTTTTGCGCGCTCGCGGGTACGTATACCAGCATTCGAGTGAGAAGCTGGAAGAAATTACAGATGGCGCTAAGCGCACGCTTTACTTAGGCATTGACCCCTCGGCCGACTCCTTACATGTAGGGCAACTACAGGCGTTTCTAATTCTTCGACGATTTCTAGAGGACGGCCACAAGTTAATCTTGTTGATAGGCGGAGCCACGGGCATGATAGGCGACCCGAGCGGGAAGTCTGCCGAGCGTGTTCTTCAGGATGAAAAGACTGTCGCACGCAATGCAGAAATTATTTCGGCGCAAGTCAAAACGCTTCTCGGTTCCGGCGATTTTACCATTCTTGATAACTCCCAGTGGTTGTCTGAATTGAAGCTTATTGATTTTCTGCGCGATGCGGGCAAGCATTTCTCCGTAAATGCAATGCTTCAGAGAGATTTTATCAAGGAGCGGATAACAAATGTTGAAGAGGGAATATCATACACAGAATTTTCCTATGCGCTTTTACAAGCGTATGACTATTGGCACTTACACAAGAGTTACCAATGCGACCTGCAAGTTGGCGGCTCCGACCAGTGGGGAAACATTGTTTCTGGTATAGATTTCATACGGCGTAAAGAGGGAAAAATCGTCTTCGGGCTAACATGGCCGCTGCTTGTCGATAAATCGGGTAAAAAGTTCGGCAAAAGCGAACAGGGAACAATTTGGCTGGATCCGGCGAAAACGTCTCCATTCCAATTCTATCAATTTTGGATAAATATACCCGATGACGCTGTTCAGGAATATTTATTGAAGATGACCACCGTTTCAGATTCGGAAATTCGCATGTTAATGACCGAACATAAGAAGAACCCGGGGAGCCGGAAAGCACAAAAGAGATTGGCACACGAGGCAACGAAACTGGCTCATGGAGCGGACATCGCGAAAATCGTCGAGGATGTTTCCTCTGTTCTCTTTGGGAAGAAAGAAGCGAAAGAATTAAGCGCGGCCGAGCGCGAGATGCTTCAAAAAGAAGCTCCATCATGCGAGGTGCGCCTCGGAGAAACGCTATTAGACATTTTAATTAAGACTAAGCTTGCCACTTCGCGCAGTCAGGCTCGCCAATTTATAGAAGATAACGCAGTCGCAGTAAACGGTGGCACTGTCTCCTTAATCGACAGGGTAATAATGCATGAGGATTTCCAAGACGCGCCGATTGCAACCTTAACGCGCGGCAAGCGCAACGCGGTAGTATTAACTCTAGGTTGAATCTGTCGAGAAAGTACACTTTGCGGCTCAATCCTGATAGAGTGGGCGGATGGCCAAGTTTAAAATTAAATCGGACTACAAACCGGCAGGCGACCCCGATACCATAAGTTCTGCGAACTTAGCTACGGGGCGGGACATGCCATATTTTGATGTATGAGTAAATCTGGCGTATTCAAGCTACGTAGTGATTATCGACCAGCTGGAGATCAACCTACGGCTATAAAGTCACTCGTCGACGGCTTGAAAGAAGGGAAACGACACCAGACACTACTTGGCGTCACCGGTTCCGGCAAGACCTTTACGATGGCAAATGTGATTGAAAAAACGCAGAAACCTACGCTCGTCATTGCGCACAACAAGACGCTTGCCGCTCAACTCACTGCGGAATATCGCGAGTTCTTTCCCGAAAATGCAGTGCATTACTTTGTTTCTTATTACGATTACTATCAGCCGGAAGCATATATGCCGATAAGCGATACATATATCGAAAAAGAATCGCAAGTAAATGAGGACATAGAAAGGCTGCGGCACGCGGCGACGCAGGCGCTGCTTACAAGAAAAGATGTCATTGTCGTCGCGTCGGTCTCCTGCATTTATGGCCTAGGTAGCCCGTTTGAGTACGAGAAAGTAAACATGAAGCTCACGAAAGGAGAGCCGCTCACTCGCGCCGCTCTTATGAGACGACTAATCGGTATGTATTTCGAAAGAGTTGCCGGCGACCTTTCGCCCGGCACTTTTCGCGCGCTTGGCTCGTACGTGGAGATCATGCCGGCAAACGAGAGAATTATTAAAAGAATCGACCTCTCACAAGGTAAAGTCTCTAAAATAGAAGAAATCGACGCGACAACGCGTGAATCATTAGGGACGCACGACGCAATATTTGTTTTCCCGGCGAAGCATTATGTGACACCAAAGGATGTGCAAGAACTTGCACTTACTGATATTGAGCTCGAGCTTAAGGAACAGTTAAAAAAGTTTGATGCGGCTGGCAAAATATTGGAGGCGGAGCGATTGAAGCGAAGGACTCGTCAGGACATCTCAATGATACGCGAGTTCGGATTCTGCAACGGTATTGAAAATTATTCGCGGCACTTCGACAGACGGCAAGCGGGAGAGCCGCCGCATACTCTGCTTTCGTATTTTACGAAGAATGTTGGAAGTTCAACGGATTTTCTCACAATTATAGATGAATCGCACGTTACCGTTCCGCAGATAGGCGGCATGTACGCAGGAGACCGCGCGCGCAAGGATATGCTGGTGCAACACGGATTCCGGCTTCCGAGCGCGATTGATAACAGACCGCTCAATTTTGATGAATTCCAAGAGCGTGTCGGACAAACAATTTATACGAGCGCGACACCCGGAACGTATGAATTAGAACATAGCGGCAAACCTATCGAACAGGTCATCCGCCCTACAGGACTCGTTGACCCAGAAATTATCGTGAAGCCCATCGTGGGCGGTGGACCGAGGACGGTCCTCAAGGGAGCCCGAGGACCGTCCTCGGTCCCCGAGAAGTATCCGGGGCAGGTAAAGGATTTCATCGCCGAGGCAGAAATCGTTACCAAGCGGGGCGGACGCTCGATGGTCACCGTCCTTACGAAAAAAATGGCAGAAGATCTGACAACCTTTTTGCTCGAAAAGAAGATTAGAGCGCAGTATGTACATTCCGACGTGAAAACAATCGAAAGAATAGAAATTCTTACGAATTTCCGCAAGGGCACGTTTGATGTATTGGTCGGCGTCAACTTATTGCGAGAAGGATTGGATTTGCCCGAAGTCGAGCTCGTAGGAATTATGGACGCCGATAAAGAGGGCTTTCTGCGTTCCGAAACTTCACTCATCCAAACAATCGGCCGAGCTGCGAGAAACGTGCTGGGTCGTGTGATTTTGTACGCGGATTCTCCTACGGGTTCTATGGAGAGGGCAATTCGCGTGACAAATGAGAGGCGCGCCCGCCAAATTGAATACAATAAGAAGCATGGTATTACGCCAAAAACGATAAAGACTAGGATAAAAGATATCGTGGGAGATATCGTAAGCGCAAGAAGGCGTGCGGTATTTGACCTTGCAAAGCTCGATTCTGCGGCATATGCGGGAAGCAAGGCAAGCTTAATCACAGCCAAGCGACGAGAAATGCGAGAGGCAGCGAGTATACTTGATTTTGAAACAGCCGCGCTTTTGCGGGATGAAATTCAAGAACTTGAAAAGGGTAAACGAAAGCGATAATTCTCAATTTACAATTTTGCAATTTGCAATGAATTTACAATGATTAATTTACAACATTTATAAATTGAACCTTGATTGAAAATCGATAATTAAAAATTTAAAATTCAAGCATGACCTTAGACATACGACATAATGTCCCCCTCGCTCCTCTGACCACTTTTAATATCGGCGGTCCGGCCAGATATTTCACCTACGTTCGCACAGAAAATGATATGCGGGAGGCGGTACTCTGGGCAAAGCAGAAATCAATCGACTTTGTTATTCTTTCCGGCGGCAGCAATGTGCTTATACCGGATGAAGGATTAAACAAACTCGTTATCCATGTCATTAAGGGCGATTTTAGTATTCGGGAACAGTCGCTCACAGCCGATGCGGGATGTAATCTTTTGAAACTCATTCGAGCCGCCAGCGAAAACAATTTGGGAGGGTGGGAGAAACTGGCCGGCATTCCTGGGACGATTGGAGGTGCCATTCGCGGCAACGCAGGCGCGTTCGGGACTGAGATCAAAGACTTGCCCGTGAAAGTTCGTGCGCTGAATTATAAAACTTCGGAAATTAAGGAATTCCAAAATGCGGATTGCGGTTTTGCTTACCGCCGCAGCTTCTTTAAAGACAATCCGGAGTGGATTATTACGAATTTAGCAGTCAGACTGCTAAAAGTTGCCGAAGTTGAAAGTATAAGATTGATAGAGTACACCATAGCCGAACGAGAACAACGCCATTTGCAGAATATACAAGCCGCAGGTTCGTATTTTATGAATCCGATTGTTCCGCCTGTGATTCAAGAACTCTTTGAGAACGATAAGGGTTTAAAATCAAAAGAGAATAGAGTCCCCGCGGGGTGGCTTATAGAAAGGGCAGGTATGAAAGGAGTAAAAGTCGGTGATGCCATTTCGAGTATTCAGCACCCAAATTATTTGGTTAACGATGGCAATGCGACCGCCAAAGATGTCAAACAGCTGGCACAAAGTATTAAGGACGCCGTTCACGCAAAGTTCGGTGTCAATCTCTGTGAAGAGGCAGTGATATTGTCTTGATGAATGTCACTGCAACCTGTAACCTGTATCCTATAACCTACCCGATATGGAAAACTTTGCTGAAAGGACTCATGAGGCCATGCAAGATGTCGTTATGGTGCCGGGCGCTCCGGGGCCAGCCGTTCACTACTACATGATTCGAGGCGGTTCTAAGCAAAGAAACATTACAATTTGGCAAACGGGAACGGTTGGCGGCGAATATATAAAAACGTACGGACACTACCATGTCGGTGATTTAGATGAGACTTATAAAATTCTGGAAGGAGAGGGAATCGCTCTTCTTCAAAAACTAGTAGTGGAAAATGGCGTTCCCGTTATTGACAGAGTCGATGAATTCAAAGCAATTAAGGTGAAGGCGGGCGATTCCATATACATGCCCCCGGGGTATGGGCATTTGGTAGTGAATACGGGAAGGACATGGCTCGTAACATCAGACGACAGCCCCGTCGATGGTTTTAACGATTCGGCATCTATGCCAGGACACGCTGATTACGAACCGGTAAAAAAGATGCGTGGATTTGCATATTACGTTGTCGAAAAAAGCGGCGCGCCCGCCCTCGTGCGCAATCCATTATATAAAGAAATACGTTCAGAAATATTAAATGGATTGTCTCAATAGTCATGATATATTTTAGTTTGGCATAAATTTGGGAGGACGCGATGAATAAAAAACAGCTGCGGCTGTTTGTATTACCAGGGTCGTTATTAGCGCTGACGTTAGCGCTAATGATGTGGAACGGTAACACTTTTGATCTTTTTACTACCAATATTTGGTATGACAAGATCATGCATTTGCTGGGAGGCGCCGGAGCGTGCATTCTAACGCTCTGGATTGCATCTATGCTAACGGATGATACGCGATGGAAAATTCTTCGCTTCGGTCTTCCGTTCGTAGGTGTAATTGGGGCCATTTGTTTCGGTCTAGGTTGGGAAGGATTAGAAGATTACTTCCCGATAATAACCGACTATGTCATCCAAAGCTCGGGGGATACCCTAGCGGATTTGTTTTTTGACATAGTCGGGGGCTATATCTCCTCCAGATACTATGAAGAAATCTGGAGGTGGCAATTATGAAGGCGACGAGGAATCGGCGATGACGCTACCTCGTCGCCGATTCTTTTATGTTATATTGCTCAGTACCAACCCTAGCGCAAAGCGAGGGTCGGTTTGTGTTTATGTCAAAAAAAAACGAACATTCAGGGGAAGCCGAGAAAATCGTAGTTAAAGGCGCACGCACGCATAACTTGAAGAACATCACGGTAGAAATACCGCGGAATAAAATGGTGGTTTTTACAGGCCTTTCCGGCTCTGGGAAATCATCTCTCGCTTTTGACACCATATTTGCCGAGGGCCAGCGCAAATACGTGGAGTCTCTTTCTGCCTATGCCCGTCAGTTCTTGCGGCAAATGCAAAAACCGGATGTCGATGAGATATCCGGCCTATCTCCTGCCATTTCAATAGACCAAAAATCGCGCTCGAATAATCCACGTTCCACAGTCGCTACAATTACCGAAATCTATGATTATCTGCGTGTTCTCTATGCGAGAGTAGGCAAACCTCACTGCACTATCTGCGGCAGGGAAGTTAAGAAACATACGAATGAGGAGATACTTGAGTCAGTTCTCAAAATAGTGGACAAGGCTCGAAAGTACCAAGGAGAGACCTTAAAATACCCAAGGTCTCACCTTAAGGTTCAAGATAAGAAGCTCACAAAAAATGTATCGAGCGCAAAGGTCACAATAACGTCACCGGTGGTTGTCGGTAGAAAAGGGGAGTACTACCAGCTTCTTTATGACTTGCTCAATAAGGGATTCGAGAAAGTAATAATTGATGGCGAAGAGAAGAAGCTGCGTGAAAGAATCATTCTCGAGAAGAATCATAAACACGATATAGATGTCGTGGTCGATGAAATATTTGTCAGTGAATTTGCCGACGATGCGAAAGCTGCGCGCGAACGGGCATCGGAAGCTATCGAAAGAGCTCTGCATGAATCCAATGGGCTGGTAAAGATAATAGGCGCGAGCGGAGAATCACACATTGTCTCGGCAAAGTTTATGTGCCCGTACGACGGATTCTCATTTCCTGAAATCGAGCCGCGGCTCTTTTCGTTCAATTCTCCGCATGGCGCTTGCCCCGCATGCAATGGCCTAGGTTCTAAGTATTTCTTTGGCGACGAGCCGTGCGATGTGTGTAATGGTGCCCGGTTGCGTCCGGAGGCATTAAATGTGTTTCTTGGGACAAATAGTCGAGGAGACACCTCGCAAGCGAGGAGCCACCTCGACTCACCCCATGGTCTGCATATTGTCGATTTAAGCTCGTCATCTATAGACGACGCAAAGAAATTCTTTGACTCGCTTAAACTTACCAAAAAGGAAGAGGAAATATCCAAGGTCGTAATCAAAGAAATTATGAGCCGGCTGCGCTTTATGCAAGATGTCGGCATTGAATACTTAACACTCGACCGAAAAGCCAACACTCTATCGGGCGGTGAAGCACAGCGCATTCGTCTGGCATCACAGCTTGGAAGCGGGCTCGTTGGCGCGCTCTATGTGCTTGATGAGCCGACAATCGGGCTTCACCAGCGCGACAACGACAAACTTATTGAGACTCTCAAACACCTGCGCGATATCGGCAATACAGTAATCGTGGTAGAACACGATGAGGACACCATTTTCGCATCCGATTACATCGTGGATCTAGGCCCTGGCGCTGGCATTCATGGAGGTAATGTCGTGGTGTCGGGGTGGCTCGATGAGCTATTGACCGCCAAATCCAATAAGTCCGGCTCGCGTACTCTTGCGTATCTACGTGGAGAGTCATCAATTGAAACGCCGGAGAAATGGCGAACTGCTGACAGAGGAAAGATAAAAATTCGCGGGGCTTCAAAATTTAACATTAAAAATATAAACGTTGATATACCGCTCGGCAAACTTGTGGCAATCACGGGGGTGTCTGGTTCCGGCAAGTCGACGTTTCTCTATGAGATGCTTCATCGCAATTTGCTGGCGCGCTTTGATAAGCGGTACCGTACGGCAAAAATCTACAACTGCAAGGAATTCAGCGGAACGGAATATCTTTCACGCTCCATATTGATTGATCAATCGCCCATAGGAAGAACCCCGCGCTCAAATCCTGCAACGTACACAGGTGCTTTCACGCACATTCGCGACCTATTCGCGATGAGCGAGGATGCTCGAGCGCGCGGATGGGGTCCGGGACGATTTAGCTTCAATGTAAAAGGCGGGCGATGTGAGGTATGCCAGGGCAACGGCCTTGTCGCTGTCGAAATGCACTTTTTGCCGACGGTCTATGTCACATGCGACATGTGCAACGGAAAACGTTTTATGAAGGAGACACTTGATGTTAAATATAAAAAGAAAAGCATTTATGACGTGTTATCCATGACCGTCGAAGAGGCCTCGGCCTTCTTTGAGGATGTTCCTGCAATATCTGACAGGTTAAAAACTTTGTCTGATGTTGGCCTGGACTATCTAGAACTCGGCCAGAGCGCGACAACTCTATCCGGCGGTGAAGCGCAGCGAGTGAAAATTGCGTCAGAACTATATCGGCCGTTGGATGCAAAAACGATGTACCTGTTGGATGAACCCACTGTGGGACTCCACTACGACGACGTGCAAAAACTTATCGATATATTGCAAAAGCTGGTTCAGCGGGGAAATAGCGTCGTTGTTATCGAACACAATCTTGATGTCTTGAAATGCGCAGATTGGATTATGGATATGGGACCGGAAGGAGGCGCCGGAGGCGGCGAAATCGTAGCCCGAGGAACGCCGCTCGAAGTTTCTAAAACCGACGGCTCATACACCGGATATTATCTGAAGCGAGTTTTGAAGAGAAAGGTAAAAGATTGAGATGTCATCTCAATCTTTTCATCCTAAAGGGGTTTTAAAGCTATCCGGAGCTTAAGCTTGACTCAAATTCTGCAGGGTGTACAAAGCCATTATCATCGGCTGTTTTGTGGTCGATGATCCGTTCCTCTGAGGGAAAGTGAGGGATTGTAGGTGGCATAAAAAGCCACACGCGGGATGTATTCAAAGCATCCCCAATGTGACCGGACTCTGACACAACACGATTCGTGTGTTGCAGTGGCCGGTCTTTTTCTTTATGTATATGCATCGACCGAGATAGATTTGAGTTCAGACGCCTTAATTCCTGCAAAAGCCATGATGAATGCCTCGGCAAGCTGGCGATTGGTTATGAGCGGTATATTCAAGTCCACCGCTTTTCGGCGGATTATGTAGCCGTCTATCGCATCGCGGCCAAATGCTTGAGCGGGAATATTTATTATCAAATCTACTTTACCTTTCTCTATAAGCGTTCCTACATTGGGCTCCTTGCCTCCGATTTTATAAACCTTTTCACATGCAATTCCATTTTCTCTCATAAAATCGGCAGTATGCTCGGTGGCAAATAACTTGAAATTCATTTTGGCCAATTCTTGCAGAGCGGATAGTAATTTAATTTTATTTTCCTCTTTTCCCAAGGAAATCAGTATATTTCCCGACGCTTTGGTCGGGATCCCGACCTCGCTTCGCGAGCGTCGGGACTTATACGGCAATCTCCGACGCTTTGGTCGGGGCAGGCGGAATCCTGAAGCAAGCATTGATTTAATCAGAGCTTCTGAAAATGTATCACCAAAACAAGCGACTTCGCCGGTAGAAGCCATTTCCACGTTGGAAACGGGGTCGGCACCCTTTATGCGCGCATAGGAGAATTGCGGCGACTTTACTGCAATGTAATCAAGTTCAAGGGTGCGATAATCGCCGGAAACGTCTTTACCGAGCATCGCGCGCGTAGCAATATCAATAAAGTTATATCCCGTAGCTTTTGACACGAAAGGAAAGCTTCGAGATGAACGAACATTGCACTCAATGACTTGCAAATGGTTATCTTTTGCGATGAATTGAATATTGAACGGGCCGGTAATTTTCAGTTCTTTGACGACGTCCTTCGTGATGTGTTTAGCTCGTCGAATTGTCTCCATATATGTGCGCTGGGGAGGCAAAACCACCGTAGCGTCGCCAGAGTGCGTGCCGGCATTTTCGACGTGCTCCGTAATCGCGTAAATTATGAGCTTCCCGCGCGAAGCAACTCCGTCAATTTCAATTTCCCGCGCATTCTCGATAAATTTGGAAATCACGACCGGATGTTCCGTAGAGATATCAACCGCGCGTTTGAGAAAGCGCAAAAGAGATGTCTCGTCGTGCGCAACGCTCATCGCAGAGCCGGAGAGAACATATGACGGCCGGACAAGCACGGGATATCCGATTCGCGCCGCAGCTATCGCTGCTTCTTTATGAGTAGTAAGTTCTACCCACTCGGGCTGATCAATTTCGAGCCTATCAAGAAGTTTAGAGAATGTGTGCCTGTCTTCGGCGCGGTCTATATCTTCTGGTTTTGTTCCCATGATTCTTACTCCTCGCTTATGCAGTGGGAGCGCGAGATTATTCGGAATTTGGCCGCCAGTAGAAATTACGACTCCTCGCGCTTTCTCAAATTGATAAATATCTAGAACACGCTCAAGCGAAAGTTCTTCAAAATACAGTCGGCTCGACATGTCGTAGTCGGTTGAAACGGTCTCCGGATTTGAATTTATCATTATCGTTTCGTATTCATTTTTTGAAAGAGTTTTTAACGCTTGTACGCAAGACCAATCAAATTCTACCGACGAACCGATGCAATACGGTCCGCTTCCAAGGACGATCATACTTTTCTTGGTGCGACCTATATCATTCTCGGTCCCGTTATACGTCACATACAGATAATTTGTTTTGGCGGGAAATTCTCCAGCCAAAGTGTCGATTTGCTTTATAACTGGCAGGATTTTGTGGCGCATTCGCTCCTGTCGGATCTTATCCTCAGTACTTTTAATCAATGTGGCAATTTGAATATCAGAAAAACCAAGCTTCTTAGCCTCGAGCATGTCTTCTCTAAGAAGGTCTGACCTTCCAGGAAGGTCAGACCTTCTGAGATTTCTCGAGCAACGCATGATGTTCTTCATTTTTTCTAGAAACCACGGATCAATGCCGCCGGAAAGACGGCTGATCTTTGAGACGGACGTACCTCTGCGAAGTGCCTCTGCAATGGCAAAAATGCGGCGGGTAGTCGGGTGCTTGATTTCATCCAGATAATTTGCCACGCGAAAGTTACCATTTTTATGCGCTACAAAACCATCCGCGCCAATGGAAAGCATACGAATAGCTTTCTGCAGTACCTCCTCAAAACTTCTGCCGATTGCCATCACTTCTCCCACACTTTTCATCTCCGTACCAATTTGCGTGATGGCATTCTCAAATTTCGTCAAATCCCAGCGCGGCATTTTAAGCACGATGTAATCAAGCGCCGGCTCGAAACAGGCCGTCGTGGATTTGGTTACCGAGTTTTTTAGTTGCGGCAGAGTAAAGCCCATTGCGAGTTTCGCCGCAATGAACGCGAGCGGATATCCTGTGGCCTTTGAGGCAAGCGCAGATGAGCGGGAAAGGCGCGCATTAACTTCTATGACGCGATAATCTCCGGTTTTCGGATGAAGCGCGTACTGTATATTGCATTCTCCCACGACGCCGAGATGCCTGATGGTCTTTATCGCGATTTCGCGCAAGCGATGATACTCCTCGTTCGTAAGAGTTTGTGACGGCGCCACGACCATACTTTCGCCCGTATGAATGCCCATCGGGTCTATGTTTTCCATATTGCAAACGGAAATGCAGTTGTCGGTTCTGTCGCGCACAATTTCATACTCAACTTCTTTCCAACCGCACAAATCTTCTTCGATCAATACCTGCGGACTCGAGCCAAAGATTTCTGACAGTTTAGCGACAAGTTCTTTTTCCGTACGAACCACTCCGGAGCCAAGGCCGCCCAAGGCGAATCCCGCGCGCAACATGACCGGATAACCGATTTTTGTCGCCGCCTTTTTGGCATCAGATATATTTCTTGCTGCGAAACTTCGCGCTGTCTTAACATCAATTTTTTGCAGCCGCTTTATGAACATGTCTCTATCTTCTGTTTCGCGTATGACAGATACCGGTGTTCCCAAAACCTGCACTTTGTATTTAGAGAGAATCCCTTTCTCCTCCAGTTCAAGGCCGAGATTAAGCGCGGTTTGGCCGCCGAACCCTAGGAGAATCGCATCGGGTTTTTCTTTCTTGATAACCTGTACGGCAAACGGCAAGGTAAGTGGCAAGAGGTAGACGACGTCTGCTACGTTTTCACTCTTTGCATCAGTTCCTTGAGCTGGCGAGTCCGTTTGAACTGTTGCGATATTCGGATTTATGAGTATGACGCGAATGCCTTCTTCTTTAAGAGCCTTAATCGCTTGTGTGCCGGAGTAATCAAATTCTCCGGCCTGACCGATTTTAAGACCGCCTGAACCGAGCAACAATACTTTTTTTATGGTCGTCATATGAGTGCCAATCTACAAATGGACTCCAATCTACAAATAACTACGAATAAGCAATGCTCACATTTGTAGCTATTCGTAGTATTCGGATGATTCGTAGATTGGGACATAATAAATATTCTAGATGCTGATAGAACGTATAAACTCATCAAATATCCATGCGGTGTCCGTTGGCCCCGGTGCTGCCTCGGGGTGGAACTGCACAGCTCGCCAGGCTTTTGATTTGTGCTTGATGCCCTCCACGCTTCCGTCATTCGCGTTGGTGAACCATACAGCCCAATCATGCGGAAGCGATTTTGCGTCAACAGCATACCCGTGATTTTGCGATGTTATGTAACAACGGCCTGTCTCCTGATCTACGCATGGTTGATTTTGTGAGCGATGACCGTATTTGAGCTTGTATGTACTTCCGCCCGCGGCGAGCGCCAAGAGTTGAGTTCCGAGGCAGATGCCTAATATCGGCTTTGGCATAAGCATTGCACGCTTGAGATTTTCAATTGTATTGCCGCACATGTTTGGGTCGCCGGGCCCGTTGGAAATCACAAGCGCATCATGCGGCTCATTCGCAAAATCATAGTCCCATGGAACGCGTACGATCGTAATTTCAGGGCGCACGAGTGAGCGCAAAATATTTTCCTTCATCCCGCAGTCAACTATAACGATGGTAGTGGCCCCATTGCCGTACGTTTCCGGCTTTTTTATACTGACCCGCGCAACGAGATTCTCCTTATTCGGGTCAACAAAAGCCGATGCAGTGAGGCGTCGCCTCACTGCATTCACAGGCCTGGCGTCTATTATGCCGAGCATCACACCGTGTTCGCGCAATTTTTTTGCAAGCGCACGCGTATCTACGCCCGTAATTGCCGGAACACCGGAGCGCTTAAGCCACTCCGATAATGACTCGCACGCCAACTGGTGCGAATAATTCTCGGAATAGTCCGCCACGATTAGGCCAGCGGCCTGGATTTTATCGGATTCAAAATATTTACGTTCTGGCACGCCATAATTTCCCACCAGAGGATAGCTCAAGACAATGATTTGTCCTGCATATGAGGGGTCCGATAAGCTCTCTACATATCCGACCATCCCCGTGTTAAAAACCACCTCGCCGGATGCCGATACGGGTGCGCCAAAGCTTTTACCCTCAAATACTGTCCCGTCTTTAAGAGTTAATTTCATAATGTATGAGACCCTACTTCGCTTCCTCCTACGTCAAGACTACGGAGGACAAGAAAGCTACGAAGGGTTGCTCTCTCATGAAAATGCCCGCTTACTGCGGGCAGAAATGGAGAGCAAAAAAATACACCCGGGCGGGTGTTTCTCTTATTAATTCCTTGCGAGTTCATTAAAGTTGAATTATATGCCCATATTTGCCGGTGTCAAATTTTAACCTGGCTGTGGATATGTCGCGTGAGTATACTGGAAACATGGTGCGCGATGACTTAATCAAATTTAAATTGCCCGACAGTCCGGGTATATACTATTATCGAAATTCGAGGGGCAAAATTCTATACATTGGTAAAGCTACATCTCTGCGCGACCGCGTACGGAGCTATTTTTTGTCAGGTCTATCGGAATCTCGAAGCACGGCAATCGCAGCAATGATAGATGAGACGCACTCCGTCACATGGCAAACGACCGAGTCGGTTCTTGAAGCTCTGATACTCGAAGCGAATGAGATAAAAAAACATCAGCCGAAATACAATGCACGAGAAAAGGACGACAAGAGCTTTAATTTTCTCGTAATCACAAAGGAAGATTTCCCGCGCGTTTTAGTAATTCGCGGCCGCGAACTATTTTCTCCACTTATCGCTAATCGCTATTCGCTAACCGCTATCTTCGGCCCATATCCGCAGGGACGTTCACTGCAAGAAGCTCTGAAAATCGTTCGGAAAATATTTCCTTTCCGCGATAAATGCATTCCATGTGACACTGCGGAAAAATCCTTACTTTCTAATTCGCGCGAATTAGAAAGTAAAGAAACTCATGTACATCTTAAACATAAATGCAGGCCGTGCTTCAATCATCAGATAGGATTATGTCCCGGTGTATGCAGTGGGGAAATATCAAAAAACGATTATGCTCGAACTATACGACACATTAAGACTCTATTTTCAGGGAAAATAAAGAGGTTGAAGAGGGATCTGGAACGAGAAATGAGAGCCGAATCGAAAGCCGAGCGATTTGAAAAGGCCGCCATATTGCGTCGACAAATTGGTTCGTTAAACCACATACGCGACGTATCGCTAATAAATAACGATAACATGGCCGATTTACCCAGGAAACCTACGAGGATAGAGGCGTATGACGTGGCACATACGTCGGGATCGGAGACAGTAGCCGTAATGACTGTTGTGAATAATGGCGAGCCCGAAAAGAGTTCCTACAGAAAATTCAAGATTCAAACTGCTGCAAACGACGACATTGGAGCACTCAAAGAGGTTCTCTCACGCCGCCTGGCGCACTCGGAGTGGCCCTTGCCGAGCGTGTTTGTTGTGGACGGAGGAACTGCGCAATTGCGTGCGGCCGCAAATATTCTAAAAGACGCTGGTATAATGATTCCCGTGGTATCTGTGGTAAAAAACGAATTTCATAAACCCGAACGGCTCATGGGAGATACGAATGCAATTAAGACCTTGGGAAAAGAAATTCTTCTTGCCAATCAAGAAGCGCATCGTTTTGCGATTACGTATCATAGAAAACGACGAGGTCGACTAACGATATGATTATGAGTGTTGTATGAGTAAAGAAAACGGAGAAGGCGGGAATGTCGTCAATTTGAAACGGCGATTGGAACAACTAAAGGCGACGCGTAGCCTAAGACCTACAGCAGACGCTCAACAGCAGGAAACCATCCCACCGCTAACGGACAAAGAAGTGTTACAAAAAGCTAGAGAGATTGTGGAAAGATTCCCGGGCATTGCCTCGTTGGCTAAAGACTTAGATAGTCAAGAGATCGCCCTTGGCCGGATACCGAGTGAAAGAAATGTTGAACTGGCACGTGCTGGTTATGAGGAAGAATTGGGACGAGCCCGAGAGAGAGCCGAGGTGAATGTCCGAAACAAACCTGAATCCCCATTACAGAATAGACTTCAGGAGGATGTCAGAATCATGTTCGCTGGATATGAATGGACGCAACCGGTGTTTTTCAATACCAAATATGCCGCCTATGCCCGCGCCTATCTCGAAAAATTTGATCCAAAATTCAAACTGCCTGATTTTACCGACATATGATGAATAAATGGAAGCAAGGAAAAGTCGTTAGCTTAAAAGTTGCGCAGTTGAAAATTCAGCGCAGGGAGACATCCGAACTTTCGGCCAAAGAAAGAATGCACCTCTCGCTATTCGCAAAAGAGACTATTCCTAAACTTAACGAAAAAGTCTTGATGGAAGACTTTATGAGAAGATTTCATAAGGCAGATCTATCCAAGGTCAGACACAACATCGAAGAGATAAGAAGAGATATACGGCGGGAGATCGGCGGTTTTACGGAGATTGTTAAACAGAGCTACAAACTTAAAGACCTAGAAGAGTTACTGCTTAAATACAAAACTGGAGAAAGTTCTGCACCCTTAACGTTTATTTACGCAGCCGCGCAGGAATATATTAAACGAGTTTACCTTTAGGATGAATTGAGGTGTTATAATTTCGAAATGTCGCGGACTATAGTCGGCGTTTTGCGCGGGGGGACATCAAACGAATATGCTCTTTCGCTCAAAACGGGTGCGGCTCTTCTTTCTGCACTACCGGAAGAGAAGTATGACACTCGCGATATTCTCGTGGACAAGAGCGGCGTGTGGCATTCGCGAGGAATTCCAATGGATGCTCCGCGTGCGCTGGCGCAAATCGATGTCGTTCTGAACGGATTGCACGGCGGCGCCGGCGAAGATGGCACGGTGCAGCGCCTATTAGATAGGGCAGGAGTCGCATATGCAGGTTCGCGCGCGCGAGGCGCAGCTGTTTCGCTCAACAAATCCCTTTCGCACGAAATTTTGCAGAAAGCGGGAATACAGATGCCGCGCGCCGTTTCATTTACCCTTAACAATCAAATTGATACCGGCGAGATGGCTCAAGCGGTTTTCTCTCAATTCGGCCCTCCATATATTGTAAAGCCCGTGAATGATGGCGCTTCTCATGGCATTCGTTTTGCCGTCAATCTGCTCGAGCTGCCGGATGCTATCGGCGACATTTTGGATGAATACGGAGCTGCCCTGATTGAAGAGTTTGTCTTAGGGGATGAAGTCAGTGTGGGTGTAATTGATAATTATCGCGGACAAGAATTGTACGTTTTGCCGCCGGCACATGTGCATTACCCCGATGAGAGCAAATTTCTCACTCACCATGTACATGAGAACGCGACTGCGAAATACGAATGCCCGAGCAATTTCACGCACGAGGAAAAACAAGCTATTGAAGAAATGGCGCGGACCGCTCACCGCGCACTCGAACTTTCGCATTTTTCACGCGCCGACATTATCTTGACGCGCCGAGGCCCGTACCTCTTGGAGGTTAACGCATTGCCCGGATTGTATTCCGGAGCATCCCTTCCGGTAATGCTTGAAGCCGTCGGAGCATCAACAGGGGAGTTTGTAGAGCATGCAATCGGTCTCGCGAAGCAATATTAGATTATTTGCTAGTCTGGCAGAAAACCTGTAACCTACACCCTGTTCATGGGCCGGTAGTTCAGTGGTAGAACGTCTCATTTGCAATGAGAAGGTCGGGGGTTCGATTCCTCTCCGGTCCACCCCGTTAGAGATTAGTAACGTCTTTATTACTGATTCGTCGAATAACTCTTTTATATATCTAAAGGTATAAATGATCTCTAACGGGGTCCACAAAATGATTAGTGCAAATCTTAGGAATATAGAAGGCGAAATGAGTAGCGCGGGTAGGAAAGTTACCTTGGTTGCTGTAACAAAAAGCGTGGGGATAGACGAAACAAACGAAATCATTAAAGCGGGAGTGCGCGCAATCGGAGAAAATAGAGTCGAGGATTTTGAAAAGAAAATCACGCAATTGCTTCCGGTAGAAAAGCATTTCATCGGGCAAATTCAATCGCGAAAGATTAAACGAATTGTAGAACTATTTGATGTTATTCAATCTGTCGATTCAATCGAGCACTTAGAGAAAATCGAGAGGGAGGCAGTCTCTCAAAACAAAAAAATAAAAATTCTTCTACAGTTCAATATTTCACGGGAGGCGCAAAGAGGCGGCTTCGAACCAAGTGATGTCGTACAAATTATTAAAGCTATTGGAAGGTATTCACTATCGGTTAATTCGCGCGAATTAACCGATAAGAGCAATAGCATTTTGTCGATTCAACATGTGGAAATCATCGGAGTGATGGGAATGGCTAGCGATACTACAGATACTGAAGTGGTGAGAGAGCAGTTTCGCTTGCTAAAAGATATTAGAGACCAATTGCAGTCGAAATATCCTAAAATCAAAGAACTGTCGATGGGCATGTCTAGTGACTGCCAAATCGCCCTGGAGGAAGGCGCCACAATACTGCGAATCGGCAGGGCACTATTCAGCAATTAGCGCGTTTCTTTGACAATCCAATGAGATGTCATCTCATTGGATTGCATAATTGACGGGGTGATGTACTATGCTGGCGTAATGTAAGTTTTCCATAGCTTGAGTAGGTTGCATTAGACCAAGGGAAGCGAGGAAAGGTTGGTTTACATTTTTATACAGAAAACAAAAAAATAGCATCATGGCAAAGAAACTTTACGTCGGCGGGCTGCCTTACAGCACGACCGATGCAGAACTCAAGGACGCTTTCTCGCAGTCTGGTTCCGTCGTGTCGGCCGTCGTCATCATTGATAAGATGAGCGGGCGCTCGAAGGGATTCGGATTCGTAGAAATGTCATCCGATGAGGAAGCGCAGAAAGCGATAGACGCTTTCAACGGGAAGGACTTCGGCGGACGAACCCTCACAGTAAACGAGGCTCGCCCGATGGAGGAGAGACCGCGACGCGATTTCCGAGGTGGCGGCAATGGCGGCAGTGACCGCGGCGGCTACGGAGGAGGCGACAGAGGCGGACGAAGCTGGTAATTTTTCAGCTTTTCAAACAAAAAGCTCTGTGGTAAAACGCAGAGCTTTTTGTTTTATCTGTCGAGGATAGCGAGAGAAGTGAAAGAGTACTCTCTTTCACTTCTGAGCGGCGCAGACAGCAAAGGTGATAACCCCGCGGCTTGCCGCGGAAACCTTTCATACGCATCTGACCTATAACCTTTTACCTGACACCTGTAACCTGTTGCGTGATATCCACAAGCTAGTAAAGGAAATTACACTCTGATGAGTCATACTGTACTCAATGCTTAGATACCGCTCTCTTCTCGGGTGGGGAATTACGATATACGCCATTATGTATGTGGTGTGGGCCGGCTTCACCATATACGGATTTATAGTGGGCACTGCGCCTCATGTCGCGGCTCTGCTCATCCTGCTCGTGATTGCCGCGATTGCCGGAAGTTCTCTGCGCCTCGCCTCATGGAAAGACATCTTTCCATACTCGCTCACGTGGGCTGTATCAATGGCAATATTGAATTCTGTCATGTCTATGCCATATGTCGGATGGAATGTATTTGCGGAACCATACGTCTGGGCTAGTTATGCGCTCGTCGTGCTTGTCCCGCTATTTTGCGCCGAGCAAGTTTCTATAACGGATGAGATGTCGTCGCGGTGGCACACGTAGGCGCTATGGCAGTTACTCAAGATGCAGTAATTCTATCCGATGCGGGACATAGGTTCGGGTTTCTCCACATTCACAGATTTGTATTTCGAATAGGGTTGAGCATCGCGAATACATTCGCTTGGATTTTCGTGCTTCAGTATTTTATAAATATAACGAGCAGCCTCTCGCGGGCATTTATTGCCGTATTTGTAATGTATGCAATCGGGCAGGTGGTGACTATTATTTTGACGCCCATTTCCGCGGCACACTTGCGCCGCGGCACGAGGCATTCGCTATTTTTCGGCGCACTCGTCGCCGGCGGCGCATATATAACGCTCGGTGCAACTCTTGGTGGAATATTCAACGGCGCGTCGATGGGGTTGGCATCGACACCTGTAGACGGGCCGACTGGATGGGGAATAGCGGTATTTGCGATACTCCTCGGCGCATACAGAGCCATTTATTGGGTTCCATACCAACTCCGCTCATCCACAGAGGAGCACGGTCGCTCCCGCCTGCCGCTTGTATACGAGGCTTTAATCGCTCTCATGCCAGCGTTTGCGGGAATCACGATGGCGGTTGAGCCATTTGCTCCTCTGCGCCTACTCTTCGGTAGTGCTGTCTTGCTTGCTGTTTCTCTTTTGCCGATTCTGCCGCTCAAAGATTATTACGAAAGATTTTCGTGGAATTACGGAGAGACCTTCGCACAATTATTAAAGCCCCGCAATCGCCGCTTGCTATCATCTTCGTTTAGCGGGGGATTGCAGGGAACAGTACTATTCCTGATATGGCCGATTTATGTTTTCTTTCTCGTTGGCACAAATTACAAAGTCCTTGGAGCAATATTGAGTGTTACATTTTTTGCGGTGCTTCTTCTGCGCTACGCCTATCGCAAGCTGGCTCACAAGGTGAAATTCAGCCAATCAGTCGTAGTTCACATCGTATTTTCCATGTCGGGTTGGGTGATGCGGATTTTTGTCGGCTCGCCACTCGGTGTAGTTCTTGCTGATTCTTATTCCCATATCGGCGCTCCTCGAACTTCTCACAGCATAGACACGCACACCATGGAACAAACTGCCGACAACGGCTCGTTTATCGATGAATACACCGCTCTCAAAGAAATTGGGCTGGCCATTGGCAGAATCGGCGCGTGCGCAATAGCGGGATTACTTTTCGTGCTTACAACGCCTCCAATAGCGCTCACCGGCATGCTGCTTATAGCGGGAATTTCCGCGGCGGTTTCTGTATATATGGAACGAACCGCCGAGCGAAATTCATTTTAAAATAATCAATTTAGGTATATCCTTGGTTCGGGAATGTGTGATAGTTGGCCTGTTTGCGATTGACCTTGGTCCGGCCCAATCCAGACTGAAGAGAAACTACATAACCAATTGTTGACTCTCCCGGGTGAACATGGACTCATTCACTCATTACTCGCGGCCAGGCTCTCCTCCTGGTCGCTTTTTTTTGCAAAAAAAAAGACGCGTCCGGACGCCGTTCAGCCTAATCTAATTGTTCTCATCTGGCTGGCTTTTACTTATAAAAGAAACCTTGGGCAGTATTATCGGACGCCGTGCATCCTCCTCAGGTTTCTTAGCTACCGAAGATTCTGGCTGTATATTTTCTTGCGAATGTTCTGTGTTTTTAGCCAGAATTTGCTTCATTCGAGATTCAGGAATCGCATCAAGGGCCTCTCGCAAGGTAATATTCTTTCTACCTGCAAATCTTGGCTTAGCGAATGGCTTTGGTTCTTCTTTCATGCATGGAATGAACTCGAAGTCTATCCTATAGTTTTGTGAGATTCTCGCTTTCTGTAATTTTCCCACCATAGTGCACATTCAAGAAACTCTTCCGGATCCTTATTTGCGTCAACATTTTCGTTATCCCAGTCAGTCAACTTTTGAATGGCAGCAATCGCCTTTTGGTCGACGGCATCACCCACATTTGGCTCGATTGGGGGAGTATTTGTGACTACACGTATCTTCTCCATTCTTAGTCGTACTTCATCATTTGATCCATACTTGCTTATGATCGCTTTTGCGTTTCGATCCGCCTGCTGTTCTAACCTCCGTTTGTCCATCTCTCGTGTCCTCAGATTCGTCATAAATCCCTCTACATCTCGTTTGTGCGCAACAACATTTCTAACTTCTCGAGTATGCACTATTCTATTTCTGGGGAATTGGACCACTTTGCCCGGCTTATCTTTGTTGTCGCTGCCGCTTTCAATCATGTTAGTACTATATCACTTTCCACGCTCGCGAGTATGTTTACTACAATAATGATTCAATCACCTCTTTTACAACAGTCCCATCCGTCTGTCCTTTCAACTCTTTCATAACCGCGCCGACGAGCTTACCCCTAAACGCGGCGTTTTGCGTCGCGTCGGGCGAACCGCCTTCGGCGGTTTTAGCCATTTTCTCTTTGACTTGTTTTGCAACCACCTCAATTTGCTCGCGCGACATCTGAGCCGGCATATATTCCTCGAGTATTTTCATTTCCGCTTCTTCTTTCTGCGCTAAGTCTTCGCGGTTGCCCGCTTTGAATTGCTGAATAGAGTCTTTGCGCTGTTTAACCGCACGCTTGATTACATTAAGTGCGTCCGCATCCGCAATCTGCTCTTGCGGCTTAATGCCTTTTGAGACCAGTTCGTTCGTGAAAGCTGATAGCAACCCGCGCAAAGTGTTCATTTTTAGCGAGTCCTTTGCCCTCATCGCATCGGTCAATTCCTCGCGTATTTTTGCACTCAACATATACGCGAATTATAACAAAATCAGACCGTGGTACAATGCTGAAATATGGAATGGTCTATTTTTGTAACCCCAGGAGCGCTTGTTCTGTTTTTCGTACTTCTTTACGTAAAGCGTCGCGCAATTGCAGACTATTTTATTGTTGTATCTCAAAAAGCGGTTGATGAAAGTCTCAAGGTAGCGGAACAAAGAACTAGAGAGGTCATGAAAGATGAAAGGGAAAGAATTACTGAATTAGTAGAGGCGCGCATGAAGCTTAACGATCAATCACTAGAAGCAAAAAAAGATTTAATACTTGAAAGCGTTAAGAATATGCGCGAGGAAATTAATCGTAGTCAGGACAGGCTTGTTAAGACTGACGAGAAGAGAGTCACGGAATTTGAGAATCTACGAACTCTGATGTCAGAGCAGAAGGCCGTCACTCAGTCGCTGCAGTTGACAACTGATAACCTAAGGCGAGTGCTTTCGAATAACCAGATGCGCGGTTCATTCGGGCAGGAAGTGGCTGAGGATCTTTTAAAAATGGCAGGCTTTGTTAAGGGTCAAAATTACTCCTCACAGGAACAACAAGGTTCTGGCAATAAGCCGGATTTCACGATTTTACTTCCCGATGGAACCAAGGTGAATATTGACGTAAAATTCCCGTTCCAAGCTCTTCAGCGACTCCAAGAAACAGAAGATAAAGAACAACAAAAACAATATCTTGCGGAATTTAAGGGAGCCATAAAAACCAAGATGAAAGAAGTTACGACGCGTGATTATATAAATCCTGAGGAAAATACGGTTGACTTTGTAATAATGTTCATCCCAAATGAAATGATTTTTAGTTTCATTTATGAGAAATTTGACGATGTTTGGAGAGATGGGATGAAAAGCAAAGTTGTCATGTGCGGCCCTTTTGGATTTGTTGCCATTTTACGAATGATTCAGCAGTCGTATGAGAATTTTAAGTATCAGAAAGATTTACATAACATAATTGCGCAAATTAAGATATTTGAGACTGAATATATAAAATTTAGTGAATCACTTGATACTCTGGGCGATAAAATTTTATTGGTTGATAAACAATACCAAGTAGTTTCTGGTGTGCGTGACCGGCAACTAACGAAAGTGATCGATAAAATTCGCTCAGGTGGAACTGTTTTAAACGAACCAGTATTAAAGATTAGCTCTAAGGACTAGAGAAGCACAGCTTGAGGACTAGACTAGACCTTGCTGTGATGTTCAGCGTGGGTTATAGTGTTCGCTTCATGGCAAAGATAGCTATCATAGAGACAGGAGGGAAGCAGTACCTGGTCACCCAGGATTCTGTTTTGAATGTTGAAAAGCTTCCCGCAACTGACGGTAAAATCACTTTTGATAAGGTGTTGCTTGTGGATGACGGAAAAGAAACCACGGTTGGCGCACCATATATCGCCGGCGCAGTAGTCTCCGCGGAGCATGTTGCAGAAGGAAGAAACCCGACAGTTACCGTAATCAAATACCGCCAAAAGAGCCGATATTTCAAAAAGAGGGGACACAGACAGCCATTCACGAAAGTAAGAATCACCGCCCTGCCGTAGGGCGGTTTTCTTATCCCAATCGATTGAGATGACATCTCAATCCGATGAGGTTTAACCTCATAGATTCTAACGTCTGGAATCGAGAGCGCTTTTTATTGTGTCGGGGTCGGCGTATTCAATTTCGCTACCGGTGGAAAGGCCTCTGCCGAGCGATGTAACTCTCAATGAATGGCCCTTTGCAAGGGATTCCAATTCCTCTTTAAGCCGGATGGATGTGGCATCACCTTCGGGATTGGCAGGAAATGCCAAAATTATTTCTTTTAATCCGCCTTTGGCCAATTTTGGAACATACGCAATTAGCTCGCGCAGTCGCAAACCACTAAGTACTTCCGATGCGAGCGACACCGTTCCACCGAATACGAAATATTTTCCACGATACGTTCCACTTCGCTCAATGGCCAAAAGGTCAGTATCGTTCGCTACAACGGCAAGCAGAGTGCTGTCGCGCTCCAGGTTTTCGCATATCGAGCATATCGCACGCTTACCCGAGTGATATCGCATGCACTCCAAACACTGGTGAACGGCGGCGCTTAGACTTTCAATAGCCGCCGCGAGTTCAGCGCGCGTCCTTTGCGAACTACGCAGAAGAAACTGAACAAACCTGCCGGCTTGCCGCGGGCCGATGCCGGGGAATTTCTCGAATATTGATGACAGTTTTTCAATGGAATCCATATTGTCCCAATCTACGAATCATCCGAATACTACAAATGACTGCAAATACTCGCATTTCTTATTCGTAGACATTTGTAGATTGGAATCCATTTGTAGATTGGCACTTCAAAACGGTGAATCTTCTTCACCGACTTTTGCCTCGGTCGCAAAATCTCCAAAATCGCTCTTTTCTATCGGAAGAAAAGTGGTTTTGGCCTCATCAAACCGCAGGTCGATTTTACCCACGGGGCCGTTGCGGTGCTTCTCTATCATGATTTCTGCAATGCCCGGCCTGTCTGAATTCTCGTTCATTTTGTCGTCGCGGTGTATGAACATGACGACATCCGCGTCTTGCTCCAGAGCGCCCGAGTCGCGAAGGTCGGAGAGGCGCGGTTTTCCTCGCCGACTCTCCACCGCACGCGAAAGCTGGGAAAGCGCAAGAACCGGCACGTCTAGCTCGCGCGCCATTGCTTTAAGTGAGCGGGATATTTCCGTTATCTGCTGGACCATTGAATCTCCTCCGCGCGCGTGAAGGGGAGTTATAAGCTGAAGATAATCAATTACGACGAGACCAAGACCTTTTTCCATCTTTAGCCGGCGGGCGACAGAACGCATCGAGAGAACCGTACTGCTTGGCCTGTCATCAATGTATATAGGCGCTTCGGATAGAACACTGAGTCCCGCCTGCAGCCGCTCGTATTCCGCGTCTTTTGAAATCTTGCCGGTGCGCAAGCGCCACGCATCAACTCCCGCCTGAGCCGCGAGCATTCTGTCTACGAGCTGTTGGGAACTCATTTCCAAAGAGAAGATGCCGACAGCCGTTCCATGCTTAGTCGCTGTCTGGCGAGCTATGTCCAAAGCAAGCGCAGTCTTTCCCATTGAAGGTCTCGCCGCGAGAATGATGAGGTCTGATTTTTGGAAGCCAGCGAGAATATTATCTAGCTGGGGAAAACCGGTGGGAACGCCTCGTATCGTGCCGCCGTGTTTCTGAAGATGCTCCAACCGTTCCCACGCTTCCGACAACTCGTCTTTGAGCGCCGAAAAAGATTGCAGCATCGGCGAATTAGCAACTCTAAAAACTGCGGCCTGCGCCTCATCTAAGATTTCTTCTATTTCGCGGTCTTCCTGAAAGCCAAGCTCTCCAATCGTTGAGGCGGCATTTATGAGTGAGCGAAGAATAAATTTCGTCTGTACAACGTGCGCGTAATGCTGGGCGCTCCCGGGGCTCGCCGCGGCTCCCGTTAATTCCGAAAGGTACGCCGCACCGCCTATGTCCGCGAGTTGCTTTCGTTCTTTGAGCTTGCCGGAAACTGTAACTACATCAATGGGTTCGCCTTTAGAGTAAAGAGCCATCATTGATTCATAGATGACGCGATGCTTACCGGCATAAAACGAGTCCGCGATTACAATGTCCGCGACCTCGTACATCGCGTTCTGGTTCATCATGAGCGCCCCGAGGAGTGCGCGCTCTGTTTCAACATCTTGCGGCGGAACTCTCGGAGTATTCACTGACATTTCGCGATTCTATCACGGCACGCATTTATAAATACTATGGAATCAACTTCAATTCTGTGTTCTACATGGGGAAAACTATCTAGGTGGTAAACTTTACTCGTACCCCCAGTTTTAGAGAGAAAGCCATGCATTTTTGACGGTGCGGGTTTATCTTCCCTTCTACAGGTGCCTATCATGACCGATAGGCCGTCAAAAATGCATGGCTTTTGAAAGTTCGTGTTGCCATAAGGTTGACGTTATGGTATTGTTCTGTTATTGTCACGGTGTAAGCGAGTCACAGCAAAACATAATCCCTAAAATAGTCAAATAAATCAACCCAAAAGCAACTTTATGCCCGGTAGGACAATTTCGAATCGCATTGTATGAACAATCAACATCACAGTAAGCAAATATTGACGGGTCGGTTTTTACATATGTACACAGGTACAACTACTGCAGAAATTATTCGAAATTGTACTAACCGGGTATGATCACATTTTCGCCGCGAGCAGTATCAAAGGATCTATTGTCTGAACTTCAGGACCGTTCTCGGCACGTTCTTATAGAGCGATTCGGCCTCGGCCCCAAGGGCATCTCAAGGACACTCGATTCGATCGGCCAAGAATACGGCATCACGCGCGAACGCATTCGCCAGATAGAAAACCACGCTGTCGCGCAGGTACGAGAATCATCGAAATACGCCGAGCACACTGCGCACCTTAACGATCTAAAAACCGCGATTCACAACCTGGGCGCGGTTCTTTCGAACCAAACCATACTTTCGAACATTGCGGATGAAAAAGACCGCAATCATGTTGTATTCCTGCTTACCGTCGGCCATCATTTCACAGACCGCCGCGAGAACAACGACTTTTATGCGCGATGGCACACCGACGAACAGCTGGCGGACCAAGTGGAGCGGGCGCTTACGAGCTTGGCCAGCTCGATCGAACCAGACAAGCTGACGCCGGAAGAAGAGTTTTTACAGATTTTTGCAAAGGCACTCAAACAGGAAGGAATTAAGAATCGCCCGAATGAAGTGCTGTCGAGATGGCTCGTCATATCAAAGCGCATAGGCCGCAATCCGCTTGGCGAATGGGGTAGGGCGGATTCTCCGCACGTGAGAATAAAGAACACGCGCGATTTTGCATACCTCACTTTGCGCCGCCACGGCTCGCCGATGCACTTCACAGAAGTTGCGAAGAACATCAGAGACCTTTTTGGCCGCGAAGCTCATCCCGCAACGACGCACAACGAGCTAATCAAAGACAACCGCTTCGTTTTGGTAGGCCGCGGATTGTATGCACTCAAAGAGTGGGGCTACCAGCCGGGCGTCGTTCGCGATGTCATCAAAGCCATTCTCGAACGCGAGGGAGCGCTCACGCGAGAAGAGATAGTTGAACGAGTACGGCGCGAACGCTATGTCAAAGACGCGACTATTGCCGCCAATCTTCAGCACGGCATTTTCATTCGACTTTCGGATGGACGCCACTCTCTCGCGAAATAAGATTTTGGGGTCCGACCGATATAACGCTAGCAAATGCGGTCGCATTTGCTAGCGTTATAGATTGCATATCACTGCTGGGCAATGTTCTGGAAATGGTATAATTGTATATATGGCAGACACGCCCGTGCATGGTCCTCCTTCGGACGTAAAGAAGTTTTTTAACGCGATCAAATCCTTTGACTGGGATGAGTGGAACGATTATTTCTATTTTTGGGGAATTTCGCGATTTCTATATCACACAATAATTTTCTTCGGCTTATTGGGCATTCTGTCGCTACAAGTCCCAAATCTATTTCTTTTTGCAACAGGGTGGCTAATTGGAACCGCACCCATTTGGCTTCCGATAGCCATGCTAATCGGATTCTACGAGATATGGTTCTGGTATGTCCGCTCGAATTTTATTTTTCATAAAAAACCGGTGCTGTTGGAGATGAGGATACCGCGCGAAATCACCAAATCTCCCCGAGCGATGGAAACAGCGCTCACGAATTTATGGGTGCCTCAAGGAGTCACGACGCTATACCAGCGAATGTTTAAAGGAATGGTTCTACCATGGTATTCGCTGGAAATGGCCTCCTTGGGGGGTGAAATTCACTTCTATATTTGGGTCTGGCAGGACTGGCGAAAGATAGTCGAGGCAACTCTCTATGCGGAATATCCTGAAATCGAACTGCATGAGGCGGAAGATTATGCACAAAAGTTTGTTTATAACCCAGAGACGCAGACGTGCTACGGATGCGGGTGGCGGTTAGAACCGTATAATCCAAAAGTCAGATATATAGACGCGTACGTGATGAAAACATATATCGACTTGGAGCTCGATAAAGACCCAAAAGAGGAATTTAAAATTGACCCGCTTGCAGAAGTTCTGGAGGTTATGGGTTCCATGAACAAAGACCAGCAGATGTGGATACAGTTTCTGATAACTCCGGAATTTAAATGGGGCAAACTTAGTCCAAAAGAAAGCGATTGGTCGGCTAGGGTTAAATGGGAAGTGGAGAAAATCCGCGCGACATCGCTCACGTTCTCTAAAGAGGCAGAGGCATTGCTCACAGAACGCCAGAGAATGCTCGCCCGCCCGAGGCCGACGTGGGTTCAGGAACATCAACTGGAGACCATGCAGAGAAATCTCGGCAAACATCCCTTTGCAGTGGTCCCGCGCGGGATTTTTATATCGCCGCACAAAGATTTCGGCGTGCGATTTTGGGACATGCGATGGATATGGCGGCCATTTGCAAATCCGCAGTACATGACACAAATGCGTAATCGCTGGTATCACACGGTAATGGATTATCCGTGGCAGGACTTTCACGATATGCGCTGGGAAATGCTTACCAAACGCTTTATTGATGCCTACAGGCGCAGGTCGGGCTTTTACAGCCCATGGGATTTTCCTCCGAATGTTATGACAACTGAATTACTCGCGACGTTCTATCATCCGCCAAGCAGTTCAATCAAAGTGCCGGGCCTAGTCCGCATTGAATCAAAGAAGTCTGCGCCACCGCCGAATCTTCCACAATAAGTCCCAATCTGCAAATATATTCCAATCAACGAATGAATCCCAATCTACAAATGGCTACGAATGGACAATGCTTACATTTGTAGTTATTCGTAGTATTCGTATCATTTGTAGATTGGAACTCTATGGCTTCCTTTGAAAAATTCCTTGAACGCGCATTCGACGCATATGACCGCGTTTTGAATGATTTGTCGAATCGATGGCGGGAACACGCGAATCGCAGAACGATAATTACGCTCCTATCCGTCGGCACATTGGCGATAGTGTTATACCTGAACGTCATACGACCGCCGGACAACTTTCCGCTCGATACGCTCGTGACTATAGAAGATGGCGCGACGGTAAGCGATGCCGCCTCGGTGCTTGAGTCAAATCACGTTGTGCGTTCCGGAACGGCCTTGCGATATCTCATTATCCTGCTTGGTGACCAGAAAAATGTGCATGCAGGAGATTATCTTTTTAAAGAACCGCGCGATTTATTCAGCGTAGCGCGCGCTATTGTAATCGGGGCATATGGACTGGAACCTCTGCGCATTCGCATTCCCGAGGGCGCGACGACAAAAGAAATGGCGCGCATTTTAGAAGCGCGGCTTCTGCGCTTCAACGGCGATACATTTATCGCTGAAGCACAACCGCTGGAGGGATTCCTTTTTCCCGATACCTATTATTTTCTTCCGAACGCAAGCGAAGAACTTGTGATTCGAACAATGCGTCAGACATTTGACACGCGGACATCGGAAATTGACGCACAAATCAAATCATTCGGAAAACCACTGAATGACGTCATTATAATGGCATCTCTTTTAGAGCGTGAGGCGCGCACATCAAAAGACAGAAGAATGATTGCCGGAGTTTTGTGGAATCGGTTGAACAAAGGCATGTTGCTCCAGGTTGACGCCGCTTTTCGCTACACCATCGGAAAGGGAACATACCAGCTGACGACAGAAGACCTCGCGAGCGATTCCCCCTACAACACGTATCGGAACCCAGGGTTGCCGCCGACACCCATCGGTAGCCCAAGTCTTGATTCCATCCTGGCGGCCGTTACTCCCCTCAAGCATAACTATTTATATTACCTTGCCGATAGAAGCGGAGTTACTCACTACAGCAAGACATACGCCGAACATTTGCGATATAAGCGAAAATATATAGACTAAAGTGCCAATCTGCGAATGATACGAATACTACGAATGGCTACAAATGTGAGTGTTGATTATTCGTAGTTATTTGTAGATTGGAATATATTCGTAGATTGGTACTTGTTAGATTGGAACATGTATGTCAAAAACAGTTTTCGTTGGTTTGTCGGGTGGCGTCGATTCCGCCGTTTCGGCTGCGCTGCTTAAAGAGCAAGGCTATAACGTCGCTGGCGTATTCATAAAAATCTGGCAACCTGAATTTATAGAATGCACGTGGGCGAAAGACCGTCTGGACGCGATGCGCGTTTGCGTTTCGCTCGGAATCCCGTTCCAGGAAATAGACCTTTCATCTGATTACAAACGCACGGTTGTGGACGACATGATCTCCGCATATTCGCGCGGCATCACTCCAAATCCGGATGTCCTGTGCAATAGACACATAAAATTCGGCAGTTTTATGAACTATGCGCGCAAAGAGGGTGCGGATTATATTGCGACGGGACATTACGCCCGTGTCGCCTTAGGCGACCGCAGATTTACGCAGAAAGAACCCAAAAACGTATACAAATTATTAAGAGGGTCAGATAACAATAAAGACCAGTCATACTTCTTGTACTTATTGAAACAGGATGACCTTGTGCATACGCTATTCCCCGTGGGAAATCTTTTAAAGTCAGAGGTAAGGAAGCTTGCAGCTAAGTTTTCTCTTCCTGTTGCAGAAAAATCCGATAGCCAAGGATTGTGCTTTGTCGGCGATGTGACGATGAAGGATTTTCTCTCGAGATATATGAAACTCGACGAAGGAAAAGTCATAGATACAAATGGCACATGCATAGGCAGTCACGAAGGAGCTGCGCTTTATACGATAGGACAACGACACGGATTCACAACCGAGCGCCTTGCGGGTGACAGAACCCCGTACTATGTCGTCTCTGTTAATATTCCCGCGAATACAATAACTGTTTCCACAAGGCGCGACGACGCAACGCAAAAAGATATACGCATCGACTCAATGCATTGGATATCGGGCGCTCCGGAAATGCCGTTGCGCGCACAAACACAGGCGAGATATAGAGAAAAACCGAGCGAAGCAACAATTTCTGTAGAGGGTGGAGGTGTGAGCGTTGCTTTTGATGAGCCGCAAATTGCCGCGGCCGGGCAATCGATCGTTGTGTATAACGACGACACATGTTTAGGCGGAGGCACCATAGAGTACCAATCTACGAATGAATTCCAATCTACAAATAACTACGAATAATCATTTCTCCACATTTGTAGCCATTCGTAGTATTCGTGCATTCGTAGATTGGGACTATACTATTTAAATGCAAACATATGCACGTGGTGCGTCATCAGTAGCTCACGGTTATGGTGCGCAAAATATTGGGAGTGTATTGATTACAAAAGCAGACGGCGAGCAAGAAATGTTCGTCCCTACCAAGCTGGATAACTCTCTAGCACGCGTAGGCGTTGGGCCAGACATGCGCAAGCGTGTCATTGACCATGTCATACGCGAACTGAAACCCGGCATGACTACTGAAGAAATTTATCGGCACGCTTTCGATATCCTGCGTAGGGAAGAAAGCGCGCCCATGGCGGCGCGCTATTCGATAAAGCGGGCGGTTTTCGCCCTTGGTCCTTCGGGATTTCCTTTTGAGCAATTCCTGGCGGAGATACTGCGCGCGCACGGATGGACATGCCGCACTGGAGCAGCACTCAATGGTCACTGTGCTCCACACGAAGTAGATGTGTTAGCAGAAAAGAGCGGAAGAAAAATCGGAATCGAAGCAAAGTTCCACAATGATGCCGGGGGAAAGACCGATATTAAAGACGCACTTTATGTGCATGCCCGCTATGAGGATTTGAAGAAAACGACGGAGGAATCTTCCCACGTTGATGAGGGGTGGCTCGTCACTAATACTACTTTTACACACAACGCAATCCGCTATGCGCAATGCTCCGGCCTGACGCTCCTCGGATGGGATTATCCGAACGGCCGCGGACTCCTGCCTATGATAGAAGAAGCAAAAGTCCATCCTTTGACCTGCCTCACGACTCTTACAGAGGGTGAAAAACGGCAATTGCTCGACAACAAAATTGTTCTGTGCAAGAGCGTGCAATCGCGGCACCTGCTGGATGAATACGGCATCCGGCCAGGACGAATACCTCAAGTAATGGAGGAAGCCCAGCGCCTATGCGGGATATGAGTACAGTATACAGTATTCCGTATTCCGTATTCTGTATTCTGTATTTTTTATACAGTATACTAGATACTGAATACAGTATACACGTTTAAGGGTGCTATACTTTGAATTATGGAATCAGTAGCGCAATTCACAGACACTACGATAGTGATGTTTGCAAAACTGGTTCTTGCTGTTGTGTTGGGGGGAATCATCGGCACGGAGCGCGCCGTCATGGCGCGGCAGGCGGCCGGCACTCGCACGTTCGGCCTTGTCGCCCTCGGAGCATGTCTCTTTGTCCTCACCGCGAATTACGTTGATTTGGCTCATCTCGGTATCGTTAATTTCGACCCGATGCGGGTAGCCGCGGCAATCATTACGGGCGTTGGTTTCTTGGGAGGCGGACTCATTATTTTCAGAGGCGAGACTCAACACGGCATCACTACAGCGGCCGGTTTGTGGATCTCTTCCGCCGTCGGAATTGCCGTCGCTTTTGGACTATACGCGATAGCGATATTCTCCACCGTTCTCGTTCTTTTGATTTTTACAGGTATGTGGTACATGGAAAACCGCTTCAAGCACTGGTTCGAAGACCACAAACCGGAAATAGAAAGAAAAGCTGATAACGGTTTGTAGAAAATACTCGAGGTGACTCCTTGCATTGGGCGAGGTGTCTCCTCGGGTATTTTCCCAGCTATGCCAGTCCTCTGCTATACTGCCTCAATGTCCACCTACTACAAACCCGATAGAAACCCCGGTTGGAATTACGGCGGAGAGCGATTCCGTCTTTCGCGTTCTAAAATTGCGCTTTTCCTCGACTGCCCGCGATGCTTCTATGTCGACAACAAGCTCGGCACCGCCCGTCCACCCGGATATCCGTTTAATCTTAACAGCGCGGTGGATGCGCTTTTAAAGAAAGAATTCGACACACATAGAAACGGGAAGACAACGCATCCCCTCATGAAAGCTTACGGATTAGATGCCGTACCGTTCGCCGACGAGCGCATGGATGAATGGCGCGATTCACTGCGGCGAGGCATACAGTTTAAGCACAAAACAGGTCTTTTGGTCACAGGAGGTGTCGACGATGTGTGGGTAAGGCCCAACGGAGAACTAATAATTGTAGATTACAAAGCCACGAGTAAGGATGCAAAAATAACCGAGCTTGACCAGGAATGGCAGGATGGTTACAGACGACAGATGGAAATTTACCAATGGCTGTTCCGGCAGAACGGTTTCAAAGTTTCTGATACAGGGTACTTTGTTTACGCAAACGCAGGCAGAGACAAAGAAGCATTCGACGGCGTGCTCAATTTTGAAGTTACTCTCGTTCCATACAAAGGCGACGACTCGTGGGTTGAGGGTAAGCTCGTAGAACTGAAAAAATGTCTTGATAGCGACGAACTTCCCGAGGCATCCGCGGAGTGCGATTATTGCAGGTACCGCGAAGCTGTCGGAAAAAAGATGCTGGCATTCACAAAGAAGCCGCAAAAGAAAACAGCGGGTGACGGGACTCTAGGAATATGAAAACACAAATCCTAAATCCTAAGCTCTAAACAAATCTTTAGCACCAAAACCCGAAACGAAACATTTTTGAATTTGAAAATTGTGATTTTGATTTTGTTTAGGATTTAGATATTAGAGTTTAGGATTTCTTCCAATGATTATGACCGAGAAGCAGGAACAGGAATCGGACGTTAAGATGGAAGAATCATGGAAAAACGCGTTAAAGGATGAATTCGGGCAGGACTACTTCAAGCAACTGCGGGAATTCGTCAAAGGCGAGTACAAGCATGCCATCGTGTACCCGCCGCCAAAGAATATCTTTCGCGCGTTTGAGCTTTGCCCCTTTGATAAAGTCGAGGTTGTGCTACTCGGACAAGACCCATATCACGGCCCGAAACAGGCAAATGGACTCTGTTTCGCAGTGAGCGAAGGGCTTGCTCTACCGCCCTCTCTTCAGAATATCTTTAAGGAATTGGCCGCAGATATGGGATTGTCCCACGATGCCTTGCTTGCCCGTCGAAGCCTTGGCGAAGTCGGGGCGAAGAAGGGTGGAACTCTTGAGGATTGGGCCAAGCAAGGTGTTCTACTACTCAATGCAACATTGACCGTGGCAGCGCGCGCGCCCGGTTCGCATCAAGGAAAGGGGTGGGAAGAATTTACCGATGCGGTTATACGCAAACTTTCTAACGAGCGCGAGAATCTAGTCTTTATTCTTTGGGGCAACTACGCAAAAGCCAAAGGCGCGCACATCGACCGCACCAAGCACCTCGTCATTGAATCCGCGCACCCTTCGCCTTTTTCCGCCGACCGCTTCTTCGGCTCTAAACCTTTCAGCAAAACGAACGAATATCTGAAAGCCCACGACAAAAAGCCGATTGATTGGTTGTAATCTTCTACCAAGGTCTTACCTTGGTAGAAGTTCGTTATCATCTTGCCGAGCATATATTTTTGCCTCCTCGATAAGTTGGTCAATCGTTTGCGAAGCATCGAGTATTTCCAACACCGGCTCTTTGTTTATGATAGAGGACTCCGGACGCGTTCCTGAGTAGTCGAGAAAACTGGAGTACTGATACTCCGATAAAAATTTCCGCAAATTCTTTTCGTTCTGTATCGAACATTGTTTCCATTTCGGCTCTATTAGCTCTGCAGGGTTTGCATGAATATAACTAACTACTCTATTTAGATTCTGATCCGACTCTATTCGTTTCGCCTTAAAGGTGCCTTGAAACAATGCTCCGTTACGTTCGTATTTGATATTGAAGTACATCGTGTAGCCCGTTCCGAGCTGTCGCATAAAGGATGTGATGCCTCCATAATTATGTTCACGTAAAAACAGGTGATGATGGTTTGGCATCAGGCAGTACGCGCCAATGTCCACGAGTTTTTCTTTTCTCTCAACTGCCGCCACGAGTTCTACCAAGGTCTTACCTTGGTTGATGTTGCTGATATGTATTGGTTCGCGACTGTTACATGCATATAGAAGCATCACAAATCGCTCGTAGTCTTCTGGATTTGTGAAAACGACCCGCTTATCAACGCCGCGATTGTAGCAGTGATACCATTCGTTCGGTGCGAAGGAAATTGTTCGCTGTCCCATATCGATAATAATAACATGTTCTACCAAGGTAAGACCTTGGTAGAGACTTCCAGTGGATAAGAGTTTCTTCGGCTCAAAACCCTTAGGCAAGACGAATGAATACCTTGTGGATCTTCCAAAGGTCTCTCCTCGAGAATTCAGTATTTTGAGGTGAGGCCTTGGGGATTTTTAAGGTTTAACCTTGGTTGCATAACGAGTTTTCTCTCCCTTTACTGACTACGTACTACTAACTACTGACTGCCAAGCCAATTGACTCTCTCTCTCTGATTTGAGATAGTGTCGCCAGTCGACCTAATGCATTAGGTCTTATATGGAGGCAAAAATGGCTGATGAGAAAACGCATCCGACATACGCGCAACTCGTTGCGAAAGTCGAGCGGTTGGAAAGGAATGAGAAACGGTTAGTAGAGTGGTCCAAAACACTTGGACCCATCTTCAAACAGCTTGAGGACGCACTGAATGACCTCGCCACGAACCACGGCAGGTCGCAGTCTCGCGCTCAAATACTGATGGAACCGTTCATCTCACTCGAAACCAAGCCGGATGGAAGCCCCATGCGGCCGATAGAAGGAGGGTGAGACTTGCTTTATCGTGGCGCCTTCCGAGCAATCGGAAGGCGCTGGACTTATTTAGGCTCGCAAAAGAGAGAGGAACTTTTCTCTATCCAAATGCGGACCAATAATTGCGAGGTTCAATCCTTCTGTCCGCAACAGGTCTTTAGCTACTCTGAAAACATCTGACGCTTTCACTTTGTCTATGCCCCTTGTGATGTCCTCCATCGTGCGGATTTTGCCGAGACTAATAAGAGATGTCGCGGCCTGCGCGGCCACGGCGTCGCTCGTTTCGAGCGCCATGGCAAGCGTTCCCTTGATGTGTGCTTTTGCCTTCTTAAGTTCTTCGTCCGATACCTTCACGTTCTTTATCTTGCGGAATTCCGCGAGAATAGTAGTGATGGCCTTTTCCAGCTTTCCATGCTCAACGCCGGCCTGAACCGCAAGGTAGCCGGTGTCTGGATATTTCTCAACCGATGCATGTACTGAATAGGCGAGGCCTCTCTTTTCGCGCACTTCCAAAAACAAACGGCTCGACATGCCGCCGCCTAGTATAGTCGCTAGAACTTCCAAAACGTATTCATCCTTGTGCGCATAAGGATATGAAGGAACGCCGAGCATCAATTGAGTCTGGTCGGTTTTCTTTTCCTTAATTGCAACGCGAGGACTCACTTGCATTGACGCGAAAGGAACAAACCGCGGAGCGGGACTCTTCGCCACTTTCCCGAATGAACGGTTTATAGCATCCAAAACTTTCTGTTCCGATATCGCGCCTGCAACGCACACCACAGTATTTTCCGGAGTGTAGTGATGCTTCAAATAATTTGCAAAATCCTTCCGCATGAACGTGCGGATGTTATCTTTCGGTCCCAAGATTGTTCGCCCCAACGGGTGGTCGCCGCCAAAAATGAGTTCATCAAACACGTTATCAATAATACGCATCGGCATGTCCTCATACATATCAATTTCTTGAATGATCGCACCGCGCTCCTTCGTAATTTCCTTGCCGGGCAATGTCGAGTTGAGGAAAATGTCGCTGATTACATCAAGAGCCGTGTCCAAATACTTACTGCTCACTTTCGCGTAATATGCCGTCCTGTCCTTCGCGGTGAACGCGTTATAAACGCTTCCTATCGCATCCAATTCTTCGCTGATGAGCCGCGCGCTCGGGCGATTCTTCGTCCCTTTAAAAAACATGTGCTCAAGAAAGTGCGCCAGGCCGTTCTCTTCTTTTGTTTCGTAGCGCGAACCAGTACCCGCCATAACGACAACAGTCGCCGTTTTGGCATCGAGCATTGGCACGAGTACGACACGGAGTCCGTTATGCAGAGTGTGGATGTTGTACTTCATTCCGAGCAATACTATCGCCTTATCGCACCCAAAGCAATTTTGAATAATAAACTTCTTTTAATCATGACTAATAATCATGACAAATAGAGCGAATATCGGCAGATAAAACACTCTGTACATACTTCATGCGACCGCATGATGTATGTACACATGGATTTCTACCAATATCAGAACCTGTAACCCGAATCTCTGAGGGCACTTACATGACGAACGGATGGTGGGGTATAATCTTCACACATGGATATACACGAAATTCGGGCGAAATATCTGGAATTCTTCGAGAGGCGCGGGCATGCGCTTATTCCTTCGGCGCCTATAATTCCGGAAAATGACCCTACGACTCTCTTTACAGGAAGCGGAATGCAGCCCTTGATTCCGTATCTTCTCGGCAAAAAGCACCCCGTGGGAGATCGGCTCGTGAATTCACAAACATGCTTTCGAGCGATGGATATCGACGAGGTAGGCGATAATCGCCACACAACGTTTTTTGAGATGCTTGGAAATTGGTCCCTCGGAGATTACTTCAAGAGTGAACAGTTGCCGTGGCTTTTCGAATTTCTCACCGAAGAAATCGGGCTCGACCCCAAGCGGCTTTATGTAACCGCTTTCATCGGAGACGAAAAAAACGGAATTCCTCGCGACACTGAATCAGTCGCGATTTGGAAATGGCTATTTGAAAAAAATGGGATTGATGCCAAAGAGGTCGCACTCGGCTCCGAGGCGGATGGATACAGAATCGGTATGCAAGTCGGCCCTAATCCTGCGGACGGGCAAGGACGCATTTTTTATTACGACGCAAGCAAGAATTGGTGGAGCCGCGCCGGCACGCCGGAGGAAATGCCGGAGGGAGAGCCGGGAGGCCCCGATTCGGAAGTATTTTACGATTTTCAGACTCCGCACGACAAGAAATTTGGCAACGAGTGCCATCCGAATTGCGAATGCGGACGTTTCCTGGAAATCGGCAACTCCGTTTTTATGCAATACATAAAACAAGGCAATTCCTTCTCTCTATTGCCAAAACAAAACGTAGACTTCGGCGGCGGTCTCGAACGTATTGCGGCCGCTAAAAATAGTAATCCTGACGTATTCACCACAGATGTCTTTGAGAAACTAATTGAGCTTCTGGAATTTTATTCCGATGGAAAGTCGTATGACGACAGCCGATACACAGGAAGCTTCCGCATAATTGCAGACCACATGCGCGCGGCAACATTTATGATTGCCGACGGAGTTAAACCATCCAATACCGACCGCGGTTACATTTTGCGGCGGCTTATCCGCCGCGCCGCGCAACACGCGATATCGCTCGGCTGCGCTCAGGGGCAAGAGAAGGAGAACGAGCTGGTTCGATGCGCGACTCTGGTTATTGAAAAATATAAAGGGTGGTACACGAAGTTGGGTGGCGAGGAAATGTACGAAACCATCTCGCGAGAAATATGGCAGGAAGAAAAACAGTTTGCTCATGCCCTCGAGCAGGGGACTCGCGAGTTTGAAAAGATGACTACAGGCACTATTTCCGGCGAGCAAGCGTTCATGCTTTTCACAACCTATGGCTTCCCACTCGAGATGACGCTCGAAATGGCGCAGGAAAAAGGAAAATCTGTCGATGTAATGGCCTTTAAAGCGCTCATGGAAAAGCACAAAGACACTTCGCGCGCAGGTTCGGGGCAGAAATTCAAAGGAGGTCTTGCCGATACTTCAGTCGCAACAACCCGCCTGCATACAGCGCACCACCTTTTGTTGAAAGCTCTCCAAATAGTTCTGGGGCCGCAGGTGAAGCAGAGGGGAAGCAACATCACGAGCGAGCGCCTGCGAATAGATTTCTCTCACGGCGAGAAAATGAAGCCGGAGCAAATTGCGGAAGTTGTAAGAATCGTGAATGAGAAAATCAAAGAGGCGTTACCTGTCATAAACTCGACGCTTCCAAAGAGAGAAGCGGAAAAACTCGGAGCACAGCAAGAGTTCGGCGCGAAATATCCCGACATGGTTTCCGTATATTCCGTGGGGCCAGAAGGAGCGACAAAAGATAACCCGCAATTTGAAAAAACATTTTCAATAGAATTCTGCGGCGGCCCTCACGTCGAGAATACCGGCGACCTAGCCGGTATTCGAGATCCTGACGGCAGTCGCCGGAAGGATGTATTCAAAATCCTGAAGGAAGAAGCGGTGGCATCAGGAATAAGACGCATCAAGGCGGTATTGGTAAGGGATTGACATAGGACTTAATACGTGCTATCGTTTAGATACTCGGTGTTTGAGACCGGGCTCGTTTTTCAATTCTTCAAGGGGAAGCAAATGAACAAACGCGATTCGATCTTTGCAACATTTGTCCTGCTCATCGCACTATTCGGATGTGCAGAACAGGAAAACATAAACCTCGTAGACGGCGTTGCACCAGTTTCCACAGCGTTTGTCGATATTGAGCCGACGCTTCGTGAAATGGCAGCAATGGCCCCGGCCGAGCGCGCTTCATACCTCGCCCGGGTCCGGCCGCGCCTTGCACTTGACGTGGTTCAGTACCTGCGTAATCAAAGGAAGATCACACGGGATCAGAAAGTGAACAATGTGACTTTCTTTTTCGGTTCGCTGAAAGAAGTGAGCGCAGAAAGTCATGGCGGTGGCAGACACCAAGGCTACTTCAATGACCAGCTCGTGGCCAGGGTCGAGGTGGCAGGAGCTGCGCCCATTGAGGTTATCGTTAAATGCCTCAACGGCCTTTTCATGACAATCAATCGCCTGAATTCACTGCAGACGGTCGGTAACTACCCGATTCTCGAACGCTTCAAAATCGGGCGTCACGAAGGGCTGGTGCACCATGTTAGTTACCAGCTCGCAATGGACATTGCCCAACGTTTTAACTTGCCATTGTATCGCGGTCGCGGCAAGGGGGAGATGCGCATCACCCCTGACCAAGCTCGTGTACTTGAAAGCGAGACAGACCGTGTTCGGGTCAGGGTTCATGTGGTCGAGGGCGATCGGTTCGACCTCGTCAACATGACGTTTACACCGTCACCGCTCCGAGGAGTGACCAGAGGTGCTGTTCTCGACTTGAAGACCGGCACGTTCAAGCGGTAGCCGGGTCGAGGAAGTAAAATACCCGTAGTTGCAGTTGCATCACGGAAGAAGGCGGCCAATGGTACGAACCGTACTGAATTGTGGTCGCCTTTTTTCTTACATAATTTTTACACTACTTACTACTAACTACCGACTACTAACTATTTTCTGCGTTATAATGTTAGCTAATGTCCTTGTCATTTGCACATAAGCGCGAAAGGGTCATCGCAGTCGCCGATATTGCGAGCGACAGCGCGGGCGCTTGCATTGCGCTCGTGCGCGACGACGCGCCTGCTTCAATTATTTGCGCGGAACGTTCATCGCTCACATACGACGAGAAATCACCGGAGCAAGCAATAACCAGCATCCTTTCTCTTCTTGAAGACGCGAGCGCAAAGGTGATGCGCATATATTCAAAGTTACCGAATGCAGATAAGCGGCCGATTTCTTCCGTACACGCGATAATTCATACGCCTCTCGTAACTTCGCAAACTGAGCGAGCTGATACTTCATTCAAAACAGAAGAACTCATAACGCACAATGTTATCGGGAATCTGGCGAGAACGGCTCTCACAGGCCAGAAAGACTTGGACAAGGCGCGATTATTTGAAGCCGGCGTTGCAAGCATAGAGCTGAACGGTTACCGGACGGGGCGTCCGGTCGGCAGGCGCGCCCACAATGTTTCCGTCGCGGCACTCATCTCGCAATGCGAGCCGGAACTTCGCGCCAAAATCGTCGACACATTGCGAAAGGGATTCGGCGTGCAAAATCCGGTGCTTCACAGCGACACGCGCGCGATTCTACTCGGCACGCATGCCAACTCAATTCGCACGAACATCCACTTTACGATTGACGTCTCCGGCTACTCAACGAATTGCGTGGTCATTCACAAGGATGCCGCCGCAGAGCATCTTGTCGTCCCCGAAGGAGTGCGGACAATTTTGAAACGCATCGCCGGGAAGGGACTGGCAGAAGAGAAACTTTCTCTGATGAAGATGGTGTCGCGCGATTCGTGCACCACAACAGCCTGCGAGGAACTCAATGCCACACTCGCGCGCGTCGAACCGGAGCTTGTGAAGATTTTTGGCGAAGCCTTCAGTAAACTCATTTCCGAGCGCCGCATGCCCAACGACCTCGTGCTTATAGTCGCTCCGGATTTCGCGCCATGGATGAGCAATTTCTTTTCCCGTATTGATTTCGGGCAATTTACGGTCACCGCGAGACAATTTTCAGTCCACGCCCTCACACCCGAGGCCATGCGCGATTCCGTCTCGGGCAATTTAGGGCCAAAGGTTGACGCCTGGCTCTCGCTAGGCACCGCACTTGCCAGCGCAGATGAGAAATCCACATAAAAGAGTATCTTGTATACTGTATGCTGTATTCAGTATGATAGAATCATCGTTATACACTTTAGTTGCGAGAGGGAGTTGTGTATTTATGAGTTATACTAAATACTAATACGGAATACTGTATACCGTATACTAATTTTGATATGGCTAAAGACTATTTCCAGGACATTCTGCAACCGGATGATGGTAAACCAGCAAGTTCCTTTGTTACTGGCAAGAATCTGCGCGACGCAGGTCAGGAATCACAAGGTGCAGGCGAGCGCTCAATAAGAAACATCACGGTCACACGCGCTTCGCGCCCTCGTGGAATGTCCAGCGATGTGAGAGATTCTGTCTCCGAGCCGCAGCCGCCATACGAAAGGTCTAGTTTGGGAGGCCAGCGGCGCGTTTGGATTTGGGTAGTTGCGGCGATTTCGGTCGTCGTTCTGGGTGTACTTGCGATTTTTGCATTCCGCAGCACGGCGATAACGGTAACGCAGAGGTCACGTCCGATAATCTTCGACCAGTCCGTGCATTTCGTTGCTAACGCGACCGCAGATGACCCTACTGCACTTACATACACAGTCGTCACCAACGAACTTGAAGACACTGCCGTAGTTCCGTCAAACGGAACAGAGCGCGTGGAAGAAAAGGCAAGCGGAACGATACAAGTTTTCAATTCATATTCCGCAGCTCCCGTACGTCTTATAAAAAACACGAGATTCTCGACACCTGACGGTTTGATTTTCAGAGTTCCCGCAACTGTCGTGATTCCGGGAAAGAAGGGGACTACGCCCGGCTCCGTGGAGGTTACCGTTTCTGCCGATCAGGCGGGCGAGAAGTACAAAGTCGGTCCGATTGATAAATTTACTCTGCCCGGCCTAAAGACAAGTCCGGAAATGTACAAAGGAGTATACGGGCGTTCCACTGCGGCATTTACCGGAGGCTTCATCGGCGACAGGCCAGCCATGGAGGCAGGCGCGCTTGATGCTGCAAAAGCCGAGGTTCGTGGCCGCTTGGAAACTAAGGCGCGCGACGGCGCACGCGCACTCGGGAATGATACATCGACAGTCTTTCCGGATCTGATACGCATCACCTACGAATCACTGCCGCCGACGGCAGAAGCTGGCGGAGGTTCTCGCATCCACGAAAAAGCCAGAGTTGAAATCCCTGTACTGCCTGCGCAAGCATTCGCGAAAACTGTCGTGGAGGGAGTCGGCGAGAATACGGAGGGCACAAGCTTTACGATTCAAGGCTTGGATAATCTGACCGCAAGAGGCGGTGCGACAATTTCTAATGTAGCACTTGGCAAAGACGCGATTGATTTCACGCTCTCGGGCAATGCGGTACTCGTTTGGAATGTCGATTCTGCAGCACTCGCGGCGGCTCTCGCCGGACGAGATGAAAGTGCATTTCAGGGCATAATAACTGGCTTTCCTAGCATTCAGGAAGCTCGCGCCAGAATCGAACCTTTTTGGAAGAGCACATTCCCTGCATCGGCTTCCGACATCAAAGTTGAGTTCGCGCCGCTTCAATCGTCGCAATAGTTTCTTCTCTCGATGCTTTTCCCGTCTTTCACTCCTCATAATGCGGCTTCGGGGTTGACTCGCCGGCAATTAACTGATATTGTCCCCTGCGCAGATATGTCCGTACACACGAATTACCGCAATCAATTTGTTGCAGTGATTTCGAGAGTACTTCTGTCGGCCGGAATGTCATCGCGCTTTTCTTTCGTGTGATGAATATGGCCGAACAAGAATCTGTGGAAGGAGTTGTTGAGGAAGCTCTTCCGAATACGCTTTTTCGAGTGAGAATGCCGTCGGGAGAATTAGTAATCGCGTATCTGGCCGGCAAGATGCGCCTGCACAGGATAAAAGTCCTTGTGGGAGATAAGGTTTCCGTGCATCTCGACCCATACGGAGGTCGCGCGCGAATTATAAGGAGGGTTTAGTTCCAATCTGCAAATGAATTCCAATCTACAAATAACTACAAATGAGAAAGCGGATATTCGTAGCCATTTGTAGTATTCGTATCATTCGTATATTGGTACATATTTATGAAGGTAAAAGCATCAGTTAAAAAGATATGCATGCATTGCAAACATGTAAAGCGCCACGGGCGTCTTTTGGTTATCTGCTCCAACCCGCGGCATAAACAGAGGCAGGGATAAGCACGAAATCCGAAACTCGAAATCCGAAAAAACACAAAATATGAAAAATATAAAAAAGATTCCAGAAATACAGCGAGGTGGCTTGAGTTTTGGATTTAGAATTTATAATTTTGCCTATTTTTCGGATTTCGTGCTTCGTGCTTCGAATTTCTAAATTATTATGTTGCGTATCTCAGGAGTAACCGTGCCGGAAAATAAGCGCCTCGAAATAGCGCTCACATCTATATATGGTGTCGGCCGTTCTCGTGCGCTTTCCGTTCTTTCGCAACTCGGCATAGACGCTGGCAAGCGCGCATCTCAACTATCTGCTACTGACGAAAACAAGCTGCGCGTGTCTATCGAAAAGTTTGCCGTGGAGGGCGAGCTCAAGCGCCAGATAAGCAGCCACATCAGGCGCCTCAAAGACATTAAATCGTATCGAGGGTCCCGGCACGCAAAGCATCTGCCGGCGCGCGGCCAGAGAACAAAAACCAATTCTCGCACCACCCGCGGCAATGTTCGCAAGACAATGACATCCGGCAAGCGCAAACTCGAAAAGACATAGTCTTTTCTAGAAAGTAGCAAGTATCAAGTATCATGTATCAAACAATATCCAAGCATCAAATCAATAAATCAAAAACTTTCACTTATCACTTAATTACTGATACTTATTTGATACTTGCTAATTGAGACTTGATACTTAATGTAATATGGGAAAAAAACGTATAATCAGAAAATCAGGAGGCAGCGTGGATGCGGGTCTAAAATCGCGCTCGCTTGCTCGGGTAGCCAAGAAGAACCTCGTATCGGGCATTCTCAATATTCACGCGACATACAACAACACCAAGATACTTCTTGCCGACAAGGATGGAAACACTGTTGCGTGGTCATCCTCCGGCGCTCTTGGATTCTCCGGCGCAAAGAAAGGCACTCCTTTTGCAGCCGCCAAGGTGGGTGAAATAGTCGGCGACAAAGCGAATATAATCGGCATTAAAGAAGTTGATGTGGTTATCCGCGGCGTCGGCGCTGGGCGCGAATCCGCACTGCGCGCATTCGCGGGAAAGGGAATTGACGTATTACGCATTTCAGACGATACACCGATTCCTCACAACGGCCCGCGCCCGCCGAAGCCGAGGAGAATTTAATAGAAAAATAATGAGTTTACGAATATATTTTTCATTACCCAGCACCTTTAACATCAAATTATTTATTGAATATGAGTCACAAAACAGATACTATCCTGCAGTTCAGCGACCGATATCACGTGAAAGGTGCTGGGTGTAAGATTTACTAAACTCGTTATCACTCGTTAAGAAAATCTAACATGCTTCAAATTAAATCAAAATACAAAATTGCCAAACGCCTCGGTGCCGGAATTTTCGAGCAGACGCAAACTCAAAAGTTCGCACTTTCAGAGGCGCGCTCAAAAGCGACCAAAACTCCTCGCGGAAGACGCGGCGGTTCCGATTACGGACGACAGCTTTTGGAAAAACAACGCCTTCGATTTACATACGGACTTTCAGAGCGCCAGCTATCCAACTATGCGGAAGAAGCGTTTTCACAGCCGAATCCGCCGGCTGCTCTTCACAAAGCTCTTGAAATGCGCGCCGATAATGCCGCCTATCGCGCAGGAATAGCTACAACCAGGAGAGCCGCGCGTCAAATCGTTTCCCACGGCCACATAACGGTCAACGGAAAACGAATAACGATACCTTCGTACAAGGTTCACAAGGGAGATGTCATCGCGGTACGCGAGGGAAGCCGCACGAGTTCGCTCTTTACCAGATTAACTGACCCGGAGGAGGCATCTAAAGGAACAAAGTCTGCATGGATAGTGCTTGATGCGCCGCTTATGAAGGCGGAGGTGGTGGAAGAGCCGACCTACACGCCAGCGGAGAGCGGAATTGACTATTCGACAGTGTTTGAGTTTTATAGCAGATAGTGTTATAATTGCACCCGTTTTTTGTCACATCGGCTCTATTTATTAATTTTAGTATTATTTATTTAGCGTTTATTAATTAGATTTTTCGTATTTGATATGTCTGACTACCACATAGCCCTGCCTTCCAAGCCTCGTGTTGTTTCCGAATCCGAAAGGAGCGGTACATACGAGATAGACGGATTGTACCCGGGTTATGGATACACTCTCGGAAATTCTTTGCGCCGCATCGTGCTTTCATCTCTGCCGGGAGCCGCTGTCACGCATGTAAAGATACCGGGCGTAGCGCACGAATTCTCTACTATTGAAGGCGTCAAGGAAGACGTCGTTACAATATTGCTTAATATACGAAAGATACGCCTCAAGCTCGTTACCGACGAGCCTCAAACGATTACGCTTCACGTCAAAGGACCAAAGGCTGTGACAGCTGCAGACTTGAAGCTCCCAGGCCAAGTTGAAGTTCTGAATCCCGAGAGCCATATCGCAGACATCAGCGGAAAAGTGACATTGGAAGTTGAACTTCGCGCGGAACGCGGCCTCGGCTACATTCCGAAGGAAGTGCATCAGAAAGAGCGCGTTGATGTGGGTACTATCGCATTAGACGCTATTTTCTCTCCGATTCGCCGCGTGAATTACGAAGTCGAGAACATGCGCGTGGGCGACAGAACGGATTTCAACCGTTTGCGAATCCTCATTGAGACGGATGGAACCATCGCCCCGAGAGAGGCGCTTGAGCGCTCAATAGAGACAATGATCCACCAACTTAAGGCCGTCGTCGGCTTCAGAGAAGAGGATGTCGCTGAGCGCGATGTCATGGCCTCTGCCGGTATACGGGAATCAAGGCGCGATGAGAAAGCGGCGCCTGACGCAGAAGTCCTCAAGACTCGCATCACCGAATTGAACATGCCGCAGCGAGTAACGGATGCCTTAGATAACGCTTCGATACGGACAGTCGGCGGACTCGTGCGCAAGCGCGAAGACGACCTGCTTTCTATTGAAGGGCTCGGCCAAAAGGGCCTGCAAGACATCAAGCGCGCGCTTTCTAACCTCGGCCTAACACTTCGCTCCCAATAAGTATGTCCCAATTTACAAATGATACGAATACTACGAATGGCCACGAATATACGCGGATTAACATTTGTAGTTATTTGTAGATTGGAATTGATTCGTAGATTGGTAACCATATGAAGCATCACAACAAAAAGAGAACGCTCGGACGAAAGACAGGACAACGGACAGCGCTATTGCGCAGCTTGGCCAGGTCTCTCATTCTTGCCGGAGGAATAACGACAACCATTGCCCGTGCAAAAGAATTGCGTCCTTTTGTTGAGAAATTGATTTCTGCAAGCAAAGCAAACACGACTGCTTCTCGCCGGACCGTTTCGGCGCGCCTGGGCGGCAGTCCTGACGCAGTCTTAGAGCTTCACCAAAAAATAGCGCCCGGCTTTAAGGCACGAGTCGGTGGATATACGCGAATTGTCCGGTTAGGGCGCGTTGGGAAGAGGGCGATTGAATCCGCACGCATTGAATTAGTGACTGCAGACGGCAAATAATTTTTATGGCTAAACAATCCGAATATACTATTGATGCGGCCGGCAAGAGCATGGGGCGCGTTGCCTCGCTTGCAGCGAAGACGCTTATGGGAAAGACCGAAGCGCAATACACGCCGCACATTCGCTCCGACGTTAAAGTAACCATCGTGAACGCATCCAAGCTGATTAATACTGATAAGAAGCAGCTTGGAAAGAAATACACTTCGTACTCCGGCTACCCTGGCGGATTGAAGACTGAAGCGCTCGGCAAGCTCCAGATTCGCAAGGGCCATGGCGAGCCGCTTCGTCGCGCGATCGAGAGAATGCTCCCTCGCAACACTATGCGCGTTGCCAGAATGAAGAACCTCACAATCGTTGTATAATGCAATTTATAATTCTCAATTTTGCAATTTATAATCAATATGCAATGAGCTAATTATCAAACATGGAACATTGAAAATTCAATGAAAATTGGAAATTAATAATTGAAAATTCATTTACTATCACTATGTCAACCAAAGAAAGATACGTAGAAGCAGTTGGACGAAGAAAGACCGCGAGCGCACGAGTTCGGCTTGTTCCCGCAAAGACTTCATCAATGACAGTAAACGGAAAGACTGCCGCGGAATATTTCCCGCTCGAAGCGCTCGTAAAGACCGCTTTTGAATCGTTAACCTCAACCAATTCGACGTACGCAGTTTCGGTGCACGTATCCGGCGGAGGCCACAAAGGGCAGGCAACAGCAGTGCGGCACGCGATTTCCCGCGCACTCACGGAAATCACACCCGAATTCCGCAAAGACCTTAAGCACAGAGGATTTTTGAAACGCGACCCGAGAGCGAAAGAGCGAAAGAAATTCGGTCTCAAGAAAGCGAGAAGGGCTCCTCAATGGAGTAAGCGCTAACAAACCAATTGGTATGCATCCAATACGTGTCGGTATAATCAACGCGATCCTGCCCGGCCTCGGCTATTTATTACTTGGGCGACGTCTGCTATTCGGTTGGCTTATCTTCGCCGGGACTATACTGTTGATCATTGCCAGTTTTGTAGAACCTGCGGCAAATGATCTACTTCTTAGTACGACTTTTGAAGGAAGAATTCTTGAGGCTTTCTTCATGGGTGTGTGGGCAATAGCCTTTGGAGTTGATGCGTATAACGAAGCGCGAGTAAAATGAACTCCTGCTTAGCCCTAGGCCATAGACTCTCGGTCTAGAAGTCGAAAGGTTTTTTTGTTATACTCACGCTCCATGACAGAGGAGCGTAAAAAAAATGAGGCTCCTGAAACGGAGTCTCATGATGAAGTCGATTTTGAACCCGAAGAAGAGTTCGGAACTTTTGGTGCTGCAAAAGCAAAACTCGCCAAATTAAGGGCGGAGCTTGAGAAGTGCAAAGAAGAAAAGCAGGAATATCTTGTCGGCTGGCAGAGATGCAAAGCCGATTCAATCAATGCGAAAAAAGATGCAATTAATATGGCGGAGCGGGCGGGAAATCGCGCGCGAGATTCGCTCATCGAAGATATCATTCCGGCGCTTGATAGCTTTGATATGGCGATATCGAGCGGCACATGGGCAACCATGGACGAGAATTGGCGCAGGGGAATGGAAAATGTCCGTTCGCAATTGCTTTCGGCTATTTACAATCAGGGGGTTGAAGACTTCGCTGAAATTGGAGACGAATTTGACCCGGCCATGCATGAAGCGGTGCAAGAAGTTGAAGAGAATGGCGGAAAACCCGGAACTATCGCAAACGTAATTCGCCGCGGGTATCGGAGAGAAAATCAGATAATTCGAGCAGCCCAGGTTTCAGTTGTAGTTCACAAAAAATAGAGTACGATTAGATTGACAAAAGCTTTCTAACTATTTATATATAATGTTGATAAAATCCAAATCTCAAAATCCAAATCTCAAACAAATTACAATGATTAAATTCCAAACAATTCCGGTTTGTTTAATTAGTTTATTTACTGGAGCTTGTTTGTAATTTGGAGCTTGGAGCTTAATATATAAATACATGGGAAAAATAATTGGCATCGACTTAGGAACTACAAACTCGGCAGTTGCCGTTGTTCGCGGCGGTGAGCCGGAAATCGTCGAGAACGCGGAAGGGGCGCGAACCACTCCATCCGTAGTCGCAATCTCTAAAACAGGGGAGCGCCTCGTGGGACTACTGGCGAGAAGGCAAGCTGTTACGAATCCAAAAAACACGATATTCCAAATAAAGCGCTTTATCGGCCACTCGTTTGACGAGCCCGCCGTCGACAAAGACAGAAAGGCCGTACCGTTTGAGATACGAAAATCTACCAGCGGCGGCATTGAGGTGCACATGGGCGCCGCTCCGGGCGGGTCGGACGAGCCAAAGTGGTACCGTCCTGAAGAAATTTCAGCGATGATTTTGCAGAAATTAAAACAGGATGCGGAAGCAAAGCTGGGAGAGACAATAACCGAAGCTGTTATAACGGTACCCGCATACTTTAACGATGCACAGCGCCAGGCAACGCGAGATGCCGGAAAAATCGCCGGTCTTGATGTAAAAAGAATAATCAATGAGCCGACTGCGGCCGCGCTTGCATATGGTTTTAATAAAAAGAAAAACGAGAAGATCGTCGTATTCGATTTTGGCGGAGGAACGTTTGACATATCGGTTCTCGAAGTCGGCGATGACGTGATAGAGGTGCGTTCAACCGATGGTGACAGCCACCTAGGAGGAAAAGACATCGACCAAAAGATAATGGCGTGGATTGCCGATGAGTTTAAGAAAGAGTCGGGGATTGATGTGCGTAATGATGCCCTAGCCCGCCAGCGCCTTGATGAGGCAGCGGAAAAGGCAAAAATAGAGCTCTCAACCGCTCTCGAAACCGAGATTAACATTCCATTCATCACCTCTGATGCGTCCGGTCCGCGGCACTTGCTTGTTAAGATGACGCGGGCAAAGCTGGAAGATATTGCCCGCGAATTCATCGAGAAAGCGATGACCATTACCAAGCGGGCGATGGACGCATCACCTTTTAAAAACGGCGACCTGAACGAAGTCATCCTGGTCGGCGGACAAACGCGCATGCCTGCCCTCCAAAAAGCCGTTGAGGATTTCTTTAAGAAGAAGCCCAACATGACGGTGAATCCGGACGAGGTAGTCGCAATCGGAGCCGCCATACAAGGAGGCATTCTTCAGGGCGATGTAAAAGATGTTTTGCTTCTTGATGTAATCCCTCTGTCTATGGGAATTGAAACGATGGGAGGAGTGGCGACAAAAATCATTGAACGAAATACGACGATACCAACATCGCGCTCGCAAGTATTTTCGACTGCATCCGACAACCAGCCGTCTGTTGAAATACACATCGTGCAGGGCGAGAGGCCGATGGCAGCTGACAACAAATCGCTCGGAAGATTCAACCTCGACGGTATTCCACCGGCGCCGCGCGGCATGCCTCAAGTTGAGGTAAAATTCGACATAGACGCGAACGGCATCTTGAGCGTTACCGCAAAAGACAAAACGACCGGAAAGGAACAGTCAATCAGAATTGAAGCGCGTTCCGGCCTCACGGATGCCGAAGTTGAAAAGATGCGCAAAGATGCTGACACTAATGCCGAGGCCGACAAACAAAAACGGGAACTTGTTGAAGCCCAAAATGCAGCAGACCAGCTCCAATATTCCGCAGAAAAAGCTCTCAAAGAGCACGGAGAGAAGGTGAGCGAGGATATACGCAAGAATGTAGAGGTGAGAATTGACGCTCTTAAGACTGCGCGCGCAGGCACCGATGCCGCAGCGATAAAAACGGCGTCTGAGGCGCTTTCATCAGCGATGAGCGCGATTGGCCCCGCCGTCGCCAAGGCTAAGGCGGACGAGGAAGCGCAGTCGAAGACTCCGCCTGCGCAAGAGCCGCCAAATGGTGACGAGCAAAAACCGCCGGATAGTGAAACAAAGTGAGCGAGCAGTCTTAAGGTTCTAGGTTCTAATAATTGACGCCTAGGCTGTTGATGTTAGAGTTATTAAAGCCCGAAGATTTTCTTGAAAGAATTCTCGTGGGTAATGCGCTCTGCAACCGCAATTTCAATATTATTTGTAATGTTGAAATAATCAGCGATGACCTCAAGTTCTTCTTCGCACGGATAGGGACATATAAATACTGACTTTTGATACCTTTCAAACCCAAGCCGCTTTAACGTGGCCGCGAATGCGTCGCGCGCTGATTTCATCTGATTTGGTATATCGAAGAACACGAGATGCCACCTGCTATCCCAGACAGCCAGTTTGGCCGGCCTGAGATCATATATCGCATTACGTGCAACGACCTTGGCACCAGCCTTTGTAAGCTCAATCTCAGCCCGTTCATTCCCATATCTACGGATTCTTATATATTTCTTGTCAATAATATATTTTGAAATATATCTAAGCTGGCGCTCCGAAGCCTGCTGAAGTTTCTCGAAATCACGAAGTGCGCGGTAGGCACTCAATGAGTTTCGGGCAGGGTGTCGCGAAATTGCTATTGCTGCATTGCCAATGGTACTCAATACCTTATAGAGAAGTTGACTCTTGCGACTTGACGAGATTTTCATAGAAAGCCTGTCAAGAAAGTATAACATCCTACGCCTAGGCGTGTGCAGATAGATTCTTGCGATTAGTTCTTCGGGTTATACTTCACTGTAATGAAGCTGGTCAGGCCTTCTGCAAAATACGAGAAGAGTTTTAAACAAGCGGTGCAAGAGTTTAAGGACGCAAAGTTTGATTCGCATTATCATGATGCTTTTGCAAATTTGCAAAATATAGGATTTGATGAATTTGTAAAAAATGAGGTCGAGAAATCTAAAGGCAAGCATCTGCAGAAAGGGTACGTTCCGGAAACTGTGTTTTGGCTAGTCGAGGGCAATGAATATATAGGGCGCATATCAGTGCGGCACGAGTTGAATGATAATTTACTGCGCATTGGCGGACACATTGGTTATGAGATACGTCCCTCGCGCCGAGGCCAGGGATATGGAACCGCTATTCTCGCCAAAGTGCTAACAAAGGTAAGGAGACTGGGAATAAAGCGCGTGCTTCTTACATGCGACGCGACAAATATAATTTCACGAAGGATTATTGAGCGCGCAGGTGGTGTCTTGGAAAATGAAGTTTCAAATGCAAGCGGTCCCAACAAGTTAAGATTTTGGATCGATATTACGCGATAGCTTTTCTTTTGAAGACATTCAACTATAATGGATGGATGAAAAACTATTACGATATTCTCGGTATATCTAAGACGGCGACGGATGATGAGATAAAATCTGCATTTCGAAAGCTTGCACATAAGTATCACCCCGACAAGAAAGGAGGCGACGAAAAGAAATTCAAAGAAGCGAGCGAGGCGTACGCAGTACTATCCGACAAGAAAAAGCGCGCTCAGTACGATACGTACGGAAGTGCGTTTGCGGGAGGCCAGGAAGGGCCGCGAGGCGGTTTCGGCGGCTTTGATTTCTCCAATTTCGCGCGCGGAAGCGCAAACTTTGACCAAGAATTCGACCTCGGCGATATTTTCGGCGAGTTCTTTGGCGCGGGCGCCCGAGGCGGGTCCGCGCGAAGAGGGCGTGATATTTCAGTTGATATTGAGCTTCCGTTCCGCGAAGCGATTTTTGGTACAGAGCGGCGGATGCTCATCGCTAAAATGGCGGTCTGCGGGGTCTGTGATGGCACAGGAGCCAAAAAAGGCACAAAGCGCACCACATGCTCATCTTGCAACGGCAAGGGCAGCATTCGCGAAGCGCGCAATACATTCTTCGGCAATTTCACCACAGAGCGCGTTTGCCCGCGCTGTTTGGGGAGGGGCGAAGTTCCCGAGCATGAGTGCGAAGTCTGCAAAGGCCAGGGAGTTGCAAAACGGGAAGAAGAAATACATGTCGTTATTCCTGCTGGTATATCCGATGGAGAAATGATACGCATGCCCGGCCGCGGCGAAGCAGTGGCGGGAGGCACTGCTGGCGATTTGTACGTCAAACTTCATATTAAAGAAGACAAAGCATTTGCCCGAGACGGACACAATCTTATGACCGTACTTCATTTGAAACTTACGGATGCTCTGCTTGGCGGTGAATTCAAAGTTGAAACACTCGACGGCCCGACAACCGTGCGCGTTCCTCAAGGCGTCGCGCATGGCGAACTTATACGCGTAAGAGAACGAGGAGTGCCATACGGCAGAGGTTCGCGGGGTGACCTGTTTGTTCGCGTTGATATACAATTGCCTAAGAAACTCTCGCGCGCGGCGAGCGAGCTTATTGCACAGCTTCGTAAAGAGGGACTGTAAGGGCAGGTTTAAGGTTTTAGGTGTCAGGTTATAGGAAATCTTTAAAACCAAACAAGAAATCTTTTCATGGAAATATCCTCAATTAGCAATTTCTTTGCTTACGTTCCGACGGACTGGATAATCATAGTCGCTCTCGCGGTCATTGCTTCATTTGATGCTATTCGTTCCGGCATGGGAAGGCAGGTCGCTCTCGCACTATCGCTGCCGGTCGCACTTTTATTTTCCACATCACTTCAAAGCGCTAAATTCCTCTCCGGCATTTTGCCGCAAATTGGAACTCCCATTTTAAAAGCGGCTTTTTTCGGGGTCCTTTTTGTGGTCGCATATTTTCTCATCCGCCGCATGACCGAATCGTATGGAAGCGGAAGCGGCGCAGTAATACAAGCTGTCGTAGCAGGCGTAGCAACGACTGCAATTATAGTCATCATCTGGTTGCAAGTGCCGGAGCTTCAAGCTATTTGGAACTTTGGCCCGCAGGTACAGGCTGTTTTTGCTGAAGCGTATCGTTTCTGGTGGCTGCTCGGCTCCTACGTTGCTCTCGCGTTTGTGAGGGGCTAAAGCGCAAAAACGCTCGCCCGACCAATCGCTAATGCGATTGGTTTAGGGCTAATTCTTGCCAATCAAAGTTTCCGCTCCTCCGCTTATCGTTGTAACGGAACCGGAAAAGAACGGTTTGATGCTATCCGTATCTGTCGTGCCATCTTCGGTAAGAAACACTGAATTTCCGGAGACATCTGTGTTGCCTCCCGGCAATGTATAAATTCCATAGCCATAGTTTTGTCCAACGAGATATATGTATGTAGCATCGTCTATATCAAACTGAATTGTGCGATTCGAGCCGGTAATACCGATGTCGCCCTGAATATACGCGTCTACGGAATTTCCTTTCCGAATGAGAACTCCCTCGGGAAACGATGCAGTGTAATCCCTGCCATCCGCCTCCGTTTGATATGACTGTTCGTCAACGACTACTTTGACATTCGATATGTCAGAGTTGCTCGCAGTGCCGCTCTGCCGCCACGTCAGGGAATATAGCCTCAAATCTTCCGTAGAACCCGCGGTAATGCGAATACCGGAAAATCTAACGGCCGTGTCGTTGACATAGCGAGTCATCGCGTTGTTCGGGTCATATTGCGAAAGAACCGCCGAAGCAGTGCCGATTTGAAGCGAAGAGTTTATGCTTTGAGAAGCGCCGCGTATGGGCAATTGCCCCTCAACGGGAACCGACGCGTCAATCGTCCTCACTTGAAGAATGGCCACTTCTCCAGAATGTTCCGAAAGGTCCCACGCCATATTTCCGTCGACAGAGAGCGCCAGAGGTTCCCCGACGCGAACTTCGAGCGGTTTTTTGAATTTAAACACTGCCGTGTGGTCAGAACGGATATACGCGTAACTTAATTCGTTATCATCTCCATCGACAAGAGACAAGTAATCAAACACCTTGTCACTCGACGGTCCTGTTCTTTGAACAGTTATGCTGTTCACTGTTAAATCCGCGCCCCTGGCGCTAATCTCGAAACTGGTGAATGGTACGTAGTACGCCTGCTGAGGCGCGATTGTGGAAACCGGCTGTTCTGCGGAGGAGACCACAAGAGCGGCAGATTCTGTACTTACAGACGAAGAAGACAAGGCCTGCGCAGAGATTGCCGAAGCAACTTGCGTCATCGGCAGGTTAGTCTGACTAACCGCAGGTGCAACACAAAGCGCATTCAGCTTCGCGCGAGTTCTAATGCCTACAATGCCGGTACCTTTAAACAAACCTGCCGGAGTCAAGATTTCTGAGGCGAATTTCTCCTGAAATTTGATTACCGACGTTTTCGTACGCGGACCGAAGACATTTGATTCATTGCCGGGAGAACCCGCGCTAGTTTCTGCAATCCGAGTTTCCGGGCTGGAATTCAAAAATCTTTGCAATGCCAGAACATCAACGCCAGTAGAACCAACTTTCAAATTTCTCTCCCAAGCGAAAGGGCATGCCGAAGAAGTATCGGCAAAAGCTGTTGAGGCAAAAAGAAGGAGAAAGACCGGCAAAATGAGCAACCAACGACCGCGACCGACCCGAGCAAGGGCATTAACATACATACGATTAGTATAATATGCATCAAGCATGGCAAGGGTATGTAACGTGATTTCTGTGCATATCCTGTGGTATATTGACTGTGCACAATAGTGCCGTAATTTATGAGATTTAAGGAGGCCAAAGGAGCCATAAAGAGATCTAGGTCTATAGAGGATATTAGGCAGGCACGCGAAACAATCAAGGGTCTTGACGATGAACATTATCATCTTCCTTTTGAATTCCCGGTTGCGAGCGAGTTATTAGACGCCTATCTTGCGCGAAAATCATTGCCGTATAATAAACAGCCAAATGCAAGGATTTATCTTTCTGCGGACGGAAAGGTTAATTACGACGCGTACACGCTTGGAGAAGTACATGACCCAACTTACGTTTTCGGCATTGCCGATGAGAGCAGGCACGCAGAAGTCAATGGGTTACAGACACCTCAATTTAGCGACGTCGTGGCAAGTGCCCCGATTGAGCAACCATCAATTACAAACATAATTCATGTCAAGAATACCGGATTAGTGGTTTTTAAGGCATTTCTTAAAAAGTCGCTTAGCACAATGGCAAGAAGCAAGATTCCCCGGGCCAATGCCTTGTATGACGAGAAAAGGGCCGTCAGCGAGAGTGCACAGCTTGCACTGTTGGGAGATATTTTTAAGAATAGCGCCGATGTTTATGTTCCGCGAGTACTCGGCCACAGTCGTTCCGTAATCGCGATGGAGTATATCCAGGGAGAGGACATCTCAGAATTGACTTTCAAAAGATTCCTAAATAAACACGATTTTCTTGCAATTGCTGATGTACTTGCAACGATACACATTGAATTTGCTAGAAATGCCGAGAAAATCAAGGGTAAATTCAATATTCCTGAAAGTCACACCGCGAATAGCGTCGTAAGTTTCGAAAAGAGAACGAGTCAGTTTCATCACGAGCATCGGGATAACGGCTTGAAACAAGAGTTATTTGATAGATTTACATCGTTAATTGAACGCGGGCGTCAAGTCATTGCTGATAATCACGAGGCATACCATGATTATCGGGATTTGATTTACGGTGACTTTAAGGATGAAAATCTGATTAAAATGCCAGATGGCAGAATAGCACTGATTGACCCGACTATTTGTGCTGGCAGAAATAGTATGGACATAGCAAAATTTGCGCGAAGTATTCTTTTCAAGGACCCAACGACTTACACTAAACACTTCCATGATTTCTTGAGAAGGTATCAGGAGCAGACCGATACTGTCGTTAATGAGAGAGAGGTCGCAAATATGCTGGGTATTGACATGCTCAACATCATGCGAAGCTATTTTCTGATACCCGAAAAGCAGGTACTGGTATTTCCACCTACGGTTCGTAATGTCCGACAACATGCAAAATATTACCTTGATTTTATTGACAATGTGTTTGCAAGCAATCTACAGCTCGAGCTTGCGCATTAATCATACATATGAAATTGGGGACGTATAAGCTTTCCAATAAAGACTTCTTGCGAAGCTATGGCCCTGAGGATATAGAGAATCTCGATACGTCAAGCAGATACGATTGTGATGTGCTAGTTTGGAATAACAGATATGATTTTTGCTCGGAAATGCTAGTGAGTTTCCCACGTCTAAAATTATTCATAAATTGGGGAACTGATGACGCTAACTTGCCTGATTTAGACATGTTGGCGAAGAGGGTTATGGTCAAGAAAGTTGATTTTTACGCACAACAAAGCCTGTGTGAATATGTTCTTATGTTGATGGTTGCGTTTGAGCACGCTCAAGAGAAAATCTTTCATGATGATGCAGACAATTTCACTATGCAGATTTATGGCAAAAAGATAGGAATTATCGGCTTAGGCAAGATCGGTTTTAACGTGGCAAGCTTTCTTCACAAATCCTTCAATTGCATTATCTATTACAACACTACTAAAGATTACCGTATCCCAGATTACCAATACGCGTCTAAGGATGACTTGATAAGAGTCTGCGATTACGTAATTATTGTGGCGAAGTCAAGAACGTGTTCTGTTGACCCAAAAGTCATGGAACACGCAAACCCAGATCTTGTTATTCTTAACATCTCGCGGGACAGCATATTGCCCTTCAAGATAATATGTCCATATCTGCAGAGTGGAAAAATTAGAGGGTTCATAGGCGATGTTACAAAACTAAACCCAGGCGATGGAGTTGCCAAGAATATCCTTATCTCTCCTCGAATTGGCTATCAAACAAAAGAGGCCGTAGAGTTAAAGCAAAACATCTTATTGTTCTATTTGAAACAATATATGTTTTGTGAGGCCAATAAGAAATCGTATGTTCATATTGCCCGGCATGGTAAGACAGAATGGAACTCTTTAAGAATCTACCAAGGCACATATGATTCGCCGCTAACGCACAATGGCAAAGAGGATGCTGAGAAAATTGCTGAATCTCTTGCAGATAAAAAAATCGTTCACGTCTTTACAAGTCCTCTCGGTAGGGCTAAAAGAACCGCGGAAATAATTGTCGATAAACTTAATGTACCAATATCAACAATCCCTTCTTTTATTGAGATGAATTTTGGCATCTTTCAACAAAAACCTCAAGAGCAAATCAAGGAATTGTTTGATGATTTCTTCACAAATCGAAATAATAATGCGCACTACAAGTTGTTTGTGCCATATCCATCTGGTGAAAGTTATTTTGACGTATATCAACGAATTCTATTTGACATTATGAGGATATTGGTTACGTATGATAATTTTGCAATCGTCGGGCACGAAAGTGTTAACAGGATGATAAGGGGAATAATAACCGGCAAGAATCTAACAGAAATGGTTAACGCTAGACAAAAGAATAATGAACTCATTGCAATAGAATTATCGGAAAATATTGAAAGTGTGATTGTCGTTTGAACATCTGTTGCTATACCAATGTGCGCGATAAATGATTTCGTCCATGGCATCAATAATAACTGAACGAGGAAGAGCAATTCACGGCTGGTTTTTACGCCACAAGGAGCGGATTGGGATTATCGCTATAGGACATACGGCAAAACAGATTGAGGAGTTTTTCTTAGACTGGCTTTTATACGGATTTGTCGTGTTCAAGAGCGCCGAAATTTGGGGTCCTTATTACGGCGCCTTGGTTGCTTTCGCTGTGATGTCGCCATTCTCGGCTTTGCTTTGCTATCTCTACATTCGTTTTTACGACTGGGCAAAAAAAGATTGGCTCGGCTTGGAAACTATCGAGGAGTTTAGGCAATCCGAAGCAACAGCTGGCCCAATAATGCGATGGGTAATTAAGTTCACTAAACTTGGCGACTTTCCGATGTTCGTTGTGTTATCAATATATGGAGACCCGTTTGTAGTTACTTTGTATTTCCGGCGCGGAGCGCACTTGTACAACGGCCTTTCAAAACGGGACTGGTCTATTTTTTGGGCAAGCGTAGTGTTCTCCAACGCGTACTGGACGCTCCAGTGGGGAATTATTGTCGCGCTTTTGCATCCGCTTTGGCAGTATGTATTGCAACCGATTCTCCATTTTGTGGGATTTTTCTAATTCGCGTAAGTAAGGTTGACAACGTGGTGGAAAACGTCGTATCTCAACTGACGAGAAGATTGACTTAAAATATCCGGTCGGATATTTTAAGTCAATCTTCTAAATTCCACTTGAGTTCCCATGCTGGTGCTACAATGGCGCGAATGGGGAAGGAGTTTGACAACTGGAACGAGCGGAAGAAAAAGCTACATAACAGTGAGCGACAGTTATTATTTCACGAGCGCGAAATCTGGTGGTGTTCGCTCGGCATCAATATCGGGTTTGAACAAGACGGGACGAATGAACTCTTCGAGCGGCCGGTGTTAATCGTGAAGAAATTCAATCGGGATGTACTGTGGGCGTTGCCACTCACGCGCTCCGATAAGAAAAACCGATATTATATTCCTATCAGTGTTGGCGGCGCGAATTCTGCTGTCATACTCTCTCAATTGCGGCTCATCAGTAGCAAGCGTCTCCAAAGGCATATGCACAAGTTGCCACAGGGGCAGTTCAAAGAGATATTGCGTCTCGTGCAACAGTTTTTCCCGAGCAGGTAAAATCGAAACCCGCCTTGCGGCGGGCTTCTCGGTTGGCCTAGTGGCCATTTGTGCTTGCATAATAACAAACCGAGGAATCCAGTCAAGGTTGACAACTGGGTAGAAAACGTCGTATTATACGGCTACTTCAGCTTCAAATAGTCGTTGGAGGATGCTCTTTTTGTTAGTGAGTGTTCTTTGACAGGTATCTCAATCGCAATTTTCAGGAGAACTCATGATTTCCCTCAAAGGATTTACCCGTGGCTTCATCGCCACGGTTCTGCTCGCGCTGGCCGGAGTGAGCGTTGCACAAGCCGGAATCTTTCGGGCACTTTTCAGCGGCTCCCAGGATTCCTTTACCCTGTCGGCCGTACTGCCTGCGTACTGCGGTGGCAAACGTGTGTATGTCGTCGGTATCACCCGGTCAGGGGAAGCCGCTACGTACGTTGCGTTCACTTCGGTGAACGCACCGGTCGTGTTCGATTTGAACGCGGCCATTCAGGGACTTGCGGAAATCCCTGAATACACGGCAGCTCGCGCGAGCGACGGGAGTATACCCATCCTCGCGTCTTTCAACGTCACCCCCTACCCCGGAGGGGAAATCTGGGTCGGCTGCGGAACGTCCACGGTAGACGTTCTCGCAAACTCGAGGTACGGCCGGATTTTGGTTGTGAGCATCTCCTGGTGGCCATCGCAAAGGTCACCAAACGTTGGGGACACTAGCCAGGGCCCGCAACAAATTCCCAACGATGCGGTGTATGTTGGCGACTGGGGTTGGCAAAGGGCAGTCATAAACGGCCTCGTGCCATTCCTAGCCTCAGGAGTGGAACTGACCGGTTATACCACCCGTGCAATTCGATTCGCCTTCTACATTTCCGCCAGCAACACCTCGTGTATGAAAATGATATATGAGGATGACGGAAGCGCGGTTGGTTTCCCCAATACCAGTGGTGGGGAATGCTTCACCAACAGAATTTCCTGGGCAACAGGTACTGACGATGGTTATATTGCCTTTTCTCCGGATTTCCAGGGTGGTGTGTGCGCTCATTACACCTGGAACGAGAGCCGATTGACACTCGTCGGACAGAGAATTGTATGTCCACCTGACTTTCTCCAGATGCACTCTCCAGATACCCTGCCGGCCAGCAGGGTATGTTTTTTATTCACACAAATTGTTGCGCACAATTTGCGTTGCAAAAGAGATGATATACTTTTTATGTAATGAAACTTTCCAAATCTCTGGCCATAGTGTCCGTGGTTGTTCTTGTAAGTCCGGTCGGATTTGTCCATGCCAAGGTTTACTGCCCGGGTGAGACGGCAATTCTAAATTACAGCATCTCTAATGTAGTAACAGGCGGAAGCTGTGATAGCCAAATTACCCCTCCATTCCTTTCTCCTTATCCATCACTTCCTAGTGGAGGAATAACAGTCAGTCAGGGAACTGCGCAGGGTTCGGTTTCGTACACTGTTTCGGAAGGCGGAACGTTTTCATTCAGTTGCACGAACCCGGGCGCAAGCCCAACAACTGGCAGTACTGTACTTGAAGTCAATGCAAACCAAGAGAGATGTTGCGGTAATTGGGACCTATCGAGTAAATCATCGTGGAATGGAACCACTTGCGTGGACCCTTTTTCTGTCGTGCCGCAAGCTCCGGCTTGGATTGGCGGTTCTTGCAGGAGAATTTGAACGGCTGTTTTCAATAAATAACAGGAAAAACATACGCACAGTAAGCGCCGATAACGCAGTGCTGGCTCTGTAGTTTGCGGTATAATGGCCATATGCGATTGCGCGCTTTCTTGATTTTCTTGATTGTAGTCGGGGCCGTGGTTTCTTCGGGACTAGCATGGAAGCGGTTTTATGTTGATAGGAATTACTACATCTACGCGCAAGTGCCGTGCGACCCTCTTGTAAATTCCTGCTTTATCGGTGAGGGAACGGGCGCGTCTCAGTATTACAAAAAAATACAAAAACTTGCTTACTTGGTTCCGGCCTGCAATGGATGGAACGAGGCGTGTCCGCCATTGAAATGCGAGCCGAATGAACCGCAATGCAAAGAGACTTATTGCACTCCAGAGGAAGACACGCCTTGTACATCTGGCATATTCCAATAATAAAGATTATATGTCGCCTCACAGAGTTGATGAAGCCGGAAAGATATATACGCCGCTTCAAATTGCCTTAAGCGAGATAGAGGAGCGCAGGCGAAATCCGGTTCTTGCGGAGAAAATAAAGAAGTTCTTCGGGGATTTTCCTCCTCCGAAAGAATTCGGCGATATGCCGCGCGTGGTTCTGGTTCGTTACATTATGAGTCCCACATTTGAATACTCTTATTTCCTTGACATGTGTAAAGGACTTCGTTTCAAGCCCTTATTTCTGGAGTTCGCGAGCGATAAATTTGTCGCTAAAAATCCGTCGAAATATTCCTTATGTAATATGTCTTTTTTCACCCAAAATATTTCTGGAGAGAAGAAAGTGAAATCCAGAATGAAGCTCGTTAATTTCAATAAGGATGAGGGGAAGCTACTTTGTGATATTGTCGCGAAAAATGGTGAGAAATTGGTTGACTTGCACCATCGAATATTAAAAGAGTCTGGAGGCCATGTTCCAGGAAGTCTTGTTGATTTCTCGGAATGGTTCCGCAAAAGCACGACACTATCCAAGGAATATTATTATCTTTATTACTTGGCATTGTTCCTTGTCAACGGAATTTTGTTCGAGAATTTCCTTCTGAATAAAACGGAGTCTGCTTTTACAAAAGGTAAAGTTATACCGGCCTTTGACAAACTCGTTGAAATGTTCGGGGTTCGGCCGCTCATTGTTCACTTGGCACCGCGCGAGACCGACGAGGACCCGTTTTGGGAATATTATGATAAGCGCATCAAGCCAATGGTAGAGAAAAGCAAATAAATATGGATTACAATCTTCTAGAGAACCTTCAATTTTGCGGACAAATAGTAGCGGACAGCTCCGCGCTGTTGTATTACACCCACATACCGTCCGCTGTTATAGCCATTTTTATTGGAGCGTACGTACTTTATAAAACAAGGGCATTGTCTGGGGTTCTTCTGTTTGGAATATCTCTTGTTTTTTCTTTGTGGGTTACGTTGAATCTCTTTATATGGCTGGAATTTGACAACAACGCAGTGATGATAACGCTGTGGTCGGTACTTGGGCTTCTATCGGTCTTGCTATGTTTTCTTACACACTGGTTTACGCACGAGTTTATGGCTGAAAAGCCGCTTCCGCTTTGGGTACTTGCCATGTGGGCAATTCTTATAGCTCCAGTGGCAATTTTTACACCGACATCTTTTAATCTTTCCGGAGTTGATATACAACAATGTGTTTCTGTAGAAGGACACAATTTCCTGAATTATTATTATCTGGTGGGAGTGTTGACAATGATTTTTGCGTCCATCTCGGCATTTTACGCAAGAAATATCTCACCAAGTAAAAAAATTGCACCGGCAAAGTGGTTAATCTTTGCAGGCGTTCAATTATTTTTATTGTCTTTTCTTACAACAGGTTTCGTGGCGAGTTATCTAGTTGACTCGGGGCTTATTCCGGATTTCGGACTGGAACAATATGGCGTAGCGACCATGGCTGTGTTCATGGGCTTTCTCGCGTATGCCACTGTTCGTTATCACGCATTCAATCTTAAGCTTCTCGCTGCGCAGGCGCTTGTTTTGTCTCTTGTGGCGCTTATCGCATCGGAGTTTCTGTTTGTCACCAGCGCAATAAATCAAATTCTTGTTGGACTAACCTTGGGACTTGCCGTAATTTTCGGTTTCTTTTTGGTGCGTAGCGTAAAAGCAGAGGTGCTACAGCGCGAGCTTATCCAAAAACAGGAGGAGGAATTGGAAGCGGTTAACAAACAGCAAGAGGGGCTTCTGCACTTCATCAGCCATGAAATTAAGGGGTACTTGTCCAAGAACGAGGCGGGTTTTGCCGCGATTGCCGAGGGCGATTACGGAACCGTCTCTGTATCTCTGAAAGAAATGGCCGCTTCCGCGCTCCAAGATACGCGCCGCGGCGTTGAAACTGTCATGGATATTTTGGACGCTTCCAATCTGAAGAAGGGAACTGTTGCCTATGATAAAAAGAGTTTCGATTTTCCTAAAGCAATTCAAGAAGTTGTTAATTCCCTAAAACCGATGGCGCAGGAAAAAGGGATTTCATTGGAATATACCGACAGCACCGGCGGTTCGGCGAAGATTAACGGGGACGAAAACAAGCTATGCCATCATGTAATCCGAAATTTGATAGATAATTCTATTCGCTACACGCCTTCAGGAAGCGTGAAAGTAAGCGTGGACAAAGGCGGTTCCGTACTTCGAATGACAGTAGCGGACACTGGTGTCGGTATCTCGCCGGAAGACATGAAGAAACTCTTTACCGAAGGCGGACGCGGTGCCGACTCGATAAAAGTAAATGTACATTCAACCGGCTACGGATTGTTCATCGCAAAAACGATAGTCGAAGCGCACGGCGGCAAAATCAGGGCGGAGTCGGAAGGAAAGGGCAAGGGTTCGAGATTTATTGTTGAGTTGCCTGCGGTTTAGGAAGACACGTTATTTTGATGATGCGAAACAATTATTTCAAGGTTGCCGCCGGCGCGGGATTTGTCTTGGCGATAATGCTGTTCGTCGCGGCCGGCGGCGCGGAGCGGTTGCGCGAAACGGTCAAGTGGGTATCAAAGGAAGCTCAATCAAATGTGAATAATGGGATAGGATAATGGGGTCAGCCACCATTTATGATATCATGCGCGCATGCCAAGGATGCAATAATGGATAATGGGGTCAGCCACCATTTATGATATAATAACCGCATGCCAAGAATAGAACGAACTGACATTGGTGATTATGTGTATCACGTAATCAATAGAGCAAACGCTCGAGTACAGATATTTGACAGCGACAAAGATTACGAGCTTTTTGAGAATATCCTTGAGGAAGCGGTGGAGAAATTCGACATGAGACTCTTGGCTTATTGCATCATGCCAAATCACTGGCACTTAGTTCTGTATCCAAGAAATGACGGAGACCTTTCTCTCTTTATGGGCTGGCTTACTAACACGCACACAAGAAGATGGCATACCGGAAAGGGAACCATAGGACAAGGCCATCTTTATCAGGGCAGATACAAGTCATTCTTATGCCAAGATGATAGTCATTTTCTTTCCCTCGTGCGCTACGTGGAACGTAACGCGAAAAGAGCAAATCTAGTTAAAAAAGCGGAAAACTGGAAATGGTCTAGCGCATGGCGAAAAGAATATGGAACAACTAAACAAAAGAAGATTCTCTCACCATGGCCGGTTCCTGCACCGAGAAACTATCTGCAATGGCTAAATCAAGCACAAACAGAAGATGAAGAAGAGGCAATAAGGAGGTCTGTTACAAAGGGTAACCCATATGGTGGGAGTGGCTGGACAGATAACGTAGTAAAAAGATTCGGCCTTGAGCAAACACTAAGGAAAGTAGGCAGGCCGAACACAAACAATGGTGGCTGACCCCATTTCTGCCATTTCCAGTGTAGTAAAATCAACCGATATGTTGACAGGTGCAGATATTAAGAAATTAAAAGTTGTCTTTACTTCAAAACCTAACTATATTCCAATCAGAAAACAACTAGCGCGCCACGAGCATTGGATAAAACAGATTGCTAGGAAGGTTGGTGTCGTGCTAGCTGAATGAATCCATACATCATATAATTTCAATTTGTTCTACAGGACAATTCCATGGAATTGTCCTGTAGAATGAGTTATGTCGATAACGATTAACAATTATAAATCGAGGTTTCTATGAAAATCAACGCAAAAACCAACATGAAACGATGGACGGTGGTATTTCGTACTTTGTCCAATATAAATCGGCTGAAAATCATAGCTATGCTTTCCGACGGCCGTAAGATGAATGTCGGTGATATCGCAGAAGACTTGAGGATTTCCTTCAAGGGTACATCGAATCATCTGGCTATGCTCAAAAATCTAGATGTTTTAGAAGCACAAGGTGCTTCCGGGCACGTGTTCTATTTTATAAATCCCAACATGCCTAAAGATTTCAAGATGGTAGTGGGTGTAATGTAAATCCTAGCCTCGGTTAGTTGTAATGGAACAATTCCATGGAATTGTTCCATTAGCTGAAGCAAAAAACTCGGTAGAATATATATCGTTGCAAAAGATATCCATTAAGAAAGATTCCTACCTCGGTTCTTGGACGGAATGAGAGATACTTCAAGTTGGGAACTGGATTCATGATTTACTAGAACTTGTGTAATAAGTGGTGCTAGATGCGGTTTTTCTGTTATTATAAGCCGTATGCAACGGCTTCTAACCGGTGTTCAGCCATCCGGCACAACCCACCTTGGCAACTATTTTGGCGCGCTCCGGCCTTTCGTTTCCATGTATAAGGAATACGAGAGCATGCTGATGCTCGCCGATTACCACGCACTCACCACGCTCAAAGACCACGCCGAACTGCGCGAAAATGTAATGAATGCCGTCAGAGATTACATTGCTATCGGAGTGGACCCGAAACAAGCAACAATTTTCCAGCAATCCTCCGTTCCCGCTCACACGGAACTAGCATGGATTCTTGAGTGCCAAGTTACAGTTCCATTTCTGATGCAAGCGCACGCTTATAAAGACAAAGTTGCCAAAGGACTCGAGGCGAACGCCGGCCTGTTTTGCTATCCGATGCTCATGGCAGCCGATATTCTTATGTACGATACTGATGTGGTTCCGGTTGGTATTGACCAGAAACAGCACGTGGAATACGCGCGAGAGGCTGCCGCGAAATTTAATACCGCGTACGGCGAGACTTTTAAGGAGCCGAAGGAAATGGTTTTGCGCGACTCGGCGACAGTTCCCGGCACTGACGGCAAGAAAATGAGCAAGAGTTATGGAAACACAATACCGCTTTTTGGCACAAAAGATGAAATTCACAAAGCGGTGATGGCGATCGTTACAGACTCAAAAGGTGAGAGCCCGGAGAATGTGTACGCGATACACCGCCTTGTAAAAGACGAGTCAGAAATCGCAACTCTATATAAATCTAATAAAGGAAAATACAAAGTTGTTAAAGACGCGCTTGCGGACGATATTGATGCAATGGTCGCGCCAATGCGTGAAAAGCGCGAGTCTATAAGCGATGCCGATGTCATAAAAATACTCAAAGACGGTGCAGAAAGGGCGCGCGAGCAGGCCGAAGCGAAAATGGAAATTGTCCGGCAGAAAGTCGGAGTAACAATATGAGGTGCCAATCTACAAATGGATTCCAATCTACAAATAACTACGAATTAGAAATTCTAACATTTGTAGCCATTCGTAGTATTCGGATGATTCGTAGATTGGTACATCAATAATATGAAAAACCGAGTGATGATAAAGGAACTAAGAACTTTCATTGGGACGTCAGTAACCATTTGCGGATGGGTTTCGGTGCGGCGCAATCAGGGCAAGCTCGTATTCTTCGATTTTCGCGATGCAAGCGGGACTGTCCAGGGAGTCGTTTTACCGGCATCTCCTGCAATGGAAGCGGCAAAGACGATTCGTACGGAATATGTTGTCGCAGTTACCGGAGAAGTCGTGAAGCGCGGCGAGAAAAATGTTCAGCAAGGAAAGGAAAATGGCGACCTTGAACTGCGCGTAGAAAACATTGTCATTCTTAACTCATCCGAAACTCCTCCATTTGACGTTACCGCAGACACTTCTGGGATAAGCGAAGAAGCTCGCCTGGAATACCGTTACATTGACCTGCGGAGCGAGAGAATGCAGAAGAACATACGAATGAGAAGCGAATTCGTCCGCCGGGTACGGGAGTTTCTTTTTAGCAAGTCGTTCGCCGAAATTGAGACTCCGCTTCTTACGGAATCCACGCCCGAAGGCTCGCGGGATTTCGTCGTTCCGTCAAGGTTACACCCCGGCAGTTTTTATGCGCTGCCACAATCGCCTCAGCAGTACAAACAACTTCTTATGGTCGGCGGGTTCGAGAGATACTTCCAGATAGCGCGCGCCGTTCGCGACGAAGACCTTCGAGCAGACCGCGGATTTGAACATTCGCAGGTTGATATCGAGATGTCTTTTGTGGAACAGAGCGACGTCATGGATATTATCGAAGAAATGATGATTGAGACATGCGAAGGTATGGGATTCAAGATAAAGGAAAAACCGTTTCCTCGATTTACATACGCGGAAGCAATGGCGAAGTTTGGCTCCGACAAGTTTGACCTTCGCAGCGATGAAGACAAAGCCAACGGGGTACTAGCATATGCATGGGTATACAAATTCCCGTTCTTCGAAAAAACCGACGAAGGCAAATGGACATTCACGCACAACCCGTTCTCAAAAGCAGCCGATGAACATTCGGAATTGCTTTTACAGAAGAAAGATATTGCTGAAATCCTGACGCTCCAATACGACCTCGTCTGTAATGGATACGAGACCGGCGGCGGTAGCATTCGCGAACATCGCCCCGAGTATCTCAAGAAAGTATATGAGGTCATGGGCTTCAACGATGAGGAAATCGAGGAGCGCATCGGGCACATGCTTCGGGCGTTTACCTTTGGCGCTCCTCCGCACGGAGGCATCGCGCTTGGCGTCGAGAGAATACTGATGACCCTTACAGGCGAGCAGTACTTGCGAGAAGTTCAGGCATTTCCGATGACGCGCAGGGGGCAAACAGCCGTCATGAAGGCGCCGAAGCCGCTCACATCCGAACAGCTCCGGGAACTTGGCCTAAGTGTCGCCAAGAAAACAAAGGAATAAACATGCCCGGTAGGACAATTTCGAATTGCCTTGAATGAATATTCACCAACATATGGCAGGAAAGATTGCTGAAACACTTAAAGGCATATTCGCAGTTGAATATACGGCCGTAATTATTCGAAATTGTACTAACCGGGTATGACCGCGTTCACCGTTTCAACTGAAAAGTTCAGCGGTCCGCTTGAGGCTCTGTTTAATCTTATCGAGGAGCGGCGAATGTCGGTCTCCGACGTTTCTCTTGCAGAAGTGACGGATGCATACCTTTCATACGTTGAGAAGCTGCCTGAACTTCCGCTGGCGGAAACGTCTCAATTTATCCTTGTCGCCTCTACGCTGCTGCTCATCAAATCACGCCAGCTTCTGCCGATGCTTCAGTTGTCCGATGACGAGCGCGAAAGCGTCGAAGAGCTTGAACGGCGGCTGGCGCGCTACGCAATCATTCGCAAATCGGCTAAGCTGCTTCGCCGCTCCTGGGGTACATCGCCGCTTATACTCCCGAAACGAGCGCCCATGGCAGAACCGATATTTTCTCCCGGGAAGATTTCTCTCGATGCAATCCTTGAGGCAGTCACGCGAATGATAAGCGTGCTTCCGAATGTCATGAAATCCGCACAGGCACTCGTCGCGCCAGTTTTAGCGCTCGAAGATGTTATCGTCCGCCTCGAGAAACGATTGGTCGGAGCCGTGCGCGCAAAATTCAGCGAGCTTACAAAGTCGGCAGAGAAGCATGAGGTAATTGTTTATTTTCTCGCCATGCTGGAACTCGTGCGCTCCGGCTCCATTAGCGCAACGCAAGAGCGCATTTTCAGCGATATCACGCTAGAGACGGAATCGCTTGTAGCGCCCAAATATGGGGATGGGGCAGGGAGTAGGTTATAGGTTTCAGGTTTCAGGTTTCAGGAACAATTATGATCGAAGAATATCAAACTGACACAGTAGAAAAAATCGAGCAATTGGCGGCGAGGGCTGAAGCTTTTTTATTTGCAGAGGGCGAGCCCATGGCAATCGGCAGATTAAAGAAGCTCCTATCATGCACGGATGAAGAACTTGAGGGAGCGCTTCAGTCGCTCTCAAATAGACGGGAAGGGAGCGGTATGACGCTGATACGGACAACAAAAGAAGCGGCCCTTGCAGTTTCACCTTCATGCGCTCCAGCCATACGCGCCGAAATCGAAAAAGATCTTGAACGGGAAATAGGGGATGCAGGGCTTGAGGTTCTTGCGATACTTTTATATCGAGGGCCTTCAACAAGGTCGCAAATCGATTATATCCGGGGAGTGAATACGAGTACCACTCTGCGCACGCTTTTGGCGCGCGGACTCACAATGCGCACTGAAAATCCGAATGACTCGCGCGAGTATCTGTATCATCCGACTGCTGAACTGTTGGCGCATTTGGGAGCATCAGACATTACAAAGCTACCCGATTATGAAAAGATAATCGAGGAATTGAAAGCTTTTGAAGAATCTAAAGAAAAGACTTTGTGATTATATGAACATTGATATTTCGAAAATAGTCGGAGAAAAGAGGCACGGATTGATTCCCATTGTGGCCATGCTTCTTCTATTCCTCGTTGCGGTCGCCGTAATCATGGAAAGTGAGTACCACCCTCCCATGGAAGGAAAATCGCAAGTCGCATCCGCATCCGATACGCGCGATGAGTTTGCCGAACTGGACATCAAAGCCGTAGCCGCGATAGTCGTTGACCTTAAAAACGGCAAGGTTCTTTATGAAAAAAATCAAAACGTCCAGTTGCCGCTCGCGTCGCTCGCAAAAATTGCGCTTGCGCTTGCCGTGGACGATGTTTTGCCGGCCGACACGGTAATAACTATTTCGCGCGATACCGCTCCTAAGGGAAGCGCAGAACGGCTTGCGAAAGGAGATGCGTGGCGTGTAAAAGATGTTATTGATTTCACGCTCGTTTCTTCTTCAAATGAGGGCGCTGAAATTCTTGCAAATGCATCAAACCGCGCGATTCCGGCAAAATATCCGTATGCTCCGGAAGACTTTGCGGCAATATGGCGCATGAACGAGTTTGCAAAGCAGCTCGGTCTTAAACAAACATTCTTCCTCAATGCGAGCGGTCTCGACATAAGCCCGACTCTTTCGGGGGCGTACGGTTCCGCGCGAGATGTTGCGACGCTGTTCGGGTATGCGGCTTCTGAACGCCTGCCTGTATTCGCAAGCACTGCGGAGGATGGAGTCATCCTCACATCAGCAAACGGCCGGAGTACCGCGCGAGCATTCAACACCAACGAAGCTTTGGGAGACATACCGGGACTCATGATGGGAAAGACCGGAATTACCGACCTTGCCGGCGGCAACCTTGCAGTAGTCTTTGACGCTGGCCTGACCCATCCGGTAGTCGCAGTAGTACTGGGCTCCACCCGCGAAGGTCGCTTTTCGGATATACGACAGATTGTGACAGAGGTAAGAAATGTCCTTTCGGAACAAAACTTAACCTCAGCAAATTAGGCATCCGGCACTCTGGACAAGGCACGGATGTATGCCACTATTCGATTATTACCATGCCTAAAAGCGAGCCTCCTTTTCATGCTTAGAAAATTCACCTTCGGAGGCATTGGCTTAGCTCTTCTCATAACTCCTTTATTTGCTAGTGCTGATACGACAAGCGATGCGACTGAATTATCGCGCTGGGAGGCGGTAGTAACTTGTCTAAAAATCAAAGTTGACAACCATGATTACGTTAATGCACTTTCTTGTTTAGGAGCTGGAACAGCCGCGAACACATTATTTTCTCCGTCTGTGAGTTCTCTCAAAGCTGGCGCGCTTGCCGCCGTAGCAACGACATTCACACAGTCGTCCGGCTCAAACAGCGCCGAGCCGGCAACAGATGCGGAAAAGGAGGCGGAGATGCTTACCGATCTCCTTAGCTCCAAAATTGCGCCGGAACCGGTAACGAGGTCAAAAGTCGGCGCGTTCGCTTCAGAATCTGAGAAAGTAAAACAGCAGGTACAAGTCGCGAAGCATCGCGGACAGCTTATGAAACAGTTGGCTGAAGATAACCCCGAGGCCTTTCTTCGCAATGTTATGCCGGAGTCTCAGCGCTCCAAATTCTCAACCGAGGTTAAGAACGAAATTGAGCAAAAAGTGGCACTAACGGGGAAAGTGGAGGTCGTACACCTTGATGATTTCACAAACCATGAAAACTCAAAGTTTAATTATTTTCTTCAATCGGGAGGTTCCAGAATCTCGCTTAAGGTCGCAGGGAACACGCCAGCAATGTTATCCGGCTCTTCAGTGCGCGCGAATGGATATAAACTCGGTCAAACTCTTGTTGTGGCTGCAAATTCAAATTCAGATGGGGATTCAGGCGGAGGAGGAGGTTTGACGGTACTTTCGCGGCCAGCTCTTGAATCTGCCAGAACGCAAAGAACTCTGGTAATTCTTGTAACTAGTCCTGGGCAGGCAAGTACGCCGACAAAAGAAGAAATGAGAAACCTTATATTCTCCGGAAATATTAATAGATATTACGAGGAGCAATCATACGGAAACGTACGATTTGAAGGAGACGTGACTGATTGGATATCAGTGCCTGCTTCTTCATATCCTGTGTATGGGCCTATCGAACTCGACCAGTCGGATATAAGTAGCTATATTTCACGAAATCACATAGACTTGTCGCTCTATGATCGAGTCATGACCGTTGTAAACGGCTGGGCCGGTGGTTATGCATGGGCCGGCAAGGTGGACAGGTTAATCAACGGTGTAACCTATCGCCTTTCCATAGGTTCGACGGGCTGGTCGGTTTCAGGATGGGCAGTAGAGAACATGTCCGGCTTTGAAAATGTATTCTCGCACGAAATGGGGCACGAGCTTGGAGTCATGCATGCTAATTCACGGGAATGTAGCGGTCCATCTCTGGATAGAGATTGTCGTCACAATGAATATGGCAATGCCTTCGACATTATGGGATATGGAAATAATGCGGAGCATTTCAATGCATATTACAAAGATTCTCTAGGATGGCTTGATAATTCCTCGAAGGTTTCCATTACTCAAAGCGGAAGATATTCACTCTCGCCAATCGAGGCGCGGACAGGCGTGCGAGCTGGCATTATCACCAACCCTGCTACTCCTTCCGCGCTACCCTTGTATCTCGAATTTAGGCAACCGATGGGATATGACAGTATATTGCCGCCCAACTCGGCAGGCCTGCAGTTAAATCAAGTTGTTACAAGAGGTCCATATGATTGGCTTCCATTTCCATGGCTCATTAACGCGAATTACGCGACCGATCCTCCATGTAATCCAGGTTTCCCATGTTTTTCACAGCCGTCGCTTATGCAGGGTAGCAATTTCTCATGGGCTGGTCGTGGCATCAGCATAGGTTCACTCGTTACAACACCAACATTGGCAACTTTTGATGTCGGGCTTACACAGCCATTGTGCGAACGAAACGGTTTATATGATAGTAATAACAATCCATACTGGCAACAGCGTGTGGCTGCCGGCTCAAGCGCAACACTGCAAATTAATTTGACGAACGGCAACACTATCGCATGCGGTCCGAGTACAGTAGAATTTTCGACCTCTGTGACGAATTCGAGCGGATGGTCTATCTCGCAATATCCGAACGAGAGTAACGAAAGAGTTGTTATTGCGCCCGGCGAGACTGAGCGTGTGTATGTATCCCTTTCTCTGCCAGAAGATGCAGCACCGGGCAATAGAACTGTACGTATCACGGTGTCTGATTTGACCAACGGTCGTTCATACAATATTGAGAGGACAATTACGGTCACGGCGAGACCAACGATAACCGAAATCTTTCCTTCAAGCGGAAGAGCGGCGACTGCCGTGACATTAAAAGGTACGGGGTTCAATGAGTACCCAGGAAACACTATAAATATCAATGGAGGAAATCTCTCTGCCACTATTAGAAATGTTATTGCTAGAGCCGGAACTCTAACCTTCACCTTTCCTACAACCTTTGAGAGTTACGGCGGAGGAAGCGAGCCGCGACCTTCACAAGTTCCACCGCCATTGGGTCAGTACTCAATTGCTGTTTCTCGAAATGATGACGGCGGAACCGCAAGCGCAACGTTCACAGTAACGTCGGGTAATTCAGCTTTTCCCACCATCACATCAATTAATCCTTCGAGTACAACAGGAAGACCAACAAACTTTACGATTATTGGGACAAACTTCCAGTCTGGGTCAATGATTTACTACACCTATGCTGGCACTGGCAGTATTCCTTCTGGCACTTTTACGCCGACGTTCAACCCCTCTAGACCTGATAGATTGACGTTCACTACGGCATCATTGCCTAAAGGAATCTACACTTTTTATGTTAAGAATCCTGACGGTCAAATTTCAGACACCGAGAATGTGACGGTTTTCTGTTACGACTTCAGAAGTATTCCATTGCAGGAGGGAAGTCAGGGAGCTGATGTTATTGCTCTCAAGCAGGCATTGCGTCTGGCTTTGAATAATTCATACGGCGAATCCGGTCGAGAGCCTCAGGATTATTATGGCACTGAAACTGTCGCTAACGTTAAGACATTCCAATCAATACATCGTATTGAGCAGACTGGCATTGTTGAAGTTCAAACCTCAGCAAAATTGAACGATATCTTTGGATGCCAGCAGACAACCCCCACCTCTGACCCCATTATCTCTTCATTCACCCCCGAGTCGGTTGTGGCCGGAGCAACAACAAACATAGTAGTTAAAGGCCGCAACTTCCAGTTGGGAGCGGTTCTTGTCTACACTCTCGGTTCTGATACAGGCGAGTTGCCAACGACTTTTACGCCTGCGCCGATTCCGGGGCAAGAACAAAAATTGACCACCGGACGATATACCATTGACGCAGTAGGAAGTTATACCTTCCACGTCAAAAATCCCGACGGAAGAAGAAGCGAGGAAAAGATATTTGTTGTTACTCCGCGTGGGCAAGGAACTCAAACAAACACTACTGCCGATAGTCCGCTGGCGTCCGCTCCCCAAATCCAATTTACCGTGAATGGTTCTGCGTATAGCGGTTCTAGATACGATGTATCTTTTGGAAGCACAGTAAATATCGGGTGGAAGGTCACCAATCCATCCGGCGCAATATGTTCCGCCGCAGGAAACGGCATTGGAGATAATTTAGGTTCCGGCTCTATGCAAGCCAGCAATTCGTGGACAAACTGGACAACGCCGCCTCTTTACACCAGCACCACATACGGCATCAAATGCACCAACTCTCGAGGAACTACATACAAATACGTGTATGTGACGGTTGCGCCGCAGACAAACACATCGGGGGGCCCCGGTATCAGCATCACTGTTGACCCTGTTGACGCCAATACTAGCAACACATCTTACAGTGAAAGTTCTCCGCGAGTCAGCGTTGGGTTTGGAAAGAAGGTCAATATCGGTTGGGGCGTCACCAACGCCGGGGGCAGTACTTCGGGCATTACATGCTACGCAGCCGGAACAGGGCTAGGCGGAAGAAATGGTTATGAGAGCACTCCTTTAAGCGGCCTATGGACTACGCCGGCACTCTATACCGACACTACCTATGGAATACAATGCAAGAACTCGGCAGGCGCAATCACAAACAGATACATCTCTATTGATGTCGGCGAGCAGGCGAACACCGCCACTGCAATCACCCCGCCCGCCATCACCATTAACGGTGATAGTAGTAACAATCAGCAACTTACATATTCCCCAGAAGTTGCATTTGGCGGCACTGCCAATATCAACTGGAGCGTTTCTCCGACGAGCGGCACCACTTGCTCCGCCGCAGGCAACGGCGTCTGGGGCAACACCGGTTCCGGTTCCGCAGAGTTAAGCGGCTCGTTCGCTACGCCGCCCCTCTACACCAAAACCACGTACGGCATCAGATGCACTAACTCCGCCGGTACTACGTACAAGTACATAACCATCGGCATTCAAGAACAACAAAACACCACCACCACCGCCAGCACTCCCGCGCCAACTATCACCATTACGCCGCCTAGCGCGTCAATCGACTTTGGCGATAGCGCCACCTTCGGCTGGGATGTGACGCCACAAACTGCCGATACCAAGTGCTATGCCGCGGGAACTGGTCTGGGCGGGGCAGAGGGATACCAAGAGATAGGCCTAACCGGAAGAAATTGGGTTACGCCGGCGCTCTACACTTACACTACGTATGGAATAAAGTGTACAAACCCGGGCGGCACGACATACAAGTACGTGAACGTTTCTGTCGCCCCACAGCAGAGTACGACTTGCACCGAAGTCCCACAAACTCCGCTACCATGCGCCGACTATGCCGGTTCGTACGGAGTTCCTGCAGGATACACAGTCGGCAACGGCTCGTGGACAAAGAACAGCTGCACCGGCAATCCAACCTACACTGGCGGGTGTTCGGCTCCCGCTCCAACCACACAGTCCTGCACCGAAGTTCCACAAACCCCACTGCCATGCGCCGACTACGCCGGCTCATACGGAGTCCCATCCGGATACACAGTCGGCAACGGTTCATGGACGAAAAATAGCTGCACAGGCAATCCAACTTATACCGGCGGCTGTTCTGCGCCAGCTCCAACGCAATCTTGCACCGAGGTCGCTCAAACTCCTCTACCGTGCGCCGACTACGCCGGCTCATACGGAGTCCCATCCGGATACACAGTCGGCAACGGTTCATGGACGAAAAATAGCTGCACAGGCAATCCCACATACACGGGTGGTTGCTCCGCTCCCTCTGTCCCGACAGTCCGGCTCTCACAAAATTCGAGCAGTGGTACATCGGTCACTGTCACCTGGAGTTCCGACAATGCCGATTCATGCCGCCTTCAATACAATCTAAACGGAGGAGCCTGGACTGATTGGACATCGGGCGGTTCAAGCGGTTCAGTGAGCGGAGATTTGACTTCAGGAACGTGGAAAGCCAGAGCCATATGCACCGGCCCGGGCGGTACGACGACGAGTAGCACGATAACCCACACTGTGGCAATCAGTTCTTCGCCCTTGAGCCAGACGGCGAGCGCCGCTGGCGCATTTCCAGAAGGAGAGGATGCGTTTATCTACACATGGAACAATGACCTTCAGCTTAACTCGCGGTACGCGGCAGACATCAAGGCATTGCAGACTGCACTCGCGAAAGAAGGGGTGTACATCGGAGAAGTAACTGGAGGATTCCACATGCAAACGTATTACGGGGTTAAAAGATTCCAAGAGAAGTACGGAATTGACTCCACCGGCTTTGTCGGCCCGCAAACGAGGGCAAGACTCAACGAGCTGTACTGACCTCTATTCAAGGTTCCACCTTGAATAGAGGTTTCAAGTTTTGACAATCGAAGCCCCCGAGGAAACACCTTCCATGGTCAAGGAGTTACCTCGAAGACAAATTAGACATCCGATGTCTAATTTGCTTGGTTTGGCGGGAAAGAATGGAGGACGTACAATAGGGCAATGATATCCGACCTCGCGCGGGTGCTTATTCCGGCTGGAGCGTCGTTTGCAATTGGGATTCTATTAACGCCGCTGTTGACCCACTATTTATACAAATACAAAGCCTGGAAAAAACAACCGGGGAAAACCGCCATCGATGGCACGCAGGCATCGGAGTTCTACAGGCTTCACGAGAAGAACGAAGTGCGCGCTCCGCGCATGGGCGGCATCGTCGTGTGGGGAAGCGTAGTGCTTACAATACTGGGAATTGCAATTGTTTCTAAATTCGTAGCGGGCGCGGAAATTCTCAACCTGGACTTTTTGAGCCGAAGTCAGACATGGATACCGCTCGCGGCGCTCATCATCGGTTCGCTTGCCGGCCTCATAGACGACTTAATGGTCATTAGACCAAGCAAGGATGGTATGCCGCTTCGCCTGCGGCTCCTCATCGTCATCTTTCTTTCTTCGTATGCCGGCTGGTGGTTTTGGCACAAGCTCGACGTAACAACGGTCAACATCCCGTTCGGAACACCGCTTGAGCTCGGGTGGTTAATCGTCCCTCTCTTCGTCACCATCGCTCTTGCAGTATACGCATCGGGCGTTATAGACGGCATAGATGGCCTATCCGGCGGAGTATTTGCTTCGATTTTTGCGTCGTACTCGATCATTGCATTCGCACAGAATCAAATCGACCTCGCTGCCTTTTGCGCCGCCATAGTCGGAGGCCTTCTTGCGTTCTTGTGGTTCAACATACCGCCTGCGAGATTTTATATGTCGGATACCGGTACGATGGGGCTCACGCTCGCGCTCGCAGTTATCGCGTTCATGACGGACAGCCTGGGCGAAGGAGTAGGCATTGCGGTATTGCCAATTATCGGAGGATTGCTCGTCGTTACAGTGGCATCGAATATCGTGCAAGTGGCATACAAAAGAATCTTGGGGAGAAAATTACTGCGCATCGCCCCGCTCCACCATCACTTTGAGGCGATAGGGTGGCCGGGATATAAGGTCGTCATGCGCTACTGGGTGCTTTCAATCGTGTTAGCTTTCGCGGGTGTTATCGTCGCGCTGGTTTCTATCTAGAAAATGTTATGCGCAAAGCGAATTACAATTTCTTTATTCAGCACCTTCGTTTTTCAATGAAACAAAGGTGCTGGGTCTAATATTTACTAACCTCGCTTCGCTCGCTAATTAAATCTAGGACATGACAAAAAAGGGTGCACATGTCGATAAGCCGTTAGCCATTTTGATTTTTGTTCTCTTGGTCGGCGGAAGCATGATATTCGCCTCTGCGGCTCTCGGATATCTTGCTCGCGGGGGCGGGAATGTCTCTTCCGTCGTCTTTAACCATCTCGTATTGGGTGCGGGCATCGGCGTCATCGCGCTCCTCATAACGAGCAGCATTGATTATCGCGTGTGGAGACGCTATGCGCCGTTCTTTTTTATTCTCGCCGTCATCGCGACCGCGCTGGTTTTTGTACCGCAGCTAGGAATAGTTCACGGTGGAGGAAGACGCTGGCTCGAGATCGCGGGAATGTCAATCCAGCCTTCGGAAGCAATGAAGTTGGGGACCGTATTCATGGCTGCAGCATATTTCTCCGCCATTCGAGCTCACATTCAATCCTATTGGCATACAATCGGCGGCCTGCTTGGAATCCTTGCTCTTCCCGCGGCACTTTTGATTCTTCAGCCGGACATAGGAACGCTCGGCATTATCGTTGCAAGCGCGCTCGCCGTGTACCTGGCTGCGGGAGTTCCATGGAAACATATCGCCATTATGGCGTGTATCGTACTTATTGCTTTCGGGGCGTTAATCGCGGTCAAGCCCCACGCGCGGGAGAGGATTGTAACGTTCTTTTATCCCTCTCAAAACCAGCAGGCAGAAGGGTATCAGATCAGGCAGTCGCTCATTGCGATCGGCTCCGGTGGGCTCGCGGGGCGCGGATTCGGGCAAGGGGTCCAAAAGTTCACCTATTTGCCGGAGCCGATGGGAGATTCCATATTCGCAGTTGCCGCTGAAGAACTTGGCTTTATCGGCAGTGTTTTCATCATAGCGCTATTTCTCGTGGTGGCTCTAAGGGGATTTGCGCTTGCTTCGCGAGCTCCTGATGTGTTCGGTGGCCTGCTCGGCATCGGCATCTCCACATATCTCGTGAGCGAGGCGTTCATCAACATCTCCTCTATGCTCGGAGTCCTTCCACTCACGGGTATTCCGCTCACATTCATAAGCCAGGGCGGAACTGCTATGCTCGTTTCGCTCGCGAGTGCAGGAATACTTCTGAATATATCTAAATATTCCACATCAAACCGCTAGCTGTTTGTGTTAAACTGTTAGGATGCGCATTGTACTCACAGGCGGCGGTACCGGAGGGCATTTTTATCCGCTTATTGCCGTTGCCGAAGCCATAGAGGACATCTCGAAAGAGCGCGTTTTAATCGAGCCGGAGCTCTACTATTTCGGGCCTAACGCTTTTGATGCTGAGGCACTGCACGAGCACGACATTACTCATGTTGCCATTCCTGCGGGACGAATGAGAAGGTACGGAAGCATTCTCAATTTCTTCGATATTTTTAAGACACTGTGGGGAATCATAATCGCTACGATACGGCTTTTTGGCATTTATCCCGACATAGTATTCTCGACAGGAGGTTTTGCTTCGTGCCCCGCGCTCGTTGCGGCGCGCGTGCTTGCTATACCAGTCGTCATTTACGATGCCGATGCGGTACCCGGCAGGGTCTCTCTCTGGTCCTCAAAATTCGCGCGATGGATAGCGGTGGCTCATCCCGACGCGGTTTCCGGCTTCCACGAAAGCGTGCGGGATAGAATCGCGCGTACGGGCCACCCGATACGAAAAGAGATAGAAAAGCCTACTGGCGAGGGCGGTCATGAATTCCTCAAACTGGACACGGCAGTTCCCACGATATTTATTATGGGAGGCTCGCAGGGTTCAGTCGCAATTAATAATGTCGTATCGAGCGCGCTTCCTGAATTAGTTAAGAAATATAACATTGTTCATCAAGCCGGTCTTGCGAATTTAGATGAAGTATCAAAGGTATCAAAATTAATCCTGCGAGATTCTTTCTTCGACAAACGCTACAAGGTTTTTGGATTACTGAACACGCTTGCTTTGCGGATGACAGCCGGAATATCATCGCTCGTAGTGTCTCGTGCCGGAAGCGGTTCAATTTTCGAAATAGCATCGTGGGGAATACCGGCAATTCTTATTCCAATACCAGAGGACGTATCGCACGACCAGAAAGAGAATGCTTATTCATACGCGCGCAGCGGAGCTGCCATCGTACTTGAACAGCGCAACGTGACTCCGCACCTCTTTATCGCAGAAATTGACCGCGTAATCAGTGATCCGGAAATGCAAAAAAAGATGTCCGCGGCTGCGCTTGAATTTGCACGGCCGGAAAGCGCTCGGAAAATTGCGGCAATAATCATCGACACTGCGCTCGAGCACGAGTCCGCATAACTCGAATTTAGGTATGGGTACTTCTAACAAGGTGAGAGTGCGATTTCCTCCGAGTCCGACAGGTTTCTGCCACGTCGGCACTGCGCGAATGGCAATAATTAATTTCTTATTTGCCAAAAAAAACAACGGAGCGGTAATATTTCGAAGCGAGGATACCGATAAAGAGCGAAGCACCGCGGAATTCGAAACGGACATCATCGATTCCTTACATTGGCTCGGACTCGAATGGGATGAGTTTTATCGCCAGTCGGAACGCACAGATATATATCGCCAATCGCTCGCATCGCTCATAGCTTCCGACAAGGCGTATGTTTCTGAAGAAGAGAGCAAAAAAGAACCGGGAACAAAGGCGCGCGTTGTTCGTCTCCGAAATCCGGGGACAAAGGTTACATTTTCCGACCTTATTCGCGGAGACATTACTTTTGACACGGCCGAGCTCGGTGATTTTGTTGTTGCCCGTTCCGAGACAGACCCTTTGTACCATTTCGCCGTCGTGGTTGATGACGCCCAACTGAACATCACACATGTCATTCGGGGTGATGACCATATTTCAAACACACCCCGCCAAATTCTCATTCAAGAAGCGCTGGGTTTCGAGAGGCCGCTGTATGCCCACTATCCGCTCTTACTTGGTACGGACAAGTCGAAATTGTCAAAAAGAACTGGTGATACGGCAATAAGAGATTATAGAGAAAACGGCTATTTGGCGGATGCATTCCTCAATTACATAGCAATACTTGGCTGGACTCCGAAATCCCAAAGAGAGCTAATTTCACTTGAAGAAATGATAGACGAATTCGATATTGGTGACTTGCACAAAAGCGGGGCTGTTTTTGATATTGAAAAATTGCGTTGGTTCAACCGCCAGTATTTGCTCAAAATACCGCACCAAGAATTTGCGGTATCCGCTCTCGGAATAATGGAGGAGGCTTTTTCAAAGCGCGGGCTCAAATGGAATTCCGATATTGCCGCCAAACTCGTAGACATGCTGTGGGAACGAATATCCGTATGGAGCGATCTGCGGCAGCTCATAGACGAAGGAGAACTGGACTACTTCTTTTCAGACCCTACGTATGACAAAGGCCTCATACCGGGGAAAAAAGGAAACGCGGAATCCGCGGCTGTGCATCTTGGCGCATTGCAGAAACTGATTGCCGACGTTCCAGAAAGTGAATTCTCAAAAACAGATACGATTAAACAGACCGTGTGGGCCTACGCAGAAAAAGAGGGAACCGGCGCAGTCCTGTGGCCGTTCCGCTATTCTCTTACAGGAAAGGAGCGTTCGCCCGACCCGTTTTTTGTAGCATCCGTAATCGGAAAGCAATCGGTCGCCAGGCGCGTCTCCACTGCCATTTCCGCGCTTACTGTATGAACAGTGCTCGCAGGAGGTTATCGGCGCTTATAGCCGCAGTGCTTATTATTCCCGGCCTTCTCTTCGCGCAAACTGCCGACGAATTGCAGCGGCAGATCGATGAACAGAACGCGCAAATCGCAACGCTGAACAAAGAAATAGCGCAATATCAGACGCAACTTAATGCGACATCGAAAAAAAAACAGACTCTTCAAAATGAGTTGGACCAGTTGAACATTTCACGCAAGAAGATTACCGCCTCCATCAACGTGACGAAGAAACAGATAAACTCTACGCAGTTACAGATTCAGCAGCTGGCAAAAGGAATCGTAAGCAAGGAGGCCTCCATCAGCGGGTTTCAGGACTCCATCGCGGAAACATTGCGTAACTTGAGTCAATCTGAAAGCGTGCCGCTCGCACAATCCCTCTTGTCATCGGATTCTATCAGTGATGCGTGGGATGATTCAGAACAGATCGCGCAACTGCAGGCAGCGGTGCGCGGCGATATTAACCGCCTTGCGGGAGAGAAGAAAATCCTTTCGCAAACGAAAACAACAGCGGAGCAGAAGCGCGCGCAACTGCAGAAGCAGCAGCAAACTCTAGTGGTACAGCAAGGCTCGCTTGATGCGACAGTTAAAGCGCAAAAAGAGCTACTCGCCCAAACAAAGTCCCAGGAGTCCACGTATCAAAAGATAATCGCGCAAAAGAGAGCCCAGGAAGCGGCGTTCGAGCAAGCTCTCGGCGACCTCAAGGCAAAATTGCAGTACACCGTCAATCCTAATGAAATACTAAGGGCAGGGAAGGGAATCCTTGCGTGGCCCCTTGATTCGGTGAGAATTACCCAGCAATTTGGCGACACCGATTTTGCGAGGGCAGGCGGGTACAATGGAAAAGGCCATAATGGTATGGACTTGGCAGCACAGACAGGAACACCCGTAAAAGCAGCTCTCTCCGGGCGCGTAGTGGATACTGGCAACACGGACTTGGTCAGAGGCTGCTATTCCTTCGGAAAATGGGTTCTCATCCGGCATGACAACGGACTCGATACTATGTATGCGCACTTCTCGCAGATCAGCGTTTCCCCTGGTCAGCAAGTCGCCACTGGCCAACTCATAGGCTACAGCGGACAATCCGGCTACGCCACCGGCCCGCATTTACACTTTGGCGTCTACGTATCATCGGCTACGCAAATAATGAAGCTAGGCGACGCAACAAATAAAAAGTCGCCATGCTCGACCGCTACCATGCCAATCGCCCCGCTGTCCGGTTATCTTAATCCCGCAAATTATCTTTGATGATTGCTCCTCTCATAACCCGTACTTACTTAACGCGGTCGCATTAGTTATGTACAGGATTAGGTATTTGGTTTTTCCATTCCACGTTGTTGATTGCCTTCACTTCGATAGCGGAAGCTTTTCGTATTTTTCTTAAAGAGCTCTTTGGCGCTACATTAAAATGACGGCTGTCGTCGAGCGCGTCCACAAGCCAGAACAACTCTTCCTCCTCCGTAACCCATTTAGCGGGTGAATATCGGCTTAAGTCAAACGCATCTGAATACCGACGCAGAGACTTGGTTCCGTCATCCATGATGTACTCATGGAAATACGACATCGCGAGTTCCCGAACGCTTCTATAAACCGGGTCGCGATACCTCAATATTGGGTGATTGGTTTTGCTTATTGCGCCCCACAAACTATCCTCCTTGAACAAGGCGACAACATGGTCTTCGTCGCGGTCAATCGTACCAAGGTCAAGCAAAAGCGGTTTTTGGCCGTGATAGGCAAGCGCCGTACACGCGAAAAGCGACCCTTCGAAGCAATGCGCGGTCTGTTCGCGAATAACGCGCCGCGGCGACATATACGTTTCTTTTCCAATTTCGAAATTTATCGGAAGCGTATCTAAATAGTCTTGGATTTTCCCGGGAGAAGTTAGTTTGGCAAAAATCGAGCGCTCGAAAGGGGAGAGTATGGCTCTTAATTTGTCCCCATATTTCATGGCTCTATCATACCTGTGGATAGGTTGATTGACAGGTGAACCTTGGTTCACTTATACTTACAGCATGTACGAAAGGTATAAGAAGGCGATTATTTCATTCTACGATTTACATGGTCGCTTGCCTGGATATCGGGAAATGATGGAGCTGACGGGATTCAAATCGAAGAACGCGGTTTTTAAATTAATACAAAAATTAATTGAGGATGGCATCGTGACAAAAGACAAATTGGGAAAACTGATTCCGCGCAACATAAAAGGAGGCGTACGCCTGCTCGGGCTCGTAGAAGCCGGTTTTCCAAGCCCGGCCGAGGAAGAACTCCTTGATGTCATGAATTTTGACGAATTCCTGACCCCCAACAAAGAGTCCAGTTATATTCTTAAAGTAAAAGGGGATTCAATGATAGATGCAGGGATTCATCCGGGCGACATGGTGATAGTCGAGCGGCGCGCCACGTATAAACCCGGCCAGATAGTTATCGCGAATATCGATAACGAACATACGATGAAATATTTAAGAAAGACCGCCGGAGGAAAAGGCGGGGAGTTTTTTCTGGAACCGGCTAATAAAAAATATAAACCAATATACCCGCGCGAGTCGTTCCGCGTTGAGGCTGTTGTTACCGCAGTGGTAAGGAAGTATTAAAACCATACTTAATTTCCAATTCACAATTTGCAATTTGCATTGAATTTCCAATTTTCAATGTTTAAAACTTAATTCATTGTAAATTGATTGAAAATTGCAAAATTAGAAATTGTAAATTCATTTTATGATGTTTGAGCGGGCAATTCTTCATATCGACGGCGATTCTTTTTTTGCTTCCTGCGAAGTCGCGAAAAATCCGAGTTTAAAAGGGAAGCCGGTCATAACCGGGCGCGAGCGCGGCATTGTTTCCGCCATGACGTATGAGGCAAAAGCGAAAGGCATAAAACGAGGAATGATCCTCTCCGAAGTGCGCCGAATATGTCCAGACGCCATAATTCTGCCTTCCGATTACGAAACGTACAGCATCTTCTCCAAGCGCATGTATGCCATCGTACGGCGATATACGGACATTGTAGAGGAATACAGCATAGATGAGTGCTTCGCAGGGATTGAAGGGCCAAATGGCAGGGAAGTAGCAACCTCGATAAAACAGACCCTGGAGAGGGAACTCGGAATGACTTTTTCCATTGGTCTTTCCGCTACAAAAGTGCTGGCTAAAATCGGTTCCAAATGGAAGAAGCCCGACGGCCTTACCGTGATTGCGCTTAAAGACGCGCCTCTGTACCTCGACAAAACGCCCGTGGAAAAGATATGGGGTATCGGACCCGCCACTTCGCTTTTATTAAATTCCCGCGGGGTACGGACAGCTCTTGAATTTTCCCTGAAGAATGACGCGTGGGTCAGGGGCTTGCTCGCAAAACCGTATGTGGAAATTTGGAAAGAACTGAACGGGGAAGTCGTGAATGAGCTGGATGTGGATGGCAGGCAAACCTACAAATCCATAGCAAAGACAAAGACATTTACTCCGCCATCCCACGATCCCGCGTTCGTATACTCTCAGCTCTCCAAAAATGTCGAGAACGCCTGCATCAAACTCCGCCGATGGCATCTTGAGGCGCGCGAGGCCCACATATTCTTGAAGACGCAAAGTTTCGCATATCACGACGCTAAAATCTCTCTGCCGCACCCCACCTCCGCGCCGCAGGAAATTCTTTCTGCCATATCAAAAAGTTTCCCCCGGATTTTCCAAAGGGGAGTACGGTATCGGGCAACCGGCATTTCACTCATGAATTTAATCGACAGCCAATTGCCAAAGCAATTGAATCTGTTCAACGAATATTCAAGCGGGGATGACATTAAAGCGGTCTACGAGAGCATGGACGCGCTTAGTAGCCGATACGGCAAGCATGCAGTTTTCTTATGTTCTAGCTTCAGCGCGATGAACCATAAGAACCCACAAGACGGCTACGGCGCTACCTCGGAGCGCACAACTAATATTTTTAAAGGGGAATCAGGCCGTAAACGCCTTGGCATACCGATGCTCGGGGAAGTATGAGAAAGTTAGTGGTAAAAGCGCACATCACAAAAGAGGGTTGGAATACGCTTTTCTCGCCTTAAGCAGAGTAAATAATGTATCCATAGTTACAATTCTTGTTGTTTTGGGCAAAGGTTTGAGTTTAGTGATAGCATAACGATCAATGTCATCCTGCCTTAAACTTTCATTTGCCGTGACGAGAAATAATTCAATGGGAAAATTGCGATATTTGCCCATTTTGATATTTATGTTCGACTTCAGATACCTCATTGTATCGGTATAGAAAACGTCAATACCAAAATTCCCATCAGGCGAATAAACATAAAAATCAACGCGATTCTTTGAAGATTCAAAGAACTTTTCCGTGTGGACAAAAACTTCCCCGAACCTATCGCGCAACACTTTCTCTAATGCAAGTTCAGTCTTGCGCCCTCTGTCCTTTACGCGGCTCGCAATCTCGCTTCTAAAGGAACCTTTGCCAAAATGAACATCAGAATATCCCAGCTGTTTGCGTAATCGTGCGAGACCGCCAAATCTTTTTTGAATATTCCGAGAAGAGGGAAGATATTCAAGTTGATCAATTTCCAAAGCGCGCGGAAGTCGTCCGTGTTCATTTTTGAAGCGTTCGAATCCCTCTTTGATCTTATCAACAGTCCAGATTTTCATAAAAATGTTATTTATTATTTAAGTGGATGGAATCTTTTATGCGTAGCTTCTGCATACTTATCCGATGCATGAACATATCTGGTGGTCGTTTCAAGCGACTCATGTCCAAGAAGAATCTGTATTGCGGCAGGATTCGCGCCTTGCTCGGCAAGATAGGTTGCAAAACCATGTCGTAAAGAGTGAGCGCTGGTAGGCACGTTAATATTCAAAAGTTCTCGATACTGTTTGATTTTCATCTGAAGATAGTTAGGAGAAATGTGTTTATTCTTGTCCGATGCATTCTTTCCCCGATTCGGAATAAAGAGAAAGGGGGAGTCATCTGCACGTTTCTTTAAGTAGTTGTCTATGTGTTTTTTTGCACGTTCCGTAAGGTACACAAATCTCTGTTTCTTTCCTTTGCCCTGAATGAATATCTTACCCGTTCTGTCGATCTGGGTTCTTTTAATACTAATGAGTTCCGAAATACGCATGCCTGACGCAAATAAGGTTTCCAGAGCTGCGCGATTGCGCAGCGCAATCATGGAGTCCTTTTCAAATTTCATCGGGGATTCTATTAATTTTTGTAGTTCAGCCAATTCAGATATTTGAGGATGCTTCTTTTCCATGCGCAGCAATTTAATAGATTCGGGCGCAATTGGTGTCTCTGTGTCCATATCAATCAAATAGGACAAATAGCGCCTTAGAGAGGTCAGGGTGCGGTTAATGGAGCCGCTTTTGAGCTCTTTCTCTGCGGCAAAACCATTAGCTGTTTTACGGTCTTGAGAATTTAAATACGCTTTAAATTGCTCTATGGTCCGTTTCGTAATATTCAAAAAAGGAAGGCCGTCCATATCTTGAGAGAGGAAGCGCTCAAAAGTCTCTAAATCTCTCTCATAGTTATACAAAGTTTCCTTTGAATAGTTATTCGCTTGAATGTGTAATAGAAAGTCTTCTCGAAAGGGAAGCCTTGATTTATCCGATTTTGTCGCCATATTTATAATATATATAACTGAGTATAATAACTCTAATACTCAGTTAGTATAGCAGTCTTTGAGAGCCATGCAAATATTATGCCACATAAGGCCGGTTATGACTCTCGCCAGGGCGATATCTGTAAACTCGACTTTATACGCGCTACGATTCAAATCAGCGATAAAATATTATTTAAAAATACTTAAGCAACTGCGCGGAAAAGAAAAATATCTTTAAAGATGAAGAAAGATTGTCGACATCCGCGATGCTCTATATGGAAGGGTATGCGCCCGCTTGCCACTCCCCTACTCGCCCTTCGTAGCTTTAGCGAAGTAGGGTTCGTTCTACTTTTTCCACGGAATCTCAAACTGTTCAAATTCCGGCAAAAGCTTTCTTCCGTACAAAAGGCGCGCGATTACTTCGGCGTGCGACAAAGCGCCAGTGAGTGCATTGTGAGGCGATGGTTCTTCGGGGATACCGCAATAGTTGAGAACTGCGTCGAGGTCAAGCGCCGAGCGGCGGTGCTTTACCGGCGGCTGGAGCCCTCTTTCTATCATGTGCATGTAGCAAAGGGAATGCGTGTCAATCGTACGGTACGCAAATTGCCAATCCGTGTGTCCCGCGCGCTCGGCGGCCGCTTTTAAGAAATCGCGGTCAAAAGAAACATTTTGTCCGGCAAGCGTCCTTTCTTCCAAGCCTTCGCTCCAATGCAAAAAAGCGTGTATTAAATCGCCCTCGCTTTGCTTTTTTTTGTCCGTAATTTGCCCTTTTGTAAAACCATTTACCGCGAGCGCCTCGTCCATGATATGCGCGCCGTCCCACACGCGGCATTCCTCGTAAAATCGATTGGTCGGATTTGCGAAATCAAGAGCGCCAACCGATACGATGGAATGTTTTTTTGCTTCTACTCCTGAAGCTTCTACATCGACGACGAGCATAGGACACAGCGTACAGCGATTAGCGGCTAGCGTAAAGGGACAAAAAATAATAAATCTGTGATCTATACGCTAAACGCTATTCGCTAGTCGCTACCCCGAGTCCTTTGCAATTCTTTGCCGGCAAATACCCCGCCGCGCGAGCTTTTTCCTCGCTCGCAAACCACACCTGATTTTGAGGCAATATTTTAGAGGCAGAAGCGCACCACGGGAAATAGTACGCGTTCCCCGTGCGAGAGGCCATGATTAGACCGCCAATGCTCATTTCTCTTAGATTCGCCTGGGATGGCGCTTGTGTGATAGAAACAGGCGGCATAACGGCTTCCAAAACAGACAAACGGCCAAGTCCGAACGAGCCTAAGACGACCAAAAACACAATGAGCACGGTTCCCCATCCGTCCACTAAATCTTCCGTCAAATTCTTGATTTTGAGCCACCATTCATGTATACTCCCCATGTTCTTAATTATAGTATATTTCCTGGTACCTAAAACCTGATACCTAGCACCTAATGCATTATGGCCCATACAAAAGCTGGCGGAACAGCGCATAACCTAAATGATTCGAATCCTAAGTACCTCGGAGTTAAGCGCTCCGATGGACAAAAGGTTGGTGTGGGCGAAATCATCGTCCGCCAACGCGGTACAAAGATTTTGCCCGGCAAGAACATCGGCGTCGGAACCGACCACACTCTTTTTGCAATGGCGACCGGTATTGTCCGTTTTCGTACAAAAAGAAAAACTGATTTTGACGGACGCTCCAACACGCGCCGCGTGGTGGACGTTCTAACCGTTTAAGAAGCAAGTATCTCAACAGTTGCTGTGGCTCGGTGAACACCGAGTTTTATCTCTATCTTTGCCACCCCTACCCTCTTTATCGGTTCGTCCAACACAACTGCGCCTTCGCCGATATCTTGATTATATTTCTTTGCGATTTCGCTTGCTATTCTTTTCGCAGAAATACTCTCATATAGGTGTCCCGATTCATTTACCCTGACTTTCAATGCGATTTTATCGGCGGAGAGCTTGCGGGCGAGTTCTTGAAATTGCGCATCTTGCACTTGTGCAGTAATTTCAGAAATTCTTTGGCGCTTGTCGTGCTCGGCAATATTCTTCGTTGACGCTTCTTGCGCCAGTCCTCGGGGAATAAGAAAATTGAGCGCGTACCCGTCTGCCACCTCTTTTGTCTCATCCCGCTTCCCCACCTTCGCCACATCCTTAAGCAGAATGATTCTCATGGACCCATGGTACATGAGATTTCGTGACGCGCAAAAACCTCTTAAGGTTAGTCAGACTAACCTTTATTCAAACTCCGCTTGCAACCATTTTCCCCCTTCAATTACGTCTCTAGCGAAATTCTTGAAAGATCTCGGTGTCGTAAATATCTCTCCTAGCAAATCTTTCTCGATAATCGGCAGCTGTGAAGAGTTTGCATAATGACTAAGACTTGAGTATTTGTACTCAATCCCCCATTCCCATGCATCTTCAAAATGCTCGGTAGCGCCGCGCAGACCACCCTTCGGATATAACTCAAACACATTTTTCACCATGATGTATGCCGATACATACCGTAAATAATTATCGTTCTCTATGGTGCGTCCTCGGTACGAACCCTGAAAGATGCTTCCTTGCTGGTCGTATTTCTCGTTGTGATAGTTCGTCATGCTCTGACACAGCTTTTGCATGAAGGCAGAAATCCCGCCTTCACGTATCTCTTTTAGGAGAAGATGAAAGTGATTCGGCATGAGCGTGTACGCGAGAATTCGCACAAGTGGTTCTCTGTCGGGCCACGTCGCAGGCCTAAAGAATCGCCCATCAAGGTCTGCGCTATACCAGTTCTCATCGAAAAATTCGTCGTTCATATAATACAGCAGGCGCAAAAAACGCCACTGCTCCGATTCGTCTTCAGTGATGGGCAATCCTCGCGCACCTCGCTTTACCACATGCACATACGAGTCAACCCCGAAAGGCTCTACACGCATACCTCATTCTACCCTATAGGTTAGTCTGACTAACCTTTATTCAAACGAAGTTGTGGATAAAAGAGTCATACTGCAAGCCAATGCGTCCGGTTAGTCAGACTAACCCCTGGAAGATTAGGCAAGATTGCGCAAGAGCTTGTCCACACTTGCGCGCGTGCTGAAGTAATATTTTGCCGCGCTTTTTGATGATCTGCCAACCCGGATAGTAATGCCGTCGGTAAGGGCGCGAAAGGCGTCTTCATCGGTGGCGTCGTCGCCGATATATATCGGCACGGCTTTCGCGAGTGAGCACCTGCTCGCGAGACGGACCGCATCGCCTTTCGTGCGGCTCTCGAGCGAACGTATGTTGAAAATGTATTCGCTCCCTTCGCTAATATCAAGAAAATTTGTAAATTGTTTTGAGATACTCCTCATCTCCCTGCTAAATCGCGCAACACGCCTGCGCGCGAGTGCGCGAAAATGCACGCTAAAAGTCAACTTTTTGTCCTCCACAACGACTCCTCGGTAACATCGCGAAAGTTCAGTGAACGCTCTTCGCGCTTCGCTAAGCTTCGCGCACGCCGCGCGCGTAAGCTTCTCGCGGCCTCGCATCTTTCCCATCCGCCATTCTGCGCCGTGATTGCCGGCGTACCATACGCCTGCCTGATTGACACGAGCGCGCACATCCGCAAGAGCTCGGCCGGAAATTACGGCAACGCGGCCGCCCGCAGCGCATTTGGCGAGGCAGGCGCGCGTGCGCCTCGACACGCGCGCCATGCGAGGACGAGCAACGATAGGCGCAAGAACCCCGTCAAAATCAAGAATGAGCAAGAAACCGTTTTCTTTGACGCGCCTAAGTATACTGCCCATGTGTTTGTCGGCGTTTCTCATCCTATTCAAGCTGCGAAAGTGCTTTAATAAGTTCTGCCGACCAGCGGTAAATATTGTATTCGCGGACTGAAGCGCGCATCGTTTTCATGCGGCGGTGCTGTTCCGTCTTCGGCATCGAGAGCGCCGTGTGAAGCGCGGCGGAAGTTTCTTCCGCGCTATATGGATTGACCACAAGCGCGCCTTTGAGGTCTCGAGACGCCCCCGCAAACTGGCTAATGACCAGTACTCCTGATTCATCGCGCCTTGCGGCCGCAAATTCTTTGGCGACGAGGTTCATGCCGTCATGCAGAGAGGTGACAAGGCATACGTCGGCGAGCTGATAGAGGTTGCGAAGCTCCGCGTGGCTATAACTGCGTCGTTCAAGGATAATCGGCTTCCAGTCCTTGGTACCGAATTTCTCGTTTATCCTCTCGGATTCGGCAACGACCCTTTGGGCGTACTCGCGGAACATACCGACCGATTCGCGCGTGGGAGACCCTATTTGCAGAAGCGTGGTCGTGCCTCGGTATTCTGCATGGCCGTCCAGAAGAAATTCAAACCCTTTGAAGCGCTCCGGTATGCCTTTGATGTAGTCTAGCCGGTCGACTCCGAGTATAAGGTTGCCGCGTATCTTTAGTTTAACCAATATGTTTCTATCGGGCGTCTCGCTCGGCTCGGCATTGCCAGGATATGCGATGGATATCGGGAACGGCTTCACGAAAGTGCGGTGGGCTTCGCGAAAAATAGAGAAGTGCTCGTAGTCTATGCGCGATTCGACTTCGCTCGCGACCGTGTCCATGAAATTGTTGCAGTTTTGCTGAGTATGAAATCCCATTAGGTCCGCGCCGAGCATTCCCTCAAGTATCTCCTTTCGCCACGGGCAGATGTTGAATTGAGTGGCCGACGGCCAGGGAATATGCCAGAACATCGCTACCTGCGCGTCGGGACGGCTCTTTTTGATGAGCGCAGGCACGAGAGCCAGATGATAGTCTTGCACGAGTACTATAGGGTGCTCAACATGGCGTATTTCCTCAAGAAGCGTCTTCGCGAAGAGGCCGTTCACTTTGCGATACGCAAGCCAGTCCTCTTTCCGAAATTGCGGCCGCACATGAGCCATGTGGCATAGCGGCCAGAGCGCCTCGTTAGAGAAACCGTTGTAGTATCCCTTGGCGTCTTTGGGAGAGACCCAAACGCGCTTCAGCGTATATTTCGGCTCTTCTGGCGGGACACTAAGCTTCCCATCCGCACCAGCGGTTTCTCTGTCGGCAGCGCCGCTGCCATGGGCAATCCACATGCCTCCGCACGCCTCCATTACCGGTTCCATCGCTGTGATGACTCCGCCTGCTGGCGTTGTCCACTTGACCTCGCCCCTCACCTTGGTGTTCACATACGGTTCTCCATTGGAAAGAATGAATATCGGCCTGTCTTTGAGATGCGCTTTTATAAATTCCTTGAGGCGCTCGGCTGTCCATGGCGAATCCAGTTTTTCCAGACGCATCCGTGCTTCTTCGCTCGCCACTCGCCGCGCTTGGCGCAGACTCGTTGTAACTTTGGAAATTTCACCTGCGAGCGGTTCAAAGAAACTTGAACTCGGTGCCGTGTCGACTTCGGAATCGCCTTTGCGCACCGCCTTGAGCGACTCGACCATCTTGGAGATAGCTTGGGAAAAAACCCATCGCACCAGGACAAAGATAGCGGCTGAAAAAATCAGTAGAAGGAATAGCAGACGAATAATGTTGTCTTTCCAAATGAGGCGAATGTTTTCGTCGATGTATGTAGCGTTCTGCGCGACAGCGAGAGCTCCAACGACTCGCTCGTCTTCGTGGAGCGGTATCACATGTACATAGTAGGTACCGTCGTTGCGGCGAATGAACTCTCCTCCGGCTTCGTCGCTATCCATCGCCGTTGCTACAAGTTTGCCATCTTTCGTAATCGGCATGTCTAAAGACCCCGCGACTAGGACTCCCGAACTGTTAAAAACGCTAATGCCCGCAAGTCGTTCGCTGCTGACAAACCTATCGATTATCCTTTGCACAGTGCTCGTCGCACGCGTGTTGTATGACGGCTCAATGCTTTCCGCAAGACTGTCCGCCAATACCTGGCTTCGGGATTGCATGCGCGAGGTAAGCTCAAGCTTTGCCTGATTGGCTTGGCTCATCGCGAAATACCCCGCAATGAGAATTACAACCAGAACGGCGCTACCCGCGATCTGTAGGACCTGCTTCATTCGTAAATAATACCCGTTGTATTGATTAAATCCAGAGTGTTAAGAACCAGCCAATGAGCCGGCTAGCTTGCAAATCCTCGCGGCGCCAGTTGCCGTTTACGGCGAAAGAACCATTTTCCTAATTCTATCAAAGCTATGTTCAATACGCCCACCCCGACAACACCCAATAGCCAAGTGCCCGGCAAAGCTACCGTATCAAACAATATCTGCAGGAACGGAACATACACGGCGGCTCCCATAAGAACAAAACCGATGAGCACTCCTACGATGAGAAAATGATTAGAGAAAAACGGGTATCTGAAAATGCTATTGTCCAAGCTCCTTACGGAAAATGCCAAGAATAGTGAGTAGCTTCCAAAACTTGCGAAAATGAATGTCCGCACCACATCTGCAGGAAAGCCGATCTCAAGCAACAGCCAATACAAACCGAACAGGAATGCGCTCGTTGAGAGTCCAATAAATATAATCAGAAATTTCATCAGCGGGTTAAAGAGTTCTACCGCATGGTCTCGCCGGCGAACAACAAGACCGCCCCCATCTCTCTCGAATGCGAACGCAATCGCAGGGAAACTGTCTGAAAAGAAATTTACCCAAAGAATTTGCAGCGCGTTCATAGGCAGGGCAATGCCGGTTACTATCGAACCGCCGATGAGGATCAGCGCGTCGGCCACGCTCGACAAAAGGTATACAAGCACCTTGCGTATATTGTTCATTATCTGCCTCCCCTCTTCGACGGCGGCCGCAATCGTTTCAAAATTGTCATCCAATAATACGAGGTCTGCAACATCGCGTGTTACTGCGGTGCCTGAACCCATGGCTATACCGATATCAGCCCGCTTTATGCTTGGGGCGTCATTTACCCCGTCGCCTGTCATGGCAACTACCTCGCCAGCCTCTTGGAAAGCCTTAACAATCCTCAATTTATCCAAAGGAGAAACGCGCGAGATTACACTGAGAGCGGGCAATCTCTTTTGCAAATCCTCATCCGACAACAGGCGCAATTCCGCGGCGTCGAGTACTCCGCCTTCGCCGACGCGGAGCCCTACTTCGCGCGCGATAGCGAGAGCTGTACCGCGATGGTCGCCGCTCATTACGACTACCCGTATACCGGCTGATTCAACATCGCGGATTGCCTGCTTTACCGTTACGCGAATGGGGTCGCGCAATGTTATCAAGCCCTCAAAGGATAGGTCTTCCAGCTCTAAATCTTTTGAAAAATCAAAGTCTTTTGATTCAGCTACGATTTTTGTCGCAACACCGATGACGCGCTCTCCTGATTCCGCCAATGTATCGACAGTCGCAAGCACTCTCTCGCGCTCTCCGGCGACGAGTGTTGAGCGATTAATGAATATGTCAGGCGCGCCGACGAACACCAGAATATTCTTGCCGTTCTGGTGAACGAGCGAAACCGAAAATTTATTCACCGCATTGAACGGAAGAGTACCTATCACAATGGTCTTGTTTTTTACATCGGACGCCAGTATTCCGCGAAGTGCGGCTGATTGAACCAGCGTAGTCTCCAGAATCCGGCCGGACATTTTCCATTTATTCGGCGGATCTTCCTGATTTTCTATTACAACGCTCGTGTTGATGAGCGCCATCTCAAGAAGCGCTTCTTCGCTCGTGCCCCCAGCTGGCAATAGTTTGCTTAATTTCATTTTCGCCATTGTCAGAGTTCCGGTTTTATCAGTTAGGATTACCGACGTACTCCCCAAAGCCTCGGCTGCAACAAGCTTTCTCACCACGCCTTTCCGCCGCGCCATGCGCTGAACTCCTGTCGCGAGAATGACGGTCATTGCGACGGGCAGTCCTTCGGGAACGGCTGAAACAGCAATGGCCACGGCCATCAGAAACATATCTATGCGAGAATGTCCGAGATAAATGCCGGCGGCAAAGATAATTACCGTGAGAACCGCCAAGGAAATACCGGCGCGTATGCTGAACCGCCGTATTGCACCCTGCAAGGGAGTCTCTTCTCTCCGCGCCTCGGCTACCAACTCCGCAATCTTGCCGATCTCCGTCGAGAAGTCCGTGCGGCAAACAATCGCCGTTGCGACGCCCTGCGTCACCAATGTTCCTGCAAATACCATGGATTTCTGGTCTGCTAGACCCACTTCCAGACCTACCGAATCTGTCGATTTCACGACGGGGAGAGATTCACCCGTAAGTACAGCTTCGTCGATCTGCACATCATTCGCGTACACGAGACGTCCATCGGCGGGCACTCTATCGCCTTGCGAGATACGTATCACATCTCCAGGCACGAGGTACTCGGCATCAATTTCGTACTCCCTTCCGTTTCTCTGTACGCGCGCGCGCTGTTTTAAATACGTTTTTAGTTCGGATATAGCTTTATCGGCCTTATACTCCTGATAAAATCCGAGTGCGCTATTCACGAGAACGGCCGCAAAAATAAATATTGCATCGCGAAGATGGTCTATAAAAATGGTCACAAAGCCGGCAAACAACAGCATCAAAATCAAAGGACTCTTGAACTGGTTTGCAAGTATATAAAAAATCGAAGTGTCTTCTATTCTTTCAATGATATTCCTGCCGAATATCCTCAACCTCTTCGCAGCCTCCTCTTTAGAAAGTCCGCTTTGAATGTCCGTTTCCAGTAATCCAACCACCTCGGAATCGGATAATGACCAGAAGGGCTTTTTTTGTATTTCAGTCGCGAGCTTCTGATGCATCATAGTGCTTTCGCGATTGAACCTATCAGTAATATGCCGAGACCGTTGAACATGAAGGAAAGAGGGATGAACCAGTACATCCTCACTTTAGAGAAACCCAGAAGACTAATGCCCAGCTCATCAGGCAACGGAGAGGCAATAATTAGCCCTGCAATCACAAACGTAAACCACCTGATAAATCTAAGGTGGAGAAACGCGCTTACCTTTCTTCCCGCGCGCCAGTGTCCGGCCAATTCCATCAAATGCTTTGAGAATCTGTCGCGTATAAAGCGAAAGATTATCAGGTCGCCAAATACTGCACCCATACCTCCAAAAATAGCCGTCAAAAATATCGAGTTGGCATTGGCAATCTCGCCAAGAGCAACGATTGCCGGAGCAGTCGTAAAAACAGACGTGAAGAACATACCGGCGATAAAACTACCGAGCAGTTCCCGCTCTTGCGTGGCTGTCAAGATTTCTATTAATATCTCCGTTTTTACCAGAACAACGGCAACAAAAATGCTTAACGCAATAACACATAAATCGCGCAGCAAGAAATTCCCCCCCACCCTTTTCTTTTTCATGGATGCAATAACCTTAGCAAAGAAGGAGAATTGTTACAGGCACGGCTGTGTATTGCTCATTGGCCGAGAAGCATTTCGACTGCTTTGTCCATCTGCGGGTCTTTCTCCGCTTTCGCGTCTTCTTCCGTCATTTTTACTTCCACATCCGGAACAATTCCGGTTGTCGGGATTTGTTTTCCATCCGGTGCAAGCCACCTTGCAATCGTCAACTTAAGCGACGTGTCGGCTGTTATATCTATAAGCTCCTGCACGGACCCTTTGCCGAATGTTGGTTCACCGACAAGTTTGGCTTTTCCGTAGTGGCGAAGCGCTTCAGAGAGAATCTCTGAAGCCGAGGCGGAGCCGCGGTTTACGAGAATAACCATCTTTAATTTATCCGTAAAAATATCGTAGCCGCGAGAACGATGCACGATGTTTTGCGCATTGCCGGCATAATCCTCGGTAACGATCACCTTCCCTATCGGCAGAAACCAGCTGGCCATATCCACCGCAGACTCAAGGTATCCTCCGGGATTCCCGCGCATATCGATAATGAGGCGCGAATTACCCGACTGAATGAATTTTCGCAAGCTGCTCCTGAAAAGATCGGAGGAATTTGCGGTAAAGCTCATCACCGATATTACGAACACTCCGTTAGATAGCGTCTTTGTCTCAATTGCCGGAACGTTTATCACCCCGCGCGTTACTTTAATTTCTTTTGCCGCAGGCCAGCCGTCGCGAAGAATCGTCAAGACAACCTCGCTTCCCCCAGGTCCGCGGATTTTCTTGACCGCCGCAGATATATCGATTCCCTTCGTGTCGACGCCGTCAATTTTCAGGACTTTATCCCCGCTTTTGATACCAGCTTTTTCCGCAGGTGAACCCTTTAGCGGAGACACAACAGTGAGAATTTGGTCGCGCACGGCGATTTCCATGCCCACGCCCTCGAAACTGCCGCTCATGTCGTCGGTAAAAAGCTTGGTATCGCTCGGCGGAAGAAAGTACGTATAGGGGTCATTAAGAGATGCGGCCAATCCCGCGACCATGCCCCACACTTTGTCCAGATTTGCTTCCTCAGTGCTTGTCGCGATAGGCGTACTCGTTGCCACCGATGCCGGTACGAACTTCTCGTCTATGATGTTCCACGCTTTCCAAACAGGTGAAAAATCCACACCTGCGGGCGGCTCCGCAGATAAGACCGCGGAATTTACTGTCGGAAAATCGCGGATACCGATGGCATATCCGGATGCAGCACCGAGCGCAACAAAAACGACAGCGCCCACAACGGCATGCCGCATGCTTATACCATCCTTTCCCTCATCAATCATCGGCGAATTATCGCATATTAGGATTGGAAGCCAAAGCTGCATTCGGCTGCTGTCGCGGCTTAGAGATACGGTATAATGTCTCAATGCGCACAGACTATAAGCACAACGGTATTATGTGGATAGACCTTGAATCGCCGACAAAAGAGGAAGTGAGCGGGATAGTCGACCAATTCGGTGTGTCAACGATGGTAGCGGAGGAGCTGCTCGTTCCTTCTATGAAGCCGCGGACGGAATTTTATGATTCTTACGTGTACGTAGTCCTGCACTTCCCTTCCCTGCGACGTTCGCACAGACCGATAGAACAGGAAATTGATTTCATTGTCGGGCGCGATTTCATAATTACGACCCATTACGACATCGTTGACCCACTTCACAAATTTTCAAAAGTGTTTGAAGTTAATTCTCTGTTGGACAAGAGCAATATGGGCAACCATGCGGGGTTTTTCTTTTTTTATATGCTGAAGAAGCTGTATAAAGGCGTCGAATACGAAGTTGAGCGTGTTCGCCATCATTTAAGTACTATTGAGGGAGACATATTCACGGGACACGAGGCAGGTATGGTGGAAGTAATATCAAGGGCGGCACGGGACCTCCTGAATCTGCGACAAATTATTGAGCCTCACCGCGAAGTTTTGCGTACAATTGAAGCAGAAGGGGCGAGGCTTTTCGGTGAAGATTTCATGCCTTATTTACGCGCCTTATCCAATGATTATTACCGCGTCCACAACCATGTCATGCGCAATACTGAATCGCTTCACGAACTTCGTGAGACCAATAATTCACTCCTTTCGACGAAAGAGAACGAAACGATGCGCGTACTTACCATCATGGCGCTTCTCACTTTCCCGCTGTCGCTTCTCGTGGCGATAATGGAAATCGACAGTGTTTACAACCCCATCAAAGGTCAGCCGTACGATTTTTGGATCGTCGTAGGTATTGTTCTTTTGCTCGGTTCGTCCATGATCGCATACTTCAAGCACAGAAAGTGGTTCTAAAATCCTTCATGGGCATTCCATTCATTAAAAAGTTGTGGAACAGAGTATCGGGAAAGCCCGCTCTCTTTTTCTACAACACCCTCGGTGCCTCAAAGCAGGAATTTACTCTGCCTCCCCCGGCAAGAACCGTTCGTATGTACAACTGCGGGCCGACCGTATACGACGTCCAGCATATAGGCAATCTTTCCATGTTCGTTTTTACCGACACGCTGCGGAAAGTACTCGAATACAATAATTATTCGGTCAAGCAAGTCATCAACATTACCGACGTGGGCCATCTGACTTCAGACAGTGACGAGGGCGAAGACAAGATGACCAAGGGCATTGAGCGCGAAGGGCTCGAGATGACGCTTGAGAATATGCTGAGCCTCGGGGAGAGATATACAGGGATATTTCTGCAAGATCTGACTAATCTCGATATCCCTATTGATAAGATCAAGTTCCCGCGGGCGAGCGAGTACATCAAAGCACAAGTGGCGATGATAGCGACTCTTATTGAGAAAGAATTCGCGTATCGCACTTCTGACGGAGTCTATTTTGATACCTCTCGATACCCGGCCTATGGAGCCCTCGGAGGATTACACTCGGAAGCCCAAATTGAAGGAGCGCGGATAGCCGCAAATAGAAACAAGCGCAACCAGGCAGATTTTGCTTTATGGAAGCTCTCCTCCAGAGGAGGATCCGCCTCCGGCGGAAATATATCAGGCTGGGATAGCCCCTGGGGAAAGGGTTTTCCCGGCTGGCACATCGAGTGCTCGGCAATGGCACGCGCCGAACTCGGGCAACAAATCGACATTCACACCGGCGGTATCGAGCACATCTCAATACATCACAACAACGAAATCGCGCAATCAGAATGTGCGACAGGGCGAAAGCCATTTTCAAGGTTCTGGATGCACCGTGCCCATATACAGATAGACTCTAAGAAAATATCAAAATCGCTTGGTAACGTTTTATATTTATCAGACATAACCGCTCGCGGGTTACATCCCTTGTCTTTCCGCTATTTGCTTTTGGGAGCGCATTACCGCACACCTCTTAATTTTACGTGGGCAGCCCTTGCCTCCTCAGAAAAAGCATTTCTCCGGTTGCGCATGATCGCCGACAGTTACCCCGCAGGCGGCAACGTGCCTAAGCAATATAAAAAGCGATTTCATAAACGCGTCAATGATGATGTGGATACCGCCGGCGCTCTCGCCGTAATTTGGGAAATGGTAAAGGATAATTCGTTGTCTCGCGCGGACGTCCGCGCCGGTATTTTGGATGTAGACAAAGTGCTTGGACTGAATCTTGCGGGCACTGATGAGAAAGCGACTGCCGCGTGTATTAAACTCTTTGGCAAGAAGGTTGAGATTGAGCAGTTGCCCGAAAATGTGCGGACAATGATAGATGAAAGAAATGTCGCGCGAGAAAAGAAGGAATGGGAACAAGCCGACCTATTGCGCAAGAATATTGAGAACATGGGGTATATTCTGGAAGACACGGGGACAGAAACGATAATTTTCAAGAAATAACGGAGTTTATCAAAACATTCCAACATTCTCAAGAATGTTGGAATGTTTTGACGGCATTTCACTCCCCTTCCAAAACAAAATTTACAAGTCGGCTGGGTACATAAATCGTGCGTAATATCTTCTTGCCCTCCACGCGCGAGCCAACTGCCGCGAGCGCCGCATCTTCAACAGTCTTTTTATCCGAATCAGTCGGCACTTGAACTTCTCCGCGTGTTCTGCCGTTTATCTGAATTGCGATAGTAACATTCTCGTCTCTCAGCAAAGCAGGATCAAACACCGGCCACTTTTCAAGATGAATCGATGATTTATTTCCGGCTTCATGCCACAACTCTTCTGTTATATGCGGAGCGAACGGTGATAAAAGCTTCAGAAATACTCCAAATTGTTCCTGGCCGATTGCGCCTTCTTTTTCTATCGCATTCAAAAGTATCATCAAAGAGCTGATAGCCGTATTGAATTTGAGCAGAGCTATATCTTCTCCAATTTTTTTAACAGTCCTGTGCAACACCGGTTCTATGTTCGCATTTACTGTCAACTGTGGACTGTCAACTGTAGACTGTCCCATCCGCCACACTCGTTCAAGAAATCTGCGGATTCCTACGACGCCGTCCGGATTCCACGGGTAGCTTGAAACCTCGTTGTAAGGGCCGATGAACGCAAGATACATGCGCACCGTGTCGGCTCCCAAGCGCTCCACTACCAGGTCGGGGTCAATGACATTCCCGCGCGACTTGCTCATCTTCTGCCCGTCGGGCCCCAGTATCAAACTCCTGTTCATTCGCCGCTTGTATGGTTCCGATTCCCCCACCAGCCCCAAGTCAAATAGCGCTTTGTGCCAGAAGCGCGAATAGAGAAGGTGCATGGTCGTATGTTCCGCTCCTCCCGAATAAAGATTTACGGGCATCCAATTCGCTTGCTTCTCTTTGCTAGCGAATTCCTTCTTGTTGTTGGGGTCTGTGTAGCGCAGGAAATACCATGACGAATCGACGAACGTATCCAGCGTGTCTGTCTCGCGCTCCGCCTCGCCTGCGCACTTTGGGCACTTTGCGGCAACCCATTTCTTCGCCTTGGCGAGCGGCGACTTCCCGCTCCCTTCGGGTAGATAATCTTTGACCTCGGGCAGCTCCACGGGCAAGTCCACGTCTCCGACCGGCTGTGAGCCGCACTTTCCGCAATGGATAATCGGTATTGGCACTCCCCAATATCTCTGCCTCGATACTATCCAATCGCGAAGCTTGTAAGTGGTTTTCTTAACGCCCAATTCTTCCGTAATGGCTTCCCTTCCTTTCTGCGATGTCAGGCCACTGAACCTGCCGGAATCTATCATCAGCCCTTCTCCCATGTAGGGAAGTTCGCCGCCGTTTTTGTCCGCGTTGTTCCGCGTTTGGGCCGATAGGGTTTGTATCGGCACCTGTAGACGGTCTGCGTTAATCTGCGCCGATATGACTTCCCTTATGGGAAGACCATATCGGGATGCAAACTCAAAGTCGCGCTCGTCGTGCGCCGGCACTGCCATAATCGCACCCGTGCCGTAATGGCCGAGTACGTAATCGGCAATATAAACAGGAATCCTTTCCCGTGTCGCGGGATTGATTGCATCCACACCCTCGAGCCTCACTCCTGTTTTTTCTTTATTCGTCTGGCGGTCCATATCTGATTTCTTTTCAGTTAGGGCGATATATCGCCCTATTTCCTTCTCATTGCGGAGAAGCCGCTGATGCGCGAGGGCGCGTTTGACCCAAGGATGTTCAGGTGCAAGCACGACGTACGTTGCACCAAAGAGCGTGTCTGGGCGGGTCGTAAAGACAGTAATGCGCGGCATAAGCTGTGCTAATACGAGCGGCTCTTGCGCGCCCAGGAAATGCTCCTCATTGGCTTTTCCTTCTGCTATCTGCGCATCAAGAATGTCGGCTAGGTGTGCAATGTACGCCCCGCGCTTGCCTTTTTCCGCCGCATCAGAAAGTACGAGTCTTAAACCGGCAAGCGTCTTGAGTTTGTCGTACTTGATATCCCACGAAAAGTCTTTCCAATACGTTCTCGGTTCCGCATTCGCAAATGCCGAATCTATTGCCGGAGCTACGAGAACCAACCCGCCTACCGGACGATTTATTTTTTGCAGCAATTTCATCGCCACAACTGCTCCCAGGCTATGGCCGATGATGACGGTGTTCTCATCTATGTGGCAGTGGTCGAACACGTATTTGACTTGCTCGTATTCCTTCGGCTCGCTCGTATTTGGAAGTTCAGGTGCTTGGACGGCATACCCCTTGCTCTCGAGCTCTCGCTTGAGCCACGAAAAAAATGCGCCGGTAGGGCTTCCTTTGTAGCCGTGCAGAAGCAAAAAATTCGGCTGCGGAGCATTTTTATTCTCAAATTCAATCGGAAAACTTATTTCGGCCCCATTGCTGCGCCCTATCCAATTCCTTTGCGACTCCTTGATTTGCTCCGGCCAATCTAAGCCGGATAGATCGTCTATCAATCTATCCGCGTAATCCGTTATCTTGATATTCCACTGGAGCATCTTCTTCTGCACCACTTCGCTGTCACAGCGTTCGCATTTACCGTCCGTAACTTGTTCATTGGCAAGAACCGTTTTGTCTTTTGGACACCAATTAACCGCAGTCTCTTTTTGATACGCCAACCCTTTCTTAAAAAGCTGCAGGAACAACCATTGCGTCCATTTGTAATAATCAGGGTTGCACGTGATTACTTCGCGCGACCAGTCAAACGATGTCCCCATAGAGGCAATTTGCTTTTTCATATATGCAATATTCCCTTCCGTCCACGTGCGCGGATTGAGCTTGTTCTTTATTGCCGCATTTTCCGCAGGCAGGCCGAAGGCGTCAAAACCAATCGGATACATCACGTTCTTGCCTTGCATGCGAAGCGCGCGCGCTAAAATATCCGGCACGGCAAATGCGTACCAATGCCCGGCGTGAAGATTTCCGGAAGGATACGGGAATTCTACGAGCAGGTAGAAGTTCTCTTTCTTGCCCGCCGTAGCTTTACTGTGTCCGTCCGTAGCCTTGAGCGAAGGAGGAGCGGAGGCGGGACCGGGCGCCTTGTCCGGCGTTGTGTAAATCTTGCTTGTCTTCCAATATTTCTGCCACTTGCGCTCAATGGCCTTATGGTCGTATTTCTTCATACTCTTTCTGCCTGCCCGTCCGAAGCTTTACTGTGTCCGTCCGTAGCCTTGTGCGAAGGAGGAGCGAAGGCGGGCCAGTTCTTTTCTATCTTTTTATGGTCGTATTTCTTCATATATTTACCATATCATAACGCATACATGCCGAAAACCCCGCATAGTATGCGGGGTTTTCGGCTATTAATCTATTGAACCCTGGTTTTTGAATACGGAGGATAACGCTGTGGGTCTATGGTGCGCTCAAAGCAAGTCCTGCCCTCGCCGTGCTGCCAATTATCCGGAAGTTCTTTGCCGTTTATGGCTACCGGCGACATGGGTCGCGCGACAGAACCATTTCCGTAACTGCTCCCTTCTCGCGCAAATGTTGCGCACAAGCGGAACGAAAGTGGCCCCGTTACAGCAAATTCATACTGATCCTTTGTCTGCGGGTCCACCGGAATAATTGTGTTGCTGATGGGGTCGGCAACTTCAAGAAGATTGGCCGGCAGCTTTTCTTTCTGCTGCCAGTAATTCACGACCTGCCACTGAATAGACTGTAAGTCCTGCACGCGAATATTGTCTTGCTTCCCCTCGCGCAGCTCCTGCGGAGTCCCCAGGATAAAGAATCCTGCGACGATAGTGACTAGAACAAGTGCGCCGACAGCCCAGTTCACCATTTTTGCTTTTGCGGGCTCGCGCTGCCAGTAGCCGCGAAGGTCGGCAAGGAAATGCAAAAATGCCAATCCAACTACAAGGAATACTGCAAGAACTTTCAGAAGAAAACCGGCGGTAATATCCTCTCCTTGCAGATATGTGTTTACGAGTACGATGAGGTCAATGACGATTGTGACCCCTGCGAGAAAGAGAGTAACGAACAGCGCCCATCGGCGTATCCAAATGTCGCGTCTTGAAGGGTCGTTCGCAATATCGCGGCGAATGAGCCGCATGAGTATTAAAAGAACCGGCGTCAGCACGATGAGGGTCGCCGTCTCATAACTGATACTGGGAGAGCCCGAGTAATACAGGTTAGTTACGGGATTCGGAAAGGCATAATTTATATAGTCAAAAAGAAGCGTGATGAATGCGATGATGCCTCCATAGAGAGCAACCATGCTCCCTATCCACAAGAAGAAATCCTTTGGCGTTACTTTCGGTTTGTCCATCCCGATAAGAATACCACAGTTGTCAGCTTGTCAAAACAGTCGCCTAGCCGCTGCTAAAAGGCTCGCATTTCTGCTATCCACAAGAAAAATGAGCGCGCGAGTCGAGACTCAAGTGATAGATTACATTCTATGCTCGTACACAAATGCGACCGTTGTAAGAAAACGCTTACCGACCGGGAGTTAACCGTTAAAGCGGGCGTAGGATATGATTCCTATGAATTCTGCAAAAAATGCGGTGCACCGATCGTGCGTATTTTAAAAGGCTACGGACTCGTAAAGAACTTAAAAACAGGCCTTGCACTTTGAGTGCATGGGCGTCGTTCATATTGCAAGAATACGTAGCGGGGCTATACTTGGAACATGATAAAGAAAAAAGTCACGCTTGAGGTTCTTGCGGCGCGAATACAAAAAGGCTTTGCCTCTGTTGAGACAAAAATGGAGAAGGGATTCTCTGCTGTAGCAGAAGACATTGCCGATATCAAGCGCGACATTGCCACCAAAGAGCAGGTGGTTGCGCTCCACACGCAGGTACAATCAATTGAGACAGAGATTCGCGGCATGAGGCACGCAAAGATGCAATCGCGGGTCACCGATCTCGAAGAACATGCATTTGGTAAAAGCCGCGCCTAAATAGATGCCGCTGTAAGTTCAGGGGCGTCGCGCTAGCTATGCTTGAATTCCATTACGTCACCATCTTGGACGACGTATTCCCTGCCTTCCGAGCGTAAAAGGCCTAATTCCCTCGCTTTTGCGTATGCCTGCCCTGCGGAGCCTTGGCGAAGCAGGGAGCCCGATTCGAGTAGTTTCCCGCACTCTATAACGTCGGCGCGGATGAATTTATCCCTGAAGTCGGTATGAATTGCGGCTCCCGCCTCGGGCGCAGTCGAGCCGCGAGTTACGGTCCATGCCCTCGTTTCGTCCTCTCCTGTCGTAAAGAAAGATATGAGATTCAGCATTCTATAGCCTGCCCTAATAAGTCCGTTCAGTCCGTCATCCGGCACGCCGAGTTCGCGGCGAAAATTGTCGCGTTCATCTTCGTGCACATCCCGTAGTTCACCTTCGACTCCAGCATCGACGAACACCCACTCGGCTTTGGAGTCTTCAAGAAATCTCTGAAGCGCTTTCCACGCGTCTCCCCCTTCTGCATCAACGTTCACGACTCCGCTCTTGCGATTGAGAACGTATAGAACGGGCTTAAGCGTGAGGAGATGCAAGCTCTTGGCCGCTTCCCGCTCGAGGTTAGTCAGACTAACCCCCCGAGCGGGTTTTCCCTGTTTCAATACCGGCACAATTTTTCGCAACACGTCTCTCTCGGCAATCACCTCTTTATCGCCTCCTTTTGCATCCCGCTCCGCGCGCTCAAGACTTTTCTCCGCCGTCTGCATATCGGCGAGAACCAGTTCGAGGTTTATAACTTCAATGTCGCTCACGGGGTCAATTTCTCCCGAGACATGATGAACGTCATCGTCATGAAAAATCCGCACTACTTCCGCTATCGCATCCACCTCGCGAATGTGAGACAAGAATTGATTTCCCAAGCCTTCGCCCTCCGATGCACCCTTGACGAGCCCCGCTATGTCCACAAATTGCACAGCGGCAGGAATAGTCTTTGCTGAATGAGACATCTCGGTCAATCTTCCAAGCCGCTCATCGGGAACTTCTACGACGCCCACCGAGGGGTCAATCGTACAAAATGGATAATTCTCGGCCGGTACTCCTTTAAGAGTGAGCGCATTGAACAGCGTTGACTTGCCGACATTCGGTAGACCTACAATCCCTATCGTTAGATTTGAACTCGACATAATTTGTTAAGCGCCTCGAACATTCTGCAGTAAAAATTTAGGCCATTAACAGGAAAATTGACAAAGGCATTTCAAGAATTGGTTGTTCGATTTTCCAATCTTCTTTTGTGACTAGAATGCCGAAACTATTTTGCTTTCCTTGTGTTTCTAGAAACGAGCGAACTGAGTCACGATGATGGTTATCTGTTTGATTTTTATAAACAATTTCAATTGGTATCACGCGACTGCCAACTCGCACTACAAAATCAATCTCCTGCTTACCGCTTGGCTCACGATAATACGAGACATCAGAAACGCCGGGGAATAATCGAATAACATTATGAGCAAGTGTTTCCGCAATTCTGCCGCGTTCCTCTCCCTCAAGAGAAGTAACAACTTTTGTTATTCCCTGCATAAGCACGAGGTCAGCCGCGTATAACTTCGCATGAGTAGAACGTAAACGCACCGGCTTGCCTGTAAAACGCTCAACTTTTCGGATTAACTCTGTTTGTAGGAGAAGAGGCAATGCTTCAGTGAGCGTAACACGAGTCGTCTGAATGAGAGCCGCGAGTTTCTCAAGATTCATTTCGTCGCCCGTGCGCGCAAACGCGTAACGTAAAAATTGATGGAAAATCTCCGGCCGTCTGATTTCTTTCACTAGACGCAAATCTTCTAATGTTACGCGTTCAACATACTGTTGGTCGATAAATACGGAACGCTCAACGGCCGTACCCATCAGCCACAATTGGGGAAAGCCACCTTTCTGAGCATATTCATCTGCATAAAGATTCCATTGCCTTATTGTGCTTGGTTTTATTTCTTCCTGTAAGCGTCGATTCAATCGCATTACTGATGAAACTTCGCCAATGTCCAAAACATCTTCTGCTAACTTGCTCAAAAAGACTCTGTGTTCGAGGTAATGATATCGAACGAACTCACGGAAAGTAAACGGTGGCAGAGAAATATCAACCAGTCTGCCAAGCAAACTTTCTAGAGATTTCCTGAAAATAGTATGGGATGCCGAACCTGAAATAATAAAACGAATCGGATATCGCAAATCAACGTAGCGCTTGATGTATAATTCCCAGCGCGGTAAACGTTGAACCTCGTCAAGAAAACAGTAAAGCGTATCGGGCGATGTGCGCAACGCAGTGCCGGCAACTTGCGCCCACTGCGCGAGCAATGCCTCAAACAAGGTGCCTTGGTCTTTTTGTGGCAACTGCTGAATCAACGGGTCGTCAAGCGAGAAAAATAGGATTTTATTGACCGGGATTTTCTTTTCTTCAATCAAACAGCGGATAACCTGATTTATAATGGTTGTTTTGCCGACACGGCGCGGACCGTTAATCAGCAAAGCGAGTCCGTGAGTCGCCTCCGTATGGCGCATGGCCTGAATAAACGCATCCCGTTTGAAATCGGGAACTCCGGGTATTGAAAACGACTTTGTTTTCCACCACGGATTGTACGCAAGCAGGAATTGCCGTAAGTTATGTATACCTAGGGCTTCAAGGTATTTTTGCGGGTTTTTAGACATAATTCTTTATATTATAGCTATGTATACTATACTATACATAGCTAATTATGCTGTCAAGAGGCGCTTTCGTCCACGATTTTTATCTCCTCGTCGTTAAGGCCGAGTATACCAGAGCCATGCGCTACTGGCGACGTAGCGCACAGACAAGTCAGCGCTCAGACTTGTCGGGAGTTGCGGCGGAGGGAGAAATATTTACAGATGATTAGGGTAAGCAGCACGGAAGTCCGACTTCCATACTTAGACCGATTAGTAGATTAGTAGTCTGAACGTTTGCGGCGCCAGAACCAGATGCCCCCGCCAAGAACCACAAGGATAACGAGCGTCACAAGCGATGCGATAGCCGGACTGCCGGTACCGAACGTGAGGATGTTCTCAAACGGCGACAACGCCACTGCTGCGGCTTGCGCTGGTACTCCACTGTCTGTGGATGCGGCTTCCGTGGCCGTTGATTCTGTTACGGTGCCGGCAGTCACTGTCTTTGAAGGCGTACTGGGCTCTGTAACCGTCTGTGTCGGCGCAGGAGCCGTGCTTGCGGCAGAAATAGTCACTGCTACTGAACCTTGACTACCCGCGACTGCATTTTGATTGTTTGCATCCAGAATAAGCGATTCGGAGGTCGCTGAAATTGTTGCCGTGCCGTTTTTCTTCGCGCGAAAAGTTGCGGTGCCAAGAACAGTTGCTGAAGTAACGCCGCCCGGATATCCGCCGGTCTTCGCCATTACGCCGTTTGTATTGTCCTCCGTGTCATACCCAGATTGGGAGAGCGGCATCCACTTCGATGCAAACGAGAAGCCGGTGAGCGTTAACACTGCAGGATCAAACGAAAGATTCGCTCGCACGGTATATGCTTTCCCAGAGGTTGGATTCACGCCGACGGTCACACTGAACGTATTCCCAGCTACCGTCGCGACGGTCGCTGGCGCGAGCGTCACCGAGGACGCCATAGCCGCAGCCGGGAGCAAAAGCGCAGAAAGTGTAATCGCAGAAAGTATTTTTTTCATAGTCTAGGGTTATGCAGTCCAGTGAACCATTAATAAGTTAAAGTCGAACACGTCGACTGTGCCGTTGCCGTCGAAGTCGGCAACGACTGTCGCTCCCTTCTCGCCCCAATGCACCATCAGGGAATTGAAGTCGAGGACGTCGATATGATTGTCGTTATTGGTGTCATACACCTTCTGTGCTGCGGTGAGCGCTGTGACTGTTGGCGTGACAGTTGGAGTGGTGTTCGTAGTCCCACCACCTCCTCCTCCGCCACCGCTCGGCGCCGGAGCCGGAGCCGGAGCCGGATTAGCCGCCAACGAACCGAAACTCGTGAAGTGGTAGGTCACAATCTTGGTATTAGTGCCGTCGCTGATCGAGCATTCGCTATTCGCCGGCGGATTACCTGGGGTTGCATAGGGGCTGGCACACACATTAGTAATCCGCACCCAGGTATCCGAGCCGGACGGCCGATATCCTACAGCCCCTGTAACGCCCGTCAGCACTAGCGTGACCGGTTTATCGAAGGTTAACGTTCCGTCGGGTGACCCGACTGAAACGACCGTGCTCCCAACACTATATCCGGCGGGAGCACTCCCGCCGCTTGGCGTACCGGAAACCGGCGGGGTTACCTTGCCATCCCATCCGGACGGACCGGTAATTTTAGTCCCGTCGGGGAAGCTCGCGCTCACGCTGCTCAATGCGGAGTTGGTCAATACGATTGGCGTACCAGAAACACCTGAGTTGAGCGTGACCGCACGCCCGCTCAATCCGGACGATAGGTTCATTACGGTCGTGTCGTTCAAGACAACATTCGTCGCTCCTGCGGGCAAGCTAACCGACCCCGCGCCAGCAGAGGTGACCGAAACATCTGCGCCGTTGCCAAATACCGTATCACTAGGCACGGCTGTAGTGAAATTCAATTCTGTGTGTTCCCCATTCGCAAACACGGCCGTTGCACCGGTATCAACAGAGTCAATAAAGAACTTCAGAATTGACCCGGTTCTATTATTGTCTGGGTCAGTAACGAACAGTAGGTCGGGATTATATCCATACTTGCCGCTGCTAATCGACTCCGATGCTACTTGCGTCGTGCCAATCTTAACGATGACACTACCACTCGTTATATTCGAGCCATTAGTGTACGTGGCTGTGCCGAAAAATTTATGTGGTATGCCGGGACCTTGAGCAAATGCAATAACGGGAATCAAGAAGCCCAGAAACACCGTCGCCGTAACAATTTTTAGAGATGTTGTTTTCATATTCATTGCCACAGGTAACTAAGAACCATTTTTTGGTTTTTGATTATCTATTAGCTTCTGTTACAAGTTGCTCGGCGTATAAGTTTTCGCACTCGGGAGCGAGATCCAGAAGCCGTCGCCTGGCAATATAGTGGTTACTGACTTGAAGTTACCAGTTGTGTTGTTGAATCCCCATAATCCGTTATAACCAACTCCTGACGCGCCAATTGAAGCGAACGCATCTGTGGGAGTGCTCTGGTCCTCATTTGGAAGTTGATAGTAACCAATGAGGTTCCATCCTGTTTCAAGCGAACGTGAAGGCGGTGGAGTCGGACCAGCAATGAGAAGTGTCCCTGAACCGGAAAGATTCGTATCACCAGTGACACTCACCCAATACCCAAATCCTGTGGTCATAGTGTCGAGATTATTAGTCCCCTCCGGATCACCGGGAGAATACGAGAGCCAGCCATCAACCGCGTTTGAGTCAGTCGGGTCGTATGTCCAGACTGCGTCAATATTGTCAGACGCACTTCCAAGTACTTCAGCAATTGCTGTGTCAATTGGAATAACCGGCAAGGAAATTAGATTCCAACCGCCCGTATCAACATTTAGAGCGACAGAATAGGTAGTTGCTGTAGTGAATTGGATATTGCTATAGGTTGGCAGAGCATTGCCCGCAAGATCAGTAACGCCCGCAAGCGTTATGGTGTACGTTGTATTGTTGGCAAGTGAGTTAATCGGTGTAATCGTTACCACATTCGTCCCCGAGTTGGTTATGCTGAATCCACCGGAAATCACCGGGTCAAAGGAAACATCACCACTTTCCACCACAACCGCTTCGTCGAAAGTAACTACAATTGCTGTCGCCGGGCTGATGCTCAACGCATTCAGCGATGGCGTATGGCTCGATACCGAAGGCGCGGTGATATCTTTCGTTGCTGTGGGAGTAGTGACGGCTGCACTCACATTTCCTGCCGCGTCCGTTGCAGTAACCGAGGGAGTAACCGTACCGTTGGAGAGCGTACTGCCATTAATCGTAATAGAATAAGCAGTGCCACCGTCGGTTAATTGTTGAGTTCCGGAAACAGTCTCTCCGTTGGTTAACGAAACGCTAACTAAAGCATTAGCTTCCGCTGTTCCTACTACCACGATTGCTCCCTTTTCCGAATTGTTAATGTAATTGTCTCCGGCAATAGAAGTAATGGCGACAACTGGCGCGGTCTTATCGAAGGTTACACTAGAAGTGTTCCCAACAACTGTCGTAATCGCTGCTCCAACATTTCCGGCTAAATCGGTTGGAGTAATAGAGAAAACAACAGCACCTCCAGCATCTGCTTCGGTCATAGTATAGGTAGCCGTCCAATTATTGCCACTATTATTTTCCAGACTGACACCCGTATGACCGTCAATCGTCACATTCGGCGTTTGAATCTCTTCATTTGAAGTAAATGTAAGAGAAATTATATCTCCAACTTTAGCCAAAGCCGTATTGGAGTTATTTGACGCAATACTAACTGGAGATAATGTTGGCGCAACAGTATCAACTGTTAATTCATTGTTAGTTACATCAGTCCCAATATTTCCGGCTGAATCTTCAGCTGTCGCAACCACATTATAGGTTCCTGCTGTAAGCGCATCGGTTACATTTGCTGACCAAGTTCCACCGGTTACCACAGCAACATAGTCATGACTGTTGACTGTTATGGTAACCGTAACCGCATTAATTTCAACGACCGTGCCAGTTATAGTTGGAGTAGTATCACTTGTGAGAAGCGAACTTATGGCAACGGTTGGTAGAGTTGTATCTATCGGGGAGCAAGCTTCGTTTGTACACCATGGACGGTAATCGACAAATGTACTTATCTTCGTAGCAATAGTCGCACTGTCAGTTGTCCCAAACCAGTTTTTTGTAGCATCAACGGTTGTAGCTGAAATATTCTGAACGGCGTATGCTGTGCCCCCCATCGCACCTGATATATTCTGTCCGGCATTGGTGAACCCGTTATCATTTATAGCAATCGTACCGGACAACGTGCCACTCGCTCCACCCAGATAGACCTGAACGAGCCCTTGATCGAATGTGTTCCCGGTAACGGTCAGACCGTTGATTGCATATTTTTTATGCGAAATTGTTGACCGCATATCCGGTCTGTCGGTTGCCGCACCAGCATACGGACCAAAAGTGTTGCCCGTAATTGTGACATCCTTAACATTTCCATACAGAATAACTCCTCCACTACTATGTCTTACAAAAGTGTTACTTGAAATAGTCACGGTCTCAACACCATCCCCACGAAGCGCGCCGTCGAGCATGATTCCTTCCCCAACATCAGTGAACTCGTTTCCATCAATCGTGACATCCACCATGGTTCCAGAGGGTCCACTCGATGTAGGATTCTTCAGTAAAATACCCCTTCTCATACCAGTTCTATCTCCTGCTACTAATGGGTCACCTGCACCGATGAACTGGTTGTTGAGAATGTCGTAATTTGTCCCCGAGACCTCATTCAGACGGATTCCTGTCTGCTCGTTGTTGAGAGTTACATCACTCTGAATGACGTTGTTCGTTATAGTCAAATTAGAAATTATAACCCGATATGCTCGAATTTGTCCCTGTATGACATCCGACACTTGGTTGTTGTTCTTAATGATGTTGTCTTGAATCGTAACGTCGCTGACGGAGCCAAGTGAAATGCCTACTCTATTGGCGTTAATGATTTGCATGCCCTCAACGGTGACGTTGTTTGCGTTTATGGTGACGGCATTATCAATTCCGGCTGCGTTGAGTATCGTCGTCGTGCGATCCGCGCCATGAAGCGTGAGCGGTGTCCCGATAGTCACAGCCTCGGCGTATGTTCCAGCGCCGACATTAACCGTCCCGCCGCTTGAAGTAAGTAGAATACCATCTTGGATTTTTGCTCCAGAATTAACATTAACTGTGATAGCCGTGATGCCGGTGGATCCTGTCAGAATAGCTCCACTATTAAGAGTAAAGCTTGTAGCAGTTGGACTGCCTGTGCCGGTCAACGTCAATGTTTTAGCTATGGTTACAGCTTCGGCATAAGTACCAGTCGCAATGCTGATGGTGTCATTGGCTGTCGCCGCAGTAACCGCCGCCTGAATGGTCGTGAAGTCAGCTCCGCCTGCTCCGTTTACCGTCAAAGTGTTATTGGTATCAATCACGAACGAAACATTTTGTTCGCTTGAATTACCTGCACCATCCGTTGCCTTAACGTAGAAAGTATTACGACCATCAGCGAAATTGGCGTCAGTTAAGTCAACATTGGTGTTAACACAAGATTCTAAAGTTACATAGGATCCTCCAGAGCCGATTTTATATTGGCAGGTTACTTCCGAAAGATCGTCGCTGGCGGTTGAAGTTAATTTAATGGTTGTTCCCTTGACCACGTTGTCAGCCGCGGGCAAAGAGAATGATACAGTTGGGTTGGCTGTATCCACAGTCACTGAAAGCGCGCTCGAGAAAGGACTTTCATTGCCAACGGCATCAGTAGTTTTAGCAGTAATGCTGTGGACTCCCGAAGAAAGAGTGGAAACTACAATTGAATAATTCCCGCCCGTTGCGGTTCCTGTACCCACTGGCGTAGCGCCGTCATACACAGTAACTGTTGAATCCGCTTCCGCAGTGCCAGTAAATGTCGGGGTGGTGTTGCTGGTTATGTCGTCAGTTGTGATGTTTGAGTCGCTTGCTGCAGCAAGATCTGGGGTTGAAGGAGCAGAAGGAGCTGCAGTATCAACGTCAAAGGCGTCAGTTGAATCACCGGCCGTTTGTGTATTGCCAGCGAGGTCTTTGGCGGTAGTTACGCTAATATCAACTCCAACTGCAGTCTCGTCAATATCAATAACGTTGTAATGCCTCACATACGTATCGGCATCAGTCCAACCCGAGAGAGGGTTATTTCCAACAAGAGTTCCGGAAATTTCCAGGGCTGGGTCCAAAGGAATTTGCGGCGTAGATGTCTGGTCCATTGCCTCGGAGTAGTTGACGGTTATAGTGAATTTGTCGGTGCCCAGATCAGCTTCAGTGATAGTTGCCAGATTTCGAGTGATTGACGTGACCGTCGGTGCAATCGTATCTGAAGTGTATGCAAGCTGGTTGGATGCCGTGTTGTTGTTTCCGGCCGCATCTGCTGCTTTGTCAGCCAATACGTCAACGGTTACCGCAACACTTGCACCGTCTGTGGGATTAACATTAAAGGTGTAAGAATTACCATCTACAGGAACAAAATCTCCAACGGTACCATTTGTTACCGTAATATCGGTAACATCAAAATCAGTAACAGTTTCGCTGAATTCTGCAGTAACCGCAATGAGTCCATTTGTCGGATTAGCCGTCACAGAAGCAAGAACTACTGATGGCATCTTTGTGTCAATCGTATAGTTCGGGGAATCATCGCCTGCGAGTGGAGCATTTCCTGCTGCGTCAGTCCAGGCAGTGCCGACAGTAATAACATTCACAGTATCTTCCGTGTCAGCAGTTGGCGTGAAAGTTGCTGTTTGTACAAGCGGGTTCGTCGCATCTATTGTTCCGATTGTTCCACCGCCGACTGTTACATCATCAGCAGTAAAGTTTGTTGGGGCTTCAGAGAAGGTAAACGTTACCGTCGTGGCCTCTCCAACTTTAAACGTTGCAGCACCCATTGTTATTTCTACAGTTGGTTGAACTGTATCAATTACATAGTTGGCTGAGCTTGTCGTGCTAACACCATTATTCCCAGCCAAGTCTGTCACGCCTGTTTTAGTGATCGTGATTACGTTGGCATCATCTGTAATTGCATCTGTTGGCGTGAAGGTGGCTGTCCAAGTTATGCCACTATCTGCGGAAGACACGGCAGTTAACACGCCATTTTCAATTGTCGTGATGTCATCGTTAGTAAATCCGGTCACTGCTTCGCTAAAAGTAATTGTTATGAGAGATGTTTCACCAGCTTTGAGAGCTGGATCGGCGAGAACGATACTGATGACGTCGGGTGCAATGCTGTCATAAGTAATGCTAAACTGCGTTGCGGCCGCATTGTCATTATTCGCCACGTCTTTAGCCACACCGCCAGCGACATCGACAGTGACTGCTCCCTCTCCGGGTGCTGTAACGTTAAACGTATACACTGTCTCGCTTACTGCTTCAAAACTTGCTTTGATTCCGTTGGTTACAGTAATGTCGTCTATATCAAACCCCGTCACTGTCTCGCTAAATGTCACTGTCATCGGAATCGGACTATTCTTGGTTGGACCAGGGCTTGCAGATGAGGTGATAGCGACTATAGGGGCGACTTGATCTGCAGCCGCTACTGCCCCACCATCAGCAACTTCGTTTGTTGCTGTATCTGCAACATCTCCGGTCGCTGCGACATAGTTAACTAAAGGTGTTCCGTCGGTTGCCGTAAGCCCTGTTGTTGTAAGAGTTATTGAAGTGTTTTCTACGACCGCTCCTGCTGAGACTGCTGAAGCACCTACGACTGTAAATGAATCTGTATCTACATCGCTTGAGGTGATGTTTTCAGAGAATGTAAGAACGATTGTGTTGATGGCAGTGCGTATCGCAGTAAAAGTCGGTGTGATGCCGTCTGCTGCGGTAACGGTTGTCGGAGTGACTGCTTCGTTACCATTAAGGTCCCTAAAGGTTACAGAGTTAGTGAAAGTAACGCCAGGTGTTGCACCAGTCGGCATTGTAGCAACCGTGAGTTCAACGATATTGTCAGAGTTATCGTCCGCAACAGATACGGCAAAACCGGTAACGGTGAATTCGGTCCCCAAGTCATTGACTGTCGTACCGTCTATGTTTTCACTCCATGTGGTGTCGATACGCGTCGTCGTCTTCGTCTGCGCAGAAACCATAACAGGAGATGCAGAATCTTGCTCGCTAACAGCCGCTGCATCCTTGCTGGTCATTGAATTGTCAGCCAAGTCAGTCAAAGAGCCAGCTGCATAGGTGAATTCCTTCTGTTCAGTTCCTGCTACTCCTGCGGAAACAGTGAAATCAACCTCATCGTCATCAGCTGTACCGGT
>JAUSGQ010000011.1 GCA_030674455.1 bacterium
GCGCGGAAATCGTCAAGGCACTGGGGACGCCCGATCTGCGCGAACGGCTGCAGGCAACCGGGGTCGATCCCTGGCCCGGCACGGCCGGGCAGATGGCGGAGCTGCTGTGTACCGAGACCGCGCGCTACGCTGAAATCGCACGCAGCGCGGGCCTGCCGCGGGAATAAGTCCGGAGGGAAATTCATCATGATGAAGTTCGCCATGTACGTGGGCGCGGCGGTGCTGTGCGGGGTCGCGGCATCCCCGTCGGCTCAACCCGTGCCGAAAGACTATCCGAACAAGCCGATCCGCGTCGTCGTGCCGTCTCCGCCGGGTGGCCCGCCCGACCTGATCATCAGGATGCTCGCACCGAAACTCAGTGCGGCGCTGGGGCAGCAGCTCGTTATCGACAACCGCGCCGGCGCCGGCGGTATCGTCGGCTCCAACTACGTGGCGAAGGCGGCGCCGGACGGCTACACGTGGCTGTTCACCACCGCGTCGCTCAACAAAACGCCGCCGTTCAACAAGAACGTGCCTTTCGATCCGGTGCGCGATTTTTCGCACGTGACGCTGGCGGTGCAGAATTTCGGGCAGGCCCTCATCGTGCCGCCGGGCTTTCCACCTAAAACGGTGCAGGAACTCATTGCGCTCGCGCGGCAGCAGCCCGGCAAGCTCAACTACGGCACCGCGGGAATCGGCACCGCCAGCCACATTCCGCCCGAGGTGATGAAGTCGATGAGCGGCACGGACATCGTCGCCGTTCAGTACCGCGGCGTGCCGGAAGTCCTCACCGACCTGATGGGCGGACGCATCGAAATAATGTTTGTCGGAACGCAGATCGCGCTGCCGCTGGCCCAGGCAGGCAAGGTGCGCGTGCTCGCGCTCACTGGAGCCAAGCGCTGGAAAGGGATGCCGGACGTGCCGACCATGCAGGAGGCGGGTTTCAAGGGTTACAACCTGATCAACTGGTTCGGACTGTGGCTGCCGGCGGGCGCATCGCGGCAACTCGTCGCGCGCCTGCACGCCGAGATAGTGAAGGCGCTGGCGGTACCGGATATTCAGCAGCAGTTCGATGTCCTGGGCCTCGAGGCAGTCGGGTCGAAACCGGACGACGTCGCGCGGTTCGTCGCGAAGGAAGCAGCGTTCATGATCGAGCTCGCGCGCAAGATCGAAGTTGCGGGCAAGCGATAGGGGGACTGCGTGAAAGACGAAAATTCCGGATTGGCGCCCTGGCAATGGCCCGAGGAGCGGTGGCGCGGGATCGTCGAGCGGGTGCGGGCGGGCCGTTCCCTGCGGCCACCCGAGTGGCCGGGCGGGACGCGTTGCGCCGTCGCGCTGTCATTCGATTCGGACCACGAGACCACCGAGCTGCGCGACGCCGGAGAATCCGCCGGCCGCCTGTCGCAGGGGCAGTATGGCAACCGCCAGGCGATGCCCCGGATTTTCGACATTCTCGGTTCGCATGACGTAAAGGCGAGCTTCTTCGTGCCGGCAGTCACCGCGCTGCTTTATCCGGATGAGCAGCGGCGGGTAATTGCGGAAGGCCACGAGATCGGCATCCACGGCTGGATCCACGAGCGCAATTCGGAGTTGCCGCCGGCAGCCGAGCGCGACCTGCAGATGCGCTCGGCCGACGTGCTGGAGCGCGTTGCCGGCGTGCGCCCCGTGGGCATCCGCACGCCCTCCTGGGACTTCAGTCCGAACACGCTGGCGATCACGCGCGAGATGGGGCTCATCTACGACTCGTCGCTGATGGCCGACGACGATTGCTACGAAATTCTCATGGACGGCGAGAACAGCGGCGTGGTCGAGTTGCCGGTCGAGTGGATTCGCGATGACGCCGTCTACTTCAACATGAACCGCTTCGCCGCGCTTCGCCCCTATACCCCGCCCGCGGATGTTTTTGAAATATTCAGGAAAGAGTTCGATGGCGCGTACCGGGAGCGCGGCGTTTTTCAACTCACGATGAATCCGCACATCAGCGGGCACCGTTCCCGCATCTGGATACTGGAAGAGCTGATTCGCTACATGCGTTCGCAACCGGGTGTATGGTTTGCAACCCATGCAGAAATCGTCCGCTATGCGAAAGCGCATGGCGCGTGACTGATCCTGTCGGGTGCGCGGACA
>JAUSGQ010000014.1 GCA_030674455.1 bacterium
ACGATCGGCACCTGGGCGCCGAGCACGATCCCCGCCGCCAGGGCGTCGGCAAGGTATTCGAGCTGCTTGGCGAGCATGTTGCCCGATTCGATTTCCGGCACCACCAGGATGTCGGCCTGCCCGGCCACCACGGACTTGATCCCCTTGCTGCGGGCTGCGAGCATCGATACCGCGTTGTCATAGGCGAGCGGGCCGTCGAGCAATCCGCCCGTGATCTGGCCGCGGTCAGCCATCTTGCACAGGGCGGCGGCATCGACCGTGGCGCGCATCTTCGGGTTGACGGTCTCGACCGCCGCGAGCAGCGCGACCTTGGGCTCCGGTATCTTCAGCATGTGCGCCAGGTCGATCGCGTTCTGCACGATATCGACCTTGTCCTCGAGCGAGGGGTCCACGTTCACGGCCGCGTCGGTGATCATCAGCGGCCGCGGGTAGGTCGGCACGTCCATCAGGAACACGTGGCTGATGCGCCGGCCGGTGCGCAGGCCGTCCTTGTCCACGACTTCGACCATCAGCTCGTCGGTGTGCAGCGCCCCCTTCATCAGCGCTTCCACCTTCTTGGCGCGCGCCAGCCCGACCGCGGCTTCGGCCGCGGCACGGAAATGCGGCACGTTGACGATGCGGCAGCCCTCGAGGCTCAGGCCCTCTTTTTCCGCCAGCGCGCGAATCTTGTCCTCCGGACCGACCAGGAACGGCTGGATCAGCCCCTCGTCGCGGGCCAGCAACGCCCCTTTCAGCGAATCGGCATCGACAGGATGCGCAACAGCCATCGGAATCGCCGACAGGCCCTTGCACATGTCGAGCAGGTGCTGGTAGCGCTGTTGCCTGGACTCGGCCAGCCGGAATTCGGGCAGGTCCGCCTTGTGCCGCTTGATCTTCTCGGTCGGCGCGAGCACTTCCGCGGTGCCCGCAATCACCTTGTGGCCGTCCTGGTTGATGCACATGCAGTCCAGGACCATGTGGTGGTTGTGGTCGAACTTGTTCTTGCAGGTTACCTTGACCGACAGCGTGTCACCCACCCGCACCGGGCGGGAGAAATGCAGCGTCTGGTCGATGTAGATCGTGCCGGGGCCCGGGAACTGCGTGCCCAGCACCGTCGAGATCAGCGCGCCGCCCCACATGCCGTGGGCGATCACCTCGTGGAACATCGAGGAATGCGCGTACTCGGGGTCCACGTGCGCGGGGTTGATGTCGCCGGACATGATGGCGAACATCTGGATGTCCTCGGGCCGCAGCGTGCGCACCAGCGTCGCCGTGTCGCCGACGGCGATTTCGTCGTAAGTCCTGTTTTCGATGAATTCGAGCGATTGTTTATGGTTCACGGAAGTTCTCCTAAGCGGGCCTGGCGGGAATCAGACCACTTGGTGTGTTCGGGCGCCTCTGGTCTCGTCATTTTGAGAAGTTGCAACATCGCAACTTCTCAAAATGACGAGATGGTATTAACTCCAAACCCCTTTGCGTTGGCGCTCATGTCACCGGTTCGATCACCGGATTGCCGTCAGACAGCCGGACAGGCATGGCGAAATCGACGCGATCTGCGACGGCGCAGTAGTCCAGGTCGGCCGCCGGCAACTCATAGCTGTCGGGATCGGTAAAGCGCCGGCCGAAATCCGAGGCCCGCACGCGCTCGACGTAGGGCGCCGCATCGGGCGTTTCGCCCCGCAACAAGGCTTCGAGATAGTCGGCGCAGGCGCGGTCCTCGTCGCCGTCCCGGTCCACCCAGGTGCCCGTGATCACCAGCGTCACGCGTGCCGGCGCGAGGCGCAGCACCTGCCGCGCCGTGGCCCGCGCGCACATCATGCTCGCGGCGAACACGGCGTCGGCCTGCCGGCAGGAGACCAGCCCGCGAGCGCCGCCTGCCGTGCAATGAATGATGTCGCGTCCGCGAACATCGCGTCCCGCCAGCTTCGCGGGCGAATTGGTCAGGTCGAACCCGTGGATGGGCACGCCGCCCCCGAGCGCCCCCATGGTGAGCGCGCCCGGCAGGTGAGCCAGGAGTTGCCACGCCGCCGTTTCGTTCTCCACCGGATAGATCGCCCTCGCGCCCCCGGCAAAAGCGTACGCCGCCGTCGAAAAGGAACGCAGCACGTCGATGACGACGACCGCGCCGGTCAGGCGCGAACAGCTGCCAAGATCGGCGTGCAGGATTTCCATTGCATCATCCTAACGACGGCTGCGGGGCTGCCGTTTGATCGAGGACAAACCGGATCATGTCCCGGACGGCCTTGAATTGAGCCATTTGCATCATTGGAGGCCCGCGCCTGAACGCATGGATCACCGCGGCCGGACCCGGCCGTGATTGCGTGCTCAACCCCTCGACTCTATTGGTCGCGCGATTTCCTCTCGATGTGGAATCGGTGCAGCAGTCGATGCACCAACGGCGCGAAGACGATCGCGGTGATCAGGATGAGTGCCAGGCCGCTGTAAAGTGCGTAGAACCCGGCAAACAGCTTCCCGGCCGTCGATTGAAGCGGACCAAGCGGCCCCATCCCCCCGAGGATCATCGCGGCGTTGAGGATCGAGTCCACCCATGGGATCCCCTCGATCCAATGGTACCCGGACACCCCCAGAAACAGGGCGGCGAGAATCGAGGCGGCGGCCAATCCCCCGCTCCGGACGATCCGGCGAAGGTACGCCTTCCGTGAAATCAGCGGCTCATGGTGGCGCTCGTACATTTCCTCACTCCTTTCCCATGGGTTCGATCTCGACGATCTCCCGCTCCCCCATCCCGCGGGGGAGGTGGAACCGTTCCCGGCGAGTCACCGTGCCCGGG
>JAUSGQ010000002.1 GCA_030674455.1 bacterium
TTGAGGTCTGCAACCCGACCTCATGAAGCCGGAATCGCTAGTAATCGCGGATCAGCCACGCCGCGGTGAATACGTTCTCAAGCCTTGTACTCACAAATAAATGCGCCCGGCAGCGCATAATTCTCAGTGGTTAAAATCCATTCCTCTTCTTCGTCAGAAGAGCGTAGCCGAAAGATAGGACCAACTCCGTAAGGAATGGTCTGAAGGATCTGGAAGCAAACAGTAGCCTATATACAAAAGCTGCATTGACCCATCAAAGACGGCGGTGAGGATGGGGAAAGTGCCTAGAAAAGCTCATAGGATGCTAGGAATAGAATCATGCGTGACCCGTGGGAGATCTCATGTGTTCATGGAACTAATGCACATGAGAAGTCAGCTGCGTCATAGTAGTCCCGACGAATAGTCGGGATGAAGGACAAAATCGGTATTAAAATACTGAACTCGCGTAGTGCGGGAAATCCGCTCGCTACGTGGGAACGCGAAATGTTCCAAGAATCGCATTCGCCCGTCAACTCAGGGAAGTTGGGAGTGCCCGAAGTCCATCCTCGCGATGGCCCAAGGTAAACTCAATGACAAAGAGTAAGTCGTCGAATGAAAATTGTTGCGACTACGAGGAGCAATCCTCGATAAAAAAATTGGCTATATGCTGGAATATCTGTGAATCTCAGGCTACTTGCATGGTAAAATATATCTGTGAGTAAAAAAGCTTTGAGTGCAGACAATCAGCAGGAAAGACTGCCTGAATTAACACCCGACTATGTCGTCGGCTTGGTTGATGGAGAAGGATACTTCTCGGTTAGCGTAAGCCGCGATCTCTCTAAGACGTATAAATCTCTGAGAGTCAGACTAGTATTCGGTGTTAAGTTAAAAGAGAGTGATGGTCAAATTCTATTTAGCGTCAAGAAATTTTTTTCTTGCGGCTCGATATGGAAGAAAATAGATGAACGTCCGACATTCTCTGATTGTCTTGAGTATCAAGTAAGAGATTACAAAGATATCAAGACAAAAATTATCCCATTTTTCCAAAAGCATCCGTTACTCTTCGAGAGCAAGCGGTTTGCGTTTGAGAGATTTGTGGATATTGCAAAGCGATTTGAAGCTCGTACTCATCTTACGGATACAGGATTCGAAGAGATTAAGAAGCTTGCAAGAGCGATGCATGGCAGAATCCCCAGAGACTACATGCCAATCTCCGCCGAAAGGCGGATGAAGATATAGTCCGAACTCTATGGCGACATAGAGAGATAGATAGAAATATTCTATCCAGTAACTTCTGCGTAGTTCTGCGTCAAGTCGGCGTAGGTCTGCGGTTGTTACCGAGTAACAACAAGAACAAGGCACGGGTAGGGGAACCTGCTCGTGGATTCATTCCAAAATTGGACGCTGAACCACTTCGGTGGGGAAGCTGATAGTCGATTCATGTGTCTCAGCTGAGCACATGACAGGAAATGGCATTCATCCTCAAATGATGCCTGACATGTCGCAAAGACGGCAGTTTGGACGAAACAAAAGAGTGGATAAAACTAGGTGATAGGGAATAGGTTACAGGTGATAGTGGAAATGCGTACAAAACAAAAAGCGCCGACCCTAATGGGCACGGCGCTTTTTGATTTTTCGGCTTATCCATATGTTGCGAATACGCTTCGGGGCCCGGCCTTCGCAGCTGTTTCATAATAAATAAGCCTGTTACAATGGGCGCATGAAGGGTAAAAAGTTACTTATTGTAACTCTTGGCGTTGTTGCTGGGTTTTTCGCAACTCTTATAATAGTCCCAGTTACTCTAGGTTGGCCATTATTTATTGTTGTCTACACGGGATTTGTTCTCGTTTCTTTCTATTGGGCGATGAATATTCAGACTGGGACTTTTCCACCAAACAAGATTAGTATCAGAAATTACACATGTATATTTCGAACTGGTTTGTTTCTTTTTGTCCTTACAATGCTACTCGCTTTGATGGGCACAATTCCCCAGTGGGAATTCCTTGATAAATTTATTGGTTCGAGCTTTTGGATATCTTCAGCCCTCATTTTTGGTAGCTTTCTGTTTTACACAGTTTCGAAAAACATAAGTCTCGATGAGACATTTCGATATCCTCATCAATTTGAAGCCGATTCGGTTCATAGCCAACATCTAGATTATAAAAAGAAAAGAGCGAATATAATCACGATTGTCTCCGTTTTTGTAATTATTTCCATATTTTTACTTAATTTTTATACAAAGAACTCAACTTGGAGTAACTTATTAATTATGCCAGTTATCATCACTATTCTTTTAATCATCAATCATCATTTTAAAAAATAACGGTCATTGAGGAAACCGTTCTAACGTTCCCTTAATGGCCAATAGTGTCTGGTTGCAGTTTGGACGAAACAAAAGAGTGTGTATGGCGAGCAGCGTCTAGCTGCTAGCTTCTAGGAAAATACCAATACAATGCGACGGGGAATAAGGTGTCAGGAACCTTTTGTAGTCATGTGCCGTAGAGATTGGGATGCGTATCAATATCTATTAGGCGCACTGTATTAGCATCCACCTGCTCGAAAATCAGCCGCCAATCGCCGGTGACGTTAATGCTACGTTGATGCCGTCGCTCGCCATGCAATTTGTGGTTGTTGAGAATTGGATTATGCGGGTTTTGCGTGAACAAGCGCAATCGCTCCGCCAACGCGAGACGAATCTTTCGCGGTAATTTATCTGTTTTCTTTCTAAAACCGCTACTGTAGAGCTGGTTCATACACACTGTTGCTACTTCTCAAGCTTCAGTGCTGTTATGAGTTCCTCCACATCAGTGTAAACTTTATATTTCTCCGGATGCGCATCCATGTCGTCGCCTATCTTATTCCATTCGGCGATTTTTTCGGGGCGGGGGATTGGGTAGGTTGTGAGCGTTACCATTTGTTCGCGCACAAACTGTTTCATCATCGCGTTCACAACAGTCGTAAGTGGAATACCGAGTATCTTGGCGGTTCTTTTTGCATCGTCGCGCAATTTCTTCTCCACCTTTATGGTCAAAGTTGTATTCATACCGGCATACTACTTCTGGTACGATTGATTGTCAAGCAGAAAATCGCCGCGTCTGACGCGGCGATTTTCTTTGTCTTTCCTATAACCTGACACCTGTAACCTAAAACCTACTTTCTCAGATTGTAGTGCAGGTCGTAGTCGCTTGCGCCGAAGAATTCCTTGGCGAAATCGGCTGCCACGTACGGGTTGTAGTACTTGCAGGAGAATACATCCAAGTAGACCGTGTTGGTCTGATTCGCGAAGTGGGCCGATATCATGGAGGTCTCGATGAACTGACTCATAGAGAAACCTGCCACGCGCTCGTCCTCGCCGAAGTTAACGACGGTGCATTCACCGAATCGTTTCATTCCGATCCGTTCGCACAATTCAATAACGAACTGCTTAATCTTCTCCGCATCGCGGATAGTCGCTGGATTGCAACCGTGCAAATCGATGCCGGCGGCTAGACCCCAGGCGTTAACGAGCTGATACTCCTCACGCACCCGCAAATCCTTCTGTAGTGTTTCCATTTCTGATGTACATAATTAATTAGCTGACAAATTTTGTCCCGCAAAAAATTTCTTAACTTTTCTGCAGCACTGCCGCTATATGCAAAGCATAGAGCGTCTTCGGTCGGAGAAAATGAAAATATATTTTCATTTTCCTCCCTAGCCGCTATAATACACACATGATTTCAAATGTATATACCTTTTGTGCGAACTGTGCATAACTCTTAAGACGAACATGAAAACATTTTCTTTCAGAATTGCCCGAGGAGCGGTGGTGGTGGCACGCGCAATGCATTTTTGATACTATCGCTCATACGCGCGTGTAGCTCAGTGGTAGAGCGCGTCGCTGATAACGACGAGGTCCTTGGTCCGATTCCAAGTACGCGCACCTAGTATTCATACCCCATACACGATACTCTATACACGATACCTCTTCTGTATGAATTACAAAGTCATAGGCGGCAAGAAACTCTCCGGTTCGGTTACCACCAACATATCAAAGAACGCGACGGTGGCACTCTTAGCGGCATCGCTCTTGAATCGTGGGACGACCACAATAAAGCGCGTGCCGAAAATAGAAGAGGCGCATCGCATCATCGAGGTATTAAAAAGCATTGGAGTAGAAGTCGAGTGGACGAACGGCGACGTCGTCGTGCGACCGCCGAAAAAACTCACGCCTGAAAAGATGGATAGAGTCGCGGCAGGGAAGACGCGAAGTACCGTGCTTTTCACTGCACCCCTTGCCCATCTATTTGAAACATTTGAATTGCCGCTCCCCGGCGGGTGCAATCTCGGCGGGCGGACGATGATGCCTCATATACAAGCGCTCGGCGCTTTAGGAATCCAAATATTGAAAGGCTCGGACGGTATGTACAAAGTTTCTTCAAAAGAAAAGACCTCGGGTGAAGTCGCGATGTACGAATCAAGCGACACGGGGACGGAAAGCGTGCTTATGGCCGCCGCGAAGATCCCCGGAAAGACCACTATCAAATATGCGAGCGCAAATTATATGGTGCAAGACCTTTGCACATTCCTGGAATTGTGCGGCGTGAAAGTGGAGGGAATAGGCACGTCGACGCTCATCGTTCACGGCGTTGATGAAATCGACAGAGAAGTGATCGTCTACCCAAGCGAAGACCCGATAGAATCCATGTTCTTTATTTCACTCGCGGCAACCACTGGCTCGGAAATTACCATCAAGCGATGCCCGTTCGATTTCCTCGAATTGGAATTGGTCACGCTAGGACAAATGGGGCAGAAGTATGAATACGGGACGAAATACGTCGCCGACAACGGTCGGACGGTACTCGCTGATGTCACGATGTTTCCCTCGAAACTAATGGCACCGCCCGAGAAAATCGCTCCTCGTCCGTACCCGGGAATCAACATAGACAATCTCCCATTCTTCGTGCCGGTCGCGACGCAGGCGGAAGGGAAGACACTCATCCACGATTGGGTCTATGAGAATCGCGCGATTTACTATATGGAAATGAAAAAGTTGGGCGCCCAAATGATTCTTGCCGACCCGCACCGCGTCTTTATCGATGGACCGACACCGCTCCACGCGGCAGATATCGAAGCACCGCCCGCGCTTCGACCCGCGACCATTATTTTGATAGGCATGTTAGCTGCCGAAGGCGAATCAATGCTCCGCGATGTATATCCGATAAACCGCGGATATGAGCGCTTACACGAGCGCCTACAGGAACTCGGCGCCTCCGTCGAGGCGGTAGAATAAGGCCTATGACAGAAGTCAATTTTGGAAAAATTAGAGATGCAGCAAAGGAAATGATAAATAATACGTGGGGAGACTCTCTCTCTGCGAAGCGGGAAACTGTGTTTTATATATTGAAAGGACTGCGTAAAAACGATCCAGGATATTTTCTAAGAAAAATAGAGGCGGAGTCCAGTCGAAAGCGGTTGCGGGACAATGTAGGGGAAGAGCGCTTCAGGCTGTTTGCGTCAGTAGCTGCAGAAAAGGGAAAAGAATACATGAGAGAGTACGACTTTCCCCCCGAAACTCCTGAACAGGGTGTTCCGCTGAGTGATTATGCAGTGAGAGAGACCCTAAGACTGGTTTCGGAATTCTTGAGATTGACCGAGATATCCATAAGAAAAGACTATCGAATACAAGAAGCGTTTAAAGGCCCGAAACAACTCGATGAGCTTCTTCAACAGCGAGCAAATGTCTGGAACAATTTCTTTCAGCTTGGCCTGCTCAGAATATCAAAAAGCGCGTCACCTGAACGGCATTGATATTTCATCTTTCGAATCGCCTAACCAACGACGCGGATTTTCTTTGCCGCCGCCATCGCTTTTTTGCGGGCTTCGGCTACTGTTTTCCCTATTGCTAGCGCTACCCCCATTCTGCGGTGTCCTACGACTTCTGGCTTGCCGAAAATACGGACATGCGTACCGGGGATTTTGAGCGCCTCGGCGATGCCTTTATACGTTGGATTTTGCATGCTTTTCCACGCAAGAATCGCGACTGATGCACCGGGCTTGCAGGGAATTTCCGGTATCGGCAAATCGAGAATCGCGCGCACATGAAGCTCCATTTCGCTCATAGTCTGACTAACCATTGTTACCATTCCTGTGTCGTGCGGGCGAGGAGAAAGTTCCGAGAACCAGACCATGTCGCCCTTCACGAAAAGCTCAACACCAAAAATGCCGCGGCCTTTTTCCCCACACAAGTTGCCCACGACTCTTTTCGCAATGTTTTGTGCTTTCTTGAGCGCCGTTTTTGTCATCGGGTGCGGCTGCCAGCTCTCGCGGTAATCGCCGTCAATCTGAATATGCCCAACGGGCGCGCAGTATGAAATGCCTTTTGCATGTCGCACCGTGAGCAATGTAATTTCGTAGTCAAAATTAATGAATCCCTCAACAATTACCTTGCCTGTCTGCGCGCGCGTGCCTTCCATCGCAAATTTCCAGCATTTCTTGATGTCGCTGGGTTTACGCGCAATGCTCTGGCCGTGGCCTGATGAAGACATCGTCGGTTTGATGACGCATGGGAACCCGACAGCTTTCGCGCCCGCTTCCAATTCCTCCAAGCTCGATGCGAAACGGTAGGGAGAGGTCGGTAATTTCAATATCTCCGCGGCGAGCTGTCGGATTCCTTGGCGGTCCATAGTGAGCCGCACGGCGCGCGCGGTGGGTATTACGCGCCAGCCCTCTTTCTCAAGCTCCACGAGCGTATCCGTCGCGATTGCTTCAATTTCGGGGACGATAAAATCCGGCTTTTCTTTTTCCACCACCTTCCGAATTTCTGCACCTTCGCGCATGGGGAACACATAGCTCCGATGCGCAATTTGCATCGCGGGCGCGTTCGCATACCTGTCGCACGCAATCACCTCAATACCAAGCCGCATGGCCTCAATAGCGACCTCGCGCCCTAGTTCGCCCGAGCCGAGAAGAAGGAGTTTAGTCGCGGAGGATTTGAGAGGGGTTCCAAATCGGACTTTTTTCATATCGCGGAGTATACTATTTCTGTCATGAATCCCAAAATCAGCGATGATAGAGTCAAATACGATTTTCCCGTAATTTCCCTTACCTCGGTCACAGAGGCCGAAAGTCACGGAATAAAAGAATTAACCATCCAAAGATTGAAAGAATTTGGATTTCATTCCGTATCCAATTTTGATAATGACCTTGATAATCTTCAGCGTGAATATATTGATACAGGAGGAGCGATTTTTGTTGCGAAGGATGGCAATCGAATTATAGGTTCGCTTTTGGTCAAGAAATTAGCTGATGGCATCGGCGAGATAAAGCGTTTCCAGAACCTTCCCGAATACCGTGGAAAGGGAATCGGAAAGAAACTCCTCGATAGCGCGCTTGTTTTCATGCAAACTCACGGATTCAAGAAAGCCGCGCTGGACACGACAAGCAAGAGTACGAAAGCCATCGAATTGTTTAAGAAAGCAGGTTTTATAGAGACAAAAAGAGAAAGAGAAAAAATCTATTTTGAGAAATCTTTTAATGCATAAACATCCGTCTACCTTACTTGCTTATTCGCGCGAATAAGCAAATAAGGATACTGCGATGTTGCGGCAAAACGAGAAGAATGAGAAAGTTGCTTCATGGACAGGCCAAAAATCATTGTTTTTGCATCAGGCACGAAAGACGAAGGCGGTTCCGGTTTCGAGAATTTGGTCGAGGCATCAAAGTCTGGGATTTTGGAAGCAGAAATTGTCGCAGTAGTCTCAAACCACGAACACGGGGGAGTGTGCAAACGAGCGGAACGGCTAGGAATTCCCTTCATTTATTTTAATTCCTACTCAAGCAGCTATTCTCAAATTCTCAAGAATTTGAGAATAGACGGAGGAAGAACGGAGGCGGAAATGTATGCGCGTATTGTAAAAGAAAGCGGGGCGGAGTGGGTTGCTCTTTCCGGCTGGTTGAAGGTGGTGAATGGGCTAGACTCGAAGAGAACATTCAATATTCATCCGGCTCTTCTTTCACAGCTTGGCGGCCATGGCCGGGCAGGGCGGTTCGGTGGGAAGGGCATGTACGGAACGTGTTTGTATGAAGCAGTAAAAACCGCTTTAGACGCGGGCGAAATATCTGAATCAGGATTTACCATGCATTTTGTAACAGACGAATTAGACAGAGGACCGGCGTTTTTTGAGTACCGTATTCCGCTCCGAAAGGGAATGAAAGCAGATGATATCGAAAAAGCAGTCCACGCTGCCGAACACGAATGGCAGCCGAAAATCACGAACATGGTAGTCCATGGCGAGATTTCATGGGACGGGAAGAATCCAAAAAGTCTTGTTGTCCCGGAAGGTTATCAGTACCTGCCAAAACGTAAATGATCGTCGACACCCGATACTTCATTTAATAATGAAGTATCGGGATTTAGGTAGGTGCATTGAAAATAAAGCAATTTATGCGCATAATCAGCGGACGCCGCGGTGGTGAAACTGGTAGACACGCTAGCTTCAGGAGCTAGTTCTCGCAAGGGATTGGGAGTTCGAGTCTCCCCCGCGGCACAGAAGGAATTTGACTGCTACAATTCAGGAGTATGGGAAATGTTGAATCTCAGAAATACCGAGCTGACTTATTGAACGATATAAATAAGAGTCCCGATAAAGCAAAGCGGCGCGCGATACTTGAGCAAGCGAAAACAACCACTGAATATAAAGAAGCTCGGAGATTAAAGCTAGAAAGCATCAACAGGTTTGTGGAAGATAAAGAAAAGATATCAGCTGTTAAAGCACGACTGGATATGGGGCAAGTTACCCCAGAGATAACCACCACAAGGCAAGTCGCCGAAGAGCTAGCAGGTTTGCAAATTAACCGACCGGAATACTCGATTGAAAATGCCGTCCGCGAGAAGCCACTTATGCACTACTCTAAGGCTGGTAACATATTTCAAATTTTGCGCTTTGGCATTCAAAGTAATAACTTTAAAAACAGATTTGACGCACTAAGAAATGGTAATCCTGGGGCGAACAGACTTGCGCAGCAAATGTGCGGACTGTGCATAAAACAAGGCGGTAGTTATCAGGGGGCAGACAGTATATCTTTATCAAAATTTTCAGAAAAGTTACATACGCCGCCAGGGAATGTACTTTACCTGGTGAATCCCAGGATAAAGACTTTCGGTGATAGCGATGCGGAAAGAAACCCGAAATCTGGATATGGCCATGGAATAAAGGGTCAGCTAGTGGCAGGCGAATATGCAATTGGGAATCCCACGGCTTATCGAGACGAAGTTTTAGGTGCAAATGCGATTATGCCGAAAGAGTTAAGGGCTATCGTTATTGATAAATCCACATCAATTATTTCTGACATGAGTCGAGTGGTGCAAGAAAATGTCAAAGGTTTTATGCAGGAGAAACTGCGAAATTCTCGGGCAAGCGAAGACTTAGTTGCCACAGCAAAACTTCTTGCAGAATTAGCAGGAAATGCGGATATTGCGACTAAAGCGCAGGAATTACAGAAACAATCGGACACAATGGATTATCGGGAAATCTGCATGAAACTGATTAGCCTTCAAAAGAAAGCCCTTGTTGAATTAGTCGGCACAGGCAAGAATTTAGACGAAGAAAACTTAAGACAGGCAATCGAGAAAAGATTTAACATTCGTTTTATTACGAAGTAGTAGCTTCGCTCCAATGTTGTTGGCGTGAACTCGCGTTTATGCCGGATGCTTGTTGTTCTCACACTTCAAACAACTCGCGATGGAATCCGCAGAATATCCGCGAAGACGCCGGCGGCTGTTACCTTGGCTCCCGCGCCGGGGCCTTTGATTACTATGGGCGTTGTGCTGTAGCGTTCGGTAGTGAACGCAATTACATTGTCGTTTCCTGAAAGCGAGTAGAACGGATGCTCTTTCCCGACGGCTTGCAAAGATACGGTCGCTTTTCCTTTGGAGAGCGTGGCGATGAATCGCAAGACCTGGCCTTTATTTTCGGCATCTTTCCTTTTCTTTTCAAACGACGGGTCTTCTTTTTTAAGCTTTACGAAAAAGTCATCAATAGATTTTGCTTTTTGCAATTCCGGACTCAAAAGCCCCTTGATTTTAATATCCTTAATCTCGAGAGGGAAACCTGCTTCTCTCGCAAGTATCAGTATTTTTCGCGCAACATCCATGCCGTCGAGGTCGCTTCTAGGGTCGGGTTCCGTGTATCCGAGTTCGCGCGCTTTCGCGACAATTTCGCTGAACGCATTACCCGCGGAGTAATGATTGAAAATGTAACTTAAGGTTCCGGAAAGTACCGCCTCAATTTTGACTATCTTGTCGCCGGAGAGCATGAGGTCGTTTATCGTGCTGATGACCGGCAACCCCGCGCCGACATTCGTTTCGTACAAGAATTTTACGCCGTGTTTCTGCGCGCGCTGTTTCATTTCCTTGTACTGCTCGTATGTGCCGGAATTCGCTCTTTTGTTCGGCGTGACAACCGATATCCCAGCCCGAAGCACGTCGGAGTAACGAGAAGCCACCTCTTCGCTTGCGGTGCAATCGACAAATACGCTTTCCGGCAAACCCATCTTTTTCATTGTGTCTATAAAACTATTAACTTTCATCTTTATGTGCGATTTCTCTAACGCCTTGCGCCATGAACCGGTTGAAATTCCATCCGGAGAGCAAGCAAAAGTGCGGGTGTTGGCAATTCCGGCAACGCGAATGTCATAGCCATGCTCCCGCGCCAGGGAATCTTTCTGCTCATGGATCTGCTCGAGGAGCGTGCTGCCGATGAGGCCGACGCCAACTTGGAAGATATTGATGCGTCTTCTCCCCGGAGCAAAAAAGGCCACGTGTACCGCATTGAGGGCTCTGATTTCCTCGGATTGATTTATAACTGCCGAGATATTCAGCTCGGATGACCCTTGCGCGATAGCGACGATGTTAACCCCGTTTCGGCCGAGAGTCTGGAACAGGCGGCCAGCGAGGCCCCGCTGATGCCGCATACCTTCGCCCACAATCGCGATAATGGAAAGCCCCCGTTCGACGAGTACATCATCAATTGAATGTGCGGCTCGCTCCTGCGAGAACTCCTCCTCAATTGCGGCTTTTGCCGCATCTGCATCTTTTGGGGACACGGCAATTGAAATCGAATGTTCCGATGACGCCTGCGTGATGAGTATCACATTTATTTTTTCTCTGCCGAGCGCGCCGAAAAGCCGCCCAGAGACTCCCGTAGCGCCTGCCATACCGATTCCGCGAAGGGAGAGCATGGCAATCCCGCTTACAGCCGAAATACCTTTTATCAGGTTATCGTCCGGAATGGATTTCTTTCCGATAAGCGTTCCAGAGGCTTTGGGGTCAAAGATATTCCGTATATGCAACGGAATATTCTTTTCGACGGCCGGGCGCATTGTTGCAGGATGAATGACTTCTGCGCCAAAATACGATATTTCAGCCGCCTCTTCGTAAGAGAGCGAGCGGATAGGCAAAACTTCTTTTACTTTCCGCGGGTCGGCTGTCAAAACTCCCGCAACTCCGGCCCATATCTCGATCATTTTTGCGCCGAGCGCGGCTCCAAGGATGCACGCAGTATAATCGCTCCCGCCGCGCCCGATAGTCGTTGTTTCTTGATTCTTTGATGACGCGATAAAGCCCGTAGCAATTTGCAGTTTTTTATGAGCAGAGAAGTACTGCTTTATGTTTTTGTCCGTCTGCGTGAAATCAACGGCCGCCGAGCCGAAATTGTCGTCGGTGACAATAATGGTGCGCATGTCCAAGTATTCGCACGACACTCCGCGGGCATTCAACACGTCCGAAAGCAGGCGCGAAGAAAGTCGCTCTCCGTAACTCATGATTCTGTCTCTTGATTTTCCTTCCAATTCGCCAGTTAGGAACACCTCGCGCGCGGCATTCTCGAGTTTGCCGAAAAGCTCATCAATGTGCGCAAGAGCTGATTTTTGCGCCCGCTTCGAAAGGAGAGAGCGCGCCGCGTCTTTATGTTGCTTTTTAATATGAAGCAAAAGTTTTTTGTGCGTTTCTTTCTTCTGGGAAGCAAGTTCCGCTATCTGTATAAGCTCGTTTGTTACTCCACGCATGGCGGAAACAACGACTACGGGAACATGAGCATCCCTTTTGGACTTCTTTATGATGTCGACTACTTGTTCAATAGTCTTCGGCGTATTCATTGAAGCGCCGCCGAATTTGAGGATTTTTGTCGTCCGCATTTAGTTGAAACTATCACATGAGCCAAACACTGGCAATTCCTTTTTGACATTGATTTTTGAGCTCGGGAAAGCTATGTTCTAGGCATGCAGGTGCGGCCAATAAAAACGCGCGTTTTTAAGGAGGGAGAGAACCTTGCGGATTTTATTATCACGCATATACCGAAACTAAAGAATGGTTCAATTCTTGCCGTCACTTCAAAAATTGCCGCGCTCGCGGAGGGCCGTGTCGCCATCTTGAAGAATCGGAAAGAAAAGGAACGGCTCATTCGCTCCGAAAGCGAGTGGCAGCTCAAAGTCTTGCCGCAGTGGTGGCTCACCGTACGCGACGGCACGGTTGTCGTGAATGCCGGGCTCGACAATTCAAACGCGGATGGAAAGACTATTCTGCTCCCGAAAGACAGTTTTACGTCGGCTCTTGCGTTGCGCAAACAATTAAAAAAGAAATACAAGCTCAAGAATCTCGGCGTCGTAATTACCGACAGTCGCACGAGCGCTCTGCGCGCGGGCGTGACTGGAGTGGCGCTTGGCTACGCTGGTTTCAAAGGTATCAAAGACTATCGGGGCCAAGCGGATATATTCGGGCGGAAGCTCAAAGTAACGCAAACAAACGTCGCGGACTCTCTCGCGACCGTTGCGACCATTGTTATGGGAGAAGGAAGTGAGCGCCAACCGCTTGCAATCATTGAAGACGCTCCTATTGAGTTCAGCGAGAAAGTCAATAGAAAAGAATTGCGGATTTCTCTGAAATACGACATGTACCGCTCGTTATTTGCGAAAAAAATGAAGATCAAGGGGAGTCCTTGATTTGGTATTTTTAGTGAAGATCAAGGGGAGTCCTTGATTTTGGGTATTTTAGGTAAATTTCTGTTTTCCCCAGCCCTTGTCGCACGCGTGTCTTTCTATAAAGCAGGGTGCTAGAATCACTACTTCCATGTGGGAACTGACCCTTGTAGGACTCATAGTTCTCTTTTTTCTACACTTTGGCCTTAAGAGTCGGGTATCGAAATTGGAGGAGGAATTGAAGAAGAGGGGAACTGATGCTGTTCCTGTTGCTTCTGATGTTGCGCAGTCCGCCGCGAGCCGTCTACAGGTCCCGCCACAAACGGCGGGGCCAGTGCCGCAACCAGGGTTTATGAATGTTGTTCAAGCGGTAGCGGCAATGAAAGAACCAGTCGCGAGTTCAGCATCACCATCGTGGGATGTCCAGTTTTCCGCATGGCTCAAAGAAGATTGGCTATTAAAACTCGGCGCTCTCCTTTTCTTGATAGGTTTTGGATGGCTCGTGAGCTACGCATTTTTGCACAACTGGATAGGACCTGTCGGACGCATTACTATCGGCCTCATTGCTGGAGCGCTGATCTTGATATTTGGATGGTGGCGCATGCGCACATTTGTTCATCAGGGAGGAGTATTCATGGTCATAGGTTCGGCTGCAGTCCTACTGACTGTTTTTGCCGCCCGTGAGATATACCAGTTCTTCACTCCAACGATTGCTCTTTCTGTTATGTTTTTGACTTCCGCATTTGTCGCGTTCGCGAGCGTACAGTTCAAGTCGCGCAATCTTGCGCTCGGAAGTCTTATTGTGGCCGGCGTCGCGCCACTCCTCACCAATTCGCCTGCACCAGATTACATCGGGTTGTTCGCTTACCTCTTGGTTGTCGTCGTTGGCGCAGTGTGGATTGTCGCGCTTACCGGCCAGCGCGCGCTCACGCTGGCGGCTTTGGTTATTGTCGCCTTGTACAGCATGCCACACCTTTTTGGCATCCTTTCTGCAGATACAAGCATTTTGCTGCTCTTTGCGTATGCATTTGGTGCGATATTCTTTATCACAAACATTCTCGGCATATTGCGGAATAAGGAAAAAGATTCCGCCGATACTATATGTGCAGTGGGAAACGGACTTTTTCTGCTCACTTGGATAATGATGGTCGCTCCGGAAGAATGGCAAAGTCTTATAATTTCAGCGTGGATGGTTGCATTTCTAACTGCGGCATTCGTGGCATATAGAGCCACACAACGGCCCGACGCTTTCTATACGTACGCCGGCGTGGCAGTCGCCATGATAGCTGCCGCGACAGCGGCCGAACTGGAAGGTGCCGCGCTCACCATCGCATACACTATTGAAAGCGGCCTCATACCTCTAATTTCTTATGCGGTCCTTAAAGACTTCCGATTGGCATCGCGCACATCCTTACTCTTGATCGGTCCGGCGTTTCTGGCTCTTCCGAGCATTGTTTCGTCATCGTGGAATGTTGGAGTCGTTCAAAAAAATTTCTTTGTTCTCCTGATTCTTTCGGCGACGTTGTTTCTCCTGGGTCTCTTTTTCTCTCGATTGCAGCCTGAAGTCCAAACAAACGACAAAGCAACCCTATCGTCGACGCTATTGGTCGCCGGTTCAGTATTCGCATATATCCTGCTCTGGCTTTCCATGCGAGCCGCGCTCGATAACAACACAGTCGCCGTCATGATATGTCTCATAATCTATACGATTATCGGGCTCATCGCCTACTTCTACGGACGCACCAATGATAAGGGAAATATTCGAATATACGGCGGAGTACTGCTGGCGTTTGTGGTAGTGAGGCTTCTTTTGATAGATGTTTGGAATATGGAATTGACTTGGAGAATAATCACATTCTTTGCCGTAGGCGCGCTTCTCATGAGTACGGCATTTTTTGGACGGCACAAATCTGCGCCTCTTGCCAAGAGTTCATGACGATGAGAAGACAATTCGCGGGTGCAATTATATTTGTGTTCGCTTTGGTTTTCTCTTCGAGCGTTGCCTACGCAGAGATTTTCGAGGGAAATGTTCTCGAGATCGTAAGCGCGTATCGCCAGTACAAAGAAATCGGGTCGCTTCCGATTCGGGTCCCTACTGTTATACAAATTCCTTTCAATAAAGACTTCATGGAAAGGGCAGATAGCACCGTGCTGAATTTGACGACGGGGAAATTTGAGCCGAGTTACTTCAAACAAGAATCGAGAGCCAATTTAATTCCTATCACGGCGCAAGTTCCGAATGGCAACGGCCAATATATGCTCGATGACGACATACGAACGTATGTCGAATTCCCGTTGCCCGAGGCAGGGACCGGTTCCGTACGTATTGTCCTTTATAGCGCTCGGCCGATAGTATCTTCTAAGCTTACGGTACTTCTCGATGATTACGTGGCGCTCCCAACCCAAATAAAGATTAGTACAGAGTCAACGCAAGGGGAAATAATCATTCTCGCTCCCACGCGCATGGATGGGCAGACTATTCGATTTCCCAAAACAACTTCCGCTATTTGGGTAGTGACGCTATGGTACGCCCAGCCGCTGCGCATTACGGAATTGCGTCTTGCGCAGGACAACGCGCCAATAGCATCAGGGAGTCATCTGCGTTTTTTAGCTCAGCCGGACAATCAATATGAAGTGTATTTTGACGCAGACCGTCCTGCGCTTCCCAAAGTCGGCGAAATCGGAAATTTAACTGATGACAGAGATGTTCTCACTATCGACCGTCAAGCACAAAAGAATCCTCGGTATGTAATAGCAGACACCGACGGCGATGGAATTCCAAACATACTGGATAACTGTCTATCCGTCGCAAATGCAGACCAGAAAGATGCGGACGGCAATGGCCGCGGGGACTTGTGCGATGATTTCGACAGAGATGGAATACCAAATGCGAAAGACAATTGTCCCAACGACCCTAATGTAAACCAGATGGATACTGACGGGGATGGGATAGGGGATGTTTGCGACAAAGAGGAGAGCAGGATAACCGAGCGCAACGCCTGGCTTCCGTGGCTTGGAATAGGATTTGCGGCACTTGTTCTCGTGGGCCTCTTTACGGCGACTGCGCTTATGAAGCCAAAAAATCCGGATGTCCCAGAAAAGACACCGACTGCCACGGAGTAATTAACTGGCTAGTTTTTCTAGCGTTGTTTTCGTTTTCGAAACCCTCGCCATAGGCCTGCGATAAATGCAAGCAAAACGAGCAGCGCGAGCCACCATTTCCATTCAGTTGGAATTCCGTAATCAACAACTGCTATGGCCGCTGTTTGAACATACGGAGGAGAAACATTCGCAAGCGTCGTTGTTGCCTCTGTGCTTGTTGCAAGTGGTTCGGCGGGTGCTGGCAATTCCGGCTCCACGAATGTTTCCTGTTTCTCTTCGTCCGGCAATTTTTCAGCGTTTGAAAGCTCAACTGCTACTGAAGAAGTTGGCGCAACACTTACCGCTTCGGCTGTTGTAACTGGCGTAGATGTCGCGATTTGCTCAACATTGACTTTCGGCGCGGGCTTAGCGAAAGAGGAGAGAAGCGAATCCCATGTGTTACCCTGAATTGCGGGAATAGCATATGCTGTTGCCCACACGCGCGTGTCGGAAGTAGCACTCGCAGGTTCGATGCCGCCATCGCGCTCCTGAAGCGTGGCAATGTAGTATTGAGGCGTGTAATAGCCGTTCGCCCAGTTTAGAGATGAGCTTGGAGCCGCGGCAATTGCCTGCAGACTCCAGCTTGTTGCAAAACTGTTTCCAAGGCTTGCATCCGCTTGCAGTTTTCCGTGTATGTAATCAATCGCCGAGTTTATCGCGTTTGACGTGTCCGGAAGCTGCCGCGCGAGCGAAAGTGCTTGAACAGCGGCAGCGGTCAAATCCTCGCTGTTTTCCCACGAGCCGTTAGGAAGTTGTTTTGATAGGATGAACAAAACAACTCTTTGTATTACATCGTCGTTGGTCGAGTAGCCGGCATGAAGGAGCGGAAATATGGCAAAAATATCGTCATTGACGAGCGCCGCATCGCCAATTTGCTTCCCGTCGAAACCATTTACGATGGGAGTTATGTAATCAACAGATGTCCCTGAATAGGGATTTATTCCGAGCGCCTCGAGCGCCATTGCATGCCGCTCGTAATCGGAAACACTTTGCAGAGATGGCGGATTGGATGAGAAATACTGGGACAGCTTCTTTTGCGCGTCTCCGGCTCCTCCTCCGCCGAGCGCGATTGCAACCCAATCGGAAAGAAGCGCAGAACTAAATGAGCCATCGGCGCGCTGCTCGCTTTGAAGATATGCAAGTGCGAGCGGCATGTCAAACGGCGCGTGCAGATTAATGCCGCCCCCGCCCCCTCCGGAAGATGAAAGGGAAGCTTGAGGCGTAGCAGATGCTGTTATTGAGGCATTGGGATAATAGCCATCTTCTAACAGGCCTGCGGCGTACGAGCCGGCGGTATGTATCGTGAATGTTGCTTTGCCATCCGCCCCGACAGTCGCGGAAGAAATGATAGTCGGACTGTTAAAAGGGTCGCCCTGAAGAATCCTTAACGTGAGACCGGTCGCGGGCGTCCATGAATTGGATGGTGCAACGTATGATTCCGCTGCTACAGTGAACGGCACTCCAATCGTGACATTAGAAGAGCTCGGCGTAATGCGACGCGACGGGCCGAAATACAGATAGACCGCGTCGTTGTTAGAAAGCGTCTGCACCTCCATTCCTACATTGGGACTTGTGCCGTTCACCACATACTGCCAATTTCCGCAGAGTGGGCTTGCGGGGTCTGCGGGTGCCGCGATGCAATTGAGATAAAAAGAACTATAGGCGTCCGAGTATTGCAGGTCTGAAATAGAGAATGTCGTTGTTGCGGATTCAATATCTTTTATAATTGCCAAGACGCTTCGCGCCGGGACATTATGAGAACCTCCTATAGAAGTGATGGCGACATCCGGTGAGCCAATATCAGGAAGCGTGGCCGACCCGCTCGAAATGACCGTTGCTCCATCGCGAATGGTAATCGTTGCTTGGTCAGAAGCAGGCGGTGGAGGTGGTGCGTCTGGGTCGACAATCTGCGCAAAGGCGGTCGCGACACCAATAGTTGAAGAGAGGAATAAGACAATAATCAAGCCAAAGAGGGAGCGGTTAAGATGTCTCATAAAAGTTAATTATACCACAGTGTAGGGATATTGTCTAGTAACCTTTTTCATATTTCCATTCTACGCTGTTTTCAGGATTTACGATGATAGTGGAGATTCCTTGCTGTGCCTTTGCTCCATTTACATACAGAATCCAGTAGTATCCATCGGCCGCAATCTTGCCTGCCTGCCGCGCCGAACGCGGCGCAGGCAGGCCGTTTATTGATTCGACGAACGCGCCCATGCCGGGAAAATCTTTTGATGTGAATCGAAATTTGGTGCTTGATGCGAGTATGTTCATAGCATCAAGGATTGTTGAGCCAGGCGGCACATTGTCTTCGTAGAGCTCTTCTCCGACGATAAGTGTGAACTCAATGCCAGTTGATTTTTCTGATGCCGCATTTAGCGCTCCCAAGGAGACACCTTGCAGAGCCAAGGAGTCACCTTGGGATGAAAGAAAAGAACGTTCAGAGAAATACGCACCCGCTCCGAGGACGATGATAGCAAGGAAAAGTAATAAATGTTTTCTCATATGTTATCTCTCCGCCTTCGCCAAGGCTTCGGCGGATGATTTGCTACTGCAAATCAAAAAACTCCGCCCAAGCGGAGGTTACGTGCGTGCGCCGCAGCTGCGGCGTCAGCGGTCTCCTGCTCGGGATATCCGCTTTCTGAAGACCGGACTCGCCTCGGCTCGCCGTAGCTCCTTGCGGAGGCAGCTCACCAAGTTTTACCGTTGCGGCACAGTGGGGGAATCAAACCCCAACTTCCACAGAAAGCAGTTGTGGAATTATACGCGCGAAGCAAAGGCGCACAAGTGGATAACTTAATGCCTCATGTTCCAGATTACATTTCCCACGCCTGATGATACAATGCGAAATTATGGCGGAACTCATACCAGGCCCATCTTTTTTTATTGGAAAAGGGGATGACACAGACCTCATTTCGTTCGGCTCCGGACAGCCCGATTTGCCGCCGCCGCCGGAGGCATTTGATGCTTTAAAGCAGTATAACGGGTTCAAATACGGTCAAATTCAGGGAGAGGAATCGCTGCGCGCTAAACTCGCGGAAGAATACCCGGGAGCTAAGCCGGAGCATTTTGTCATAACGAACGGCGCGTCGGAGGCGATCGACCTTGTTCTGCGCTCAATTTCAAAATCGGGAGGCAAAATTCTTTTGCCGCGACCGTATTACTATTCCTATCCGTTCGTTGTGGGGTATGCGGGAATGACCGCAGAATATTACGACCTCGGCGAAGGAGGAAAAATAAATTACGAACAGTTTGCAGATATCGCGCCCGGATGCCGAGCGGTTCTTATCAATTCGCCCTCCAACCCGACCGGCACGGTTCAGGATATTGAGACGCTGAAAAAAGTCGAGGCGCTCTGCGACCGCCTGGGGCTCTATATTATTTCCGACGAAGTTTATAAAGACCTTATTTACGACAGAGAGAATTATTTGTTGCACGGCAAACACGTCGTGACCGTAAACTCGTTCTCCAAAACCTACGCTATGTGCGGATTCCGAGTCGGCTATCTTTATTCGCCCGACGAGGATCTCGTTTCAAAAGTGGTGGAAATGAAGAATCACACGTCTATGAACACGAGCGTCGCAGCGCAGGTCATGGCGCTCGCGGCTCTCTCCGTGCCGGCATCCTATGTGGAAAAGCACGTAAAAATATGGAAGGAGCGGCGCGACATGATATATGCCGGCATGCTCGAACTTGGCCTCGAATTATGGAAGCCCGAGGGCGCGTTTTACGTCTTACCAAAGTTAAAGAATTCGGGCCGTGTCGTATCCGACCTCTACTACAAATACAGGATGATTTCTTACGATGGCGCATGGTTCGGCGCGCCCGACCACGTGCGCTTCAGCTACGCGCTCGATGCTTCCAAGATACAGGAGGGATTGAGGCGGCTTAAGAAATTTCTGGAGACTGACTATCGCGCGTATTAAAGTGCATGTTGAATTGTCAAAAACTGTTTGAAGGCAAAAAAATAACCGTGTTAGGGCTAGGACTCCTCGGGAGGGGACTCGGCGACGCGGAGTTCCTCGCGAAGTGCGGCGCGCATGTTCTCGTTACAGATAAGAAGACAGAAGCACAGCTCGCGGAATCGGTGGAGAAATTAAAACACTACAACAACGTTTCGTTCCGGCTCGGCGGGCACGATGAAAAAGATTTTGCGGGCCGCGACCTTGTGATTAAGGGCGCAAAAACTCCGCTCGACTCTCCGTACATAGCGGCGGCGCGAAAGGCGGGCGTTCCCGTTGTAATGTCCACCGCGCTCTTTGCGAAATACGCGATGGAGGAGGGCGCGATTATCGTAGGAATAACCGGCACGCGCGGAAAATCGACTGTGACGCACATGATTCACTATGTGCTTATTTCCGCCTTCGCTAAAGCTTCGGCGGACAGGCGCGCTCCGAATGTGATTCTTGGGGGGAACATAAGAGGAATATCAACCCTTGCTATGCTTCCCGAAATTAAGAAAGGCGACATTGCCGTTCTAGAACTCGATTCGTGGCAACTGCAGGGATTTGGAGATTTACAAATCAGTCCGAACATTTCCATCTTTACGAATTTGATGCCTGATCATCTGGACTACTATCAAGGATTGGATGCTTATTTTAACGACAAAGCTAATATTTTTAAGTTCCAAAAGCGAGGCGATTCACTGTTTGTTGGGAAGGGCATTTTGGAGAAAGTGAAGGCAACGCGGCCGGAGGCCGCGCCGCATGTTCCTCCGGCAATTCCCGCCGACTGGAAACTGCAAATTCCTGGCGAACATAATCGAGAAAACGCGTCGCTTGCCGCCGCCGCTCTTCGTTCTCTCGGCCTTCAAGAATCGGATATTCAAAGCGGGCTGGAATCATTTGTTGGTTTGGAAGGCCGGCTTCAACTTGTCGGTCAAATAAAGGGTGTGAACGTTTACAACGATACAAATGCAACCACTCCCGAGGCCACGGTCGCCGCCTTGCGAGCCGTGGGAAATGCAAAAAATAGAAAGGTAGTTCTCATAATGGGTGGTGACGATAAATTTCTTGATATGTCCGCGCTCACTGCAGAAATACCGAAATGGTGCTCCAAAGTTGTTCTCTTTAAAGAACGCGGAACCGACCGAGTTCGTGATGAAGTGTTCGCGATGAAAAGTGAGGGTATGGATGTTTACGAGGAAGAGGGATTGCCCAATACCGCTGGCCGCGCGTTCTCCATCGCGGTTCCGGGCGAGACCATTTTATTCAGTCCGGCGTTTACCTCATTCGGCAAATACTTCAAGAACGAATATGACAGGGGGAATCAGTTCATGGCGCTAGTTCGCGCGCACACTGCAAACGGTTAGTCTGACTAACCTGTCCGTTAGTCAGACTAACCCATCTCTTGTTGGAAGTCGATTGAGCATCTGAACAATTCCTTTTCGCATCCGTGCGGATGTATCGGGGTCGTTCTCAATATCGGAGATGGTTTCGGAGAGTTTTTTGTCGATGGTATCTGTGTTATCGAAGAGGTATGAGGGAAATTCCTCGAATTGTTCAAAGTATTCCTCGAAGACTTTCTTTCGTACTCCGGCGTTCTCGCTTGTGGCTGCCGCTTTTAGCTCTTCAAAATTGAACTTCGTTTTCTTTTTACTTTCTTTCACAAATTCATTGTAGACCTTTCTGGCGGAAGCGATAGAGTGTAAACTTCTAAACGTCTATGACAGTTTCGAATATTTACATGGTTGGCATAGGAGGTATAGGTATGTCGGCCCTTGCACAGCTTCTTGTGCATCAGGGCAAACAAGTGAGTGGGTCGGACAGAGAAGAGTCGCCCACGACAAGATTGCTTGCCGAAAAAGGAGTTTCCGTTTCAATCGGCCTGCTTGCCGAAGCCTCGGCGCAGGCAGGCCACGATAGGTGTCTCATACCTGCCGATACGGAACTTCTCATATACAGCGATGCCGTTTGGCTCGACAACCAGGAGCGAATGCGCGCGAAAGAAATGAAAATCCCCGAAATGTCCTACTTTGAGGCGCTCGGTCAGGTTTCAAAGAAAATGAGAACACTTGCTGTCACGGGGACTCATGGGAAAACCACAACGACCGGAATGTTGGCGGCGATATTGAAGCACGCGGGGAAAGACCCGAGTGCCATAGTTGGTTCCATTGTGTCGGATTTTAAGTCCAATTATCTTGAGGGACGCGATGACCTTCTTGTTGTTGAAGCGTGCGAATACAAAGACCATATGCTGAAACTCTCTCCAGAAATACTGGTGATGACAAATGCCGAATGGGACCACACCGATTACTTTCCTACGCTCGAGAAGATGCTGGAGTCGTTCAACAAAGCCGCGCGCGCGGTACCAAAGCATGGAGTTGTCGTCACGAATCCTGACGGCGAGAATATGAGTGTTGTATTGAAAGGCGTTACAGCGCGCGTGGTTGATTATACGAAAGAATCAACCCCCATGCTCAAACTGCTAGGCGAATTCAATCGTGAAAATGCGCGCGCCGCGAAAGCCGCGGCGCGCGCCGCATTTCCCGACATTGTTGAAACTGTCGCGGATGAGGCGCTTAAGAATTTCAAGGGCTCGTGGCGCCGGTTTGAATACAAAGGCGAAACGCCAAATGGAGCGCAAGTTTACGACGACTACGCGCACCACCCGACGGCGATTAAAAAAACTCTGCGCGCTGTACGAGAGAAGTTCCCCGGCAAAAGAATAGTCGTTGCATTTCACGCGCACCTCTATTCGAGAACAAGGGATTTGATGAAAGGGTTTGGCGAAGCGCTTGCCAAAGCCGATGAAGTAATTATCGCGCCGATTTACCCCGCGCGAGAGGAGCCGATTCCCGGTATCACAAATCACGCGCTCGCTGAAGCGGTGCGAAGGAGCCTGCCTGCCCTGCCTACCGGACAGGCAGGCGGCAGGCAGGGAAATGCCCGCGCTCTGGATTCGTTCAATGAAATCCGTGATGCTCTTCTTAAGTGCGATTCGGACACGCTAATCATCACAATGGGAGCGGGGGATATTTATAAAGTCGCCGAACAGATTATTGAGCAGTAAGAACATTCCAACATTCTGCAGAATGTTGGAATGTTCTTAGGTGGGCCACACATAAATCTCCCTTTCAGGGCATATAGACCCCTTTTACATTTTTCCAATCAGTAAGTATTATAGCTCTAATGTCAAAGCAGTCCGAGCATGGAGGTGCATTTTTCGCCGCGATTGGTGATGACTTCTCTACACTGGAAAGGTCAAGCAAAGTAATTAGCGCAGATGTACTTGATGCGTGGTTTGACCCATCGCCAAAAGTTATCAAGAAAGTCCGCGAATATCTATCCTTCGCTTTGAAAACGTCGCCGCCGACGCATTGTGAAGGTTTGATAAGAATCATTTCGAAGCAGCGGGAAATTCCACAAGAAAACATCGTTGTTGGTAGCGGCTCATCAAGTTTGATATTTTCTTTTTTTCCTCACATTTTGAATAAAGGCGACAAAGTTATGATTCTTGATCCGATGTACAGCGAGTACCCGCATATTTTAGAAGATGTCATTGGCGCGACCGTTTATAGACATGTTTTGAATAAAAAGTTTGATTTTGCGATTGATTGCGACCTACTGGTTAAGGACATCACCAAAATTCATCCCACAGTGATGGTTTTGGTGAATCCGAACAATCCAACTGGGCAGTATTTGGGAAAAGAAGATGTTCTTGAACTTGCTAAGACCTTTTCTGACGTGATATTTGTTGTGGACGAAGCATATATAGATTATGTAGAGCGAGATAAATCAGTTGAGAGGGAGGTAGTTAAACATCCAAATCTTGTCGTTATAAAGTCAATGTCAAAAGTGTACGGATTAAGCGGGGTGCGTCTGGCCTATCTCACTGCACCTGTTTCAATAATCGAAAAAATCTCTCAATTTATTCCTCCGTGGCCAGTGAGTTTAGTTGCGCAAATCGCAGGAGTTGAAGCGCTTAAAGACAAAGAATACTATACGCAAAAATATGCTGAAACTAAGGTACTCCGAGAAGCGATGATTCAAGATTTGCTAATACCGTCTCTAAGGATTTTTGATTCGGTCGCAAACTTCTTTCTTGTAAATCTAACTGGCACAGGATTGAGCGCAAGAAATATCGTTGAGGAATTGCGCGAACAGAATATTTATCTGCGTAACTGCGACTCGATCAGTAAACAGTTTCATGATGATTTTATTCGTATAGCCGTGAAAGATAAAACAAGCAATAAAATCATTACCAGTGCGCTCAAGGCGTTGTTGTAAATAAAAACATTCCAACATTCTTGAGAATGTTGGAATGTTTGCAGACGAATACGCATACATGTTGCAAAAGTAAAGCGAGGTGTATAATAGGCACTTCCTTCGGGGTTTGGGTGATGTTCGTAAAGTACGGGCAAAGTCCCAATCGGCGGTAAAGCCCGTCCTCCTGCGCTAAAGCTATGGAGGACAAGCGAGTCCGCGAGCTCTGGTATTTATCAGAGCACGACTGCGGTTTGATTCCGCGACCGACCGTATAGTCGGGATGAAAGAAGGAAACCGTACCGCATCACTGATGCATAATGGTACTGTTTCTATCCCCGAAGAAATGAGGGGATTTTCTATTTTATGTTCACAGGAATCATCACAGAAATCGGAACCGTTAAAAAGCGCACGGCGAGCGGTTTAGAAGTTGCCGCAAGCCCCAGCATCGTGCGCCGTCTCGGTCTGGGAGAAAGCGTGGCCGTAAACGGCGCGTGCCTCACTGTTACCTCGGCTCGCGCCGGAACGATTAAAGCGGATGTCATGGAAGAAACTTGGCGGAAAACGATGCTTGGAAAATTGATATCTGGGAAAAAAGTAAATTTGGAGCTTCCTCTAAAGGCCGACTCTCTTATCTCGGGCCATTTCGTTCACGGCCATGTGGACGGTGTAGGAAAAGTAAGTAAAGTTGTGAAAACAGGCGCAAGCTATCTTCTTACGCTGGAAGTGCCGAGAGAAATCTCCCGCCACCTTGTAGATAAGGGTTCTATTGCGGTAAACGGCATCTCGCTCACTATCATCAGGGCGAGCAAAAATAAATTCAGCGTCGGGATTATTCCTCACACATGGAGAAATACGACACTGCATGAAGTCAAAGCAGGCGATACGGTGAATATTGAAATTGACATACTAGCGAAATACGCAAGTAAATCTCTAACCGCACATTTGCCCGCGTCACTTGCTTATTCGCGCGAATAAGCAAGTAGTTAAGATTAATTTATATGAAATCAAAAAAGAAAATTCGGATAGGGATTATCGGAACTTCGTTCCGTGAGGACGTTACGAGTGAGTTGGAAAAGCGCTGTGTTGCAACGCTTCTTGCTCGCGGTATTGCAAAAAACCACATTACGATGGTTCGCGTTCCCGGCGCTCTTGAGGTTCCGCTCATCGTCAAAAAGATGGCGAAGCAGAAAAGATATGATGCGCTGATAACCTTCGGCGCGATAGTGAAGGGGAAGACATACCATTTCGAGCAGATTGCGAACGAGTGCTCGCGCGGATGCGCGGAGGTCGCGCTTCAATACGAAATTCCTGTGATATTCGAGATTCTTGCCGTTTACAAATTGTCGGACGCATTCGAGCGTGCGACGAGAAAGGTTGAGAACAAAGGCGTCGAAGCCGCGGAAACCGCGCTCTCGATGATTACACTCATATCAAAATTATGAAAAGCTTAAAGAAAAAGTTTTGCACAGTGCCGGAAGCGATAGCGGAAATAAAGAAGGGCAAGATGCTCATTGTTGTTGATAGTCCGAAGCGGGAGAACGAGGCCGACTTATACATTCCCGCCGATGCCGCGACCGGAGAGAACATCAATACCATGCTGAAGTATGGAGGCGGTATTGTTTGCACCGCGATTACTCCTAAGCAAGCGCACAATCTCCGGCTTTCCGCGATGGTTCCCTTAAGACAGAATACCGAAAAGACAGGCGTGAATTTCACGATCTCGATGAACGCAAAGAGAGGAATCACGAGCGGAGTTTCCGCATACGACAGGGCAAAAACGATACGCATACTCGCCAACCCAAAGTCGCGCCCTAGCGACATAGTAAAACCAGGCCATGTGTTCGGGCTTGTGGCACGTGCCGGCGGCCTCTTGAAGCGTGAAGGCCACACCGAGGCGGCTGTTGATTTGGCGCGCCTTGCGGGGAGGGAGCCTGCGGGCGTCTTGTGCGAAATCGTCGGAAAAAATGGCCGCATGGCGCGAGGCGCCGAAATCCTGCGTTATGCGCGCGAACTTAAGGTAAAGATCGTGGCGATAAAAGATATTGTGCGATACCTGCGTGCGCATCCGCTTCCGCAACTTCAGTCTCCGCACGGTGTGGCGAGGTTCTCTGAATCCACGCTTCCCACGCTGCACGGAATGTTCCGCATCATCGTCTTCACGTCTACTATCGACGACCTTGAACATGTCGCGCTCATTCACCTGCCTGCCGCGCCCGCGGCGCAGGCAGGCGGCGATAGTAAAGAAATTTCGTCCGACGCTCATGGGAAGCCTGTTCTCGTCAGAGTTCACTCACAGTGTCTTACGGGAGACACATTCGGCTCCCTTCGGTGCGACTGCAGAGAACAATTGCAGGCAAGCATGGAAATAATCAGTAAGGCAGGAGGCGGAATCATTGTGTATCTCAATCAGGAAGGGCGCGGTATAGGGCTTGGAAATAAAATAAAAGCGTATGCGCTTCAGGATGAGGGGTACGACACGGTGGATGCAAACCACGCGCTTGGATTTGCCGCCGACGCGCGGGATTATGAAGTTGCCGCCATGATATTAAAAGACTTGGGCGCCAAAAGAATAGAATTGCTGTCCAATAATCCCGAGAAAGAAAAACAGCTTACCTCGTTCGGAATCAATATCGCGAAAATGATCCCTCTGGAAATCCCACATAATGAGATAAACGCGGCATATCTTTCCGCAAAGAAAAAGAGGCTCGGCCACACATTAAAGAATGTTTAAACGCTATGAAAAATTCTTTCATAGGGGACGAGAAGTTCATTGACGAGGCACTAAGATTAGCGGTTAAAGGCATCGGTCAAACGAATCCAAATCCGATGGTCGGCTCTGTCATTGTTAAAAACGGCAAAATCATCGGACGCGGATACCACAAGAGAGCGGGCACTGCTCATGCGGAAGTTTTGGCACTTAGAGATGCGGGCGCCGACGTCTCCGGCGCGACTCTTTATACAAATCTTGAGCCGTGCGCTCACTTCGGCAAGACTCCGCCCTGTGTGGAATCCATAATCAATGCGGGAATAAAAAGGGTTGTTTGTTCCGCCATCGACCCCAATCCGAAAGTGCAAGGTAAAGGAGTAGCTCGCCTCAAAAAATCCGGCATTTCTGTTTCTGTGGGGACGGAAAAAGAAGCTGCGCATGCTCTTAACGAATCGTTTTTTGTTTTTCACGAAAAGAAGCGCCCATTCGTCGCTCTTAAATTCGCGATGAGCTTGGACGGAAAGCTGGCAACGCGAACCGGCGATTCAAAGTGGATTACCGGCGAAAAGGCCAGAGCTTTTGCGCGAGAATTGAGAGGTGCCTACCAGGCGATTCTTGTCGGCGTGAATACGGTGATTCGCGATAATCCGCATCTTGGAGTCCGTGCAAAGGGAAGGAGAGACCCTGTGCGGGTAATTGTGGATTCTCATCTACGCATCCCGCTCCGTGCGAATGTTCTTCGGGATTCAAATGTCATTATTGCGACAACATCCAGCGCTCCAAAAAAGAGAATAGAGGAGCTGGAAAAACGAGGCATTCGCGTTCTCGTTTTTAAGGCGCGAATTTCCATTCCAAAGCTTCTTGCCGAACTGCGAAAAGCTGAAATTATCAGCGTATTCGTTGAGGGCGGCGGAGAAATACTGGGCAGTTTTATTGACGCCAAAATTGTCGATAAAGCATACATTTTTTGCGCGCCCGTTTTAGTTGGAGGAAAAGATGCGCACTCCATAGGCGGAAAGGGCGTGCAGAAAATCGCGCAGGGATTGCGTCTCAAAACCGAATCAGTGAGTACACTTGGTGATGACATTATCGTAATTGCGGATAGGCTAACATGATTGAGTTCCGGCTAATCGCACCTTATCAACACATCCTTACAAACTTGAGAATGTAAGGATGATGTTATGATATGAATATGACCAAAGTAAAAAATGCGAAGCAAATGGAGCGGCACTTAAAAGGAATATCAAACCATTACCGCATAGAGATTTTACTTCTCGTAGCCGAAAGTGGAGGCATAACGCTTGAAGAAATTGTAAGAACGCTCGGCGCAAATGAGAAAACATTGGGGGAACACACGCGGCGGCTCCAGAATAGCGGACTCATAAATAAAAAATATCGTGGCAAGTTTGTTGAGCACACGTTATCTCCTTACGGCAAGTTGTTCGTCCGTTTTCTCAAATCATTCCAGCACGTTTAAGACATCCTTACAAACTTGAGAATGTTGGTATGTGTTTGTGGTTGGAAGCGCGATTGACGCAAAAATGATATATTCAGTTCCGCCTGCCGAAGTAGCTCAGCCCCGACGCCCTGCGGGGTCGGGGAGCCGACCGAAGCGTCGGCTTTGGTAAGAGGGTTGTTCTTTAGTTAAGCCACCTTAGCTCAGTTGGTAGAGCACGTCTTTCGTAAAGACGATGTCCGCGGTTCGATTCCGCGAGGTGGCTCAAAATAGGTTTAAGCACGACAGCACTTTTACTGGCGACGTAGAGCGAGTGAAATGAAAACGTACTCATTTTCATTTCCGAGCCGAGCCTGCCTGCGCCCGCTGGCCTGCCTGTGCGTGGCACGCAGACAGGCGGGCAGGCAGGGAGTCAGAAACCGGCGTAACGCCCTGCGGTCTCGAAGTGAGACGGTTTACCCTATCCGCGCGCCTTTTTCGCTGCTTTTTTCGCGCCTTTCAGTGCTTCCAGCTTGACTGCTCGCGCGGAGCCGCCAATCGTTTTCCAGTGTTTTTTCAAATCTTGCGCCAGCGCCTTTATTTCTTCGCGGCTTGCCTTTTTTCCTTTCTCATACGTCGCGGCCACGGAATCAATGATTTCGCGGTACACCGGCTCGCTCACGTCGCGCGCCTTCTCTAATTTCTCAACGACATCGCCTTTCATCTTGATAGCCCATGCCTTTGTCTGCCTCCGATGCGCCTTACCTTTCGGCCCGAGAAAGAAATAGGCCGCCGCCAAACTGGCAACACTCGCGCCGAGAACGGCCAATTTTGCCGCGCCTGAACTTTTGCTTGATTTTTTCATTTTATTTTTGATATTAAAAATATTAATTGCTCGACCCCGCCGTCCACGCCGTTTCAGAAACGAATGTGTTACAGCAGATTACTTTTTATCCTTGTTTTTCTTCCTCCGTGCGGGAGGGAAAAAAAGCCGAAAAACCATATTATCTTCCAAACGCTCCCGAAGCTCCGCGATGAATTCCTCCGATTCCTTGAAACCGCCCTTGAGTGCCTCTGAAAGGATGTAGAGATTTTTCCCCGCCTTGATTAAATAAAACAGGAGAATGGAAGCCAAAACCGCCAACACAACCGTTGACACGGAAGATATAAAAAAGAAAATGTCCATTTTAAAGGAGAAATTCCAATGGACAAAAAATAAAGAACTTTCTTAATCGTATCCTCGCGCTTATCGCCAAAATCGCGCTACCGCAATAGCCGGAAATATGGTACCCCGTTAGAAGCCCGCCCGCCATCGCCCGAAAGCGACGGCAGTGACGAACTTGATGAGCGAATAAATACTTCCCGTTCGTTTTCATACCACTTGCCACGCTCTGGCTTTGGCGGGCAGGTAGGAAGCGATGCTTCCCGCTTCAGAAAACTTACAGTGAGACCTATTCGGTATTCTGAAAGAGTCTTCTAACTTAGCATATTTCAGCCTTCCGAGACTTCTAACGAGGTGGTATAATATACCTAATGAAGCACTGGTCAGTCGATACGCGCGCGCTAGAGAATGACCCGGACGCGCTGGCCGTGTGGGAACTTGAGAATGCCGTCAATTTCGGAATTCGCGACGGTAAAATCAAGAAGCAAGACCTTCTCGCCTATTGGGACAAGCTTGAACTAGACCCGCACAAAAAGAAGTTTCTTTCTCTCATACTATCGCAATGACCTCCATTCTTTCGGACAACCAGCAAAAGTTGCTGAAATTGTTGAGCGAAGAGCAGCGCATTTGCCAGACATTTTACCTGTCTGGAGGGACAGCGCTTGCGGAGTTTTATTTGCAACATCGGCTCTCGGAAGATTTGGATTTCTTCTCGGAAGAAGAGTTCGAGCCGGAAGGCGTTTCTGCAGTATTGAAGAAGCTCCAAAAAGCAGTAGGAATTATCCGTGTGAGGTATGAACAATCTTTCAACAGAAATCTTTTTTTCCTTGAACTTGAGAAGGATGAAATTAAGACGGAGTTTACCTATTTTCCGTTCCCGCGAATCGAACAAAAGAAGAAGATTGGCAGTCTGCATATCGACAGCATCATCGATATCGCAGTCAATAAAATATTTACAATCTATCAAAAGCCTCGTTCGCGCGACTTCATTGATTTGTACTGCATTCTGAAGCGTGAGCCGTGGACTATCGACGACCTCGTAAAGAAGGCGAGGATAAAATTCGATTATCATATAGACCCTCTGCAACTCGGCGCGCAGTTTCTGCGTGCGCAAGAGCTAAAGGACTATCCGCGTATGCTCATACCTCTTGACGAGAACGCGTGGCAAAAGTTCTTTCTTGAGGAAGCGAAACGGTTGTCCCCCGAGATTCTCAAGTAAATCGGCTCTTTCGAGACCGCAGGGCGTTAAACCATGCGGCTCGAAAGACAGCCCTGCGCACAAGCGCAGGGCGTTGTGCCGATTTCTAACTCCTCGACTCGGAAGAGTACATGAGTACATGTACTCTTCTCTCGCTCTACGTCGCCAGCAAGAAGTCTGCCATGTAATAATTCAAGCCCTCTTACGGCTTCGTTAGCATGAAATGAAAGAAACCAAAGCCATGCCAATAGGCAGGCAGGGATTTATCTCGCCCCTGCTCCTCGCGCTTATCGCTATCCTCGTGCTTGGCGGCGGGGCGTATGTGTATGTACACAATAAGAAACAGGGGAATCAGCCCGTGGCTTCTTCTACTCAAGCAACATCAACGGCGCAGACTTTAGACTTGAAGACATCCCCACCTCCTCAAGCTGGGATGTTGCGATACCAAAGTTCTCTCGGCTTTAGCATAGACTATCCAGAAAAATGGAGGATTGAATCTGCGACGATTGAAGGGTTCGGAAGCATAAAGGAAGCGGAAAAAGTCAGCGGGAACCATTTTTCTATTTATAGTTATCCAGAAAATAATTCTTACAACCCCGGAGCTTCGGTGCCGCAGATGGAATTAGCAGAAAAGACACTTATCATTATCGGATACTGGAAGATTGGGCATCGAGTAGGAGAAACTGCAGAAGGGCGACAAAATATCTGTCGAGGATGAAAATGGGACCATTACTACTTTTAGTGATATTTGCTGACAGACTATAACTCCTAAGCGATTTGATATACCCCATGAGATAAGAGAGTAAAAGATAATACGGTAAGTGGAGTGCATGTATCTCACGGGGTATACTGCTCGAATGCAATCGAAAGAAGAAATTGAACGGCGGATAGCGGATATAGAAACGGCAATGGCTAGCCCTGATTTTTGGGCTGATAAAGAAAAGGCGCAGGCCACACTTAAAGAGTATCAAGATTTAAAAGCAAAGCTTGCGGGCGGGGGTTCATACGACAAAAGCGATGCGATTATTTCAATAATCTCCGGCGCGGGCGGTGATGATGCGGAAGATTTTTCCAGAATTCTTTTCAGTATGTACAGTAAGTATGTTGCGAGCAAGGGATGGCGCACATCGCTTCTCTCGGCAAACGAGAATTCGGTCGGCGGGTACAGAAGCGTCTCGTTTGAAGTTTTGGGCTCCCATTCGGCAAGCTCAGGACAAGCGGGCGCATATGGCTCCTTAAAGAACGAAGCGGGCGTGCATCGGCTCGTGCGCATGTCGCCGTTTAATGCGGCGGGGAAACGGCAAACAAGTTTTTCAATGGTTGAGGTGCTTCCCAAGTTGCCTGACGCGGGGGAATTGCATATACCGGATGCGGAAATTGAAGTTTCTGTCGCGCGCTCCGGCGGCCCCGGCGGACAAAATGTAAACAAGCGCGACACTGCCGTCCGAATGACGCATACTCCGACAGGAATTTCCGTTCAGGTTACCTCAGAGCGCAGCCAGGCCCAGAATCGGGAGAAAGCGCTGGAAATGATACGGGGAAAACTGTTTAAGTTGCGTGAAGATGCGCAATTGAAAGAGTCGCGCGGCTTTTCCGTTGCCGCAACGACAAAAATAGAGTGGGGAAGCCAGATACGCTCGTATGTATTGCACCCGTACAAGCTCGTGAAAGACCATCGCACCGATCATGAAGAACACGACACCGACAAAGTGCTCGATGGCGGCATTCAGCCATTCATCGATGCGGAAAAGAATTTAGGCAATTCTTAAGAGCGGAGGATCCTGCTCCAGATTTCCTTCCCCGCACTTTTCAGTCCATATTGATATCGTGATACAATTGTACGAATGGATGCTAAACGACCTTTTGAGCAGTTGGTGAAAGTGCGGGACGCTCAAAAAATATAGTCGCTTTGCTCCTTATTTTTTGGCGCATGATTCAATACGATAAAGTCACAAAGATTTACCACGGAGGCCAGCATGCGGTTGAGGACATCACTCTGCATGTTGAACCCGGCGAGTTTGTCTTTATTGTCGGGCATTCCGGTGCGGGGAAAACAACGCTCCTGAAGATGCTTTTTGCCGAGGTGCTTCCGACCTCGGGCGCGGTTTACTTCGATTCTCGCTCAATAGGTGAGCTGTCTAATGCGGAGCTTTTGAGGGTGAGGCGCAATATCGGCACGATTTTCCAGGATTTCCGCCTTCTGCCGACAAAAACAATCTATGAAAATATCGCTTTTGCGCTTGAGGTAGCAGGCAAAGACGATGACGACATTAGGGCCGATGTCCCGCATGTCCTGGAACTCGTCGGATTAGCCGACAAGATGTGGAGTTTCCCGCGCGAGCTTTCCGGAGGAGAACAGCAGAGAGTCGCAATAGCGCGCGCGATTGTAAATCAGCCTGCAGTGCTTATTGCGGATGAGCCTACGGGAAATTTGGACCCGATAAATACGCACGATGTCTTGGAAATTTTAAAAAAGATAAACAATCTTGGGACTACGGTACTGCTCGCGACACACAACAGGTCGGTCGTGGATGCCGGCGGCAAGCGCGTGATAACGATGGACCAGGGGCGATTAATACGCGACGACAAGGAGGGGAAGTATGTCTTATGAAATTAACGACCGAAGGGAGTATAATTTCAAAGACCCAGCACTATCTTGGCATCACACAACTTCCGTTCATCCTTCCGATACCGTTGAGACAGTCTCAACAAGGTCGTACAATGGACACATGAGAACGGATGCCAAAATGGTGCTGGGTGTATGCCAAAGGCATATCGTGTCTTCACTCGGGCATCATGTCTGCAAAATGCAGACGCGATGGCCCTCGCTAGACACGATAAGATTTTCTAAGCTCGCTTCGCTCACTAACAAAATCTAACATGTCCCTCTGGCTAAACACAAAAAGAGTCGCGCGGTACGGACTCATAGGATTCATTCGAAACGGATTTGTTTCTTTGGCGGCCGTCTCAATAATGACGCTGACGCTTTTTGTTCTGTCGGGGCTCATGGTTTTCGGCGCCGCCCTTGATGCAACGCTTGTTCAATTGACGCAAAAGGTTGATGTGAACGTGTATTTCACGACTAATGCGACCGAGGCGCAAATCACGGATGTTAAGAAAATGCTCGAAGGAATGCCGGAGGTCGCATCCGTCACCTTCGTTAGCCGCGAAGAGGCGCTCGCTACATTCCGCGAGAGGCACAAAAACGACCAGCTTACAATCCAGGCGCTCGACGAGCTACGGGACAATCCGCTCGGAGCCACGCTTGAGGTGAGAGCCAAGCAGACTTCGCAATACGAAGCGATAGCGAAATTCCTTACTACTCAACAATCGAATGGCACAAGCGGAGGTTCCGCGATAGACAAGGTGAATTTCTATCAGAACAAGACCGCCATAGACCGGCTGACGAATATCATTGATACCTCGAAACGCATCGGAACGATTGTTGCCGTCGTCATGGGGCTCGCGTCTCTTCTCATCGCATTCAATACGATACGCCTTGCCATTTATACCTCGCGCGATGAGATTGGAGTGATGAATATTGTGGGCGCTGGCAGATGGTACGTGCGCGGGCCGTTTATGATCGCCGGCATTCTCTACGGATTTGTTTCCGGACTTATCGTTTTGCTGCTGCTCTATCCCATCACGCTCTATATGAGCGCGCCTCTGCAGCGTTTCTTAGGCACATTTAATGCTTTTTCATACTATGCCGGCAATTTCCCCTTCATTTTCTTCGTGATAATGTCATTCGGCATAGCTCTCGGAGCATTATCCAGCTATTTGGCCGTTAGAAGATATTTACGAAATTAAGGAGCGAAGCGACTATAATTTCTTTAATCCAGCCCCAATTTTGAAACGGAGCGGAAATACGCAAAGCGAGCTCAAAATACCGTGATTGGAGAATTTCTGCACATAATGCTGGAGCTCAAAATTGGTGCTGGGTTTGCCACGTGATAGTATAGTTCGTATGGCGCGCGCGAGTACGGCACACAAGTACATTTTTATCGTGGGAGGCGTAATGTCCGGCGTCGGCAAAGGAATTGCTTCTTCTTCTATCGCAGCACTCTTGAAAGCGCGCGGGCTCAAAGTCACTTCCCTTAAAATCGACCCCTATATCAACGTTGATGCCGGCACGATGAATCCGACGGTTCATGGAGAAGTCTTCGTTTTGGAAGATGGCTTAGAGACTGACCAAGACATGGGCAACTACGAGCGCTTTCTCAATCAGAGTATTTCGTCGATCAACTATATGACGACGGGCTCCGTCTACCTCTCGGTCATCAAACGCGAACGCAATTTGGAATATGAAGGGAAGTGCGTTGAGGTGGTACCCGACATTCCGCTTGAAGTTATTTCTCGCATAGAGAAAGCGGCCGAAGGCGCTGATGCGGATGTCACGACGATTGAAATCGGCGGGACGGTGGGCGAATACCAGAACATTCTTTTTCTTGAAGCGATACGCATGATGAAATCGCAGCATCCCGACGATGTCGCCACGGTTCTTGTCAGCTATCTTCCTGTGCCAAATTCGATCGGAGAGATGAAAACGAAGCCGACGCAGTATGCGGCACGAACATTGAACAGCGCCGGAGTTTTCGCGGACATTATCATCGCTCGCGCACCAATTGCACTGGATGAGAAACGCCGGCAAAAAATTGCTCTCTTCTGCAACGTAAAGCCCGAGCACGTCATATCAGCGCCCGATGTAAAAAGCATTTACGACGTACCGCTCAACTTTGAAAAAGACAATCTATCGGGACAGCTGTGCGAGATATTGAAGATGAATAAATGTTCGCCCACTATCGACCTAAAAGATTGGGAAGAATTCGTACGCCGTTCCAAAAATGGAGGAAAAGAAGTAAAAATCGCCGTTGTAGGGAAGTATTTTGATTCCGGCGATTTCGTTCTTTCCGATGTTTATATTTCCGTGCTTGAGGCGATAAAATATTCCTGCTATGCGGTGGGAGTGAAGCCCAACATAGATTACATCTCGTCGCAGCAATTCGAGAAAGGTGAAAATCTCGAGAAACTCGCCGGATATGACGGCGTACTCGTTCCCGGGGGATTTGGCGAGACGGGCATTGAAGGGAAAATCAATGTCATAAAATACGTGCGCGAGAACAAAATCCCGTATTTCGGCCTTTGTTACGGAATGCAGCTGATGACGGTGGAATTTGCGCGGAATGTCGCCGGGCTCGCGGGCGCGCACACGACGGAAATCGACCCGAAAACCGCCCATCCGGTTATCGCTATTTTGCCCGAACAAATTGAAAAGCTCGCAAAAAAGGATTACGGCGGAACGATGCGGCTCGGAGCATATCCGTGCGAACTTACGCCAGGGTCAATCGCACAAGAGGCGTATCAAGCAAAATCAATTTCCGAGCGCCACCGCCATCGCTACGAGATTAATCCCGATTACATCAAACAGCTGGAAAATGCCGGGCTAGTTTTCTCGGGGAAATCGCCGGACGGAATTCTTATGGAAATCGCGGAGTTGCCGAAAAGCGAGCATCCGTTCTTTCTCGGAACGCAATTTCATCCGGAATTCCGCGCTCGCCCGCTTGCACCGCATCCCTTGTTTAATGCGTTCATCAAAGCCGCAGTGGAGAGAAAATCAAAATAGGGAAGCATGAGTGTCGCCTTGAAGCTCATCTCACTCAATATCGAGAAGTCGAAACATCTCGACCTTATCGTGCCTTTTTTAGAGAAACAAATGCCTGACGTTTTTTGCGTACAGGAAATCTACGAGAGTTCTATAGCAACAATTTCAGCTGCTTTGGGTGGTGCGGAGCATGTGTTTATACCGATGACAGGTCGTCCCCGCGAAACTCCCCCGGAAATTCAAGGTGTTGGCATATTTTCGCGTTTGTCGATAAGAAGACACGAGGTGAAATATTATGTTGGAACGGCGGAAACGGTACCGAACTCCGTACAGAATGACCCTGCGACTTACAATCTCAATAACAGAATGGTCATTATCTGTGACATTGAGAAATACGGGAAGATTTTTCGAATAGCGAATACTCATTTTACGTGGACGCCAGACGGAAATACAAGTGAGGAACAGCGGACCGATATGCGAACTCTTTTAGACATACTCCATGAGGTGAAGGAGTTCGTACTCGCAGGCGATTTTAATGCGCCGCGCGGTGGTGAGATTTTCTCAATGCTTGCTGAGAGATACAAAGATAACATTCCGCCGAAGTACAAAACGAGTCTCGACATCGCGCTCCATCACGCGGGGAAACTGCGTTCGCGCGAGCTTGCGGACAAGATGGTCGATGGCATTTTTTCTACGCCTGGGTATGAGGTTTCTAATGTCCAGCTAATAAGCGGCGTTTCTGATCATTGTACGGTTGTTGCCGAGGTTATCCCGAACGATTGATTTATTCGGCCTTTTGGATACAATAGGCCATGGATTCGAAGATTCTAAATAGGAGTTTTACATTTGACGACGTCCTCATTCGCCCTGCCGCCTCCGACATGGAGCCCGCAGAAGCCTCGCTAAAAACTAACATTGCCGGTATTACGCTTACGGTGCCGTTCCTTTCGGCTGCAATGGACAGAGTGACGGAAGAAGCGATGGCCGTCTCCTTGGGCAAGCTCGGGGGCTTGGGCGTGGTACACCGCAACTGCTCCATCGAAGTACAGGTGAAGATAATAACCACCATAAAAAAGGCTGGGGTGAAAGTCGCGGCCGCGTGCGGCCCTTTTGCGGCAGACCGCGCAAAAGCTCTTGATGAAGCGGGGTGCGACGTCATCGTCATTGATTGCGCTCACGGGCATAATTTGAATGTGGTAGCGAGTGCAAAGAAAATAAAAAAGAGTTTGAAGAATGCGAAGATGATTTATGGAAACATCGCGACAGCAGAAGCTGCAAAAGAAGCGTGCAAATTCGCCGATGCCATTAAAGTGGGCGTGGGCCCCGGAAGTATCTGCACCACTCGAATTATTTCCGGCGTCGGAGTTCCGCAACTATCCGCAATATTGGAAGTGGTATCGGTAGCATCGAAAAAAGGCGTGCCGGTCATTGCCGACGGCGGCATCCGCACATCGGGCGACATTGCAAAGGCGCTCGCCGCGGGCGCTTCGGCTGTGATGCTTGGAAACCTCTTCGCTGGCACGGATGAGACGCCGGGCAAAATCGTTGAGAAGGACGGCAGAAAATTCAAAGAGTACCGAGGTATGGGTTCCAAATCGGTCATTGAAAGTGCTGCAGGCAAAGAGCGCTATTTCACGCACGGACGCAAAGCAGTGCCGGAGGGCGTCGAAGCATTGGTGCCATACAAAGGACCCGTGGACGATGTCGTAGCAACGCTCGTTTCAGGCGTCCAAGTCGGAATGGGATATGTTGGAGCCCGAAACCTCAAGGAATTCCACAAGAAAGCCAAATTTACGCGCATCACGAACGCCTCGATAACAGAAGGCAAACCGCATTCCCTAGCGGGGATTATTGAATAGAGGAAGCGGGGTTATCGACAGGATTGAGTTGCTGAGAGTCACTGAAGATGTACACTGAAGCTTGAGATTATTAAATAAGTTATACATTTGATATGAGCTTAGATAGCCCGGACGGTAAGAAAGGTAGGTTGACTGTACGCCGAATTGAGAATAAAGATCCAAAGGAAACGAACAGTTTGTTGCCAGTTCAAGATGAAAAATCTAGAATCTCAGCAACAGACGCTAGAATCTTAGGTTTTGAAAATTCGAGGGGCAATGTTCACTTGGTTGATGAGAAGCCAGAAGAGCCGACAGAATAGTGATAAGTGATATCAGTGGATCTCCACATTTACTGCGTTTTTCCGTATTTGTCGTAGGATATAGCGATGCAACGCGCTTTTGGTTTGGCAATAACGTTAACGCTTGTCGCGGCTTTTTTGTTCGTGCTCGCAGAGAGGTATGTGTTGCATATACAGTCGGTGACGAACTATGCATGGCCGGCGAGGGTAAAAACCGCGTCAATTGTTTTTGGCGGCGACATGATGTTCGATAGGTCAATTCGAACGGCAATCGAAAAACGTACACAAAAACAAGGTGGCCTGCCTGCCGAAGCCTTGGCGCAGGCAGGAGATTTTATTTTCTCCTGCATTGACCCAGTTCTTGCAGACGCTGATTTAGTCGTGGCTAATCTTGAGGGTCCGATAACGGAACATGCCTCCATCAGCGCGTCATCAGTCCCCGGAGACGCGTCTAACTTCACGTTTACGTTTCCGACTTCAACATCTGCGCTTCTCAACTCTCACAATATTCGCATGGTGAACCTGGGGAATAACCATATCCTGAATTTTGGAAGGGTGGGCGCAAAGGTCACCGCGCAATTCCTCAAAGATGCCGACATTGGATATTTTGGCCAGCCAACGGTCATTTCATCCAAAGCTCTGGCGCAGGTTGGAGCGGCGGCCTGTCCTTTTGAAGCATCATGCGAAGGGTGGGCAAAGGGAGGCGGTGAGTTGATGCGCACAGTTTCCACAAAAATAATACATGGAATTCCTCTAGCTTTTATAAACTACAATGAGTTTGCTCCCGCAGAACATTCCAACATTCTTGAGAATGTTGGAATGTCGTCGACTACGATATTTCAGATACAAAATGCGCGCGCCAGCGGATACATTCCGATAGTCTATACGCACTGGGGAGTGGAATACGCGACCACATCATCGGCATATTCGCGCGAATTAGCCCATAGATTTATCGAGGCAGGCGCGGAAATTGTTATCGGTTCGCATCCGCATGTTGTTCAAGAACACGAAGTTTATAACGGCAAGCGCATTTATTATTCGCTCGGCAATTTCATCTTTGATCAGTATTTCAGCGATGATGTTACGCATGGGCTTCTCCTCAAAGTCGCTTTTAATCAAAGCGGCGTGCAGTTGGTCAAAGAAATCCCGATAGAGCTAGAGCGCGATCGAAGGACGTGTCTTGCATTGTAGCAGCGGAAAAATGGCCAAATATAGCCATGTTATAATCGCCGAATGCTTGATATCATTCGGGCAAATATCTACTACGTAATCTTTGTCGGCCTTTTTTTTGCTGGAGAAACCGTACTGCTTCCTGCTATTTATCTGGGCGTCGAGGGGAAGCTTAATTTGTGGCTTGTACTCTGCCTTTCTCTTGCTGCCACAATTCTTTCTGACCTCGCGTGGTATTTCATAGGAAGGAATATTCCTTTATCAAAGATACTTTCGTTTCGTTTTTTGCGTTCCAGAAGCAAAGAAATTACTCAGGTTTCCAGGGCTTTTGATAAGCATGCTTTGTATATTCTATTCATATCAAAGTTTGTTTACGGCACACGTACCATTGCGCAAATTCTTTCTGGTACGCACCGCGTGCCGTTCTTACCATATCTTGCAATAAACTTCAGCGGTCTTTTTGTATTGAACATGGTTATTGCCATTGTTGCGTTTGTGATAGGCAAAAATACCGTACTCGAGGATTCAACATATGGCCTATGGATGGCACTAGGAGTGTTTGCCGCCGTAATCATATTACTTCATTACATATCCAAGAAGATTCTTTGGAAAATATGGTCACAGCAGTAATCCCCGTATATAACGAAGAAGAGTTGATAGGAAGGGCAGTGTCTGCCCTTCGCGCTTCTCCTTTGATAAGCGAAATAGTTGTTGTTGATGACGGCTCAGGCGACAGAACAGCAGAAAGGGCGAAAGAATTAGGCGTTCTCGTTATTACGCTTCCAAGAAACACAGGAAAGGGCAATGCCATGGATGTTGGCGTAATAAATTCTCGGAACGATATAATTTTATTTTGTGACGGAGACATGTATGGGTTCTCTAAAGACGGGGTAGAGAGCGTGCTAAAACCGATGCTTAATGGAGATTTGGAAATGTCGATAGCAATTCGTCCATTCATAAGATTTGCCAGAATCTTTTTTCCATTTTTAATTCAGACAAGCGGATTTCGCGCGGTGACGAAGCAATCATGGAAACAAGTTCCAAAAGACCTTATTTCCGGGTACCAAGTTGAATTAATGCTTAATTTCGTAGCCAGGAGAAATAATTGGAGAGTTGGGTATGTGTGCGTACCAGGATTAAAACACACCGTTAAGGAAATAAAGTATGGGCTTCTCGCTGGACTAAAAGCAAGAGGCGTAATGATACGGGATGTTTCTTCCCTTTTTGTTAAAGTATATGTACGCGAGAGAAAGTTAAAAAGGTCTTCCATTTCCGGCTCCGTGATTGAATGAGAGCGTTTTTTAGCGTATTCTCTACGAACTAGGGCTTTAATAGCGCCTAGTTATTGCCAGAGCGTGATTAAGGTGGAAAAGTGTAATGAGGTCGTTTTAAGACAGAAGATTGCCAGATCGTCTAATGGTAGGACCGCGCCCTCTGGAGGCGTGTATCTTGGTTCGAGTCCAAGTCTGGCAGCCGATTTTTAAGCGTAAAAATCGCGTCGAAGTAAGCATATCTTCGACGTGGTCACATTACCTTTGCATTAGACTTTGTTATCAATAAAAAAGCTTCAATTCGCGTCGCAGTGTCTCGCATAGAGACACAAGACGAGAACAAGCGTAAAAATCGCGTCGAAATGACAAACACTTTCGACGAGGTACATTTTAAATTCACTGCCAGTTCACCCTCGGCATTGAAAATGGATGAATGCATTCAGAATCGGAAGTCAAATATTCGCTTGAGTGCTATCGCGTATGCACCGAGACGATCCAACACTGCCTGAAGATGGGCGGGGAACATATCGAGCAAAAGCATTTCAACCTCATGCTGGATTGCGCGAAGGTATGCAACACTGCCGCGGATTTTTTTATGCGCGACTCCGCGTATCGCGAGAAGCTCGGCGTGTTGTGCGCCGAGGTATGCGATGCATGCGCCGCAAGTTGCGATGCGTTAGAGGGCGAGGAGATGAAACGCTGCGCAAAAGCGTGCAGGGATTGCGCCGCCGCCTGCAGAGGCATGGGAGAATAAATGTCCCTAGGTTAATCCGAATCCGAGAAGGCCTGCAATCGCAACTATAGCTCACTCACAAGCCCTCATTGCACGTTCATTTTAGTGTTATATACTTAATGATGTGCTTGTGGGGCGTCAGCCCTATTTCGGCTAACACATAAGCCGAAGGCAGGCACGACAAAGAGCGCCACCGTAAGGTGGTGTTTTTTGTTGCCTAATCCTCGTCGGGATTACCTTTCATCGTGCTGATGAGCTTCATGTCGCGGTATTTGTTGGTCGTCCATGCGGGTACGATACTCCAGAAATGAAGCTGGCCATTGTCACCGATTTTTCTCACGATAACCTTTATCTTACGCCCATCAATGATGGCGATGATGCCCCAGTATTTCACGGGCTTGCTTTTGCGAATACGCTTTTTATGGCTTTTCACTTCAAACTCCTTGAGCGTTTCCTCGTACTCTTGGTAGGTAGTCGAGAGCTCGACTAGTTTCGCTGCTCGCGATAGGAGCTTGAAGCGAAGTATCTGCGACGGCCGTTCTCGTTCGCTACGCGAACCCTTGAAGATGAGATGGTTGAAACCCTCGGCAGTGAAGTGAAGGTAATCATTTAGGGCGGGCGAGAATATCGGACCTATGCTTTGGTAGAACTTTTGCGCGTCGGCGCGGATTTTCTCGTAGTTGGAAAGGTCTTCCATTGCGAGTAGTGTACATCATCGTAAATAGACGATATGGCCTGTTTTGTGTCTGAAACTTACTTTTAAAAGCAATTATTTAGGTTCAAAGTAGTATACTGATTTGATGAAACGTATCGGAATCGTAATAATTGTCGTTATTCTGCTTGGCATAGCGTTTGCCTGGGTGCGCAATTTTAGCCGCACAGCGGCGCCTGCGCCGATTGCCACGGTTCTATATTCTTGCGATGCGGGGAAAACAATAAATGCCATTTACTACTCGGGCGAGCCGAAGCCTGCAGCCGGACCTGATATGCCGCCCTCGCCCGGCGGAAGCGTCGCTATTACGCTTTCCGACGGACGCGCGATGACGCTGCCGCAAACCATATCCGCTTCCGGAATCCGTTACGCTAATGCGGATGAATCATTCGTATTCTGGTCTAAAGGCGAGGGCGCGCTCGTGCTTGAGAGCAATGAGGAAAAATCATACATAGGATGCATCGCAGTAGTGCCGGAGCCACGAGGCGAGGGCCTTACGCGCATTTACTCCAATAGTTCGGAAGGTTTCTCTATCCGCCTGCCGAGCGATTACACGATTGACGAATCCTACCGCTACCCAAATCTAGACCCCGGCAAAATTATCTCGGGCATCAAATTTACTATTCCGGAATTAGCGGCAGCGGGGACTAATCTCGGCGTTGACACATATATAAGCGTCGAAGAAATTCCGCAGACGCAGGCGTGTACGGCAAATCTGTTCATGGTACGCGATGAAGCGGAGCGGACTATTCCAGAGGGCAAAACTACGTATTCCTTCGCATCATCAACAGGGGCTGCCGCCGGCAACCGCTGGGATGAGCAGGTTTACGCCCTTTCGGGTACCAATCCGTGCGTCGCGGTGCGCTACTTCATCCATTATGGAGTGATTGAGAATTATCCCGCCGGCGCAGTGCAAGAGTTTGATGAGACATCCCTCATCGCGGAATTTGATGCAATTCGCCGCACGCTCATTATCGTGCAATAAGGCGCCAGGTAGAGATTTTTCGGGTTGCGGGTATAATCGAAGTTACAAATATGCGCACTTCTAAATCAGTCTTGACAAGCCTTATTTTTGGCGTTGTTTTACTTGCGCCCTTGGCCGCCACAAGGGCATATGCGGCATCTCCGTCGGAGCTTCATATAAAGCCCGACGGCAAATTTTTGGCGACCAATGTCGTGGTCACACAGAAAGCCGGCACCTCGAATTTCTTTTCTCGGGTAACGTGGGGAAATAATGTGTATGTTCGCGTTACGATACTGGCGAAGAAAGACACGGCGATTACCAAAGCACATGGCGAGCCGGCGAGCGTCAATGAAATTAAGGAGAAAGACGTCCTCGATGTGGAAGGCACGCTTTCTTCCGGAGAGGGGGTTCTCATAATTAACGCCACGCGCATCCGAGACACATCGCTTCAAATCGAATCTAATACCGTTTCCGGCACTGTTGTGAGCGTTAGTCCCGAAAGCTCATTGTTTGCTCTTGCCAACACTAAGTTTGGCGGGACAACGACCGTGCTGCTCGCGACATCCACGCTCATTCAAAAAGGCGTGCGAACCATCGGCCTTGGCGAAATATCTAAAGGGGACAAAATACTCTCTGCCACGGGAAATTACGACTACTCAAAAAACATTTTCTCGGCATCGCTCATAGAGGTATATCAAGATAAGAGCATGTTCGTTCTGCGCAACTTTGAGGGGAAGCTCAAGAGTGTTTCGGCGACGACATTGCCGACGACGCTTGCTGTATCGGTGGGCGGCACGGATTACACGGTCTACCTTGCAGAGGGGGCAAGCGTCCTCAATAACCGCAGGTGGTCAGCGAGTCTCACGCGATTTGTAGCGGGAGATACGGTGCGATTCTACGGCGGGATTCGGCAGACAAACTTCAGCGAAATTGACGCGACCGTTCTGCGCGACCTGAATTTTTAGGCTGCTTAGCGCATATTCATATTAAATTCCCTGAAACCGAACATAATTAAAAACTATTATGAACACGATATTTGAATTATTCAGCACACTGGTTTCGTTTCTCTATCAGTTCCTTGTGACCATACTCGGATTCTTTGTCAGTATTTTTTCACTCTTGCTGGCATTCGTCCAGAGAATTTTCAGCTTCCTTTAGAACATGAAAGCCATTCTCAAGACAAACAAAGGCGACATTACCCTCGAATTCATGGAAAACGACGCGCCGAACACGGTCGCAAATTTTGTGAAATTAGCAAAAGAGGGATTTTACGATGGCACGAAATTCCATCGTGTCATCAAAGATTTTATGATACAGGGTGGCGACCCGCTTTCAAAAGATGACTCGCAAATTTCGCACTGGGGAACCGGAGGTCCGTCAACAGGTGCCGATGCCAAACTCATCGGCCCGGGTTACTCCTTTGCAGACGAGATACATGCAAATAACCGCAATGAAATAGGAACGATTTCCATGGCAAATGCGGGGCCGAATACGAATGGTAGCCAATTCTTCATCAATGCCGCAAATAACAATTTTCTCGACACAAAACACACTGTCTTCGGTAAAGTGTCGGAAGGCATGGATGTTGTGGCAGAGGTAGAGAACACCCCCGTAGATTCAAGGGACATTCCCGTCTCACCCGCAGTTATCCAGAGGATTGAGATACAGTAACGATTTCGCTCCCCTTGGCTGATACAATAGAGGCATTAATAGCCTAGTGTCTTTTGCTATGGATGAAGCCTTGCTCGCATCAAAATTATTAGGAACCTATCTGGTAGTCAGCGGATTATTTCTCGTTCTGCGCGGGAAAACGTTTCCGAACATACTTAAGGATTTCTTTGACCATCCCGCTATCGTGTATTTGACGGGCGTTCTATTGATAGTCCTTTCATCGCTCTATCTCATCGAGAATAATGTCTGGGATGGAACATGGCGCACGGTCATTACAATTGTCGCATGGGCGGTCTTCATCAAGGGAATAGCATATATCTTTGCACCAAAGGCACTCCACAAAATGGTAAGCAAGAAGCTTCTAAAAACGGTCAATCTCTACGGCCTTGTCGCCATCATCATCGGCATGTCCCTGTTTTACATCGCCTGATGCGTGGGCGGTTTATCAAATCCATGATTAAGCGCTATTTTCCGCACATACTGTTGGGAATTTACATCGTCGAATTTATCATTGCGGGGATAGAACCATTTTCTCGGGATGTTTGGTATGCAGAAAATGGGCCGATCGTATTGCTCGTTGCTGTTCTTGTATATCTCTATTCCAGAAATATCCGGTTTTCAAATACCGCGTACGCGCTCATGTTCATCCTGCCGTTCTGGCATACCATAGGCGGCCATTACACATTTGAACGAGTGCCTTTTGACTGGTTCAACGATTTCTTCGGCTTTGAAAGAAATATGTACGACCGCATCGGCCATTTCGCGGTCGGCTTTTATGCTCTTCCTATTATTGAATATCTGACGGAGAGAGGGCTTGTCGCAAAAAAATGGATAGCGGTGACGTATGCCATTTTCGCGATGGCATTTGTGGCCGTTTTCTATGAGTGGATCGAGTGGTGGTTTGCGGCGATATGGGGAGGCGACGCCGGTGCCGCATTCTTGGGTTCCCAGGGAGACATCTGGGACGCTCAAAAAGATATGCTTATGGACGTGCTTGGTGCCGGTTTGGCGGCCATTATCTACGCAGCAGGGAATTGGAAACAGAGATTGAGATAGTTGCGGACTGCGCTACTATATGAGCATGCCGACGATAAAAAGAATGCACTTGACGATGAAGGTATATTTGCTGGTCGCAACAGTCGTTCTTGCCGTTGCGGTCATTCTTCTTATGCTGTCGCCGCTTATTTTCCCGCCCTTAGTAGAGATTGCCGTGGCCCTTGATGCGACGGCGATGTTAAGCACGAGGAGCTTCGCGGTAACGATTGCGCTGGTTCTTCTCATTGGTTTTCTGCCGGTGTTGATCGTAGGTTCTACTCTGTATGCCTACATTGACGGACTGCTCGCCAGAAAAAACGGCATCGGAAGCTCCGTTCACGCACGGTAATTGTGGGTGTTGCCTTCCTCCTTTAACGCGATTCTTCGCGTCTTCATGATGGTCTACATCGAAATCACATCATTGAAGGACTACTATTGGAGCATTGGTCGGTAAATGGAATGGGACCGAGAGCCGTTCCAATTAGCTGGAGTAAGGTTTACCTTATCAGCATTAATCACAAACAAAAATATGTGGCAAAATTGGACAAATGCAGTACTCGGACTTCTCGTAATCTTAGTTGCATTCATGGGACTCCAAGGTTCTTCGCTCACGTGGACGCTCGGAATTCTTGGTGCCGCTATCGCCTTAATGGGGTTCATAGGGGCTAGTGCGACAAATAGAAGTGCGACACACAAAACAGCATGAGAGGAAACCGGATGAGCCATGTTCCCGCCTGCTCCCGACCAGCGGGAGGGCGGGCAGGCCCGCGTGCGCCGAGCCTCGTCAGTATCTCGGTATGATGGGGCTTCGGCTGGCGGTCGCGGCAGGATTGATGGCGCAATACTCATTAAAAAACATTAATAATTAATTACTATGGCAATAATAAAATGGGAACCACTAAGCGAATTGGATCGGATCTTCGAAGACAGATATTTTCCCGCCATCTCGTTTCCTTCCATCTCATCTAAATTCGGATGGGACATCTCGGTGGACATGTATGAGGAAAAGGGGAATCTAATAGCAAAAATGACGCTTCCTGGTATTAATCCGGACGATATTGAGATATCGGTCGAGGAAGACAGACTGCGCATTTCGGGAAAACGTGAAGAGGGAAAAGAGACAAAAGACAAGAATTACTACAGCAAGAAGATGCGGCGCGGTTCATTCTCGCGCGTACTCTCTCTTCCTAAATCCGTCGACGCGTCAAAAACCTCTGCGGAATACAAGGATGGGATTCTTCAAGTTACCCTGCCGACAACCGGTGAAACAAAAAGTAAGGCAGTGAAAGTGCGGGTAGCACGATAATCTGACATTGTTATGCGCGCTTTCCAGGCAAAGAGAATGAAAGACGAGATCAGGCGCTTGATGCGGCTGACGCGTCCGCCGCGCATGGAAGGAGTCGTGAAAGAGGCGATGATGCAGCCGGTTCGGAAGCCGAAAATGTCGCGGGAGGAACCGCAGCGGCCGCGCAAGACGCAGGTAAGCACAGAGCAGCGCAAGGAATACCATTTGGCCGACCGGAGGCAAAAATAATCTCGTACGCTCGCATATGTTTAAAGACAGGCAGGACGCGGGGCGCCAGCTCGCGGATAGGCTCTCGAAATACCGCCACAGCGATTCTGTGGTACTCGCACTCCCGCGCGGAGGTGTTGTGACAGGTAATGAAGTGGCCATAGCGCTCGGCTTGCCGCTTGATATTGTAGTAATCCGGAAAATCGGCCATCCATATTCCCCGGAATACGCGATAGGAGCGGTAGATGATAAAGGAACCACTATTTTTAATGATGCTGCCGCGGCCGCAGTGGATAAAGAGTGGCTTCGGAACGAGACGAACAGGCAAAAAGAAGAGGCAGTGCGGCGCAGGGATATTTATCGCAGCGGAGACGAACCGATAGAGATAGCCGGCAAAACTGCGCTCATCGTTGACGATGGTACAGCGACAGGGCTCACGATGCGTCTGGCGGTGCGAGCGGTGAAAGCGCGCAAGCCCGCGCGAATCGTAGTCGCACTTCCCGTGGCGCCGGCGGCGGCAATTGAACTTTTATTAAAAGAAGCAGATGAAGTCGTTGTGCTGGAACCACCGGATAAATTCCTGGGGGCTGTTGGTTCGCACTATCTTAGTTTCGAGCAGGTTGAAGATGAGGAGGTAATTCGATTACTCGGAGGCGGCAATGTAGAGGGGAATTAAATGTTCAGCTGGCGGCGATTCAGCTGGCGGCGATTTGACAGGATAAGCGAGATATGTTATTATCGTTTTTACTCTTTAACTTTCTCGACCATTCCGGTTGAGCCGTCCGCGCGGACCCGCGGAAACCCGAAACCAATGTCATTAGGGCAAAGGTTTCAAATGGCAAGGAGGCCATATGCGTATCGTAATTACCCAAATCGAAGCGCCGGCAGTTGCCGAAGCTGTATCGAAAGCGGATGCGACTTCGTTCCGTCTTGACGGTAGCCACGACGACAACATCTGTGTCGTGGCAGTGAATGGAGCTCAACGTTCTATTCGCAACTTTGAGTTTCGGCACTGGAAGGTTGGCAGGAGCAGTGAACGGAAGGGAGAAGATCCCGGACCGCTTCCCGTGATTGAAGAAATCGCCACTGCGGCGATTCTTGAAACACGGGGCCATAACGGCTCGAATCAACGGGACCGTTCGCACCTGCGTCTTTTCGTGCGTCGTTCGGACGCCATCTTCCTCGTCCTCGACATAATGGAAGTTGGCCCCGAGGCAGGGAACGTGCCGTTCAAAGCGTTGTCCCTGAAAGATGCGATTTTGCAAGCGAGGCGCAAGATAAGCGTCAAGATTGAGGACAATCTCCATGACGATATCTGGTGGGGGAACGGCGGGAAATCTTGTTCGGGGATTCGGAGTTGGAACCTGGGCAGGCACATAGGTGCCGACGAGTGGAAATTTAACCCAGAAAATCACTCGCTCTGGTTCCAAAGGGCAGCAGAAGAGACGGGTAACGTTCTGAGGGAAATTCGCTCACTCGCCGGACGTTTTGGCGAAGTAAGCAGTTTCCGTCACACCGCCGCTGTTTGGAAACTGTTATGGCCGGAAACTCCCCTCGGCGATCTGATGAAAAATCTCAGCCTTCAAATGGGAACTCAGGTCGAAACTGAACTGGTCATAAAGTAGCAAAGTAGCATTGCCGAATATCGGCACGGCCCCAATATCCGCAAGGTGAGGGGCTTTGTTTTTAATAGCTGACGTTACTGAAAGGTCTGACCTTCACAGAAAATCAAACTCTTGCAGTAAGCGAGAAGGGTAGCCCCGCAGGAATCTTTGCGCTTTGCGCGCGCCGTGAAGCATTGATGATAGTAAATCCTCGAACAGTCTTTGTTCGTGGATTTACGCGGAGCAGAACATCACCTTTTGCTTCGATGGTCTCATCGGCTACGCTCGGCGCACCATTTGAGAAGTAAAATACGTCGGCCTCTTTGTCGTAGAAGTACTTAATCATAGTCTATAGAATACTGCGTTTCGGCTTTTTCGCAAGGTAGGCGGTAAGGATGAACGGGTATCTCGTAACCTTAACGACGATGGCGAGATACTTTTTTCGGCGTGCAAGCAAGCGATAACAAATAATGACAGTCGAATCATGCAGGGAAGCAACAGCAATGTCTGGATGTTCCAATGTTTCGGCGAAGCGAGAGAGGCAATGCGCGACGTCGGGATGAAAGGTGAGTATATGCGCTTTGCGCTCATCAGTCAGCGTGACAATTCCATATGGAGAGTTAAATCTCACTGCTCCATTGTATCAAACTTGTTATCTACTGACTGGATTTGGGACGATTGACAGCCGATTTGAGACATGCTATACTTAAGCAATCAAATCAGCGCTGATCCAGAGAAGTGAGGATCGAGCTTCCACTCCAGCTTACTGCCTTTGATATATTAGCCAAACATTTTTTCTCATTGCTATGCAAACAGGAACAATTGCCCGTCTTACCGACAAGGGATTCGGGTTCATCAAGCGAGAGGGACAGGAGAGAGATCTCTTCTTCCACTCCAACGAGCTCGTCGGCGTTACGTTCGACGAACTTCGCGAAGGTGATACGTTGACATTTGAAGTCGCGGACAGCCCGAAGGGCCCCAACGCGGTCAAGGTCAGCAAGGTCGTTTAAGATTTACAATCTTGCACAAAACGCCGCGTCTGACGCGGCGTTTTGTGTTTTTGGGTTAATTTGAGGTGTGTGTCAATAAGGGTATACTTAATCAACAAATTCTATGAAAATATTTATCATTGGTTTTGGACATATGGGGCAGGCAATCGCGCAATCTTTGCGCGCTCTGCCTGTGCGTGGCACGCAGACAGGTTCCAAATCACACTATGATATTTCCGCCACGAGCCGCGATGCCCGCCTGAAAGCAGCTTCTTCGGCGCTTGCCGTCACGCCCGATTTGGAATGTACAGGTCTTAAGGATGCCGACGTGGTCATTCTTGCGGTCAAGCCCCAAGATTTAGCAGAAGCGGCAAAACAATACAAGAGCAATGTTTCCGCAAACGCGATTTTGGTTTCAATCGCGGCGGGCATCACGCTCGCGAAGATAGAGAAACTTTTCGACCACAAAAAAATAGTGCGGGTCATGCCCAATATCGGACTCTCGGTGGGCGAGGGCATTTCTGCGTGGAAAAGTTCCGGGCTTTCATCCGACGATGAAAAAAATGTACGACAACTGCTGAACGACATTTCCGAGAATTTTGAAGCGAACGATGAGCAAGAGATTGATGCGGTAACGGCAATTTCCGGAAGCGGTCCGGCATATTTCTTTGTTTTTGCTGCAGCTCTTCTAAAATCGGCTAAAGCTCTTGGACTCGCAGACAAGGAGGCTCGCGCATTGGTGGGAAAAACATTTTCCGCTGCCGCAGCTCTGCAGAAAGGCGCAGATTACGAAGATTTGATTAAGAGGGTCGCTTCCAAGGGCGGGACGACGGAAGCCGCATTGCGTGTTTTTGAAAAGAATAATCTTTCCGGCATCGTCGAAGAGGCGACTAAGGCGGCGTATGACCGCTCAAAAGAATTGAATGAAAAGTAACATCACACAATTAAAAAAGACAAAAGCGACGAGCGCGCAGCTCGGTCTTTTGAACCATGCGGCGCGGAATGCGATCCTTCTCGATATTGCAAGGGCACTCCAGGGCGCTCGCGGGGAGATACTTGCGGCAAATAAGCGCGACCTAAAAGCATTCAAGGGGTCAGATGCAATGCGCGGGCGCTTGGTATTGGCGGAAGAAAAGCTGGAAAAATACGTGCGCGGCATAGAAGAAGTGACAAAGCTTCCGGATGCCCTCGGTAGGATATTGGACGAACGGACGCGCCCCAATGGACTGCGCATACAGAAAGTGAGCGTACCGCTCGGGGTCATCGGAATCATATACGAATCGAGGCCGGAGGTTACCATTGACCTGGCGTCGCTCGCTCTCAAAACCGGAAATGCCATCGTACTCAAAGGAGGTAAGGAAAGTTACCTTACGAATCGCGCGATTGTCTCTTGCATACACGCTGTTTTGAAAGCGCATCGAGTTTCCTCGGATGCAGTATTTCTTGTTGACCCGAAAAGCGATTGGAAAAAAGAGCTGTTGAACGCCCATGGCCTTATAGACCTGCTTGTGCCGCGCGGAGGAGCGGGTCTGATACATTTCGTTCGCGAGAATTCGCGCATACCCATTATTGAAACAGGCGCGGGAGTGTGCCACATACTCGTTGATGAATCGTACAACGTAGAAAAAGCGGTTCCGATAATCGTTAACGCGAAAGTCCAATCTCCTGGCGTATGCAATGCGCTCGACACGCTCGTCGTGCATGAAAAAATTGCTTCCCAATTATTGCCTCGTGTTGCGGCAGAACTTGCACAGTATGGAGCCGAGATTTTTGCCGACCCGCAAGCGTTCAAGATTTTATCCGCCGAAGGCGGATCCGCCTACGGCGGAAAAGCAAGAACCGGATTCTTGAGAAAAGCGCGTCCGGAAGATTTCGGACACGAATTCTTGTCGCTAAAAATGGCTGTTAAAACAGTTAAGAGTTTCGCGGAAGGACTCGCTTTTGTGCAGAAACATTCCTCTGCTCACACGGAAGCGATACTAACCGAGGATGAAAAGCATGCGCGCAAATTTTTGAGCGATATCGATGCCGCCGTTGTCATTCATAATGCGTCTACCAGATTTACCGACGGCGGAGAATTTGGCATGGGAGCGGAAGTAGGCATCAGCACCCAAAAACTCCACGCACGCGGGCCTATGGGCATAGACACGCTTACGAGTTATAAATGGATTCTGCGCGGCGACGGGCAGATAAGACAATAATACAAAAATTAAAAGTCAGAAATCAAAATGTAATGTAAAATGAAAAAAGAATCAATTCAATCAGAATTCCGCGTATCCAATTTTGAATTTTGATTTGTCATTTTGCATTTTGGTTTTTACATTTTGAATTAACTTCGTATGTATAGAAAAATAGTCATAAAAATAGGGACGGGCGTGATTTCCAGAAAAGACGGGAAGCTTGATTCACGCGTGCTTAAACTTTTAGTTGACCAGTGTGCGCAGCTGCGAAAGAGCGGCATTCAAACGGTCATCGTGACGTCTGGCGCCGTGGGAACCGGCAGAGGGCTCATCACCATAGAAGACGGCGCGACGAGCGTTATCAAAAAACAGGTCTATGCCGCCGTGGGGCAGGTGAAGCTCATGAGCATGTACGCGAAGTACTTCGCAAAGCACGGGATTTTCTGTGCGCAGATTTTGGCGACCAAAGAGGATTTTCGCGACAAGGAACACTATCAGAACATGAAGAATTGTATGGAAAATCTCATGCGCGACAACGTCGTGCCTATCGTCAACGAAAACGACGCGGTCGCCGTTGCAGAGCTCATGTTTACCGACAACGACGAACTGGCCGGCTTAATTGCGACCCAACTTAATGTAGATGCCGTCATAATTCTCACGAGCGTGGATGGCGTTATCGCGGGCAAACCAACAGACAGGAACGCGCGCGTTATTTCGGAGATTCCGTTCGCTGATATTTCTTCTTTTGAGAAATATGTCATGCCGGACAAATCAGAATTCAGCAGAGGCGGGATGCTGACGAAATTTAAAGTTGCCAAAGAGTTGGCGGAGAAGGGAATTACAACTCACATAGCAAATGGTCTCACTTCTGGCATCCTTTCGGATATTCTCGCCGGAAAATCAGTCGGTACCAAATTCCTTCCGAAGGACAAATAACGAAGTTAGCAAACATACTTACAAACTTGAGAATGTGAGGATGTCCGTTTGAAGAATCGGAAATTGCTCCCACTTTCTTATTCCAGTGTTTGCAAAACACTGGAATAAGAAAGTATGCGGGGTGTGGATATCGTCTAAGCACCTCTCGTGCCAGGGCTTAAAAAATGTAGTACACTGGCGCAATGATACGCGTCGCAATTAACGGATTCGGCAGGACCCCGAAGGAAAGCAGAACTTACTACGGGGCGAGCATTAAGACGGATGGTACGTCAGTATCAATGTAACACTATGAGTATCCGAGTAGCTATCAATGGTTTTGGGCGTATCGGACGCGGGTTTACGCGCTCTGCGCACGGGAAGAAGAATATCGAGATAGTGGCAATAAATGACCTTGCGCCGGCTGCGAATCTTGCGTATCTCCTCAAATACGACACTGTGTACGGGCGTGCGCAGTTTCCTGTCGAAGCGGCGGAAGGCGCAATAATCATTGATGGAAAGAAAGTTCCCGTGCTTGCCGAGAAGGACCCGGCGAAGTTGCCGTGGAAAGATTTGAATGTTGATATAGCTCTCGAATCTACGGGATTTTTCACTAATGCTGAAAAGGCCGGCGCGCACCTGACAGCCGGCGCGAAGCGCGTTGTAATCTCGGCGCCCGGGAAAGGCGAGGGGGTTGAAACAGTCGTCATAGGAGTGAATGAAGAGAAGCTGGCTAATTGCAAAATAAGTTCAAATGCGTCTTGCACGACGAACGCGGTAACTCCTGTCATGGGCATTCTGGATGAAGCAATCGGAATAGAACGCGCAATTTTAAATACTACGCACGCCTACACCGCTTCGCAGGCGATAGTGGATGGGGTAGCGGCGGATGATTTCCGGCGCGGGCGTGCCGCGGCCTTGAACATGGGGCCATCGACGACCGGAGCCGCTAAAGCCACAGCCCTCGTATACCCTCAATTCAAAGGAAAGTTTGACGGTCTCGCAGTGCGCGTTCCCGTCGCCTCCGGCTCGATTGCCGACGTTACATTTGTCTCAAAGCGGCCGACAACAGTGGAGGAGGTGAACGAGGCATTGCGTGCCGCTTCAAAAACAGACCGCTGGAAGCGCGTTTTTTCCGTTACGGAAGAGGCCATCGTTTCCTCCGACATCCTGGGGCTTCCCTATGGCTCGATTGCTGATTTGCCGATGACGCGCGTCGTGGACGGCACGCTCGTCAAAGTGCTTGCATGGTACGACAACGAAATGGGATATGTGCATACATTGGTGGAACACATCTCGGAAGTGGGGAAGTATATTTAAAATGTTCAATTTTTAATTTTGCAATTTTCAATCAATTATCAATTTTCAATGAAGCAAACTGAAAGAAAATTCGACCGTGAAGAACGAACTGCAAAATTCGGCGAAAATATCATTGCACTGTGCAAGAGAGTGAAACATACCAACATTACAGAACCTATCGTAAATCAACTCGTACGGTCTGGCACAAGCGTGGGAGCAAACTACATGGAAGCAAATGGCGCAAGTTCAAAGCGAGATTTTACAAACAAAATATTTATTTGCAAAAAAGAATCTCAGGAATCTAAACACTGGCTTCGGATGCTTGCTTCGTGTGGTTTGGAAGAAATTAAAGATGATATTCGCACGTTATGGAAGGAGGCTCAAGAACTTACATTGATATTTCAAAAGATAACTACATCCGCGCGTTCGTCATCTGTTTGAAATTTAAAACATTGTAAATTCAATGAAAATTAAGAATTAAAAATTGTAAATTGCTATATGCAAATCTATTTCGCAAGCGATCATGGTGGTTTTGAACTGAAAAATATCCTTGTTGGATATGTACGGTCGCTTGGATTTGCAGTGGAGGATTGCGGCGCAAAGAGTTTTGATTCTAACGACGATTATCCGAGCATTATTGCGGGCGCCGCTCGCAAGCTTTCGGCCGACGCCCTTGCGGGCCGCGACAGCCGTGCAATCGTCATTGGCGCTTCCGGCCAGGGGGAAGCTATTATTGCCAATCGTTTCAAAGGTGTGCGTTGTGCCACCTACTATGGTTCCGCGGGAGAGCAAAAAGACATGAGCGGAAAGACTCTCGATATGATTTCGTCCGTACGCGAGCACAATAATGCGAACGCGATTTCTCTCGGTGCGCGATTCCTGACTGTTGATGAGGCGAAGAAGGCAGTTGAAAGATGGCTTAAAACGGACTTCTCTGGGGAGGAGCGGCATGCGCGAAGAATTGCACAGATTGACGAGATAAAGTCCTAATCTACGAATATATCCCAATCTACAAATAACTACGAATATCAAAATACTCAACATTTGTAGCCATTTGTAGTATTCGTATCATTTGTATATTGGAACACGTATGGCCGAAATTGAAATTATCCCGACGAATACTTGTCCGCCGGATTATTCCGAGCTTGCTCGGCGCTCCGAATCTTTTTCGACATTTGCACCGGTGATACAACTGGATTTGGACGATGGAGTTTTTGCGCCGGTAGTTTCGTGGCCATACCACAAGGGTCAGTGGGAAGAAGTTGAAACGATGGCAAAAGGAGGAGAGAAGTTGCCATTTTCAGAAACGATGAAATACGAGACGCACTTAATGGTTCAAGAACCGGTGCGCATCGGAGAAATGCTCGCACAGATGGGTTGCGCGCGCATTATTGCGCACCGAGAAGTGTTTAAAGATGCGCAGGCAGTTACAAATGCTTTTTCGAAATGGAGAGACGCGGGTGCATCAGAGTTTGGTTTGGCTTTGCTCATCGATACGCCGCTTTCTGTACTAGACGGATGCGTTGAGGATTGTGACGTCGTTCAATTAATGTCGATTCCGACCTTGGGAAAACAGGGCGCCCCCTATGACTCGCGCGTCATTGGCCGCATTGAGGAACTCCACAAGCGCTACCCGGAACTCATTATTGCCGTCGATGGCGGTGTTTCCGAGAAAAACATTGCCGACCTCGTACGCGCAGGGGCGAGGCGCTTTGGCATAGGTTCTGCTATCTCAAAAGCCGCGAATCCGGCCGATTCTTACGCGCGAATTAAGGCACTGGCTGAATCTGCAATCGTCTAGTAATGTTAGTGTATGAAGACAATACTGTTCATACACGGCCCCAATCTTAATCTGCTCGGCGCGCGCGAGGCAGAGCACTACGGCACAAAAACGCTGTCAGATATTGAATCGTTGGTGAAAGAACAGGCGAAGAAATTGGGATTCGAAGTGCTTGCGTTCCAATCCAACCACGAGGGCGCACTGGTGGATTTCCTGCAGAAGGAAGGTCCGAAAGCCTCGGGCATCATCATCAATCCCGGTGCGCTCACGCACTCGAGCTACACATTGCACGACGCACTTCGCGACACGAAATTGCCTGCCGTTGAAGTTCATCTTTCCGACATCAACTCCCGCGAGGAGTGGAGGCGCGTTTCCGTTACGGCTCCCGCGTGCATCGCGCAAGTTTCCGGAAAGAAGGAAGAGGGGTACATTGAAGCGCTAGAAGTTTTGCATAAGAACATCCAAGGATGAATTTGCAATAATCAATTTGCAATTTGCAAAGAAATCACAATAAACAATTACCAAACATGAAATACGATTTGGAAGAACGTGTGGCAAAATTTGGAGAGGACATTATTGATTTCTCGAAAAAGGTGGCGAAGAATGAGATTACCAAACCACTCATAAACCAGATTGTACGCTCTGGAACAAGCATCGGTGCGAATTACATGGAAGCGAACGAAGCAAGTTCAAAGAAGGATTTCCGAAATAAAATCAAGATTTGTTGCAAAGAGTCTAGAGAAACAAAACACTGGCTACGAATGATAGCGCGTGCTGATGAAAAAGTGATACTATCATGCAAACTGCTATGGAAAGAAGGCGACGAACTCAATAGAATATTTGGCAGCATAGCCCGTAAATCCGTTGAGGTTTCTTGAAAATTATGACTTGTAAATTATTTGCAAATTGCAAATTGTCAAATTGAGATTTTATTTTATGTCCATATCAGCTCACACCAAGCTCACTGCCGTTATTGGAAATCCGATAGGCCATAGTTTGAGCCCGCTTTTGCACAACGACATATACGCGCGCGAAGAGGTGGACGCCGTCATGCTTGCGTTCCAAAACCCGAACATCGCCGAACTTGTCGCCGCGATTCGTTCGCTTCCGATACATTTGACCGCCATAACGCTCCCGCACAAAGAATCCGTCATCCCTCTTTTGGACGAGGTTGATGCGAAGGCGCTCGCCATCGGTTCGGTGAATACGGTCGTCAACACAAACGGGAAACTCAAGGGTTACAACACCGATGTCGTTGGCATCGCGGTCGCACTCAAAGATGCGGCGCTCAAAGGCAAGAGCGTTTTAATCTTCGGCGCCGGAGGTGCTGCGCGCGCTGTCGCATATCACATGAAAGAGAGCGGAGCGAAAATCCACAGCTACGATAGGACGCTCAAGAAAGCGCAGCTGTTGTGTGAGAAATTCGGCGGCACGGCACTGGAAGCCGCAGCTCTAAATGGCATGCAATTTGATGTCATCGTAAATGCCTCTCCCGTCGGCCTCCACCCCAATACTGATGCGACACCGGTACCGAAAGAAATGATCCGGAAAGGCGGAGTGGTATTTGACCTTGTATACAATCCGCTCGAAACTCGCCTCATGCGCGAAGCGCGGGAAGTTGGAGCGCAGGTTATTTCAGGCCTCACGATGCTCGTCGAACAAGCGCTCGAACAAGAGCGCCTATGGCTCGGAAGAGAAATTGGCAACGCTCCATACTACGTGCTTCTGGAGAGGGAGTTGAACAAACAGCACAAATGAAATTCCCGAGGTGACTCCTTGGTATTTTGCAAGGTGTCTCCTCGGGAGCAAAACGATATCATCATCTGATGTCCGGCCGGACATTAGATGATGATATGCCGGAAAACTTGACAGGGGGGGGTTCTCAATATGATAGCTGTCGGCTGTTCCGATTAATCTTCCAGAAAGGAGGGACTATGGCCATCCCAGACGATATAACGCATTACATGGTCGACAGGCTGTTTCTGCGTCTTCCGGAAATTGAACATCGGGCGTTCATTGTGCATTGTCATGAGGCACCACATGAGGTTGTTGCCTCACTGACTTACGCTCGCGTGGATGCATTGCTGGAAGGCGCAGGGAAGAGCCTGCGCAGGACGGTGTGCGTAGAAGATTTCCAAGTAGCGGCAGAGCAAATCGTAGCGCACATCAGGCAGCGCTACGTAGCCAGTTAAAGCTGGCTGGTATTAGAGGTCGTACTAGGCAAAAGGGGCGTGCCGACAAGTACGACCTTTTTGTTTCGATACCAGGCTCGATACCAGGCTTTTGAGCGCTCCTCATCAGTGGTACACTAAATTCAACGGCCGAGCCGTTACTGCATATGGGAGTCACAATAATCAAGAAAATGCCTTCTGCCGACGAGATAATCGCTCGTCATCCGCTTTCTGCGCAAGGAGAAAAGAACGTTGAAAGAGACCGCAAAGAAATTTCCGACATTCTCGCGGGGCGCGATAACCGTTTGCTTTTTATCGTTGGCCCCTGTTCCGCGTGGCCGAGCGAGTACGTTCTTGAATACGCCAAGCGGCTGAAGTATCTTTCAGACGAACTCAAAAGCTCGCTCAAAATCGTAATGCGCGTCTACATCCAGAAACCCCGCACCATCAAAGGCTGGCTCGGGCCGGTAAATCAGCCCGACCCGTTCAAGCCGGCGGATATTGCCGCAGGAATTGAGTACTGCCGCGACATGATGGTGAAAATCGTTGAGATGGGATTGCCAATAGCCGACGAAGCGCTCTTCACCCACAACTCAAAAGGATTTGCGGAACTTCTTTCGTGGATAGCGATCGGCGCGCGAAGCGTAGAAGACCAGGAGCATAGGATTTTTGCTTCGGGCATGGAAGGCCCCGTGGGAATGAAAAATGCCACCTCCGGCTCAATTGATGTCGCGGTCAATGCTATCGTCGCCGCTCAACACAAACATGTAGCGGTAATAGACGGCTACCAGGTGGAGACGCACGGGAATCCATACGCGCATCTCGTGCTTCGCGGCGGAGAAACCGGCCCTAATTACGGCGCAGAATACATACACAAAGCGAAGGCCCTTTTTGAAAAGCACAAAGTTAAAAATCCATCAATCATCATTGATGCGAGCCACGACAACTGCATTGTGAACGGAAAAAAGGACTGCACGATGCAATCAACCGTGGTGAAAGAGGTACTCGCGACGCTAAAGGTACACGACGACTGCCGCCATCTGGTAAAAGGTTTTATGGTGGAAAGTTTTCTCAAGGAGGGGAATCAAAAGGTAGACTCACTCACGGAAGAAACGATTGACCGCGGCGGGCTTTCTATAACTGACCCGTGTTTGGGATGGGAAGCGACGGAGAAATTATTGCGTGATGTACACAAAGAGCAGCATGCAAACTAAGACCATAGAAGCCAGTGTGGAGGGAGGAAAGGGATACTCCGTATCGATCGGTTTGGGGCTCGAAAAAGAACTTCAGGAAATTGTGAGTCGAGAAGGAGGCGAGAATCGAATTGTAGTTATCACCGACAAACGCGTCGAGAAGTTTTTTGGAGCGCAGATTTTGTCGGCGCTTGAAATACCCCTGCCTGCGCCGCACGCGCGGCAGGCAGGTGGAAAACCCGTGGAGCTTTACAGTTTTTCGGAAGGGGAACGCAACAAGAATCAAAAGACGGTAACGGCGCTTCAGCATGAGCTTCTGAACGGAAGATACGGACGCGACACTCTCATTATTGCAGTCGGTGGGGGAATTGTTGGCGATGTTGGCGGATTCGTAGCGGCGACATACATGCGCGGCGTTCCCTATATAAACGTCCCGACGACGCTTCTCGCGATGGTAGACAGTTCCATTGGAGGGAAAGTCGGCATTGATACAAAGTACGGAAAAAACACCATTGGCAGTTTCTGGCAGCCGCGCGCTGTAATCATGGATATTCAGTATCTCGCAAAAATGCCGCGCGAGCAGATAATAAACGGCTTGCTTGAGGCCGTGAAGACTTTTATGACATCGGACCGCGAGGCACTTTCTCTCGTAGAAAAACTCAATCTTGATGAGCCGCTAGAAAACCCGGAGGTTCTTCAAGAAATTATTTTCCGCTCCGTTAACATTAAAGTCGGAGTAACGAGCCGGGATGTGCGCGAGGGAGGCGAGCGGATGGTACTCAATTTCGGACATACTATCGGACACGCGATTGAACTGCTTTCCGGCTACCGTTTGCCGCACGGTTTTGCCGTGGGCTATGGCATTTTGGCCGAAGCGAAGATTTCTGAATTGCTCGGCATACTTTCGCCGGCGGATTGCGCAGAAATCTACAAGCATTTTGCTCGCCTTGGAATTACTCCAAAGGATTTTCCTCAACACTCTCCGGAAAAGATTCTTGAAGCGACGCTTGGGGATAAGAAAACGCGTGGCGGAGTACCGCGCTATGTCTTACTTGAGTCCATCGGAAAAGTGCAGGTGAAGGAGGGCAAATTTGCTCATCCGGTTGCGGACGATGTTGTTACAAAAGCGCTCCAAGACTTAAGACAATAATTTGCAAATACCAATTTGCAATTTGCAAAAGAATCCACAAATTCCAAGCGTCAGAAGAGGCGATTATTTGTGAATTGAGTTTTGGAATTTCATTTGCAAATTGCAAATTGAGATTTAGGGGTGAGATTTACTAATGGTATACTGCCAACAATGACAATTACAGATGAAGAAGTCCGGCAGATTGCACTTCATGCTAACGATATCCGGCAGACAATTGTTCGGATGCTCGCTGCTGCCGGCTCCGGGCATACCGCCGGCCCTTTGGGAATGTCTGATATTTTTGCGGCTCTCTATTTCCACGTATTGAAGCATGACCCGAAAAATCCGAGTTGGCCGGAGCGGGACCGACTATTTCTTTCCAATGGCCATATCGCACCCGTGCTATATGCCTCAATGGCGCACTCCGGATACTTTCCCGTTGAAGAATGTCTGACGCTCCGCAAATTCGGTTCGCGTCTGCAGGGGCATCCGGAACGGCATATGTTGCCCGGCCTTGAGTCAACATCGGGTCCTCTTGGAAGCGGGATTTCGCAGGCCGCCGGTTACGCGTATGCCGCGCGCATGGATGGAAGAGATTTCCGCGTGTATGTCGCGACATCGGACGGCGAACACGACGAGGGAAATTCGTGGGAGGGTGCGATGTTCGCCTCCGCGAAGAAATTGGGAAACCTAACGCAAGTTATTGACCGCAATTTTATCCAGATAGACGGCAATACCGAAGACGTTATGCCGCTCGAACCATTCGGCGATAAATACCGCGCGTTCGGCTGGCACGTCATCGACATAGACGGCCACGATATCAGGCAGTTCATTGGCGCATGCGAGGAGGCGAAAACTGTTACGGACAAACCAACGCTTATTCATGCACGCACGACTCCCGGCAAAGGCATCAAATCCATAGAGAACGATTATCTCTGGCACGGCAAACCGCCGTCCAAAGCAGAAGAAGTGGTTTTTTTGAAGGAATTGGAGCTTGCTCGAGAGGAACTGCTCAAATAGTTATGCGTCCCGTTAGAAGTCGCGGAAGTTCAGACTGTGGTACATTCAAGGTATGTTATTTATCGGTCGGATGCTTACAAGCAATAACTTCTGAGTCGGAAGCGCGAGCTTCCTACTTCTAACGGGATGCGCTCCACCAAAGAAGGGAAAAATCACATAATAATTCTCGAAAGAGGGGAGGATGTAATTCCTTCACTTCTGAAATACTGCACCGAAAACAGGATCACAGCGGGAGTTTTTACCGGAGTTGGCGCCGTAAATAAAATAGAAATAGGGTATTACGAATTTGAAACGCGGGAATATCATTTCCGCAAAGAAGAAGGGGATTTTGAAGTCGCTAGTATGAACGGCAATGTCGCGCTTTTTGAAGGGAAACCGTTTATACATGCGCATGCAGTACTCTCTCGATGCGACAAAACTCTGGAATGCATCGGCGCGCATATCAAGAAATGCTCGGTCGCCATTACGCTGGAGATATTTCTGACGGAAGTTGAAGTTTCGCTTACGCGGGTACACGATGATTTTATCGGACTGAAGTTATTAAAGGTATGATTAACAAGGAAATGCATCTTCGGGAGGACTTGTTTTCCGCCAAAGGCGGATCCGCCTCCGGCGGAGATGGTCCAACTATGGTGCCCACACGCAACGGATTTGGCAAAGGCGTTGTGGAGGCAGGCCGCGCCGATGTGCGCGTCGTCGTCCTTTCCGCTGATTTGGCGGAATCAACCAGAGCGGACGCGTTTCAGAAAGAGTTTCCGGAACGGTTTGTAGAAGTAGGAGTAGCCGAGCAAAATATGGCTACTGTGGCGGCCGGAATGGCGGCCTTTGGCAAAATACCCTTTATCACTTCATACGCGACATTCTCCCCGGGGCGCAATTGGGAGCAGATTCGTACGACTGCCGCCATCAACAATATGCCGGTGAAAGTGTGCGGGATGCACGCGGGGCTTCTCACGGGTCCTGACGGCGCGACCCATCAGGCGCTTGAAGACATCGCGCTAATGCGCGCCATGCCGAACATGATTGTCATTTCGCCGTGCGACGCAGAGGAAGGGCGCAGAGCTACTCTTGCGGCGGCAAAAACCGGCACACCGGTGTATCTGCGTTTTGGGCGCGACAAAACGCCGGTCATGACTACGCCGGAAACGCCGTTTGAGATAGGCAAGGCGCAAGTGTTCTGGAAAAGCAACAATCCGAAAGTTGCTGTGTTCGCGACAGGGCATCTTGTACACAGCGCGCTTCTCGCGGCGCGCGAGCTAGAAGGAAAGGGAATTGGCACCGCTGTCGTAAATGTTCATACCATAAAGCCGTTGGACAAAGACCTGATTGTTTCGCTCGCGCGCGAAACAGGATCCGTAGTTACCGTGGAGGAACACCAAATAGCAGGCGGACTTGGCGGAGCTATCGCGGAACTTCTCGCGCAAGAATGTCCTACGCCAATAGAATTTGTCGGCGTACAAGACAAATTCGGGCAATCAGGCGAACCAAAGGAGTTGTTAGAGGCTTACGGTCTTGGCGTTTCCCACATCATCGAGGCTATAAAAAAAGCCCTTGCAAGAAGAGGCATCTAATAACCTACTAACCCAGTTGTAATTAATCAATTTGTCTTCAAATGTATACCATGGTATCAAATAGGAGACATTTTCAAGGGAGAGGTGTGGTAAATGTGTATCGTGCGGGCGGAGAAAGGTCTAGATCTCAGTCATTTGGAAATCGTTCGGTTTTTTTGCGTACAACTCTTCGACTTGTTTATCCGTTAGAAGGCCGGCTTGGGCGCCGACTCCTTGCACTACTGCCGAGGCGTTTATCATCCCGCGCAAAAGCGCTTCCTTTGGCTCTAGTCCTTTGATTATGTATGCCACTGTCGTTGACGCGGTCGCGTCTCCAGCGCCAGTGCGATTGACCGGCGGTTTCGGGTCTGGGTACATCGGCGCGCGGTACGCGCCTGAATCATCCATAATATAAGCCCCGTTTTGGCCATCGGTTATGACTGCGATTTTCGGCCCAAGCTCGCGCACGCTTGCAAGCAGTTTCTTCACGTCGCTCTCTTTCGTGCCGAGGATTTGCTGGGCTTCTTCTTTGTTGCAGAAAAATATTTCCGACACGGCGTAGATGTCTTTTAATTCCTCGAGCTTCGAGCGTATCTGAAATGTGCCGGGCTGAAACGCGAGCTTGACGCCGTTTTCTTTAACATACCGCGCGATGTCGCGCTGCATGTCGTAAGTGCCTTCCGCGAGCGATGTGAGGTAAATCCATTTCGGCGGTTCGTCGAAGTTCGGAAGCGAACGCTCGAACAGTTCGTGCTTGATGAGTATCGTACGCTCGGCCTCGTATTGGAGGACGTAGTGATAGTTGGTTTTCTGTCCCGCGTGAACTCCGACGTACTCGGTCGCCACATTCGCGGCCTTGAGCGCGTCCATGCACGTTTTACCGTTTAGGTCATCGCCGAGCTCGGTTGCGACCGCGCTTTTCAATCCCAACTTCGCGGCCGCGACAGATGCGTTCGGACCGTTGCCGACAGCCGGCACCTCGGTTGCCGATTCGAAAGGGATTTTCTGCCCGAACTTCACACACAGCAAACAATTCTCATGGTCGAGGTCGCATTCCACCTTCGCTTCTTTCAGCTTTATAAAACAGTCTGTCACTATGTCGCCGAATGCTACGAAGTCGTATTTCATAGGGACAGTTTACAGTGAACAGTCTACAGTGAACAGGGGGTAACAAGAACAGGAACAAAGGAACAGTAATATAAAAAGACGAACCCAGCAAAAGCGGCTAGGTTCGCCTTTCCTTTTGCTTGGTTGAGAAATTCCTGCCGACCCTCGGTTCCTAGTACATCAGCGCCTGATCGTCCAGTTTCGGGCCCGCAACTCTTTTCATGTTTTCGAGCATGATACCGAGCGTTCCTTGTTGGCGCTTAAGAATCTCGCGATCAGAACTGCTCGGAATCATCCCCCAATTATGGGCGAGTGCAATTTGCTCCATGCTTTGGATCCGGAGAGATTCGGCCAGACCAATATTAAATTCCTTAGCAGCTTTCAGTGCCAAGCGAAAAAATTGTATTGCGTTTTGCCAGTGTGTCATGATTAGTCCTTGGGTAATGAGCCGAGCGTCCCTCGGCGGGTATTCGTGAATCAACGTCCAATTACAAGCCAGCCAGCACTATCGCAAATCAGAGAGAGAGTCAATGGAAAGTGGCAGTCAGTAGTTAGTAGAAAGTAGTCAGTATGATACGAGAGAAATCCCCAAGGTTTCACCTCAAATGCAGAATTCCCGAGGAGACACCTTGCAAATGCCAAGGAGTCACCTCGGGAATTCTTTGCAAATTGCAAATTGCCAAATTGAGATTTCCCGAGTTTTGCATTTTGGTCTTCCTCGGTTATACTCTCGCCCATGTTAGCGCTTGAAATCAAAGCTCGGGAGCCGAATGAGTCGGTAGATGCTCTGCGGAAACGCGGCGCAATTCCCGCTGTTTTCTATGGCCCGAAGGAGGGCGCGACCGCGATTTCCATTGATGCTCTTAAGTTTGGCAGTGTCTGGAAAGAGGCAGGCGAAACAACGGTGATTCAGCTCAAAGGAATCGGCGACGCAAAAGAAACCCTAATTCACGACGTGCAATTCCACCCTGTCACCAGCGTCCCGCTACACGCAGATTTCTATGTGCTTGAGAAAGGAAAGAAAATCCGCATTAAAGTTCCACTTAAATTTATCGGCGTTGCGCCAGCTGAAAAAGCGGGAAATATTGTTTCCAAGGTATTGCACGAAATCGAAATTGAAGTGGCACCGGCTGAATTGCCGCACGACTTGCCGGTGGACATCGGAGGCCTTGCGAATGTGGGTGAGCACATTACCGCGGCTGATATAAAACTTCCTCCGAGCGCTGCGCTTATTACGGCTGCAGGCGATATCGTCGTCACCATCATAGAATTTAAAGAAGAAAAGATAGAAGAACCGGTAGTAGCGGCAGCGGCAGAAGGCGCTCCAGTTGCGGGAGAGGCCGGAGCGGCTCCAGCCGGAGCGGAAGCGGGGGCGCCAAAAGCAGGAGCACCGGAAGCAAAGAAAGAGGAGAAGAAGGAAGCGAAGAAGTAGTTCGTAACTACTTTGTTCAGTTCCCGAGGAGACATCTCCCCCTTTGGGTGAGCCTGCCAGAGGCAGGCAGGCCTCGGGAAATGCGGAATAAATCCTGGATTGCTTCGCTACGCTCGCAACGACGAAAATGCCGGAGAGTCACCTCGGAAACGCAAAAGGAAGGTAACTCGGACATTCCTTGCTATAATTTCTTAATGTCGCGTTCATTCGTCAGTATTTTTGTTTTGTCTCTTTGCTTTTCTTTGCTCGCGCCGCTTGCGGCGCGAGCAGATGTCATAGCAAATCAGCGTGCGGAACTGGAGCGCCAACTGCAGCAAATCGAACAGGACATAAAGGCGAGTCAGGGTGTCCTAGCCGTAAAACAGAAACAGCGCGCTTCTCTTGAGCGCGATGCCGCTATCCTTGATGCAAAAATCCAGGTGGCGAAGCTTGGCATCAAGGCAAGAGATATTAGGATTCAGAAGATACGAAGCGGTATCAGGGATAAGGAAGACGCTATCAGAATGGTAGATGGCAAGGTCGCCAGCGAGCAGGAATCGCTTGCGCAAATAATCAGAAGCACCCGTGCGATAGATGAAACGACGCCCGTAGAGCTCGCGCTCGGCGGTTCTCTTAGCGATGTGTTTAATGACATTGATACGTTCCAGACGATTCAGGGCGCTTTAAGTGCATCATTCAAAGAGATGGCCACAACGAGAACCGACCTCTCGGCGAGAAGGAAGGCGCTTGAGGAACAACAGCAGGAAGAGCAAGATTTGCGACAGATACAGGTGCTCCAGCAAAAGTCTTTGCAGAACGACGAAAAGGAGAAAAAGGATTTGGTTTCAGCAGCGCGCGGCCAGGAGTCGGTATATCTTCAGTTGATTGCCGATAAAGAAAAGAGCGCCGCCCAAATACGCGCCGCTTTGTTCGTACTTCGAGATTCGAAGGCAGTAGCATTCGGCGACATCTTCTCATATGCGAAAGAGGCATCCATAAAAACAGGCGTGCGCCCGGCGTTTATTCTCGGTGTTCTCTCTGAGGAGAGCAACATGGGACAGAACGTGGGGACGGGAAATTGGATTACCGACATGCATCCGACGCGCGACCGGCCGGTGTTTGCGACAATTACGGCCGCTCTCGGACTCAATCCCGACACGCTGCCGGTTTCCAAAAAGCCGTGGTATGGATGGGGTGGGGCAATGGGACCGGCGCAATTTATTCCTTCGACTTGGGTTCTTTACCAGGACAGGATAGCGCGCGCGGCCGGGCAGAATCCTCCGAATCCTTGGGATGCGCGCACGGCGACATTCGCGGCGGCGCTTCTGCTGATGGACAACGGCGCCGACCAGGGCACGCGCGCCACGGAGCGTCTCGCGGCGCTCCGCTACCTTGCCGGATGGAAGAATGCCAGCAAGTCTGCGTATGCTTTTTATGGCGATGACGTGATGGAGCTGGCGGATAAGTTCCAATCACAGATCGACATCCTGGGTGGTTGAGGTTGTACACAAGTCTGACTTGTCGACAAGTCAGACTTGTGTACACTTGTTGTTATATGCGTGTTGAACCATTTGGCGTGGACTCAATTGTACATGTGGTAAAAAGGGGCGCACGCGGTCTACCAATAACGCGTGATGATGCGGACCGCGGGCGATTTATGAGATTACTCTATTATTTGAATGATGAGCATCAAAGCGAATTCTGGGAATTGGACGTTGCGCATCTGCGCGAATTTGAGTGGCCCAAAAGCTGGCCCGAGCGCAAGCCGCTTGTGCATGTACTCGCATGGACACTGATGCCGAATCATTTTCACCTGCTTTTACAGGAGATACAGGAAGGTGGTGTTTCGCGATTTATGCAACGTCTTTGTGGAAGCATGTCTCGGCACTTCAATGAGAAATACCAGGAGCACGGAAGTATTTTCCAAGGCGCATACAGAAGTCGCACGATAACCACGGACAGATATTTGCGTTGGGTTGTTGCATATATTCTTGTGAAAAATGTTTTTGAATTATACCCGGGCGGTTTTAGCAAAGCGTTGAAGGAATTTGAGAAGGCTTGGGAATGGGGAGTTGGCACCTACAAGTACTCAAGCTTATCCGATTACGCGATTGGCAAGACGACTCCTATTCTTAAGAAAGATCTTACCGAAATGTTCAAAGGACCAGCAGATTTCAAGATGTGTGCGCGCGACATGGTCACAAGCCGTTTGGAGGAACTTGCAGGAGTAAATGAAGGAATAGTATTCGAATGATGTCAACACAAGTCAGACTTGTGTATTTGGCTTGTAATAAGCTGAATTATGGAGTATTCTCTACGAACATGAAAAAGGACATACACCCAAAGGAGTATCGGCAGGTGATTTTCTCGGACAGCACGTCCGGAAAGACTTTTTTGATTGGTTCCACCATAAAAACTACAAAAATCGCAAAGTGGACCGATGGCAAGGAATATCCTGTTTTTAACGTCGAAATCTCAAGCGCATCGCATCCTTTTTATACCGGACAGTCAAAGACTATTGATACCGCCGGCCGCGTGGAGAAGTTCAAGACGAGAGCCGCTTCGACCAAAGTTAAGCCAAAAAAGACAGCGAAGTAGCTTCTACAGTATGGCGCGCACGCAGATGCGTGCGCGCCCGTATTCCGTATACTGTATTCTGTATACCGAATACTAAATACCGAATACTAAATACTAACTATATGGCTGACGAAAAGCACATAGACCCGAATGACTACGCCGACGACAGGCGGGTTTCCTATTTGGTCGCCGAATGGAAAAAGCTCACGCAGGCGGAAAAGGATGCCGAGGAGCTTATGGAGGTTGATCCGTCAATGAAAGATTTGGGAGAAAAAGAGCTTGCAGAAATTCAGGAACAGAAAGAGCGCCTGATTGGAGACATCGAAAAGATAGTCGGTAATGATTCTGAACGTGAATGGCCGAATGAAGTCGTCTTGGAAGTGCGCGCCGGAGTAGGAGGAGACGAGGCCTCGCTTTTTGCCGAAGAGCTTGCGCGAATGTATCTGCGATACGCGGAAATCAAGGGATGGAAATGGCGACCGCTTGCTGAATCAGCAGCCACTGTCGGCGGGTACAAAGAAGCGCAGTTTGAAATAAAAGGGGAGAACTGCTACCGCGAGCTTCGTTTTGAAACCGGTGTTCATCGTGTCCAGCGCGTACCACTCACGGAAAAGGCGGGGCGCATCCACACCTCGACGGCTTCTGTTGCCGTCCTTCCGATATACAAACGAACGAAAATCCAGATTAATCCTTCCGACCTTGAAATGGAAACATCGCGCTCGGGCGGAGCGGGCGGGCAGAACGTCAACAAAGTTGAAACGGCGGTGCGCATCATTCACAAGCCGACGGGGATTGACGTCAAATGCACCTCCGAGCGCTCGCAGGCACAGAACAGAGAGAAAGCACTCACGCTTTTGAAAAGCCGCCTTCAGCAGGCCCAAGATGAAGCAGAGGCGCGTGAACGTGCCGCGGAAAGAAAAGCTCAAATAGGCACAGGCGACCGGTCGGAGAAAATCCGCACATACAATTTCCCTCAAGACCGCGTTACCGACCACCGAATCAAAGAATCATGGTCAAATCTGGAGGGCATCATGGCGGGGAAAATCGGGGACATTCTCCAAACTTTGGACAAAGCCGAAACGGGCGGGGAATGAGTGATAACATCCCGTTTTTGCGACCGCGAGCGAAGCGTGGCGGGAAGCAAACCAGGGCATAACAACGAAGCCAAGACCTGGATTGCTTCGCAGAGCTCGCAATGACGCGGTGCCGTATTTCCGAGACAATTATCGCGCAATGACATGGTGCTTATGCGTAAAATCCAATGCTAGAATGGTCACACAATGGCGCGGCTCACATGTCACGGAGGGGCGGGAACGGTGACCGGGGCTAATTTCTTGCTTGATTTTGGAGATTCGCCAGCCGGCAAAAAGATTCTTGTCGATTGCGGTATTCATGAGCGAGATGAAGCATGCGACCCAAGAAACTATGGTGCATTTCCATACGACCCGAAAACAATAGACGCACTTTTTATCACGCACGCGCATGCAGACCATATAGGCCGCGTGCCAAAGCTCGTGCGCGACGGATTCAAAGGCGTTATCTATTCTACGCCTGCGACAAAAGAACTTTCGGGGCTCATGTTTGACGATGCGCTGAACGTCATGAGGCAAGACTTAAGCATGGAATCGTGCGGAATGTTGTACGAAGAAGCAGATGTCGAGCAAGCGCTTTCTCTATGGCAAACGCACGAGTATCACGAGCCGTTTAAAATAGGAGATACTCAAGCGGAATTTCTTGATGCCGGGCATATTCTGGGCTCGGCAATGGTGAAATTTAGCCGCAACAAACGCACGATTATTTTCAGCGGCGACTTAGGAAATTCTCCGGAACCGCTCCTCAACGACACGGAGAGTCCGGAAGGAGCGAATTATTTGCTGATGGAAAGCGTCTATGGCGACCGCGTACATGAGGCGCGAGAACAGCGGCTGCTCCAACTCCGGCAGGCGATAGATGAAACGCGCGCAAAAAAGGGCGTGCTTCTTATACCCTCGTTCTCGTTGGAGCGGACGCAAGTGCTTCTTTTTGAGATATTTAAGATGGCAGAAACGGGCCCCGTTAGAGGCCTCGCCTCTAACGGGGCGGGCGCACTGCCCCCGATACCGGTCTATTTGGATTCTCCACTCGCTATCCGTATCACGGAAGTTTTCCGCCGTTACAAGAAATTAATGAATCCCAGGGCGTTGGCCCGCTTCTCGGAAGGGAACGACCCCTTTGCTTTCCCTGGGCTTACGTTGACCGCAGAAATGGACGAATCTAAACGTATTCACAAATCGCCCAATCCGAAAATCATAATTGCCGGAGCCGGTATGTCTCATGGAGGTCGGATTCGCAGCCATGAAAAGACGTACCTGGGGGACAATCACACCACAATCCTGTTCGTCGGATATCAGGCGCCCGGTTCTCTTGGACGACGGATACAGGAAGGGCAAAAGAGGGTGGAAATCGACGGGGAACACATAACGGTGCGCGCTCGCATCGAGACAGTAACCGGATATTCGGGACATAAAGACAGAGACGGGCTTCTGGAGTTTGCGAGTCAAGCCGAGGGTACGCTGGAGAAAGTTCTCGTAACGATGGGAGAGCCAAAGGCATCTCTTTTTCTCGCGCAGCGAATCAAAGATTTTCTAGGCGTCGAGTCCATCGTTCCCGAAGAGGGACAATCGTTTATTTTAGACTGGTGATGCGATTCTGCATGTAACCCCGGTAGGACAATGCGGCATTGTCTTGGTTGCGACTCTTCTGCGAAATCAACAGAATCACGCGAGCAAACATATTTCGATGACTCGAGTTATACAACGACAGCAACTATGCCGCATTGTACTGACCGGGTATAATTGCATGCGATATGGTGCACAATAAATTCATGAATCCGAAGCATCTTGCGCCGCCGGGCAAATTTTGCCGCATTCCATCGGAATATGGAGTTATAAAAATATGCGTTTCCGGCGCCGCGGAAACAGGTTATTGCGGATTGGACGCATTTGATAAGGCGCGGGAAGTGGGGCGAGAAATTGCGCGGCAAGGCGCGATAATTACAACGGGCGCTACGACGGGGTTCCCGCTTTACGCGGCGGGCGGAGCGAAAGACGAAAGCGGTTTTTCGATAGGTTTTTCGCCGGCTTCGACCGAACGCGAGCACGTGGAAACGTATAAACTCCCGCTTGATTATGCCGACGTGATGGTTTACACCGGATTTGGATACGCTGGAAGAGATTTGCTCCTCGTGCGCTCGTCTGATGCCGTGGTCATCGGTTGCGGCCGCATTGGCACCCTGAATGAATTCTCGGTTGCTTTCGAAGACCGCCGCCCGATAGGGATTCTTCAGGGCTCGTGGGACACTGATGAACTTCTGAAGAACTTCATTGATTCCGCTCATCGCCCGAATGACAGGCTGATTTTCGATTCGGACCCGAAGGCTATCATTGAAAAGCTTATTGAAATGGTTGTAAAGATAAAAAAGGAGAACAACCTCGTATACGACAATCACGATGGATGGGGAGGTACGGGGAAGAAAGACAAGGTAATTTTATAGGTATACCGTATACCGTATACGGTATTTTGTATTCGGTATGGAATACGAAATCCAATTAAAGAAAATCCCGGGATGAGCCCGGGATTTTCTTTAATCTTTCAGCTGTTTTGCGAGACGTTCAAATGTCTCCGGATACTCCTTCGCGAGTGCGGAAAGCGACTTTCGGTCCAGCCCTATCTTTTTCTTTTTAAGCGCACCGATTAATTTCGAGTATGAGAATCCGACGGTGCGGCTCGCCGCGTTGATGCGAAGAGTCCAAAGATTCCTAAACTCGCGTTTCTTTGTGCGGCGGTGTCTGAACGCGTGCGTACCGGCGTGCGCGATGGCCTCTTTTGCGACGCGTTCTTTTGTCGAACGGCCAAATCGGTAGCCTTTCACCTGCGAAAGGATGTTCCGGCGTCTCTTTAACTTTGTTGTTCCTCGTTTTACTCGTGACATGTTAGATTTTGTTATCGAGTGCTAACGAGATTAGAAAATCTTACACCCAGCACCAATTTTGAGCTCCAGCAGTTAATGCCTATATTCTCTAATTGTGTTTGTTTGCGATAGTTATTCATACTGTTCGTTAGTTTCAAAATTGGTGCTGGATTTAGCAAAATATAGTCGCTATGCTCCTTATTTTGCTAAATACCGACTACGATTTTTTCGTGTCATTTCAAGGAAATTCGGGTGTTTGTGATGCGTTCGTTCAGCTCCATTGCGCTTGGCATTGAAGTGATTCTGGCCCGGCGCGCGGGAAAGTATCTTGCCTTTGCGGGTAACGCGCAGACGCTTGGAATATGACTTGTTTGACTTCATGTTTTTAGAGAAACTGGCCGATAATGGGCCAGAACGGAACTATACTATCAATTCTTCCTTTAATCAATTGCCGGCGTCTGCGAGGGTATTTTTTACTGATCGCCCTTTTGCTGCTCATGAATCGTTGATTCGTTCACCGGGATTTGCGCTAACTTTGTTTTTTTCTCAGTTTTTGGGGCGGTCTCCTTTTTTGCGATTGGAGGAGCGCCAGCGCCGCGTTCCACCACGACAGAAAGACCCTTTGGCCCCTTTCGAATCTCATCCGCTATTTTGTATGATTCCGGAATAATCGCCAAAAACCTCTCGAGGCGTTCTTTAAGGAAATTGAAGTCCATGTACTTGTATCTGCCCCAGAGGAAAAGGTCTATCTTTGCCCGATGTCCCTCGCGGAGCCAAATGGCAACCTTCGATGCCTTGATGTGCATGTCGCGCTCCGAAGTGCCGATTTTCACCTGCGTAACTTTTGTTTCTGTGACGTGAGACTTCGACTTCGCGTCCTTTTCTTTCTTCTTCTGTTCGTATTTGAATTTTCCGTAGTCGGTAATTTTCGCGACCGGCGGGTTAGCGTTCGGCGATATTTCAATGAGGTCTAACCCGAGTTCTCCGGCTTTTGAAAGAGCGTCTTTGGTCAGCATCACGCCGAAGTTCTCACCCTCGGGCCCGATGACGCGAACTTCGCGCGAGCGGATACCGTCGTTCATTCGAACGCGCACCTGTTCCTTTTGAGACGTGTATTTTGTGAATCCCATTTAGTTAAAGAATCATATCACTTAAAAATGAAACGAGCCACTGATTGTATGTAAAAAGAAAACGCCCACCCCTTGCCAAAGGGGGCGGGCGTCGAGTTCCTCGGAGGCGATATCACCCTCCAGGAAAGTGCCATGCTCCGCTATTTAGCGGATTTAACTGTGGGTCGACCAACTCAAGAGGAGGTCGGTCGTTTGCCCT
>JAUSGQ010000017.1 GCA_030674455.1 bacterium
CCGAGACATTGTGATACCAAAGCCATAGTCCTTCTTTTGATTTGATATCCGGTGTGCGAGACATGCATACCTATTGTATTGCATCTGCGGCCATTCATCCCTGCGCACAAGCGCAGGGAGTTCTGGCCGGAAGTCTTTAAAGCGCCTCTTGAGATGCCAGTCGCCTTCTAGTTCTTCCACAATCATGTAAAGAACATCCTTGCCCACCCTAAAATCGGCTTTCAAAAAAGCAATCAAATCCTCGCAGTCATATGGATATGCCCATACGCTGTCTTGAAGGCGCACAAATCCGATTGCATTTAGCGTCCGGCGGATTTTGTCCCGCAATCCTTTGCGATACTCTGGAATGTCGAAAATCAGTACGCGCCATTTTCCGTCCCATCTCTTTGGCCGGGCAAGCTTGAATTCACGGACTTCAAGATGGCGCATGACAGCTTTTCCTTTCTGAGTGAGCCGCAAGAATTTGCCTTCGCGTTTCAATAAGCCTTGGCGCACGAGCCTGTCGCGGGCTCGGTTAATGATTTCCTTTTGTCGGCCAGTCGGCAACATTCCGAGCTTGGCCATAGCACCCAGGACGTTGGGCGCCACCATGGCAATTCCAAGAATCCCGGCGAGAGCAACCGCGCCAAGAACGTATGCTCTGATATTTTTCCTCTTCGTCTTACGCTTCCCTGATTCCTCTAAAACTCCCATACACTAAGTATACGCTATAGCGTAAGCTTAGTGTATGGGGGTTTCTTGATGAATTATGACTTATCGGAGGAACGATTATCAATTCATAATGTAAGACTTTTGTAGAGGCGATTACCAATTCATTAACGTAAAAAAGCAAAGTTGGAACTGCTTTATTTTGATGCGATAAAGACACACGCTTACAACCCTCAAACAATTGAGTCTGAGGGTTGTAGCGGCTGGTTTAACTCTTAATACAGCTCGTTCAACTTAGCTCTCGTTTTTGTGCCGACAAAGCCGGTGGAGTCAATTCCGTACTTCTCTTGGAATCTTTTAACCCCGTAATACGTTTGCATGTGGAATCCGCCGGTTACTTCTCCGATGTACACCCCTTCTTTCGCGAGTGCAGTCTGCAATGCCTTGATGTCTGCCGTGTATTGCGAATTTACTTGAAGGTCATTGTTCCATGTGTAGATAAACGCATCCTCTCCTAGAGGGAAAGCGCCAGCGGCGCTCGCCGTCTGGTTTGTTCTGTTATTCATCGCAGAAGTTCCTGCGGTTGTAACCGTTCGAACATTGCCATAAGTTGTCCCAGCCGGATTCTGAGCGACGGCGCAGTAATAATAAGTGGTGGAAGGAGCGAGTCCAGGGACAGACTGCGAATACGTTACCGCCCAAGTTTCCCTGCCGAAAGACACGGCACCACCGCTTGTTGGGAAGCGATATCCAAACGATTCGCAGGAACCTTGAGCCACGTCACCTTGGAACCATCCCGTGCCGGTACCGCCATTTGGATTTGCGGAACCTTTCAAGGTAACGGATGTGGAGGTAACATTTGATCCCTGAAGTGTGGTGACCGTTGGTGGAGTAATGACTGAAATCGTCACGCTTCTCGATGTAGCCGTGCTTCCCGCATTCGTACAGCTCATGGTGTAGGTGGTGGATGTAGTCAAATCTGACGTTCCCCAACCAGTACGGTCTAGCGGGGTCACATTGCCAGCAGCATATATTGTCCCGTTGTATGTTCCCGTTGATGATAGGCTACAAGTCGATGTGGTCGGAGATACGTGCCAGTCCAAAGTAGTTGACTGCTCAGAAATTACCGATGATGCCGCCGAAGTAAGGGTAACTGTGGGAGGCGTGGCATCGGCAACCGTGAAAGTCTTCTCGTTTGAGGTCTGGCCGGTGCTAGAGTTCCTGACGGAGTATGTCCAGTTGCCTGCGACCGAGAAAGCTCCCGGCGAGAACGTCAACGTTGTCGCGGTACGTGTGATGGATGCGGCGGAAATAGTGCCGCTCGTTCCAATCGGACTATGCCAGTCGATTACGGCTCCCGAGGGGAAGTCGGATCCGTTGATGGTAAAGGTTACCGAGCTGCCTACTGCGATGCTACTGGGAGTAACTGAATCGATTCTCGGGGCGGCGGTAGTTGCCGCGGCGGCAACCGTGAAAGTCTTCTCGTTTGAGGTCTGGCCGGTGCTGGGGTTCCTGACGGAGTATGTCCAGTTGCCTGCGACCGAGAAAGCTCCCAGTGCGAATGTTAATGTTGTCGCGGTACGGGTGATGGATGCGGCGGGAATAGTGCCGGCTAGTCCCGAGCCAGCGGGACCATGCCAGTCGATAACAGCTCCCGAGGGAAAGTCGGTGCCGCTAATGGTAAAGGTTAAGGTCGCTGAACCGCCTACTGCGATGTTGGAAGGAGTCACTGAGTTGATTATGGGGGCGGGGGCGGGGGTGGTTGCCGCGGCGCTAACCGTGAAAATCTTCTCGTTCGAGGTCTGGCCGGTGCTGGGGTTCCTGACGGAGTATGTCCAGTTGCCTGCGACCGAGAAAGCTCCCGGTGAGAATGTCAACGTTGTCGCGGTACGGGTGATGGATGCGGCGGAAATAGTGCCGCTCGTTCCAATCGGACTGTGCCAGTCGATTACAGCTCCAGAGGGGAAATCGGTGCCGCTAATGGTAAAGGTTACCGAGCTGCCGACTGCGATGTTGGAAGGAGTAACTGAATTGATTACGGGAGCCACGGTTGTAGTTACCGCAGGTGCGACCGTAAAGGTTTTCTCGTTTGAAGTCTGGCCGTTGCTAGGATTTCTAACGGAGTAGGTCCATGCGCCTGCGGGCGAGAAAGTGCCTGGTGAGAATACTAACGATGTTCCGTAATTGGTTATGGATGAGGCGGGAATAGTACCGCTCGTTCCAGATGGACTATGCCAGTCAATTACGGCGTTCGATGGAAAGTTGGTGCCGTTCAAAGTGAAAGACACATTGCTACCTACGGCTACGCTGGCAGGATTGACTGAATTGATTACGGGGGCGAGAGTTGTTGCCGCGGGAGCAGGCGCGACCGTAAAGGTTTTCTCGTTTGAAGTCTGGCCGGTGCTTGGGTTCCTGACGGAGTAGGCGTAGTCGCCTGCGATTCCGAATGTGCCTGGTGCGAACGTCAATGATGTCGAGGTACGGGTGATAGATGCTGCAGGAATAGTTCCGCTCCATCCTCCTGGACCATGCCAGTCAATTACAGCCCCCGACGGGAAGTTGGTGCCGTTCAAAGTGAAAGACACATTGCTACCTACGGCTACGCTGGCAGAATTGACTGAATTGATGACGGGAGCCACGGTTGTGGTTACCGCAGGCGCGACCGTAAAGGTCTTCTCGTTTGAAGTCTGGCCGGTGCTTGGGTTCCTGACGGAGTAGGTCCAGTTGCCTGCGACCGAGAAAGCGCCCAGGACGAACGTCAGCGATGTCGAGGTACGGGTGATGGATGCGGCGGGAATAGTGCCGGCTAGTCCCGAGCCAGCGGGACCATGCCAGTCGATAACGGCGTTCGATGGGAAGCCAGTGCCGCTAATGGTAAAGGTTAAGGTTGCTGAACCGCCTGCTGCGATGTTGGAAGGAGTCACTGAATTGATTACGGGGGCGGCGGTAGTCGTATTTGTCTGCGGCGCGACTGCCACATCCACGTATTTGTACGTAGTGCCGGCGGAGTTTGTGCATTGTATTCCATACCTGGTATTGACGCGGAGAGGAGAAGGATCAGTCCATGGCGATGAGGCCGGCCTAGAGAGCGGTATAGTTTCGTATCCTGTCGCACCGCCAAGACCATTTCCCGCGGCGTAGCATGTGGGGGCTGATGCGCCAGTTGCCGGCGTTACGTTCCAATAGAACGACGCGGTTCCTCCAAACGCGATAGGCGTCTGCGAGTAGTTCATCGGGGAATCAGTGCTGTTGCCGTTGACGGTGATGATGGGGGGGACGGAAGTATTGGTACTCGCCTGTATTTTAGGAACCATGCAACCCAAGGTCGCGGGGGTAGAGTTGGCGCCGGAGCATGTCCATACATATGCGGGATTGCCGTTATTGACAGTGGCGTTTGTTACCGATGATATCGAGCTTGTTGTGTTGCCCGGCAAGCAGAGGCCGTGTGAGGGAGGGGTCGCGGTGGGAAGATTGGTTGCGGAACCACAGCCGGTGGCGATTACCGATGTAGTATTGGTTTGCGTCTTGGGAGCCATACAGCCCAAAGTCAAAGGTGTCGAGTTAACGCCGGAGCATGTCCATGTGTACGCAGGATAGCCAGAATTAACGGTGGAGTTTGTTACCGATGATACCGAACCCGCTGTGTTGCCCGAAGCGCAGAGAGTACTGACTGCAGGGGTAACCGCAGAGGAAATACCGCTTGCGGAGCCGCACGCAGTGGCAGAAGTCACGGTATTCGCCTGCGGCTGGACTGTAACGTTCACATACTTGTATGTGGTGCCTCCGGAGTTGGTGCATCGCATTCCATACGTTGTGTTGGTGTAGAGAGGAGAAGTAGTCCAGTTGCCACTCAAAGCAGTGGTTTCATACCCTGCCGTGCCGCCAAGACCTACTCCGGCCGCGTAGCAAGTTGTGCCTGTAGTCGGCGACACGCTCCAGTTGAACGTGGCGGTTCCTCCAAACGCTATAGGCGTCTGTGAGTAGCTCATCGTGGAATCAGCATTGTTGTTGTTGACGGTGATGACGGTGGTGGCGCTGGCTGTGGCTCCGCTACCAATCGAACCAATAGTTTGCACAAGGCCCCCTGAAGGCAGACCCATTACACCGAAGCCGTTCGTCCAATCGTTTGTTCCAGCAGAAGACGTTGTCAGGGTATTTGGAGACCAGACAAAATTGCCAGCCACATTAGATGCAGTTCTCATGCCATCGTATGTCGCATCACCGAGCAGGATGGTAGTTATTGACTGATTAGAACTCGTGACAATGCCTCCTACGGAACCACGAAGCTCGAAGTAGCGGGTCCCCCCTGCAGGGATTTCAACTGGGGCTGTCGGATTTGAGGCGGCAATAGTAATCTCAATCCTGCCACTGTGAGTTGTCCCCACTGTGTTGCCGATAAGACCGCTAGCTCCTTGACCGGAAATCGGAATTGAATAGCCAGAATCCGCGTAAGCATATAGACCAAGGCCGGCAAGCGTCAAGCCAGATGACATCGAGACATTGAATGCGAAGTGATTAATGCCCACGTCCCCTGCGTCGTTAGCCGTAACTGAGAAACGCATCAGCTTTCCAGCTGAAATACTCCCGGCACCACCTTGGATAGGGGCCTGTGCGACCATCGGATATGAATTGAAGATGCGCACACCAGCGACAGCTGTATTGCCGTTTGCAGTAATTGTTGAGCCGGTGGTAATACCATAGCCGGTCGCGCTCAAGAAATTTACCTTGATAACATTGCCTGACGTACCGGGTTGCGAAGTACCGATATCGGCTATATCGCCTTTTACAGTTATGGCTTCGTCCCTATCTTTGGTCAGAGATAACGGGTTAAAGAGTGTTGATGTGGTCGTCGTATCGTTGCCGATAAATGTCGCCCTGCCACGCAGAACGTTAGATGAATCATACAGGTACACCGTACTTAAATCGGACGGGTTCCCGTTCGCTAGACTAAGTCTTATTGTCTGTAGCGCAACATCTTCGCCGCTTGCGCGGAATCTATAGATACCCAACACCACGCCCGTGGAGCCACCCGCGGCAATTTTGTATGAAGGGGAAGAGGAATCGGTCGCAACACTCAACGAACCCGAACCAAAAGAAGAAGTCGCGCTCGCCTGCTCGCCGACGTCAATGACAACATATCTGGTCGTGATGCCACCGGAAGAATTGGCGCATTGAATACCGTACGTAGTGTCGGTGTAGAGCGCCGGCGTAGTCCATGTGCCGCTTAGGGGCGTGCTTTCATATCCAGTCCTTCCTCCTAGTCCAGTTCCGGCCGCTAAGCAAGTAATGCCCGACGTACCGCCTCCGGAGTTACTGACGCCCCAGCCGATGTTGGCCTTCTTTCCAAACCCCACTCTGACCGGCGTAGAACTAACCAAATAAGGCGTGTTGCTAGTATTGGCATCGACGGGGTCAACAGTGATGCTGATGCCCGGTCCGCCGGATGTGCTTGCCTGCGTCTGAACATAGAGATACAAGTACTTGTACGTTGTGCCTAAAGAATTTGTGCATCGGATACCGTATGTCGTGTTGGTGTAGAGAGACGGCGTAGTCCATGTGCCATTGGTAGTCCGCCCCGCACCCGTAGCATCCGCGGTACCAGAGCCAAGGTCGCCCCAAACGCCGGTGCCTGCGGCTTCGCAAGTGGTGCCAGCGGGATTTGTAACATTCCATCCGACGTTAACTGTCCTGCCGTAATCCACCATATATCTCGTGCCGTCATTGAATGAACCGTTTAAAGTCAGGCTAATGACGGGCGCGGCCGCTTGGGTCGACGCAGAAGTTATCGAGAAATAATCGTCGCTACTATCACAACTCCTCTCTGAGCACACTTGAATCTTGTATAAACTGCCATTTTCCCGAATCCAATCAACGGGCAAATTAAGAGTAACTGATTGCCTGCTAGCTGAAGTACCAATTATCTCTGAATTATTAAAGTATCCAATTAGACCGTAGCCGCCGTTACTGCCGTTGTTAAGACTAATGTACGTTCCCTGTCCGTTTTCAGGCCTGAAAACGACGGTCAACGGACCAGTACCGAGAACTTCCCGGCCATTCGGTGAAATCACGGTGACGGTAGGCGAGCTTACGCCATTCGCCTCGTAATGAAGTTTGACAATATTACTGTTTCCAGTTACTGAATTCAAAATTTGCACGTTGTAATAGCCCGAGGTCGTGATTCTGAAATCCGACATATTGAAGGTAACGTAATCTCCCTCGACAGACGGGACTGGGAGATAGACTGATGTCCTTCCACCAATGCTTACCGTGACTCTTTGTAGAAGAGACGGCGTGCTAAATCTGGTTCCCGTTATTCTTGCATTACCCGCATTGTCTACTTCTGCGCTTACAATGTAAGGCGATAGTTCACCGACGATAGTGCATGTATTAGCAACGCTAGAATTACCGCATCCCGTGATTGCGATACCATTAATTATTTGATTGGCGTCCACGGTTACTCCTGTGACTGACGACGGTTGAACTGCTTGATAACTATAATTACCGGTAGAAATGGGGTTGCTCAAGTCTGGATACCAAAACTCTTGCAACGATAACGTGTAACTTCCAGCGAGAAGTTCCCCCGTCGGGGCAGTACCTGTAATCCTAAACGTTGCCGATGTGTTCGCAGGAATTCTGTTATCGCGGCCCACGGTAGAACTCACGGCGCTGAATCTCATTGAATTGGATTGGGAAATCCCATGACCGTTTCTATAGAAGTGCATCATATACGCTATATTGCCTGCATCTATCGGCATGTTGCCTGTGGTAACTTTCACGGTCGCTTCGGCCTGAATAGCGGCTTCATCGCCTGACTCGTCAGGCTGGAGAGACAATGTCGGCGTACTGACGAACTCAATTGTCGGTACGGAAGCTGGGTTGATTGGAGTGGCAGGTTCGGACGGACGCGGCCCTACCACTGTCAGCGTGCTAGAGGTAAGAACCGCGCCGGAAGAAGAGTTGGCGCGCACGATTACTTGATAGGCGCCAGCCGGAAGGCCCGAGGCGAAATATACAGACCATGTTCGGTCCTGTTCTACTGTGGCGTTTGCGCTGGCGAAATTATTCCCGACAGAGACATACAGAACGCTCCCCGCTGGCGATGCACTGCCCGAGATTGAGAACGGCTCATCAGCTGCTGCATAGAGATAGCCCGTGATAGTCGCTGTGGAAGGAGTCGCTGACCCGCAGGTCAGAGCTCTGATCTTTCCGCGCGTTATCGGTCCGGTTACGCCCTCCGGGGCAATACGATTGTCCTCCTGAAATTCCTGAAGCATATCCCTCGTATTTGCATCAAAAGTTCCTGAAACTCTCGTGGAATATCCTCGGCCACTAAGGAACTTCTGGAGGAGAGTTACATCGCCGTTTGTGTCTGCATCGGTAAGTGCGGGCTTTCGTAGATAGAGGTAACTTGATATTGATACGCAGGACACTGCAGCATATGTGTTTGATGGCGTGGGAGTATTTTGTGTGGAACCCCCTGATCCGCCTCCTGATGCCGTTTCCTGCCCCAAACAGTGACGCGCCCCCTCGTAATCTCCCTGACCCATTTTAGCGATCATACAGTCCAGCTGTGCCCGCAAGGCCGCAATCTGCGCATCCGCGGTCTGCGCAGAAGCTAACAATGGAGTAATCAAAAGAGCAAAACCCAAACCGCCGAAAGCGAGTTTCCTAAGCATAGAAAAGCATTATTTTGTAAGCGTAATAATCACTAAATGGTGGCACATTTTAGCGCTTTGTCCAGAGGGATTTTTTGCATTTTGGGGATAACGAAAGAGAGGTTATAGGGAATAGGTTTTAGGTTATAGGAAATACGCGGTCACTTGGAGGTTTCACCTCCAAGTGACCTCTATTCGGATTCCTGGCAGTCTGACTGCCACAATTCCTGCCACAATTCCGAACGTTATCCGAATAGCCGCTTTAGGCGACGATAAACCTCATCGTCTCCGCGCTTGTCTATGAGCGGTATTTTCAGAACATTGCCTTTTACGAAATAAATAATGCGGTAGTTTCCAGAACGAAGTCGACGAAGCGGTGCGTATCCTTCTAGGATTTTTGATTGTGGTGGGAAGGGGCGATTGGCGAGAGAAAATACTTTGGTGCCTATCTGTCGCCGATGCTTTGTCGGAACGGATTCCAAAAAATCTTTCGCTTCCGGCCAAATATCAATTCTTAGCATTGAGAATCTTGCGCAAGAAAGCCTCACTTGCCTTAACTCCAAGAGATTTGCCGCGCTTCATTGCATCCATCGCGCGCATGCCGAGATAAAAATCCTCGATTGTCTCCATGTCGGCGGGCGAAATCACGAATGCGACGCGGCGGCCGCGGCGATTGATTGCGACGGGATGCCTTTGCGCGGCATCAATAAGCTTCCCAAAGCTGTTCTTCGCTTCGCTCGCTTCAAATGTAACTGTTTCTATACCCATGTGTCCATAATAGCCCAATTGGCCAATTCGTCAAGAAGCGATTTTTGCCGATTCTGTGGCTAACGGAAAACTAGGTGTTAGGGACTAGGTGCTAGGTTTTAGAAGATAGCAAATTCGGCTTGTAGCCGGTAGCAAATTCTGGAGTATTCAAGGTGCGACCTTGGGGATTTTAAAGGTCGCACCTTGGACACATTCTCTTTTCGTGTGCTATTTTGATATGACAATGGTGAAAAAGATTTTTCTCTTCCTCGTTTATGGTTTTGCCGTATTCGGCATTCTTCTCACACTTATTTTCTTCGCCGTAAAATTCGGTTTGACCAACGAAGGCGGCATCGTGGATAAACAACGTAATACTTTCCTCGCGCCGGATTCCGTAGTCGAGCCTTCGTGGACCAGAGGAGATGAATGGGCGGTACTCAAAGAAGCGATTATACGCGACCAAGAGCCGCTCAATCGCGCAGCAGAGTCAGCAAATATATCTGCGCGCCTTATCGTTGCGCAGTTAGTGGTGGAGCAGTTGCGCCTTTTTCACTCCAACCGCGAACTATTTAAGACAGTTTTTGCGCCTCTCAAAGTTCTCGGAAATCAATCGCAATTTTCGTGGGGCGTGATGGGAATCAAGCAGGAGACGGCGCGAAATATTGAAAACAACCTCAAGGATAAAAGCTCGCCGTTCTATCTTGGCCCCGCGTTTGAGCATCTTCTTGATTTTACGACTGCCGACCCCGACCAGGAGCGATTCGCGCGGCTGACCGATGAAAATGACCGCTACTATTCTTACCTATATGCTTCGCTGTATATGAAAGAATTATTGAGGCAGTGGCAAAATGCCGGTTTCGATATTTCAAACAGACCGGAAATTATGAGTACGCTTTACAATATCGGTTTTGAAAATTCGCACCCCAAACCGGACCCGCAATCTGGCGGCTCGGAGATAACTATCGGAGAAAAGACATACAGCTTCGGCGCATTAGCCGCCGAGTTTTACAACTCGCAGGAACTAAGACAACATTTTCCAAACTAACAATGGGGCCAATTCTGGCAGTCTGACTGCCAGAATTAAACATGATTGAAAAGTGAAGGGAGAAATTTGTAAAAAAATCGCCGACTCACCCTTTGGCTGGATGGTCGGCAATTGTGGTATGGGACTCAAGGAGTCCCGAGGTAGAAGAACGAAAAACATTTTTGTGTACCGTCTTTGCGCGGCTTTATCTGGTGGTCGGCACTTCCGTGCCTACGCCAGGATTACTACTTCCATAGACGCTCGGCTTCCACCCGGCAACGTTGGAGTGAAGGGTGTCTAGCTTTCCCCATTCCACGGACTGACCGTACATGCTGCCCCAGGCGGCGTCAACGTTTAGAGTTGCCAAACAAGTACAGGTCACACGCGTTTCCTGCCCCTCGACAAACGGCTGGTTGAAGATCAAAGTGATGTAGACCCTCCTCACCCACTCGTTCGTCCTCGCAACCCAAACGAAGTCGTTCGGGTGGAACCAGGCTTCAACTGTTCCAACGCCATTAACGTGGCCGCGGTAAAACTGCGACCCTCCCTCGAACAGCTCTCCGCTGTCCACGGAGAACTGGAAGGACTCGTTATTCAAAGGACCGGAATTCCTGTCAGCTCCCGAGTGACCTGCGAGAAAGTAATCGATATTCCAGATTCCAAAGAGAGGTGACCAAACCCCAGCAGCGGGTAGGGGTATAGGTTGAGGTGGCTGCGGCGGCGTTTGAGCGAACGCCGGGAGGGTGAACAGCAGTGCAGCGAGAATCGCTAGGACAAATCTTTGAATCGTTTTCATGGTTACTCCAATCATATGTGAAAGAAAACCGCCCAGGAAACTGGCGGCGCTACTTTACAACTGTTGTATAGCAACTTCAACTTACATTATATACCATTTTAGCGTCCTGTCAATGCCTCAAATTCGGCTTCGTTTAGAATTTTAACGCCTAATTTTTGGGCTTCTTGGTATTTTGAACCCGGGTTCTCCCCCGCTACTACATAATCTGTCCTCGCGGAAACGGAAGAAGAGACATCGCCGCCGTTCGCGCGGATTTTTTCTTTCGCTTCTTCGCGCGACATCTTTGAGAGCGTGCCTGTTAACACGAAGGTCAGGCCGAAGAGCTTCCGAATTTTTCTACCCGAGGAGACACCTCCCCTTCCATCCTTCGCCAAGGCTTCGGAGAACGCGGCAGGTGAGGAGTCACCTCTGGCAGAAGTCCTAATCTTTACGTGCGTGAGCAGATGATTCAGGATTTTCTTATTTTCCTTTTCGGAAAACCATTCTTGGATTGATTGCGACATGATTCCGCCGATGCCGTCTATTTTATCCAGCTGTTCTTTGGACGCGTTTTGTAATTCCTGAAGTGTTTTAAAATGCTCCGCGAGAAGATACGCTGTCTCTTCCCCAACATGAGGAATGGAAAGCGCAGTGATGAATTTCGGCAATTGTATCGTCTTAGATTTTTCTATCGCCAAAAGCAAATTATCAACCGACTTTTCCGCGAACCTTGGAAGCGCAAGCAAATCTCCGCGCTTCAAAGAGAAGATATCGCCATACGTCGCAATCAATCCGCTATCAAGAAGCGCGTCCACTATTTTTGGCCCCATGCCGTCGATGTCGAAACAATGTTTGCCGACAAAGTGGTACAGTTTTCTTTTAAATTGGGCGTACGAATTCTTTGAAACGCATCTCCATGCCGCTTGGCCTGGTATGCGCTCTATCGCGCCGCCCTCCCCGCATGCAGGCACATGCTTCGGAAACGAAAATGGCTTCTCTTTCCCGGTGCGCATTTCTGTAAGAACGCGCACGATATCCGGAATGACATCGCCCGCTTTTTGAAGTACGACAGTATCCCCCACGCGCACGTCGAGCCGTTTGATTTCGTCTTCGTTGTGCAGAGTCGCGCGCGAGACGACCGAGCCGGCGACGGAAACAGGTTCCAAATGCGCAACCGGTGTGAGTACCCCCGTGCGGCCGATTTGAAGAACAATATCCGTAACGACTGTCGTTACCTGCTCCGCAGGAAATTTAAACGCTATCGCAAAGCGCGGAGCTTTGCCGGTGTAGCCGAGCGCTTGTTCATATTTTTTTTCGTTCACTTTGGCTACGACGCCGTCAATCCAGTAACCTTGATGTCTTCCTTTTTGCTTCCACTCTTCCCAGTATTTAATGACTTCATCAATATTTTTTGCGAGAACGTGATGCGGATTTACTTTGAATCCGAGTTCGCGCAGATATTCCAGCTCCTCGTTCTGTGTCCCAGGATATTTCTCTGATGTTTTTGCCACGTCATAAATGAAAACGTCTAGCTTGCGTTTTGCGGCCACGCTCGGGTCAAGCTGGCGGATGCCGCCGGCGGCGGCGTTGCGCGGATTCGCGAAAAGCGGCTCCCCGTTCTTTTCGCGCTCTTTGTTCAAGGCATCCAAGTTCTTTGAACTCATCCACACCTCCCCTTCGACCACGATATCTATCGGACGCGTCAGAGAAAGCGGAACGGATTCGATTGTGCGGATATTATTCGTTACATCTTCGCCAACTTCCCCGTCTCCGCGTGTCGCCGCCACCTTAAGCAATCCTTTTTCATATTCAAGAACAATTTTAAGTCCGTCAATTTTTAATTCGCAAACGTATTCAACTGGGAATTCGCCATATGAATCCCGCATGAACCGCTTAACGCGCGCATCAAATTCCCGCATCTCTTCGAGCGAGAACGCATCGTTAAAAGACCACTGCGCGACTTTGTGGCGGACTTTCCTGAAGAATGGAAGCGGTTCTCCTGCCACCCGCTGGGATGGAGAATCGGGTGCAATAATCGATGGGTATTCCTTTTCCAAATTGGAAAGCTCGTGCTTGAGAGAATCAAGAGCGGCCTGCGAAATTTCTTCTTTGTCGTATACGTGATATAGACGGCGGTAGCGGTTGATGGTCTCCTTCAGCTTGTTGTATCTTTCTTGGACAGTTTTGGGAATCATAAAGTAGAAGCGGTTAGCGATTAGCGTATAGCGTTTAGAGAAAACCGCAAATCATGCCCTGACTTTTCTAAGCGCTAGTCGCTATACGCTCGACGCTAATAGTGCAATTCTACCGAGCGTTGAAGTACTCTCGAACTTGTATTTATAGATTCGCAACCTGTATTGTAGCCATCGGCATGAATTACAGTGCGAATGTTCTGCAAGTCGTCGCACTCGGGGTCGCATTTCCTTACTTTGACCTGCGCGCATCTGCCTGCCACCGGTTCGAATTTGAAGGCAATCGTGTAATCAGCCGGGTCGCTCGGCGGCCGGCCGGTAAGCCCGGAAAATGGCTGTTCAGCACATTGCGGCACCACGCCTTCCGGTGCCGTTACGGCGAAATAACCCGATCTAACATCCCAGTAAAGAGCGCATTCCGCGCCGGTGTCGGCGGCGTAAAACGCGAATTGCGATTCGCGCCCTATTGAAGAAAGATTCACCTGTTTTCTTGCAATTTCGAATATCGAAACTCCGAGAGCTAGAACGACTGATGATATAAGTGCGGCGAGGAGGAGGGTGAAACCGCGGGAGCCAGCGTTTAGCGAATAGCGTTTAGCGAATAGTTTATGCGTCTCTGGATTGAGTGCTTCTATACGCTTGACGCTATACGCTTGACGCTTGTATTTCATATTTATCTTTCGGCGCTGCCGTCGTTTACCCATCGGTAAAGATTGTCTGATATCGTGAACGAGCGGGTCCTGAAACTTCCTGTTTGCCAAGAAACCGTTACGGTAAGCTTGATTTCATCACTTGGTGTTTCGGCTACTGGCACGAAAGTCGCACGAACGGTGCGGGTAAATTGCGTGGGGGTCCAATTAGAACCGTATCCGTACAATCCATCAGAGCTTTTTCTAAGGACAGGACAGCCATTGTCGCATGCGTCTGAGTCCATATCGTCATCATTAGTCGTATCAACAATAAAATCAGTATTTTTAGGAATATCCTCCAGAAGGTCTGTTTGTCTGCCATCTGTCAGGATGCCAAGTGCATTTTTAAGAACATTGTTGTCTCTCGCGTGCCGAATTGACTCAATCGCTTCCTGCGCAAGATGAAAAGCCGTTATTTGGTCGCGCGCATAGTATGAGCTTGAAAGACTCTGCGTCGTGAGAGACATTGGTGCCACGATTGCAATGGTAAGAAGCGAGATAGCGACCAGGGTCTCCACGAGAGTAAAGCCAGCATGCAGGTTATAGGTTTTAGGTTCTAGGTTATAGATTCTAGGTTCTAGGTTATAGGTTCTGGGTTTAAGGTTGTAGGTTATAGGTTGTAGGTTATAGGAAGGTGCGGAACACTTCGGTCTTTCCTCTGAAACCTGACACCTAGTACCTGGTACCTGTTTTGCTGGCACCTGTAACCTGGCACCTGGCACCTGCTTGCCTGACACCTGACACCTGACACCTGTAACCTTTTTATTCATAAATCAAGTACTCTTTGGACGGCTGTCGCCTGAATGTTAAATGTTGTTTTTGTTTTAACGCTCGCCGCACCTGCTACGCCTTCTATTGCAATGACAACCTTTGGCTGGTCTGTATCGCCTGGCGCACTGCCCACCACATAGAATTTCATTTTCTTTATCTGAATCTCCGGCGACATGAGCGCAACCCTGGTGTTGTCTCCGTTAATAGACCTGTAAATCGTCTCTTTGACGCTGTCATAAGAATAAAACCACTGGTCTGCGGTTGTGGAGCGGTCACCGTCAAGCGCTTCAAAGGAAAATACTGTTCCACCGGCTATGGCACAGTCATCACTGCCGTCGCCTATAAAAGAGCCTGCCCTGCAATGATAATCGCTTCCCATTCGAATCGAGCGCACCATACCATCAAGCGCAATGTTGAGATTGTTCATGACAGACTGCAGTGCTTGCGCTTTGCGATTGGCCCCGGTAAGTGACAAAAGAGCCCCGACTGAAATAAGCATCACGACTGCGAAAAGCCCGACGGAGACGATGATTTCCACGAGCGTAAACGCTCGTGAAGTATTCCGTATTCGGTATTCTGTATTCTGTATTCTGTTCTTTTTATACTGCATACTGTATACACGATACTGAATACTATTTACTGTACCGCTATCTGCCCAGTGGCTTCCACGACGACGCTTAACAAATCTCCGCGAGGCGACGCGAGAATAACGCGCGTGCTGGCTTGTCCTCCCGTGCAGTTTCCATTCGCGTTGAAAGCGCTATCGCCTCCCTTGCTGATGCAGGCATCCGGCTCCGGTCGCCGAAACAAAATATCGATTTGGTTAGTAAGTTTGTTGGGGTCGCTTATGCAGTCGTAAGAATTCGCAGCCACTTCTTCTCCCGCCGGGAAACAAAGTTTATAAATGTAGTAGCCTCTACCGATAATGTATGGCGACGGGTCAACATTTTCGGATGCATCGCTGAACAATCCGTCGCCGTTTTTGTCGGCAAAGAGTTCGTAGTGTGTGTTATCGTTTTCGCTTATTGCAAAATGCATGCCGTATCCGGAAGTGAACGTGTTCGTCTCTCCGAAACCGCGTACAGATATTCCATAGACCTGCGCCTGCCGAATTGAAAGCGCTATATCGTAGGCGAGGTTTTGCAGAAGTACCGAGCCGCCGTACTTGGAATTGCTCGTAAGCACGACGCCGGTAACAACGGTGATAATGGCGACGACCACCAACAGCTCGATGAGAGTGAAGCCGCGATGCAGGTTCCAGGTTCCAGGTTCCAGGTTATAGGATTTAGGTTCTAGGTTATAGGTTTTAGGTTTTAGGTTAGAGAATAATACACGATGCGGGAATTTCTCCCCTGGCACCTGACACCTGGAACCTGACACCTTGTTTTTTATTGCCATAAAAATGGAATTGATATTCCGTACATTAGTGATATCCACTGGAAAAGACATGCCGCTATCAGAAACGGTCCAAATGGAACTTCGCTCTTCATTGTATATGATTTTGTCGCACCAGAATTCGCTATCCCCCTTTTTTTAAGATATTGAGCAATACTCGGCAGAGGTAAAAGTATGAAGACGGAAACTATCGCACCTATGACGAAGGCAAAGAGTAATGCATATATCCCGTCCATAGGGCCAAGAAGCCAGCCGATGCCGAGAGCAAGTTTTGCATCGCCAAGCCCCATCCATCTGCCCTTCGACACAAGCCATAGTGTGAAAAGCGGGAGAGCGGTGAGCGGACCGGCGAGGACACTGAAGGCAGTCTGACTGCTAAAAGCAGTCAGACTGCCTTCAATGAGAAAAATGGAAATTAGGGCCAGTGCATTAAAGCTCCACACCCATGCGTCCGGAATAATTGTGTGCCGAAGGTCGTAGACAGTTATTGCTATTAGAATCGCGGAAATGAAGAGTCCAAAGACTGTCGAATGAGGAGCAAGCGGTGCGCCGCCGACAAGCGCAAATGCGGCTCCCATAGATAATTCGACAGCCGGATATTGAATGGAAATGCGGCTTCCGCATGCGCGGCAACGCCCGCGAAGGGCGAGCCACGAAATCACAGGAATCAAGTCAAACCAACGGATTTTTTTTCCGCATGACATACAAACGCTCCTTCCGGAAAGAAGGCGCGCGCCTCTACGCAATACGAGAACATTTATGAAACTGCCTACTATGAGCCCAAGAACACCGAACGCAATTGTTGTCATGATGCACCATTATCGCACCCAGCACCTTTGTTTCAACAAGAAACAAAGGTGCTGGGTGCTTCTACTATTTTTGATATTATGGCTTGACGTCGTATACGGGGTCAGTGCCGACAAAGTTGTCATTGCTGCCCGTGCATTTAGTTCCGCTTGAATCCGCATCAGCATCAGTGTCGAACACGCTGTTACTTCCCACTTCCAACGTCGCGCCGAGATGATAATTGGTACAGGTTCCCGACTGACCTTGTAAAGCGGCATACTTGTAGCAGCTTGCTTCGGTGCCGAGGGTACACGTGCCGGTCACACTCGGGTCATCGGGTATCACTGATATGTAGCCGGCAAGGTTAGCTGTGGAAATTGCCGCGGGATAGCTCCCCGTGGAATCGTAGTACAGTTCCAAGGCAAGCTGCAACTGCTTTACATCGGAGATACGGCGCGCATCGCGGCCTTTCGCGCGCGCTGTGTTAAGCGAAGACAGAACTACCGACGATAAGATGCCGATAATCGCAATGACTACCAAAAGCTCGATGAGCGTAAAACCTTTTTGTCTCGTTTTAAGCATAGACACGGTTATGGGCAATTGCCGGCAACAATTGCGTAACTGGTCTCATCTCCAACATGAATTGCTCCTGCAGACAAAGTGCCGATACCGTTCTCCAACCATGCGCATACTCGCCAATCTCTTGCCGTAGGAGGCGAGTTAGATCCAGTGCGAGCGCTTACACGGTAGCATTGATTGGTTGCAGAAGGAACTGATGAACACGCCGATGTGCCGGAGGGATCAACGAATGTTCCTATTGCTGGAGTACTGCAATTAGTTAATGGTCCTGCAGCTCCACCACATGAGAATTGTGCATTCTCTGCTAGCGACGCAACGACATTTACTATCTGCTTTAGGTCTGAAAGACGCCTTGCGTCGCGCGCTTTTGAGCGCGCGCTACCCAGGGACGACAGAACGACTGTTGAAAGAATTCCGATAATGGCTATAACCACCAAGAGTTCGATGAGTGTAAAACCCCTGGCACGCTTTTTCATAGTCTTACAAGTTTACAAATTTGTTATCAGTCGGTGTCGGCAGCTGTGGTGCAGCTGTTCTCAGTACAGGTTACTTTCTGGTCATCGCCATCGCTTTCAGCAACGAGGGAATAGGATACTCCAGTGACCTGCAAAGAAGTTTCACCGCCACAGTCACCCGTGCCTTGAGTACCAGTAGTACCGTTGCAGTAAATCCAACCCGATGGAAGCGCAGGATATAGCGTGGTTGAGCCGGAACACACCGCTCCACCACCGGCGTTATTTGTTTCGCTAGGGGGCAAAGTAATAGCTATGCCGTCGTTTAAACACATCGATAATCCGGCTTTGAGGTTGCCGAGCGTCGTCTGTGCGGCTGCAGTTCTCCCTTTCGCGCGCGCAGAACTTAGAGATGTAAGAACCACCGCCGAAAGAATGCCGATAATGGCGATTACCACCAATAGCTCGATAAGCGTAAAACCTCTTTTAAAAGATGAACTCATAATAAAGTTATTAATAACTGATAAATAATAGTCACCACTCTCGTGGAATTGTATACCCAATACTGAATAATGGGGTTTTCACCTGGGGATAACCCCGCTCGGACAGAGTTTGTCATGTCATATCCGCCACGCAGTGTCGGGGACAACACAAACCCCATCCGCCAGTTGGCGGACGGGGTTTGTGCGGCTAATTTCCGCAGAAATTATAGCGCCGTTACCTTCGTACAAGAATTTTCCGTGCACTGCACTAACTGCTTGTCGGCAGAAGAGTACGAGGAAAGACGGAATGATGTTCCGGTCGTCTGGATCGAGGCCGCGTTAATTTCACTGTTGTTGCAGACCGAAGCGGAACCGGCTCCAGCGGCTACCGTTCCATCGCAATAGATCCAGCCCGTAGGAAGCGCAGAATATGTAGCGCTGGAACCCGTGCAAATTGCCGCTCCCCCGCCGTTATTGGTCGCAGTAGGAACCGCAACCTCCAGAGAGTCCCCGAGGCATATTACCGCCCCAGACTGAACGCTCTTCATGGTACTTTGCGCTGCGGCAACTCGCGCTTTTACCCTCGCGCTGCTTAGCGAAGTCAAAACAACTGCTGAAAGAATACCGATGATGGCGATTACCACCAAAAGTTCGATAAGCGTAAAACCTCTTTTATTCATTTTATTCATATTAATTATGTTAATAATGCTATCTAATAATGTCGAACCGAAATTTAATTATCGCAGTTCTGTATTCCATATCCGGAATTACACTGTTAACTTGCACCATACCCGTTAAAAGCGTACCAGCGCCGACCTCGAGGTACGTGCATATGGTGAAGTCGCTTAGCGCCTTCCACCATTGTATACTTCATATTGCAATTTCAATGATGAGGGTGTGGACAACGAGGGCGCTCGTAGAATGACGCAGAAAAAGTGCGTGATGCATCCAAGGTTTAACCTTGGGGATTTTTAAGGTTTAACCTTGGAAAGGTCTCGCACATGGAATTTCTTGACGCAGGCAAGGAGTCACCTCCTGCGGGGCATGAGGAGACACCTTGAAAAATACCCAAGGTCTCGACTTAATGCAAGTTTCGGCCCCGTTCCGAGGAGACACCTTGCACATGCCAAGGAGTCACCTCGGAAACAAGAGACCTTGGGTATTTCAATGCTAGAATCCGGACGCGATATTGTATATAGGCAGGAGAACCGCGGAAAGGAGCACGCCGACGCCGAGCGCGAGCATCACTATCATGAGCGGCTCGATAAGACCGACCAGCGTATCTATTGAATTGTTGACTTCCCTGCGGTAAAACTTCGCCATCGTATCAAGAATGCTTCCCATATTTCCCGTTTCTTCGCCGATTTTTATCATTGCGACGACAATTCCGGGAATTTCTTTGTGCTTCCGGAATGCTTCCGATACCGGCAATCCTCCTTTCACATCGGCCGAGACTGACTTAAGAACGTTTTCGTAAACCGGGTCGCCCACCACCGTTCCCGTTATCTCAATGCCGCGCAAAATCTGGATACCGCTCTTTAGCATAGTGGAAAGGTTGTCGGCAAGACGCGAGAGGAAGAGTTTTTGATAAACATTTCCGAGATATGGTACCTTCATCCGAGCTTTTGAGAGCGCCACGCGCCCCGCATCTGTACGCGAATAGCGGACGACAAATATAGCCAGAAAAACAAGAAGAATTATTAAGAGCAAAATATATTTTGAAACAAATTCGCTCATCGCGATAACTATTTTCGTGTAGATGGGGATGTTTTGCCCGACATCGGCAAGCATTTTCGACAAATTCGGAATGACAAGAGTCATCATAAGTATCATCACTATGATGAATGTGGACATGACGAACGCGGGATAGATGAGCGCGTTGCGCGCCTTTTGGGTGATTTCATAATTCCTGTCGAGGTAATCGGCAAGGAATGCGAACGTCTCATCAAGTTTCCCCGATTCCTCTCCCGCGCGGACCATGTTGACGTAAAACGGCGTGAATACATCGCCATGATGCGAAAGCGCGGTGGAAATGGAGCTTCCGCTCTGTATATCATTCGCTATCGCATTCAACTTCTCCGCGAGCTTGGGAGTGCGCGCTTCGGATGCCAAAAGCTGGAATGCGCGAAGTGCAGAAACCTGAGCTTCAAAAAGCGTCGTTATCTGGCGCGACAAAATGACGACATCGCTGTTTTTAACGCGGTCGAAGAATTCAATGCGCCCTCCAAATTTTGGCGCGGCTTTATCCGCAGACTCAATGTTGGATATGACCAACCCGCGGCGCTGGATGGCAACGATAGCAACGTCCAAATTTACTGCATCAATCGTGCCGGCCCGCTCGTTGCCCTCGGCATCCATCGCTGTGTAGGAGAAGACGCTCATAGGTGATAGGTTCCAGGTTTCAGGTTCCAGGTCAACAAGTCAGCGCGCAGTTTTAACCCTTCTTCCTGACACCTGACACCTGACACCTGACACCTGTTCATAATAATTTTTGTAGCATATTCGGATTGAGAGAATTCTGGTATGCGCTTTCAACGGTGATTTCTCCGCGCGCGACTAATTCGGCAAGCGAGCGGTTCATGTCTATCATTCCCTCTTCGGAACTGGTCTCTATCACGGTATTCAGTTCATGCGTTCGTTTCTCGCGGATGAGATTAGAAACCGCTTTGTTGTTGATGAGGAGTTCGAATGCCGGCACGAGGCCTCCGGAAATGCGCGGGATGAGGCGCTGTGAGAAAATGCCAGCCATCGATGAGGCGAGCTGGAGACGGATTTGGTCTTGCTGTGAAGCCGGAAACGTATCAATAATACGGTCAATCGTTTGCGCGGCGTTGTTGGTGTGAAGCGTAGAAAATACCAGGTGTCCGGTTTCGGCGGCGGTAACCGCAGCAACCATTGTTTCCGGCCCCCGCATTTCGCCCACCAGAAGCACATCGATATCTTGACGGAATGCGGACGCGAGCGCGGCGGGAAAATCTTTCGTGTCTATGCGCACTTCGCGCTGTTCAACGAGCGATAACTTCGGCTCGTAGATATATTCTATCGGGTCTTCGATCGTGACTATATGTTCCATTCTCTCCGTATTGATGAGCTCTATCATTGCGGCGAGCGTCGTGGTCTTTCCCTGGCCGACGGGGCCGACGACGATGAAGAAGCCCTGGGATTTTCTCGCAAAGGTCGTGAGTATTTCCGGCAGGTGCAGTTCGGCAATCGTGCTGATTTTTTTCGGAATGAGGCGCAGGGCGATAGAGACCGAACCGCGCTGGTAAAAAGCATTCCCGCGGAATCGGATTCCGTCGGACGTTTCGTATGCGAAGTCGATTTCCTGGTCTGACAAAAACTTCTTCTGGCGCTCCGCGCTCACCAGCTCCGCCAAAAATCCGAGCGTGTCTTCTTTTGTGAGTACGGGCTCTTTGAGCATCGGCGAAAGATTTCCCGCAACGCGGATAGTCGGGTGGACTCCCACGGAAAAATGCGCATCAGATGCTCCCTCGTGTACCAGCACGTTGATATACTTTTTTAGAAGAGAGGCGTAATCAGTTGCCATAATTGTATTGTAACGTACTTCTTGAAAAGCAAGAGTGTGGGATTAGGATAAGTTTTTTAAATCGATAAGTTCCAAATATCAATTTGCAATTTGCAAACAAAATCTCAAAAGCTAAGCTCCAAAAAACGAGCGGAGGTTTGTGTTTTGTGCATTTGGAATTTTGTTTGCAAATTGCAAATTGGAGCTTGCAAATTACTTTATTGGGGCTTGCAAATTAGGCTTTCCTCCTTTCGACTTCCTTCTTCACCGCGTCCACAACTTCCGAAGGAATCATGCTCGCTTTGATGATAACGCGGTCTGCACCGAGCTCTATCATTTTGGATTTTGTTGCATCGTCGCTTTCGTTTGTGAGAGCGATACGCACCGCGCCCTTTCCGAGATTCTCTTCTCCGAGAGTTTTCAAAAGATAGAATCCGTCATGCTCGGGCATCACCACATCAAAGATTATCGCGTGCGGATTGAATCCATCGCGGAGTACTTGCAGCGCATCGTCAACCGACAAACACGCGTGAGGGTTGCATCCGCTCGCGGCAAATTTCATGCAGTACATATCGACCAGAAACTTGTCATCATCCACTAACAAGATATTCAATTTCTCGTCCTTTGCTTCCATAATCGTAAACATTACACATCGGCTTCTTTCTCTTTGTCCCCCACTGTTTTAGAAGCGGGCGCTGTCTCCTCTTCATCTCCAGCGAGTAGCATGGAACTCAAACCGTTTACTTCGGAGTAAGGAATTAGTTTGTTGAATGCTTTCACCATGGCATCCTCGCGCATCGTGAGCATTCCCTGCCCGCGCGCCGCAGCCCACAGGCGCGACTCGACCGGGTTATCGAGAATGATGCGTTCAAGTTCGCCGGACATTTCCAAAACTTCGAATACCGCCATTCTGCCGCGCATGCCCGTGGGGCACGTCGGCGTCCGTACGGCTTCATACACTTTGTTCGGAATTTTGAACCGGTACTTCTCGGGCAGAGATTCCATTTGCACTTCCATACTTTTTTTATCGCTCGGCGAGAGCGTGGCCTCTTTGCCGCCGTCCTCGCAGAGCGTGCGCACGAGCCTTTGCGCCATTGAAAGAACGAGCACCGGCGGAATAAGATACGGTTCCACGCCCATGTCTATAAGACGCTGTATCGTTCCCACCGCGTCGTTCGTGTGTATTGTCGAGAGCACGAGGTGGCCAGTGAGCGCGGCCTGGAAAGCGAGCTTTGCCGTTTCGGCGTCGCGGATTTCGCCGACCATGATTATGTCGGGGTCCTGCCGGAGAGTCGTGCGCAAGCCTGTAGCGAAACTATAGCCAATCTCGGGACGCACCTGCGATTGCGTTACGCCCTCCACGAAATATTCTATCGGGTCTTCAAGCGAGAGGACATTTTTGTGTTCTCTGTCAATCTCGCTAAGCATCGAGTAGAGCGTCGTTGATTTTCCCGAACCAGTAGGGCCTGAAATGAGTACAAGCCCGTGCGGCTTTTTTATCGCTCTGCGTATCAGTTCAAGATTGCGCGGCGTGAGGCCGATATGGTCGAGAGCGATAAATCCCTGGTCGCGGTCAAGAATACGCAACACCACTTTCTCGCCGTAGTACGAAGGAAACGTGGAGACGCGGAAGTCTATCTGCCGCCCGTCGATGGAAGCGGAGAAACGGCCGTCCTGCGGTTTTCGCTGTTCGTCCAATCGGATGGAAGCGAGAACTTTGACGCGCGCGACGAGCGAACGCTGCGCTGAGGCCGGCAATATCACGCTCGTGTGCAGCTCGCCGTCGACTCGGTATCGGACGCGCACTCCCTTGGGGAGAGGCTCTATATGCACATCCGAAGCTTTTCCGTCGATCGCATAACGAAGAATAGTGGAAACAATTTTTATAGTGGGTGCGTCTTCTTGTATATTGAGTTGCTCTGTCGAACTTTCATTCCCTTTTATCGACGGGTCTTCGAGGTCAAGAGATGTCGTCTCATATTGATTTTGTGCGGTTCGCGCCTTCTGCTCGCTTTCCAAATCGGAAATCGCACGGTCGACTTCGCCTCCCAATCCGCGGTACATCTTCATCACGCGCCCGAAATCTTCCTCGGACACCTGAAAAATCTTGAACGGCATTCCCGTATTGCGCGAGATAAAATTAAGCGCATCCACTCCGTTCAAATTATCGGGGTCGACCATGCCGACTTCCAGAACTCCGTCTTCTACCGCGAGCGGCACTAGCTTGTAGTGTTCGGCAGATTCTTCGGGAATATGCCGCAAAACGTCGTACGCGACTTTTTTGTCTCCGAGGGTCCGTAGCGGCGCTTTTGTTTGCGCGTTAGCTGCGGAAATGGAGGCGTTATCCGCTTCTGCTATGTCTATCATAATAGCCTCCGATTATTTCAATTCACCGGATTAAAAAGGGAACTCGATTTATCGGCCGTCACGGAAGAAGCCGCACCAGCCCGGACGGAAGCTGAAAGCGGAGCGAACGGGTCTGCACGTCCCACCGGCTCTTGCGTGATTTCGGTACTGAAATCCTGCAGTCCGCGGAAAACGTTGGAGGAAAATATCGTGCCGGAGAGATCGACCGACCGCAGTATGAGAAGCGTTTGGACGATGTCTTGGTCTTCGGCGCTCACGGCGCCGGTCGCGCCCTCGGTTCCAAGCACGGTGCTGGAAGAAGAGCTGCCTGAAAACCCGTACCATATGGCAACGGCGATAATGACGGCCGCAGCCGCCATGACGAGTTTGTTGTTTGAGAAAATATTCATCATATGACTAAAGATGCAGGCAGCGATTACCGCAGCCAGTACGTTCTAAGAGTAACATCGTACTTGTAGGAATATTCCGCTTGCCGAGAAGCCGTTCCGGCCTTGCCCGAGGCGCTCGCGGTACTCGCGCTTTGCGCATCTGGAGAAATCGATAGGGAAACCATGTCGACTATGCGCAAGCTCGACTCAAGACTCTCCATGAATCTGATAAAATTCGAATACGTGCCGTGCGTGGAAAATTTCAGCGTCAGCGAATCATAATTCTGCTTTCCGGAACCCAGCGAACCTATTACTGTTTTCCCGGCATCCTCGCTCGCCGACCTGCTGATGACGACATTTTGTACTGCCATTCCGAATGTACCCGCCAAACGGTCAAGGTCGAGGATAAGGCGGACGTTGTCGACATGGTCTGGCAGAAGTTTGTGAAGCCGCGCCAAGTCTCCCTTGTCGAAAGCGTTGAATTTGGAGAGCAGAGTGTCTTGCAATGTCTTTAGCTCGCCGGCTTTTTGCAGCGCCTGGTTGCGCTCCTCTATCACCTGCTGGAGTTCCTGCGTCTTGCCGTATGTCGGTTCCGTATACATAAAGAACGCCGCACCCGCGAGCGCAAGACTGACTATGGAAATAATAATTTTAATCATGGGTTATTGTTGCTGATTCGACGGCTGTGCCGGAGAAGATTGGGGCTGCGAAGGCGCGAGCGTAGGCGCGGCGTTATTTCCTGCCGCGACCTGCGAATAGCGTATGGATGGCGCATTCACGATACCGGAGAAACTGAAGCGGACGCCGTCGAGCTGCCGGTTGATATTGGAAAAAATGGGACTCGTAATAATGCCGACTTTGCTGAAATAGTCGGCTTGCAGAGCGATTGAATTCACGCTCTCCGCGATGCCGTCCATTTTTATGGTCATGCCATCTTCGTTTCCGGTCTCAAAATCAAGAGAGCGGAAAGACACCGTCTTCAAGGTATTCGCTTCCAGCATGTGGAAAAAGACAGAGGGCGCGATGTGACTGCCGAGGATTGTGTCCGCATCCCGCATCCTGTCATCGAGGCGAGAAAACTCCTCTATAAGCGCGGGGTCAAACTGCGCCTTGGCAATCTTCAGCTGATTGATTTTGCTCGCGCTGCTTTGATCTAAATATTGCTGATACAGAAAGACACCCGCCGCGAGAACTAGAGAAGCGACAAGAAGGACCACCGATACCAGTACGACAAGGTCGAGAAGAGAGCCCTCGCGTACGCGCTCAGCACTGGCCGGCTGCGAAACATCATGCGGTATGAAAGAATTTTTTATTCCTGTTTCCATGTTAGAGATTCTTAGCGAGTGTAACGAGCTTAGAAGCTCTTACACCCAGCACCTTTAATGATAACTGCTCTGCGTACACAGAGAAGTTTCTTGGAAAATTCTTGATATGAATGGTCATATTTTCGTAAAAGGTGCTGGGTAAAGCAAAATATATTCCCTTCGGTCGTTATTTTGACTTTAGATTCCTGAGCGCAAGACCGACTGCAACCGAAAACCCCGGGCCAATCTGCTGTAGAACGTCTCTAAGAAACGCGGGCGCCTCCGCATGGGAAAAAGGATTCGCAACTTCCACATCCGCATGCAGAGTCTGCTTGGCGTACTCCGAGATGCCGGGGAGCGATGCCCCTCCGCCGGTTAAGAGAACATGCGATACGTTTTTGTTGTATCGCTGTCCGTAGCTTAATAATACTCTGTCAACCTCGGAAAACACACGAGTGAGTGTTGATAACAATGCTGTCTTGATTTTGTCGTTCTCGTCGGTACTGTATGCGCTTGAAACAACAAGTCCGATTTCCCTTTTCACACGTTCCGCTTTTTCAAATTCCCAGGTGAGCGAGCGGGCAAGCGTCTCCGTCATGTTCTGGCCGCCCGACGTCAAAAGGTGCGTGAGGCGGACAACGCCGCGCTCTACGATATACATCTTCGTCGTGGCGGCTCCGAGGTCAACGACCAAAACGGGAGCCGAGCCATGCCCGAGTGAAGAGCGGGTCGCACTGAAAATTTCTATTTCGTAGAAATTGACGGTAAGGCCGGTCGTCTCCGCCACATTCTGGTAATCTCGGAGAATGTCGTTGTGTATGGCGACGAGCAAAATTTCCTGCATTTTCGCGTGTACCGGTTTTGGCGCTTCAATCTGGTCAAACGCGCTCTCCATCTGTTCTTCATGAGGTATGGCAAACCAGTCAAGAGTAACTTCCGAAATGGGAAGCGGGATATATTTGCGCGCTTCTATCGGAACCATTCTTTTTAACGAATCTTTGTCCACTTTAGGCATTTCGAGCACCGAAACAAGGCTCGCTGAAAACGGAATGGAGAGCCCTCCGGTACGACCTGTAACATTCGCTTCGCGCATGAGGTCTGAAAGCGCTTCAGAAATTTTCTCCGGCGTGAGTTTTACGGCTTTTCCGATTGCGACGCCTCCATACGGCCCCAAGGAAATTTCTCCGTATGTCTCAAGCACCGCTGTCCCGCGCGATGCGCGCAATTGAACGACTTTCGCGGACGATGCGCCGATGTCTATTCCCAAAATACTTCCATCCGCTTTTCCGCCGAGCGCAGAGCTGAAGAATTTTGAGATATTGCCGAGGGAGAAAGACATAAACTAGTTAGTAGTTAGTAGTCTGTAGTTAGTAGTTCGTAGTTTTCCGAGGTGACTCCTTGGCATTTGCAAGGTGTCTCCTCGGAAATTCGCAACTGACCCCGAGGTGAGTCCTTGGCTTTTAAAGGTCTCTCCTCGGGAACCCACTCCGCAAGTGCCTGCAAAAGATGTCATATCTAGTACTATTTTCTACCGACTGTGCCATGAATTGTATCATGGAAAAACCGCACGCTTGGCGCGTGGATAAAAAGATTGCGTGTGGATTTGTCCTCAAATCTCACTTACCATTTTTTTGGCCGCGTCCTCATTAATCTTAGCTTGATACATTGTTCCCGCCTTTTCAAACGCCTCAAAAAGCGATTTAACGGGAAACTGCTTCAGAAATTCATTCGCTGCAAAATCTTTCATCTGTATCCACTGGGCATCCTTCTTATTTCTCTCCCTCTTCTCAATATTAGGACCACGGTCTGTAAATAATATTTTTACATCATTGTCTATGGTTGCCATTCTGCATTCATTACCCTGAAACGAAATTGAGATTATCCTATTTAGATTCTCGGGAGTTATAGGTATTTTCCTACCAATTGCCTCTCTTCTAAAGTTCTCGAGTCCTGCATCATTTATTTCCGCACCTGTGGCTTCCGCCAGGGGATTTTCACCTGACACGCCCCTCAGACGCCTGTATCGGTCTTTCAATCCTCTATTTTTTTCTTCATCTTCCGGCGAAAGATGCGACTTGAGTTCTTCAGAAGCCATAGGATTAAATTGTTACGGATATGTGCCAAGAATAGCCCCCCCCCGCATCCTGTCAACGCAGCTAAGTGGATAACAAAATTGGACACCCGATGTCCAATTTCAGTTGGGGTCACTTATTTATCGAGCTTATCCACAGTTCCAAATTGGACACGCCGTGTCCAATTTGATATCGTTTGGTCTATGGAACTGTTTCATCTTCTTAACCGCGGAGTAGAAAAACGAGTGGTTTTTCTTGACGATCATGACCGCGCGCGATTTGTCCATGACCTATTCGCATTTAACAGCGAGTCTTTGTCCCTCAATTTTGAACAACCGGAGCGGCAACTGGAACAACGGCGTAGCCACGGTCGCCTCGTTGATATCCATGCTTTTTGCTTGATGGGTAATCATTATCACCTGCTTGTATCAGAGTTGGTCGAGCGGGGCATATCGGTCTTTATGCAAAAACTCAACATGGGCTACGCAAAATATTTTAATGAACGGTACAAGAGAACGGGTGTTTTATGGCAGGGAACATTCAAGAAAATCCATGTGACGAACGATGCACACTTCTTATATATTCCGTACTACATCCATCTCAACCCGCTCGATTTCACGATGCCGGAGTGGCGCGATGGAAAAGTCAAAGACGCGGCGCGAGCACTGGAACTTCTGCATGCGTACCGATGGAGTAGCCATCTGGATTACTTGGGCGAGAAGAATTTCCCGTCGATAATACGGAAAGATTTCCTATCCGACAATCTCGGAACGCGGAACGACTACGAAAAAGAAATCGCGAACATCATCTGCGACCCATCGCTGGCTGGCCAAAGCTCTCTTATAGAGTAAGTGAATCAGGCCTAAATTGGACACGACGTGTCCAATTTAAATAGCGTCTATCTTTGAGGCTAGGATGAAATCGTTTTCGGAAAGTCCTTTGATAGCGTGTGTTGAAAGTTCCACGACTACCTTGCCATACGATATGTGTACGTCGGGATGATGACCTTCCTTTTCGGCAATCGGTGTGATTTTGTTCGCGAAATTCATCGCTTCCGCAAAATCGCTGAATTTAAATTGTTTGATAATCCATCTCCCGTCTTCGCCTATTGCCCAACCACCGCGCCCGTCCGAAGCCTCGCGCGAAGGAGGGTTAACTTGCTTCAATAATTCTCTAACTTGCGGCATCGCGAGCGGCTTCGTGCCCGCTTCGCATGGAACGCAGTGCTTGTCTGTGAGTGCCATGGGCAAGATTATAGCACTATACGCTATAGTGTGGGAGTGAAGTTACAAAAGCTTCGTGACATAATATTTTTTGCAATTGATATTGTGCTGCCGCGCAAGGAGAGGACTATTCGAGCCGAACGGAGAACCATTGAAGAGCTAGGGATAACTCCGCAGACGCATGACGCATGCGGAGTAAAAATAACTACGATTTTGGATTACAAAAATCCCGCCGTGGAGGATTGCATACGCGCTCTCAAATACGACGGCTCTTCCCGCTCCGCGGAAATTCTTGCGGAAGCGCTCGCGGATTACCTGCGCGAAGAAATTTCACAGGTGAAAAGTTTCTCTCCTCGAAAGATTTTGCTCGTGCCGATTCCCCTTTTCAAAACGCGCGAGCGCGAACGCGGATTCAATCAGATAGAAATCGTACTGAAGAAATTGCCTAAAGAATTTCTGGATGGGACGCTTTCGGCCTTTGCCCCGCGAGCGCTCGTGCGCATACGCGAGACAAAGCAACAAACAAAACTTTCGCGCGCGGAAAGATTAAAAAATATGACAAAAGCATTCTCTGCGCCGAATACAGAGGCGGTACAAGATAAACACATTTTCCTAATAGACGACGTAACCACCACCGGAGCGACCTTAGCGGAAGCCGCTCGTCCGCTCCGAAAAACAGGAGCGGAAGTCACCGCGTTAGCCCTTGCGCGGGCATAGTGTGCGTTTACACAAGTCTGACTTGTGTGGATTTGTGGAAATTAACTATGGGATAGCCAGGCTGAACCGTCGATTCGATAAGGACATCTTGTCCGGGCGCGAACCTCGGTTCGCGCGACAAGGGAGGAACCGACAGGCGTGGCTCCTCCTTTTTCTTTTCCAAAAATCGCTCAAATCAAAATCTACATCCCAATACTTAGTTTTATAACTAAGTATTGGGATGATTCGTCGAAGTTACTTCGTATTGCAAAAGATATTTATACTAAAGCGCTTTTCTGCCGACGGCGCCAAAAGTGCGCCGCTATTGCTAGCGCTACAAAAATTGCCGGTATCCAATATCCCGGGAGATAGAGCTGTACTATTTCCCAAAGACTTATCCATTGCAAAGAGACTGTGCCGTCCACCGTCGCAACGTTGTCGAGAAGATTTTGGTCTTGCGTCTTAATTCCGTCAACATTCGCCTGGGCATATTTTATATTGTCGTCGGTGGCACTCAACTGTCCTTTGTACGACGCATTTTCATTCGCGAGCTGCGCATCGAGTACCGCCTTTTCATCTATGAGTTGGCCGATTGTTATGTCGTAGGGATTATTCGCCCTTCGGGTTGCAATTTCAGTTTCTTTTGCGGCGATTTGCGCATTAAACGAATTAACAGCGCTCGCGTGAGCCGAGACGAGTTTCTTCCGCGCCGCTTGCAGGTCTGCAAGATTTTTCTCGAACTGTTCTTGTGTCTGCTCTATATTTTGCTTTTGAGGCAAGAGATTTTGGGATTGTATGTTTATGGAAAGAAACTTCGGATTTACGAAGCTTTCTAGTTCCGTTCGAAATTCCTCGAACTTAGATGCCGGTATTACAAAACTCACGGATCCATACTTCGGAGAACTTGATGTTTGGTCGATGCGTCCGGCAAATCCTCTGACTGTCGTTTCGACTCGGCGCGTGAGTTCTTGGACTTGGCGCGTGCGCATAGTGGCGCGATAGTCCGTCTTCAAAAACTCGCGGGTGTCGGTAGCGGGTACCTGCCCATATTGCGGAGACGGATAAGGATAGTACCCTGCCGTTCCACCTCTCGACTCTGATGGCGCTATGGATTGACTCGAATCAGCGACACCATAGTTCCTAAAAATATATTGGCTCGGATTTAAAGACATCACGAAAGTTATCAGCGCCAAAGCAATGAAGGCGAGCGTAAGCCATGGAATGCCGCGAGGGCTCGTAGGAAGTTTTGGGATTTTAATATCCATATCAATAGTTATTAATAATAGTTATTAAATACTACCACGGGTAAAGTAATTCAATTCCATCGCGCCCCGTGGTATGGTGGAGCACGAAGACTCAATAAGGAGAGGTGGCAGAGCGGTCGAATGCAGCATCCTGCTAAGATGCTGACCGGGAAACTGGTCCGAGGGTTCGAATCCCTCCCTCTCCGCATAACAAAAAACACGCCCGAGAGGGCGATGTTTTTTATGCGGAGAGGAGAAATGTGCCTGCGCACATTTCGTGAGGGATTCGAAGACCGCAGCGATGTTTGGCCAGTAGGCCAAACCGCGAGGGGCGGCCTGCGACCGAGCGCGCGTCGGCGCGGCGAGAGTTGTAGGCGATTCCCTCCCTCAAGACGGCAAGAAAAATATTCCTGACCGAATCCCTTTTACCTCTTACATTCCAAAATATCACCGGGCTGGCACTCCAGTGCTTTGCAAATCGCCCCTAAGGTCGAGAGCCGGATTGCTTTTGCCTTTCCATTCTTCAATATAGAAATATTTGCCATCGTAATCCCGACTTTTTCGGCGAGCTCGGTGACGCTCATTTTTCTTTTTGCCAACATGACGTCGATGTTAATGATGATTGCCATGATATTTTATTTATAGTGAGCGTAGTCGAATCTATACCGTTAAGTCGTTCTCGGATTTTATATCCACGGCATTTTGCAAAATCCGTTCAAACATTGCCGCCGCAGTGGCGACTACGATCGAACCGAAGGTGATGAAGACGCCCATAGCAATCCCGCCTGCCGCATCATCGCTACCATGATTCAATATGATGAAAATTTCTTCTACCACAACAAAACCAATGATGGTTAGTGCGCAATATTTTATAATCCGCAGAGCTTTTACTGCCGCTTGCGAAAATATCTTATTTTGTCCGGCATATCGGAGCACCTTGAACGCCTGATAGAGTGCTACGAAAAAAGGAATAGACCCTAGGTAGACAAGCGCCAGGAATGGATCCCAGTAAATACTAAACAGGTCTAAGTTTGCGGCTCTACCCTCGGTCAGAGGGAACCGAATCAAAAGAGCAAGAACGCCGATGCCTAGAGCCACAATGACAACCTGAAGAAATATGGTTGAGCTTCTTTTTCCGCCGGAGGCGGATCCGCCTTTGGCGGACATATTCAAATTCATGATTTCATCGTAATTTACCGCTTATCGTTAGTCAATACATATTTATCGTTATTTGCACGCGTTGTAAGGTACGGCCCATAAGACCGTCTAATAAATCAGTGTCCGGCAGTTTATTCGGGTACTGTAATTTATTAATTTAATTTTAGTTTTTAAAAAAACATGAACATACGCACATTCGGCGCTTCGGCGCTTACTCTCGTGTTCGCGCTGGGCTTTGGGGTTGCGAGCGCCAGCGCTTTATCAGTTTCCTGCTCGGGAACCCCTGCAATTTCCAGCATAACGTGGGTGGCCACCACCACGGACGGCGTCGCTCCCATCGCGCTCTTGTGGGGCAACGGCAGCACCTCAACCTCACAGACGATTCTCTATTCGCCGGGAACATACGCAATGACAATACAAGCGACTGACGCTTCGTCTACAGTTGCCACGAGCACCTGCTCGGCAGTCGTGCAGGCGCCTCCGACAATTACTTCGTTCACAGCGTCACCTGTATCTATCACGAGCGGACAAAGCTCGATTCTCACGTGGTCTGTGAGCAACGCAAGTTCCACAAGCATTAATAACGGCGTCGGTGTTGTGTCCGGCACATCAACCGTTGTTTCTCCGACTGTTACAACGACATACACACTCTCGGCATTGAGTCCGGCGGGTACCACAACGGCCTCGGCTACAGTGACAGTGAACGCGACCAGCACAGGCGGCTCTTCCACACTTGCGCAACAGATACAGGCATTGTTGCAGCAGATACGTGCGCTCCAACAGCAAATAGCCCAACTCATCGCGAACCAATTCGGCTTTGGGACCACGACACCGCCGATTATTCCGCCCGGCCAGTTCGGTAAGGCAGTTTGCATCTCGCTATCCCGCAATATCGGTGTCGGAGATTCCGGTGACGACGTGAAGAAAATCCAGGAGCTGCTGACAGAAAACGGATTCGCTACGCCGGCCACCGGATACTTCGGGCCTATGACAGCTCGTTCCATGAAGCACTTCCAGGAACGTAGCGGTATTGCATCATCAACTGCGTCCAATGGATACGTCGGGCCGCTGACGCGCGGATTCTTTGAGCGCGCATGCGGTAAGGGACTTTCCAAGCACTCAGAAAGCTCCGAGGCCGAATCATCGGAAGATAAGCGAGAAAATTCGACTTCCAATATACGTTCGGGCAAATCCGACAAAGCCAACACCGGAAACGGAAATAATGGCAAACGTTCCAACGGTTCCCGCGACGACGACTAACGTAGCGCGCCAACCCGATTAACGTTCACGCGCCCTCTTAACAGAGGGCGCGTGTGTTAAGAGTGAACCCGAGCAAACAGCATTTGTAAGTTACTGCTCCCTAACCCGTCTTAGTACTTAAGGTCAGAATTATCAGTCTTAAAATACATCAAATTATATGAACCGAATCAGCATCACATTCAGTTCCTTCGCAATCGCTGCTCTCATGGCAGTTGCACCTTTAGTTGCTTTTGCGGACACAGACGCTTCTAAGGGCGTCGTTATCAGCGCGAGCGGGAACGTCAATGTAGTCGGTGCAAGCGTAACGGCGGTCTCCAGCACTTCAATAAGTGCCGCAACGGCACTGGGCTCGACAACTATTAATTGGACGGTTAACACTTCCCCATCGACAAAGATTGAGGCGAACGGAGTAATAAGCACATCCACGAGCGGCATCGTAATCGGCGACAAAATTAACTTCTCGGGTACGCTGTCGAGCTTCGGCTCAACAATCACGGTCGCCGCATCTCGAATCCGCGACACGTCTTCTTACCCGAACCTCAACGGCGCGGCAGGGAAAATAACGAGCATCAATGCAACCAGCAGTTCATTCGTGCTCTCGATAGGCCGGCACAACGTGACGGTGCAGACGAACGCATCAACGGCGATTACTGTGAACGGCGTTTCAACTTCCACGTTCGCGTCGCTGCAAGTCGGCCAGCAAGTGAAGGTGACGGGAACCTTGAACTCGGGCGGAACGGTCATCATCGCCTCTAATGTCCTCGCGATAACGAGTGGCAATAGCACAAGAATTGAGGCCAGAGAAAAAGCCGAACAGAAGCGAGAGAAAGCAAAGGAACTTCGAGAGGAGGCAAAACAAGAGCGAGAAACGAAGAATTCTGCAAACTTCTTTCTCAATCTCTTCTCCAAGCTACGCGTCAATTAAGACAACTTAAAACGGATAACCTCCAGCGCCCCGTCTACAGGCGATTGAGTACAATCGGATGCCAAACCCATCGGTCCTCTCGGGGCGCTGTAGGGTTTTGAATATCGCGCTTAGATAATTACTTGCGGACGGGGAGAGATTCGCCTACAACTCTCGCCGCGCCGTCGCTCGGCTCGGTCGCAGGCCGCCCCTCGCGGTTTGGCCTGCTGGTCAAACATCGCTGCGGTCTTCGAATCCTCACGAAATATGCGTAGGCACATTTCTCCCCTCCGCAAACAAAATATGCGCCTATCGGCGCTATTCTGTAGTTGCGGAGGGGGAGAGATTCGAACTCTCGGTGCCTTTCGGCACGGTGGTTTTCGAAACCACTGCACTAGACCTCTATGCGACCCCTCCCCTGGACAGGCCGAGGCCTGTCCGTTTTTGGCCCGAGAGATTTTGTCTCGAACCAAGCACGTTATGCAAAGCAGAACGCGCTTAAGAACTGACTCCGCAAACAATATCATTTATTTTGCTATTCAGCCAAAATAATACTACTATGACAAAGCTTTTTGGTTTTTCTAGAAGCTAAAACCTGGAAGCTGTTTCTTAGGCTAAATCATCCCAAGGGATAATCGCCCGAACATTTGCTTTGCAAATGTTTTAGGGCCCTATCGTCTAATGGTTAGGACGCCGGCTTTTCAAGCCGTTAATCCGAGTTCGATTCTCGGTAGGGTCAGCGCATAAGTCTGTCAACAAAAAGCACCGCAAGGTGCTTTTTGTTTTTCGTTGTGTAATGAAGAAAAACACGTTTATATTTTTTGCACTTAATGTTCGCCGATTAATCCCTTCATGAAAAAGGGATTAAAAAATCTTTACTAGAATCGCACAAGTTACATTCTCGAATGCTCTTGAGATAATGACGCGCACGGCTCCGCCGTTTTATTTGTAATCATAAACACGCAAGTTATGTATTCATTCATCGTACTCACAATCGCGGCAATTCTCGGAATGCCGCTTCCATCTGCCGCAATGCATCAGACAAATATTACGAGTATTAATCGAGAGCCAGTAGTGCTGGCACGAACTTCGACGCCTGTTATAAAGCGTCGAACTCGTTTTGCACCCCCGCCTTCGGCAACTACTACCATACCGGCAACTCCGCCTGTCACGGTCATTCCTGTGCCGCAACCCTTGCCGTCAGCTCCACCAGTTCCGCCGCAGAGCAATGTCGCATCGCAGATTGAGGCTGCGATATTCTCGCTCTCTAATGTTGAGCGACAGAAAAACGGCCTCGCTCCGCTCGTTGTCGACTCGTCACTCGCGCAAATCGCGCGCACACATTCCGCGGACATGCTCGCCAAGAATTATTTCAGCCATACTGATCTTTCGGGTTGCGGCCTTTCCTGCCGGTTCGAAACGGCGCATTATTACTACTCAAGCATCGCGGAAAATATTCACTGGATGAGCGGGTACAATCTGGACGCATCAGGAAGCGCGCAAAAAATCGTGAACGACTGGATGAATAGCCCAGGCCACCGCGCAAATATCTTGAACGGCACGTTCACGAACACGGGCATCGGCGTCGCCGTCCTTGGTTCGAAAATATATTCCACGACCGAATTCTCCATTCCGCGATGAAAGGTTAGAGCTCAAAGAGCAAGAGTGATATAATTCACCTCGTGATAAAGAACCCTTTCTATCGCGCAGTTCTCGCGGCAGGTTACATTGTAGCAATCTCATTCTTCTTCTTTTTTGGCACTAGGTATCTGCGGGACACTCCCGATACGATACTAACTCCGATCACGATGCTTTCGCTTTTCGTCCTCTCCGCCTCGATAATGGGCTATTTGTTTCTTGGCGCTCCACTTCAGCTGTATTTGGACGGAGACAAAAAAGGCGCAGTGGTCGCATTCGCAAAAACGGTTGGATTCTTCAGTGCAATTACGGCGCTTTTTCTCATAGGCCTCTTTGTTTCCTCCTATCTCATGTAAGTGTTTCGGCGACATTCCAATATTCTCTAGGCCGACAGAGTTGATATCGACAGGCCAAGCCACGAAATCTGCTGATTCGGTCCAAGCCACGAAATCTCTTGATTCGCCTGTAGACGGAATGTTGGAATGTCGCATAGCTAGATTGCCCGCTTGACCGCTGGCTGATAAGATGATGAATGCACTATGAAGCTCCCGAAGGACATACTCACGATTCCGCAATTAAGCCGCCAAAACATTGAGCGGATTGTTTCTGATGCCTTCAGATTCAAGGAATACAAGGGCGCGCCGAAGGCGCGCGACCAGGTTTTGGAGGGTAAATCAATCGCCCTAATATTCGAGAAGAACTCCCTTCGCACAAGGGTTGCCTTTGAAACGGCGGTTAGCGCGCTCGGCGGTCACCCCATCTTTCTCTCGGGGGACAATATATTGTATAGGGCGAAGAGCGACACCAGCCGCGAAAGCATCGGCGACATCACGCAGAATCTCGACCGGCTCGCGCACGGAATAGCGGCGCGCGTAAACAAGCACAAATCGCTTGTCGATATTACGGGCTATTCCAAGAATCCGGTCATAAATTTGCTGTGCGATGAGCATCACCCCACGCAAGCGCTCGCCGACTTGATGACGATACAGTGGCACAAAGGAAAGATGACGGGGCTTAAAGTCGCGTTCATTGGAGATGGAAACAATGTCGCAACGTCGCTCATGGATATTTGCGCTGTCATGGGAATTGATTTTTCTATCGGCAGTCCCGCCGGCTACGAGATGCCGAAGAAATTCCAGGACATCGCCAAAGGGATAGCCGCGCAAAGCAACTCGAAACTGGAATTCACGAATGACCCGAAAATAGCGGCTGCAGGTGCCGACGTAGTCTACACCGACACGTTCGTCTCAATGGGCAATGAAGCGGAGAGCAAGAAACGCGCTGTTGATTTCAAGGCGTATCAAGTCAACGCGGAAATAATGAAGTGTGCCAAGAGCGACGCGATATTTATGCACTGTCTGCCGGCGCACCGCGGAGAGGAAGTCGCCGCCGAAGTTATAGACAGCAAACAATCCGTCGTGTTCGACCAGGCCGAGTGCCGTCTGCATATTGCAAAATCGCTTCTCTATCTGTTGTACAAGTAACGGATGCAATTCTGGCAGTCTGACTGCTCATTAGCAGTCAGACTGCCAGAATTCGTCTCAAAAAGTATTCGTGAAAGAGCGTAGTAGTCAGCTCCGGATGAAATGCGAGCGCAAGATAGTAGTTTCCTTTTGCCCCGTTAGAAGCGGAGCTTCTAACGGGGCTCACCTCCTCTTCGCACGCTAAAATTTCATTATTGTATTCAGCGAGGACACGAACATTCTTCCCTACCCTTGTGATTTTCGGCGCTCGGATAAAAATCGCGTGCATTGCGCCGAGCGACGTTTTGATATCAGCTTCGAACGATTCATTTTGCCGGCCGTAGGCGTTGCGCGCCACTTCGATATCCATAAGTTGGAGCGTCACTTGGTCTTTCGTTTTATTTTGAGCGTTTTTGGAGAGCATAATTGCTCCCGCGCACGTGCCCAATATATTCGGTATCTTTTTCATCCCCTCAAAGATGCCTGCACGCTGACAAAGCTTGTAGAATGTCGTGCTTTCGCCGCCGGGCATGATGAGGGCGTCCAAACCTGCTAGGTCTTTTTTCTCACGGACGGAAATTACCGCAACATCCTTGTGCAATTTTTTTGCGGCATTTTTCACCGCTTCAATGTGCTCCGAAACATCCCCCTGTAGCGCAAGTACACCTATAGTTAGCATGCTCACTGTTAGATTCCGCGCTCCGCGTATTTAGTCGGAAGGGTTGCGATTTCCAGACCTGCCATCGCATCTCCCAATCCCTTGCTCGCTTCCGCGATTTTTTTCTTGTCGTTATAATGCGCAACCGCATCTACGATTGCTTTCGCGCGCTTGCCCGGATTGCTGCTCTTGAAAATTCCGGAGCCGACGAAAACGCCGTCAACTCCCAACTGCATGCACAAAGCGGCATCGGAGGGCGTCGCGATTCCACCGGCCGCGAAGTTGACCACGGGCAATCTGCCTAATTTTGCTATTTGAATGAGCAGTTCGGGCGAGACTCTATATTCGACTGCTTTCGCCTTGATTTTTCCTATCTGCTTCTTGCGCAAAAATTCCTTGAGTTCGACAATTCCCTTTTCAACCGCGTGAATATGCCTCACAGCTTCCACGATGTTGCCGCTTCCGGCTTCGCCCTTCGTTCGTATCATCGCGGCACCTTCGCGCAAGCGGCGCACCGCTTCTCCGAGATTGCGCGCGCCACAGACGAACGGAATCGTGAACTTTGTTTTATCGATATGAAATTCCTCGTCGGCCGGCGTTAAAACTTCGCTCTCATCTATATAGTCAACTTCAAGCGCCTCAAGAACTTGGGCCTCAACGAAATGCCCGATTCTGCACTTCGCCATGACCGGAATAGTCACCGCTTTTTGGATGCCGATTATCATTTCGGGGTCCGACATTCGCGCGACTCCGCCCTGCACCCGGATGTCGGACGGCACTCGTTCCAATGCCATGACGGCGACGGCTCCCGCGTCTTCCGCGATTTTCGCCTGCTGCGCGTTCGTGACATCCATAATGACGCCGCCTTTTAGCATGCGCGCGAGCCCTGCTTTCAGTTCAAAGGTTCCTTTTTTCTGTTTTGAGTTCTTTTCTTTCATGAGCCAAAAACAGAATATAACCGCTTGCGGGCAATCTGGCAAGAATCAAGCTGCTATGATTAACTTATCGAAATCATCCCTTATATGCTTATTCCCTCCTTCGCATAAAGCTACGGACGGGCACTGCGCGCGAATAAGCATATAAGGAGAAAAGCTTGAGAAATCATTTCAACAAAAGGTTCTTGCGGTTGTTGCGAAAATCTCTAATGGGGAAACTTTGACTTATAAAGAAGTTGCGAGGCGCGCCGGAAGTGCAAATGCAAGTCGGGCAGTTGGGAATATTCTAAAGCAAAATTACGACCCAAAAATACCATGCCATCGCGTCATCCGAAGCAGCGGCAAAGCCGGCGGTTACAATCGCGGCGCTCGCGCAAAAATCAAACTGTTAGGAGCAGAGGGTGTAAAACTGTAATTGCCAGGAACAATCAGTCTTTGTGAGCGTAACAAAAACGAGGAAACAAAACGCTGGATTGCTTCGCGGAGTTTATCCAGAGTACTCGAAGGACTCGCAATGACGGAAGTTAGATACTATTCAAAACGCTTTGAAATTCGTTCCGGCGATTCCGCCGTTCGACCCTGAGATAAGGGTTTCTTTGTGCAGGTCAAACTGCCTGTCGCCGTCGTCTACATAGAGCAGCGCTTGGTACGACTCTCCCGCGACAGTGGCCCGCAAAAGAGGCACGTTTACATCTTTGTAACTTCCGGCTTCAAATCTTCCTGCACCAAGTACTCGTCCGTCTTTGTCGCGAATGCCGACCCATCCCATCTCTAAAAGCGTAAGCGACGCGACTTGCACTTGAGACCCTGCCTTCTGATCGTTCACGCTTACAAATTCTCCGCCCACGGCGGAAGAAGTCGCGGGAGATGTCCCGACTTCGCCCGTAGGCAACGCTTCATCTGAAGTCGTCGCATCAGACTCGGTAATCGCGCCGTTTTCCGTATTTAGCTCGTCAACCAAAACTGCGTTCCGCGCCTGTTTGTAGCCCAAATCCCACGCAAAGATAAGCAGTGCGATAATCGCCACAATAGCGGTTATTTGATTGCTTCTTTTGTTCATATTGATGTTCATAACGGTCAATGCGATACCTAAAGTGTATGCGATGTGCGGGAAGAGTCAAACGTCCGTAAAATCTCACATTTCTACGCGAATTGCGTTCCAAATCTCATCAACGGGAATTGCTCCTTCGCGCAAAATTATCGGTTCCTTCCCGACTAAATCTACTACCGTAGAAGGCTGCTGTTCATTTCTGTGGGCGGGTAGAACCCCGGCATCAATCGCCAGGTCTACATCCTTCGTTCTAAGTCCGAACTGTTTCAAAATCGCGCTTAAGGTGCGTTCTGCTTTATGTCCGCTTAGATTTGCGCTCGTAGTCGTGATGGGCTTCCCGAATTTCTTGGCGAGCGCGAGGCAAAACGGATTGTCAGGAATTCGAAAACCGATTTTTTTCGTTCTCTTCGCGATACCTGTTTTTATTCCCTTTTTCTTTCCCAGTATCAGCGTAAGAGGCCCCGGCAGAAATTCTTTTGCGAGCATACGCGCCATGTCGGGTATTTCCGCATACTGCTCCATCATTTTCATATCCGCGACGATCGTATGAATCGGCTTCCTCTCATCGCGTCCTTTTATTTGATATATCTTGCCGACTGCCTTATCCGAAAGCGCATCCGCCCCGAGCCCATAGAGAGTGTCGGTGGGGTAAATCACAACGCCTCCCCCACGAACCACCTTCACTGCTTCTTTCACGCATGCATTTAAACCATGCTTTTTTAGGTTCAAGACTTCCATATTTCAATTATCCACCATTCTTAGGAATTCCACACATAACCGTACCATTGAATGGTATCGTGTACGTTAATGCTCTCTAAATGGCAACATGTAAAGCAGCGCGCCATAAGTATGCGGCGACACGGCGCATCCGTTCGTGACATTGAAAAGCGGCTGGGCATCCGACGTTCGACATTGAGCTATTGGTTCACAAAAGTGCCGTTATCAAAACATCATCTTAGACTCCTCAAGAAGCGAGCCGACAAAGCTCTTGTTAAAGCCCGTGTCCAAGCGGTGAAGTGGCACAATGCGAGAAAACGTGAACGGGTCGCGTTAGCAGAAAACGAAGCTCGACAAAGTTTGTCAAAATTAAATCTGGAGCAAATCGAACTCCTTGAACTCGCACTGGCTATGCTATATCTCGGAGAAGGTGCGAAAAAGAATAGCCAAACCTCATTGGGTAATTCTAGTCCTGAGATTCTGGCATTTTTTGTGCATGCATTACAAAAGCTCTATGGAGCAACTGCATCAGACTTCAAATGTTACCTGCACCTTAGGGCTGATCAAAACCAGCGTGAGCTGCGAAGATTTTGGTCGCGAACACTAGGTATACCCGAATCGAGGTTCGGCAAGACCCTCGTTGATCATCGCACGCAGGGCTCATCTACATATCCAAACTACAAAGGAGTCTGCGCGGTAACCTACTCTCGAGTGGCCGTTAAGCGTAAATTGTTATATATTGCCGATGTATTCTGCAGCCACGTTGCAGAAAATATGCGCGGTTAGCTCAGTGGTAGAGCGTCTCGTTGACGTCGAGAAGGCCGAAGGATCGTTCCCTTCACCGCGCACAAATTCATTGGCCACCCAATCCGGCAACTGTTTTTTGCGCCAATTCGAGACAATGCTCAAGCCGTTCGGTAATATCGCTTTCTTTAAGACGGATGACATGCCAACCGTTCTGCTTTAGGAATTTATCTTTGAGCTTGTCTTTTTCTAACTGTACTCCGGAATGCGCTTTGAGGTTGTCGCATTCAATGGCGATTCGGCCGTTTCGGCAGAAGACCACTAAATCAAGCCGGTACCGCTTGCCGCCTTTAGATATATTAAATTCCTTTTCTGTTTTGATACCAAGCCGGCGCAATCCCCTCTCAATAATTTGCTCTGTGGGCGCAACGCCGTACAGCTCTAAAATATCGCCCGCTTTGAGCAAAGATTTCAGCGTCGTAAACCCGAAAGAGACTCGGCGTGGGATGATATTTTTTATTGGGTATGCAAGCTTTTTTACCCACGCCAATTCAATCCTCAAATAATTATCGTTCGCCCGCGGGTGATGTTTTTCTTTCGGCAGCAAATCAATTCTTTTAGCAGTCTGACTGCTACGTACGCGCGCATAATATTGAACGCGCTTGCCAAATCTTCCAAACTCTGCCGGCTGATAAAAAGCCAAGTGAGTGAATTTCCGCCTCGGCAGATACGCAACCGGAATTCTGTACCAATGTTCTTTTAATAATATTCGGAGGTCTCTCTTGTCTTTCAATACGCAGACCAAAACTGTTTTCTTACGTTTGGGTTTTTCAATCTTGCTCATGTTGATAATCCCAATCTACTAATGATACGAATACTGCGAATGGCTACAAATATGCCTATCCCTAATTAGTAGTAATTTGTAGATTGGAATGCATACGTAGATTGGTACATTTTTATTTCATCTTTGGCATCGGCTCTTTTTCTTCGTCATCCCTTCCGGCTTCTTCCTCGGCTTCTATGAGGGTCGCATCAAGTTCTTCCGGCTCGGGCTCTTCCCTGAATCCTCCGGCCTGGATTTTCCAAAGTTTTTGATATAGCCCCTTGTCTTCGAGCAGTTGCTGATGCGTTCCTTCGGCGACTATACTTCCTTTTTCCAAAACTATAATCCTGTCCATTTTCATTATCGTTGAGAGTCGGTGGGCTATCACAATCACGGTCTTATCTTTCATCAATGTTTCGAGTGCATCTTGAATGAGCGCTTCGGATTCCGAATCCAAGCTTGATGTCGCCTCATCCAACAAGAGTATCGGCGCGTTTTTGAGGATTGCTCTCGCGATAGCCACGCGCTGGCGCTCTCCGCCCGAGAGCTTGATGCCACGCTCGCCTACATACGTGCCGTAACCCTGATTCAAATTTGAAATAAATTCGTGGCAATGCGCTTTTTTCGCCGCCTCAATCACCTCTTCATCGGTCGCGTCGCGCCGGCCATAGCGAATGTTTTCCATAAGCGGACGGTGGAACAAAACGGGTTCTTGCGGGACGAATGCAACCGCCTCGCGCAAGCTGTCCTGCGTAACTTTCGATATATTCTGCCCATCGATTGCGATACTCCCGCCCTTGATATCAAACATTCGCAGGAGCAGTTTTGTGATGGTGGATTTCCCCGCGCCCGAATGTCCCACTAGTCCCACTTTTTCTTTCGATTTAATTTGCAAATTAAGTCCCGAAAGAAGAGGCGCGGAACTGAACGAAAATTGCACATCCTTGAATTCGATTTCGCCATTCTTAACCTTTAGCGGCGGAGCGCCCTCTGGGTCGCGCACATCGTGCTTTTGCTCCAAGATGTAGACCATCTCGCTCGAATCGGCAAGTGCGTCGTAGAAGCGGCGCAATTCGCGGTTGATGCTGACGAGCCGGTCGAACGTCGTCATGAGATACGCCTGTATCAGAACAAAATCTCCGATGGTCAGCATTCCCTTTCCCCAATAAATAGTAGCGACCCACAGCAGAAGCACCTCAATGGCTATCATGAAAAATCCGATGCCTGACCATATCCAGTTGTCGGCAAGCCACGAGCGAAGCGTCGCTTTGCGCCATATATTTACAACTCCTTTAAACAAGCCGAGCTCGTGCCGGCTCCCTGAAAAAAGCATTATGGTCGGATGATTTGAGATGGCATCGGCTAGCGTGCCAGTGATTCTCGTGTCTGCTTCTGCGCGCGCGGCGCGCACAGGCTGGCGAAGCTTGGCGACGTAGATCTGAAATGCCATAAAAAGCACCGACCAGACGCCGAGCGCGATACCCAAAATAGGGTTGCGTAGAAATAGAACCGTGACGGCGCCGCAGACGAATAAAAAGGTCGGGAAAAATTGCAAAGCGATGGCATCGAACATGACCTCGAAAGCGCGCGCGAATTTGCTCACGCGATGCGTGAGAGAACCGGCAAAATTCGATGTGAAGAAATTGTATGAGTGGCCTATAAGATATTCGAACGCGTTCGAAAATAAATTGGTCATCACGCGCGCCTCAAGATAAATGTTGCTGAAGTCCTGAAGCCGCCGCATCGCCCAGCTCGCGAGCCAAATGAGCGCAATGATAACGATGATGCCAAAAAGCTGGCTGACCAATGCCGCGCTCGGAGTCTTGGATGCCAGCACGTTAAAAAACTCTTTCAAATACCACGGAGCGGCAAGGTCTGCCACCTGTAGGCCGACTACTCCGAGAAACACCAGAAAAATGAAGCTCGGGTATCGAATCACGCTCCGGTAATAAGTGCGCAAAACCTGGCCGGAAGTGGCGTATTTCTTCTTTGGGGCATCGTCCATGTTAGATTTTGTTACGAGTAAAACGAGTTACCTGCCCGCCGAAGCTTCGGCGCAGGCGGGGAAAATCTTACACCCAGCACCTTTCGCGAAAGGTGCTGGGTAAAGAAATAGTAATTCATTTCATTCATAACGATTTCTTTATCCTAGCGTACTAAAACCCTTTGGGCTATTTGCTGGCGCACTATCTTTTGTGGTGGTTTTGGGTGTAGGATGCCGACTAGTTCATCAACCAGGAGACCACGATGAGAGAACGGATGGTGTGGCTCCTGCTGGGTGTGGGAGTCGCGATGTTGGGACTCGACAGATTTATGGTCGAGTTCCTAAAAGAAGAATCGTCGCCGACTGTGTTAGGCGTCGGCATCGGAATGATTATCTCCGGATTGATCGTACTTTTCCGGAGGATTTCCAAGGGCGAGGATTATTAATCGCCCACCGGCTGCTCACTACGCAGTCGGTACTTTTTTAAGACGCTGGTTCAGATAAAAAGTGGTAATTTATTTTATGCTGTGTACTATCACTACCGATGAGAATATTAGGTATCGAAACTTCTTGCGATGAATCAGCCGTCTGCTTAATTGATGCAGAAGGCAGTTTTGGCAGCGATTTTCAATTTAAAGTTCTAGGAAATTCTCTTAATTCGCAAATTGCTATACACGCGCAATACGGGGGCGTTTTTCCTAATCTCGCAAAACGAGAGCACGCCAAAAACCTCGTTCCACTTCTTGAACAAACACTTAGTGAAGCAGGAATGAGTTTAGATACATATACCGATATATCTGCATATGCGGATAAACTCCGGGAAATTCTTGCGCGGGAGCCGGAACTTTATACTCAACTATTAGACTTTTTTAGTAAAAACACGAAACGCGAACATTCCAACATTCTGCAGAATGTTGGAATGTTGCAAAAGCCGGAAATAGACGCTATTGCCGTTACGGTCGGCCCAGGGCTTGAACCGGCTTTGTGGGTCGGGATTAATTTCGCTCGGGCGTTATCTCTGGTGTGGAATATCCCCATCGTGGCCGTTAATCATATGGAAGGACACTTCGTCAGCGCGCTTCTGCGCGATGACGAAGGTTTCAGGTTTCAGGTTTCAGGAAATAGTGAAATCAATACCAAAACCTATAACCTAGAACCTATAACCTATCCCCTGCTTGCGCTTCTGATTTCCGGAGGACACACGGAATTGGTTCTCTCATCAAAGTTACACGATTATAAAATTCTGGGTGCCACGCGCGATGACGCCGTCGGCGAAGCGTTCGACAAAGTCGCTCGTCTGCTTGGGCTTCCGTATCCCGGCGGAGCAGAACTTTCTGCCCTCGCAGAAAGAGCGCGAAAGTCCCATGAGATGTCATCTCAATCCATTGAGATGACATCTCACTGGATGTTACCTAGACCGATGCTCCACGACAAAACACTGGACTTTTCTTTCGCGGGGCTCAAAACGGCTGTTTTGCGACTGGTGGAGGCCGAAGGTTCCAGAAGGTCAGACCTTCCTGGAAGGTCTGACCTTCTGGAATTCAGGATGCAGATAGCACGCGAATTTGAAGATGCCGTTACAGAAGTTCTTGTCGCGAAAACAATGAAAGCCGTGGACGAATACGGTGTGCAAACAGTAGTGGTCGGAGGCGGGGTTTCCGCAAACGGCTTTATTAAGTCTCGCATCGCTGAAGCTTTGGAAAAAGCGGGCTTGCCTCGCCCGCTCGTTCCATCGCGCGAACTCGCAACAGACAACGCAATTATGATTGCCCTTGCCGGATACTTTCGAGCAAAAAATCGGGATTTCGTAAATCCCGACATGCTGAAAGCGAATGGAAATCTAAAACTCGCCTAATACCCGTTTGGCCTTACTTTAGCGACGGGTTACTATGTCGAAATGACAGAACCCTCCAAAGCTCCCGAGCCGTTTCTTAAACCCTACAACTCCGCGGAGAATGAGCCGAAAATCCTTGAACTCTGGGAAAAGAGCGGATTTGCTAATCCAGATGTTTGCATCGAAAAAGGCGTAACAGCGCCGGATGCGGAATCTTATTCCATAGTCCTTCCCCCTCCCAACGTGACCGGGACGCTTCACATGGGACACGCCGCGATGCTCGCAATTCAGGATATTTTGATTCGATACCACCGGATGCGGGGGGAGAAAACATTGTGGCTTCCCGGTACCGACCATGCGGCAATCGCCACTCAATCAGTAGTTGAGAAAAATCTGCTCAAGACTGAAAAGAAAAGTCGGCATGATTTAGGACGCGAAGAATTTCTTAAACGCGTCGAAGAATTCGCGCAGGCGAGCCACGACACCATCGTGGGGCAAGTGCGTGCGATGGGCGCATCCGTTGATTGGACTCGCGAGGCATACACACTGGATGAGGCGCGCAACGTGGCCGTGCGCACGGCCTTCAAAAATATGTACGATGCCGGTCTTATATATAGAGGCAATCGCATTGTAAACTGGGACCCCAAAATGCAAACGACGGTTTCCGACGACGAAATCGAATACGTGGAGCAAAAAGACCCGTTCTACTATTTCAAATACGGCCCGTTCACTATTGGAACTGTCCGTCCCGAAACTAAATTCGGCGATAAATATATCGTGATGCATCCGGATGATGCTCGGTACAAAGAATACAAACACGGCCAGCAGCTCGAAGTCGAATGGATAAACGGACCGATACTGGCGACAATAATTAAAGACCAGGCGGCCGACATGTCGTTCGGCTCCGGCGTGATGACGATTACTCCGGCACACTCCGGCATCGACTTTGAAATTGCGCAAAAGCACAAGCTGGATGTGGAGCAGATAATCAACGAGCGCGGAATACTTCTGCCTATCGCGGGCGAATTCGCCGGCCAGCATATAAAGAAGGCGCGGCCGATGGTTCTGGAAAAATTGCGTGCAAAAGGGTTGCTCGTGAAAATCGAAGAGGGCTACGTACACAATGTGGCGACCAACAGCCGCGGCGGCGAGACACTCGAACCGCAAATAAAGTTGCAATGGTTCGTGGATGTAAATAAGAAATTTACCATTCCGCATTCCGAAATTCCCGGCATCGCCTCGGGTTCAAAAACATCTCTCAAAGAGATCATGCGGCGTGCGGTGGATTCGGGCGCGATTAAAATCGCGCCAGACCGATTCGAGAAAGTGTATTACAACTGGATAGACAACCTGCGCGACTGGTGCATTTCGCGGCAAATTTGGTACGGGCACCGAATCCCCGTTTGGTACTGCCTCAATTGCAAATACGAAGCCGTCGATGCGGATGTGAAAAGCAAATGGTTCCTCGTCCGGCATGGAGAAACAGAAGGAAATGTAAAAAGAATCACTCAGGGTCATCAAGATACGCCTCTGACAGAACAAGGAATAGCACAGGCAAGAACCGCCGGAGAACAATTGAAAAATCAGAATATCGAACTCATCATCAGCTCGGATTTGGGAAGATGCAAGCAGACGGCAGAAATTATCGCGAAAGCAACGGGAGCAGAAGTCGTATTTGATGCCGCATTCAGAGAGCGATTCATGGGAGACGGCGAGGGATTAACATACGAAGAACAAGAGGAACGCTTCAGTCCGTTTAAAGATTATGACGACAGAACGGAGGGGAATATGGAGACGACCCGCGAATTGGAGGAGAGGGTCTCTGAAGCATTCGCCAAGCACAAGAAAATTCACGGTCACAAGAATGTGGTCATCGTAAGCCATGGCGGTGCGATTCGCTGGCTTCTCAAACGCATAAAAAATCTCACATTTGACGAGGCCAGAATAACGAAAGTTGCCGGAAATGCCTCGGTTCAGTCACTTGATGTTCTAAACGCCTGCACAAAATGCGGAAACGATTTATTCGAGCAAGATTCAGATACCTTGGACACTTGGTTCTCTTCGGGATTGTGGACATTCTCTACACTGGGGTGGCCCTTGGACTACGCTCAGGGTAAACCCAAAACTGGAACTGACCTGGCGACATATCACCCGACCGCCGTGCTTGAAACCGGGTACGACATTCTTTTCTTCTGGGTTGCACGCATGATACTGATGACCGGTTTTTGCCTCGGCACGGTACCCTTCCGCAACGTCTACTTGCACGGCCTCGTGCGCGACGCGAAAGGGCGCAAGATGTCGAAATCTCTCGGCAATGTAATCGACCCGCTGACCATGACGGAGAAATACGGCGCTGATGCCGCGCGTCTCTCACTTATTGTCGGCGCTTCGCCTGGCAATGATGTGAAGCTTTCGGAAGACCGCGTGCGCGGATATAAGCATTTTGCGAATAAGGTGTGGAATATATCAAGATTCGTACTCGAATCTTGCGCTGATTTACACACAAAGGCAGATGCAGAAATTGGACACGGCGTGTCCAATTTGGAGGAAGCGGATAATCAACTAATCGCCGAGACCCAAGAAATAGCGAGCGTGGTTTCCGAACATATAGACAATTTCCGCTTGGACCTAGCCGCCGATACTATTTATCACTTCGTATGGCACCGCTTCGCGGACGAGATCATTGAGGATTCGAAGACAATTCTGAAGGGCGCAGACGAGGCCGCCGCACTTTCTAGACGCTATACGCTAAACGCTATCCTTGATACTTCTTTGCGACTCCTCCACCCATTCATGCCATTCGTCACTGAAGCGATTTGGCAGAACCTGCCTGCGCATGCTGGCGGGCAGGCAGGCCTTCCACAGAAAGACAGCGAACTCCTGATGGTGGCCAAATGGCCGAGTTACAATAGCTAAATGACGGAATTCACACCTGTCTTAGCGGCGATAGCAGGCGGGATTTTTCCCGCACTTGCATGGCTTTGGTTTTGGCGAAGAGAAGATTCCGTTCATCCGGAACCGCGCCGACTTATCGCGCTGGCATTTCTAGCGGGAATGGTTGCAGTCTACGTAGCCGCTAAAACTGAACTGTACGTTTCTAGAATTCTTGTAAACTCGATTTCCGTCACAATATTAACGTTTACTGTATGGCCGGCTATCGAGGAAATCGTGAAATTCCTCGCTGCGTACTTTACCGTCTTACGGCGGCGGGAAGACGACGAGCCGATTGACCCCGTTATATACATGGTCGCTGTGGCGCTCGGTTTCGCAGCTGCGGAAAACACGCTTTTTCTATTGAGTCCGCTTTCGGGAGACACGGTCATTCAAACCGTTCTCACCGGAAACCTGCGTACCGTGGGGGCCACGCTTCTCCACGTGCTCTCATCGTCAATTATAGGCGCGGCGTTTGGACTCTCCTTTTACAAATCAAAAATGCAAAAATTCGCGTATGCAGTCATCGGAGTTATCCTCGCTATCGCTTTGCACGGGTCCTTCAATTACCTCATACTTAACACGCCGGAGGAGAGCCTCTTGCGCACGTTTGGATATGTGTGGATTGCGCTTATTGCGCTCCTGGCTGTGCTAGAATATATCAAGCGTATCCATCCGCGAATTTTCAAATAAATATAAAATTAATTTATTAAACTAATTACTAATTAACATGGCGAAACCTTCATTCTTTGCGCGTTTGACCGGCTCTGCAGGAGAATATGACGATTATTTGGATGATGGCGACGCGAAGCAGGCCGTGTTTGAGGGGAGCGGCGGAGAGCGCCACGCGCATATTGATAATAGTGACGAGCAGATGCCCGTGGGCCAAGGCGGCGAGCTCGCTGTTGATGTTTACCAGACAGCGGATGCTATCGTGGTGAAAGCTCTTATCGCGGGAGTTCAGCCCACATCAATAGATATTTCCCTCACGCGCGAGATGCTCACCATCAGCGGTTCGCGCGAGGATGAGCGCGAAGTCGACGAGGAAAATTACTTCCAGCGCGAGCTGTACTGGGGTTCTTTTACCCGCACAATACTTTTGCCGGAGGAAATTGACGTTGACCTAGCCGAGGCTACCGAGAAGCACGGCATCCTCATGCTGCGCCTGCCGAAAATCAATAAGAAGAAACAGACGAAGCTTAAGGTGAGAAGCCGTTAAAGGTCTCCAAGGGAAGTCCTTAAAGAGTCACTCCCAAGGACTCCCCTTGGAGACAGTTTTGTTGTCCGAATTGCTACTAGCTACCGGCTGGCCTGTGCTATACTTTCTCAGTTATAAATAAAATCTTAGTCATGGAAACCATACAAAAACTTGCAGTTCCTATCGCAATTGTTATCGCAGGAGCGCTCATAGCGGGAGCCGTTTATTTTGCCTCGATTGGCCGCTCGCCGGCAAACGCGAACGCTGGCACGGGGGCCCAAGCAGAGCAGAATTCCGTGAACATTAAGGATGTAAAGATAGCGGATGAACCGTTTATTGGAGACCTTAATGCGCCGGTCGTGCTCGCCTACTGGTCTGACCATCAGTGCCCCTACTGCAAGGCGGTTGAAGTCGGAGGAATTCCTCAAATTCCCATAACGCCTGCAATTCCAGAATTGATAAAAAATTACGTTGACACAGGCAAACTGAAAATCGTGTTTAAAGACTATCCTTTCCTCGGCCCCGATTCCATGACAGCCGCTCTCTATGAGCACGCCGTGTGGGAGTTGTATCCAGACAAATTTTACGGGTGGAGAAAAGCCATTATGACAGCGCAGGATGAAGAAAATGGAGGATTTGGAAATGAGGCAAGCATTCTGGAGCTTATAAATACAATTCCAGGAATGGATAGCAGTAAAGTTAAAGATTTGGTCGTGCAAAAAACTGCGTCATATACAGAAAGCATTGAGGCGGACAGGGTGGAAGGCACATCGTTCGGGATTCAAGGCACGCCTGGGTTCATAACTGGGACTAAACTGATTGCAGGAGCCGCGGGGCCTGAAGCGTTCACAGCGGCGATTGATGAGCAACTCCGACGCTCCGACCAGTAAGCCGGAGGTCGGAGCCCCGACCGGAGCGTCGGGGCTGAAATAGGCATTGGGAAATTGACTGAATCCAAGGGGAGTCCTTGGGAGTGACTCTTTAAGGACTCCCCTTGGATGCTAGCTCCCTATTCCAAAAGCCCGAGGCGGTAAATATCAAACGAGTTTTCTCCTTCGAACATGTCGGATGGGTTCGGCAAGTATAAACGCTGACGCGATATTTCGGCCGTCGCGTCGTTTATAAGCCGATGAAAAACTGCAAAACTCTCTTTGCAATCGGCAAAATCTATGATGTATCTTCGCATCTGCGATGAACCGTCGGCATTTTTCTTCTTTCTGCATTCATGCACGATGAATCGCCGTACTGGTTTCCCATATTTTTGTTTGACAGTGTAGTAGTTAAAAATCGCCTGCATTATGAAGAGCGTTTTGTGTGCGCGGTCCTTGCTAAAAGCATCCACAAATTTGTGGTCGACGATATCAACTGCCCGCCTGTCGATTTGCGATCTCACCACTAAATCGGAAACGGCTTTGATAGGGAGCGCAAGCCCATCCACTTCCGCGAGCGCGACAACCTCAACACCAAGCACATGGTGCTTGGGCGGGCGCGCAAGATAGTAGCCGATTGCTTGCAGGTATTCCTTTTCCATCGCAGAGCGTTTTTTCTTCTGCTCGGCGAAAGACTTTGCTTTCCCGAAATTAATTTCAAAATCCGGAACGGCGCGCAAATATTCCAGACCGAGCTCGATACTCCCCTCTTTTTTAATTCCCCCGTAAAAGTTTTGGAGTGCGACGTGGCATGAACGACCAATTATTGCGGAGGGATTGCTTGGCGTATCGTAAATCTTCAGTACATATCGCTTGTACCAAGCGAGGGGATTCCGCAAAAAAGACATCAGCGACGAATGGCTCCAGTATTTGATGGGAATTATCCTTAAACCATTCTCCGTCGGGATTTTATTCACCTTTACATGTTTCTTTTGGAAAATCCTTTTCTTCATTCAGGGAGTATACCTCGTGATTCAATGAGCATATATCCGTTTCATTTTCGTTGACCTACCTTAGTGATTCGTGCTTTAATCGCAACGAAGTGCTCTTTGACTTCGGGGGCCGAAGGCTCCAACCGCCCCACTCGGTCTGTGGGTTATCCGCTGGAGGATAATGAATCATGAAAGACTCGACGAAAAATCTCGCCTATGTCCCGTCATGTCGTTCGCGCGGCTACTGGACGGAAATGCCACACTCGATGCAACTTGGTTCCACGGTGACAGAATGCGTGGAAGGAAGGAGCATCGTATTGGGGGTGAAGCATGTCAATTTCGACCGGCCGAGCAAGATCCGAGTTTTATGCATGGAACCTGTCGGCAAGGAGACGCAGGCTCACCTCGTGCTCGGAGACAGTGAGGAGTGGAAGTCTATCATCCTCGACGGTGGACGTCCGGCAAGTCCCGAGTCAAATAATGCCGAGAAAGCCGTGCGCAATGCAGTGGCGGCATGGCATCTGGGAGGACGTCATGACTAAGGAAATGATAAAATCCCGCGTCGATTGGGCCAGCAAGGCCGAGTTAATCCGGTTCTTGCGGCAAAAACAACGCCAGGGGTTTGAGCCTCGCGACATGCTGTGTACTCTGACAAGAGCATTGCGGTCCAGGAACTCTGATTTAATCGCCGCGGTACGGGTGTTTATAAAAGAGTATCTGTTTCCGCGCTAGACGAAAGGAAAATCCGATGATTCGAAGTGAAGGGCTAAAGACGACCACAGACGCTTTGGAAGCGATCTGCCTACCTGCTTTCTTTGAGGCGCGGGCAGAGTTGGCCGCAAAGCTTGAGTCCGTCGCCTTGCTGGCGACAGAGGAGGGTAAGGTAATTAGTACCCGCTTCACATCGCTGGTCATAATCGCGAAATGGATTGAATACAGCGAACAATCCAATTCAGTGATACTCAAATTGGGCGACGAGCTGATCGGGTCAGGTGTTCTTGACCTCGAGGGGCTCAACGGCATGGCGAAGGATGCCATGCTGGCGAACAAGCCGATAAATCTGCTCAATCAAGAGTAATCAGTTCATTCTTCAACGTAGTCACGACGGCCGGTTCCCCGATAGAAAGGCGGGGTTTACCGGTCGTTGTTTTTTTATATACCCCACCAAACCTAATCTCAATCCCATCCCGCAAACCGGCTTTTTTGCTCCCTTTTAATTTCCTCTGCCTCTCTATTCCGTCTCCCCAAAATATTCCTATTTTGTGCCATCGCACAAAATAGTAATATCTTTCTAGCAAAATTCCAAGTTGATTTTTATTTGCAAAGTTGTCGCACGAATTTAGACTTCCCTGATGGAAACTATATGCTTATTCGCGCGAATAAGCATATAAGGATACTGGCAGACGCGCAGAATTCTAACCTCCAGAGTTGATTTTAGATTTATTTGCAAAGTTTGCGACCTGCTAAAAACCCTATCGTTAAAACTACTTTCTTATTCCCTCATTCGCATAAAGCTACTGGCGGGCACGGCGCGCGAATAAGAAAGTAGTTTATATCCACCGATTCTGATTGTAGATTTATTTGCAAATTTGGCGCAAAAGGATATTATCACTAATAGAACCCCGGCATCCCCGCCGGATAAAGAAGGAGAATCGGTATGGAAAGACTTTCCAGTATCGTGCAAAATATCCTGCGGCTATTTCAGAAAAATAGACTGATGGCAAAGTCTATAGCCCAGGATTTTTGCATCGACAATGGGAGGCGAGTCCTGCTCGCAGAGAAGTTAGAGCAAGTTTTCTTCCTCTGGGCAATAGAGAGAAAAGCTCTTGATCCCCGAGGGAACAACGTCCTGCGATTGCTCGATGTCGTAAAGACTCGCAAATCTTGCCTATCAGCAATTGCCCTGCTTGAGACGGCTGACTTGATGTTCGCGTCTCACGCCATCAACGCGACGAGGTTAATCGTTACCGTAAGGTATTGCGAGTGGCAGTCGTAAATCCCCAACCAACAGGCCGGCCCCAGGAGGACCGGCCGCTGTTTTTATACCCCCGCCCAGTCTAGTCCGGAACTCCTTACGGTCATCGAATCCGGTCGGGGCAAACGGCGCCGGTT
>JAUSGQ010000025.1 GCA_030674455.1 bacterium
GGCCGGCAAGCCGGTCAAGTGGGTTTCGTCGCGCGTGGAAGGTTTCCTGAGCGACAACCACGGGCGCAACAACATCATCAGCGGCGAGCGTGCGCTCGATGGCGGCGGGAAATTTCTGGCGATGCGGCTTAACTGGGTTAACGACATGGGCGCTTATCTGGCGCCGGGGGCGATGGGCCATATCCGCAACACCACCACCTGCATGACGGGTGTGTATCGCATTCCCGCTTTGTATGCGAGCTACCGGGTTCCGCTCACCAACACCACGCCGGTTGGGGCGTATCGCGGCGCCGGGCGCCCGGACATCGCCTATGTGGTCGAGCGCCTGGTGAATCAGGCGGCGGCCGAACTCGGCGTCGATGCGGTGGAGTTGCGGCGGCGCAACTTCATCCCGCCGGAGGCGTTCCCGTACAAGACGCCGACCGGTTCGGTCTACGAGAATGCGGATCTGCCGGGCCTGCTGGAAAAAGCGTTGAAGCTCGCCGACTGGCAGGGCTTTGCCGTGCGCCGCGCGCGGTCGGCGGCGGCAGGCAAGCTCCGCGGTATCGGTATCTCGACCGTGATCGAGCCCACCGGCGCCGGCAATGCGCCGAAAGACGAAATCGAGCTGCGACTCGACGCGAGCGGCGCCATCACCGTCTATACCGTTTCCAAGGCGCAGGGACACGGCCACGAGACGACGCTCGCGATGATCGTGGCGGACGCACTCGGCTTGCCACACGCGCAAGTCAAGGTGGTGCAGTGCGCGCCGGACTCGCGGCTGCAGGGCAATCACACCGGCGGCTCGCGCACGACGGTGGGCGCCGGCAGCGTGTGCTATCTCGCCGCGCAGAAGCTGATCGAGCACGGCAAGGCACTGGCCGCCCTTGAACTTAAACTCTAGCCCTCGCAAATCACCTACGCCAAAGGCGAATTCCATTCGCGCGAATCGCAGCGCACCGTGAAGCTGGCGGAGCTGGCGAAGGCCAAGCCGCTGAGTCTCACCGCCGAAGGCGTTTTCGGCTCGACCTTTCCCAACGGCTGCCACATTGCGGAGGTCGAGGTCGATGCCGAGACCGGCGCGGCGAAAATTGCCTCTTATTGCGCGGTCGATGATTGCGGTGTCATCATCAATCACGCCATCGTCGAAGGCCAGTTGCAAGGCGGCGTGGTGCAGGGCGCGGGCCAGGTATTCGGCGAGCACATCGTGTACGACCCCGAATCAGGACAGCCGCTGACCGCGAGTTTCATGGACTATTGCATGCCGCGCGCCGGGCTGTTGCGCGAGCTTCGCGGTGCGGAACATCCCACGCCGAGCAAGGTGAGCCCGCTCGGGGTCAAGGGCATGGGCGAATCCGGCTGCACCGCTTCGCTGCCCGCGCTCGTCAACGCGGCCATCGACGCGTTGCGGCCGCTGGGAGTTACGCATCTCGACATGCCGCTGACGCCGTCGCGGCTGTGGCATGCGATGCAGGCGGCGCAGCAGGGGCAACGCCCGCGCGCGGAATAAATTGCAGGGCACGCGGCGCAACTTTATTCAACGCGGATCTTCGCGGCCTGCACTACCTTGCGCCACTTTACGATTTCGCTGCGTATCGTTTTGGCGAACGCCTCGGGTGTGTTGCCCGCCGGCTCCAGGCCCACCGCTGCAAAACGTTGCGCGAGCGCCGGCGACTTGAGCACCTGGTTGATTCCGGCGTTGGCCTTGCCGACGATTGCGCGCGGCGTCCCGGCGGGAAACAGCATGCCGTAC
>JAUSGQ010000026.1 GCA_030674455.1 bacterium
ACCGGCGACCCGCGCCTGACCGACCCGGCAGCGCGGCCACTGCCGACCCGCGACGGCTACATCTGCATTTCCGCCAACACCAACCAGCAGGCGTTCGCGGTTTTCGATGCCATCGGCAAACCCGAGCTCAAAACCGATCCGCGTTTTGACAGCATCGCGGCGCGCTTCAGGCACACCACTGAATATTTCCGCATCCGCGCCGAGGGACTCAAGCAGAAGACCACCGCCGAGTGGCTCGAGATCTTCGAGCGCTCGGACGTCCCCGCTATGCCCTATCAAACGCTCGACGACCTGATGCAGGATCCGCATCTGAAGGACGTCGGGCTGCTGAAGTTGATCGAGCATCCGACCGAAGGCAAAGTGTGGAACATGGGTCTGCCCAACAAGCTCTCGGGCGGCGCGCGCAAGGATTTTCTGCCGGCACCGAAAATCGGCCAGCACAGCGTGGAGATACTGCGCGAGGCGGGCTGTTCTGACGCAGACATCGCGCAATTGCTCGCCGCCGGCGCAACGCTGGACGGGCGGCTTGAGAAAGAGGGACGGGTGGAATGAATTTCCACCCGATCGGATGTTTTTTTTGCAAAGGAGATCGACCATGATCGTGATGCCACGTGCGCGGGCTGTCGCGGCCGCATTGTTGTGGCTCGCCGCCGCGCTTGCACAGGCGCAGCCCGCCGCGAAAGAATACGAGCCCAAGCCCTATCAGGAAGGCAAGGACGTCGTCTGGCTGCCGACCCCGCAGGAGGTGGTGAATAAAATGCTCGATTTGGCGAAAGTCACTGCCCGCGACACTGTGATTGACCTCGGTTCGGGCGATGGCCGCACCGTGATCACCGCCGCGAAGCGCGGGGCGCGCGCGTTGGGGATCGAATACAACCCGGACATGGTCGAATACAGCACCCGCGCCGCGGCGAAAGAGGGCCTCGCCGGCAAAGTCAGGTTCATGAAGGCCGACCTGTTCGAAACGGACTTCAGCACTGCCACTGTCCTGACCATGTACCTGCTGCCGGACATCAATCTCAAACTGCGCCCGAAAATCCTCGATCTCAAGCCGGGCACGCGCGTGGTGTCGCATGCATTCGACATGGGCGAGTGGAAGGCCGACCGTACTGCAACGGTCGACGGCAAGACCGCGTTCCTGTGGATCGTGCCGGCAAAAGCCGCCGGCGTGTGGCAGCTGCCGCAGGGCGAACTCACGCTCGTGCAGAATTTCCAGATGGTCACCGGCACGCTCAGAACCGGTGAGCGCACCGTTCTGGTCAACGGCGGCCGGCTGCGCGGCGAGCAGATCACTTTCAGCGCCGGCGGCGGTGCATACCGCGGCAACGTCCGCGCCAGTTCGATCGAGGGCACAGTCAAGTCCGGCGGCACCGCAACGAAGTGGAGTGCAACGCGGAGCGCAGCCGGTCCGGCGGCGGCCCCCACGCGCTAG
>JAUSGQ010000027.1 GCA_030674455.1 bacterium
CCACCAACACGCTCGACGGTTCCTTCAAGAAAGCAAAGACTGCGATTGCCGTTCACTCCGGCCTCACGCACGCTCGGCAGATTAAACTTGCGCGTTCAATTCTTTTTGCGCGCGGGTAGCATCACATTTGTCCATTAAGCCGCAATTTCATCGGGTGCCGTGAAGACACAAAACGGCGTGAGTTATGTTCAAGTATTCAATCCGGCACTACCTGAAACAGGCGGAACCTCTGGAGTAGTTTCTGCTATTCCACCAGAGCAGCTTGAAGTAAAGACAGGTATATCTGATGACACAAAGGTAGAAATACTATCTGGTCTTGAAGAAGGTCAACAAATCGTGACACGTACTATCGGAGGGACAGCAACAACGGTAGCGACTCCTACTAATACGAGAGGGGGAGGGCTTGGAGGAACAGGAATTCGCTTCTAAATTTTCTATAGCATGATTGAAATTAAAGATATAACAAAAACATACGGCTCTGGCGATGCGAAATTCCAAGCCCTAAAAGGAGTTACCTTTACAATTGAGGATGGTGAATTTGTAGCAATTATGGGGCCATCAGGTTCTGGTAAGTCTACCCTCATGCATATTTTAGGATGTCTTGATACGCCGACAACAGGAACGTATTTTCTCGACAGCAAAAATGTCTCCACCCAATCCGACGAGGAATTGGCTGAAATACGCCGACTTCATATCGGATTTGTTTTCCAATCTTTTAATTTGCTTCCACGCACAACCGTTATGCGCAACGTAATGTTACCTCTTGTGTATGCGGGCGTAGATGAAGAAGAAAGAGAAAATAGGTCAAAAAAAGCGCTTATTGCGGCTGGAATGACAGAGTCGCATTTTGCCCATATGAGTAACCAACTCTCTGGCGGGCAGATTCAGCGCGTTGCCATTGCGCGAGCACTTGTGAATGATCCATCGCTCATTCTCGCTGATGAGCCAACTGGAAATCTTGATACAAAGACGGGAGAAATCGTCCTCGGTACTTTTCAAAAACTAAACAAGGAACATGGTCGTACGGTTATTTTGATTACGCATGAACACGAAGTGGCACAATATGCAGAACGTATTATTACGATTCGTGATGGAGTTATAGTTTCTGATTCTAAGTCACATTCACGCAAACACTCAAAACATTATGAAATTTAACGATATCATCCACGAAACATATTCGGCGTTGTCCGCAAACAAGGTTCGGTCTGGGCTAACAATGCTCGGTATCGTCATAGGTATTTCATCCGTCATAGCAATGGTCAGTATTGGTACCGGTGCATCGAACACCATTTCATCCTCCATTGAAGCATTAGGCTCAAATCTTATTCAAGTAACCCCAGGAGCGCAGCGTCAACAGGGGTTTGGAGCAAGCGGCGGTCGTGGGAATGCTAAAACTTTGACCAATGAAGACGCTGATGCTATTGCGACACAAATTACAGATGTGGAAGCCGTCGCTTCTCAGGTTTCTGGCAGGTATCAGATTACTGCAAAAGGTACAAACACTAATACGACCGTCAATGGTGTTACATCAAATTATCCTCAAATTCGCAATCTAGAAGTGGCAGAGGGATCATTTATTTCTGATACTCAGAATAATTCAGCATCAAAAGTGGCAATACTCGGACCAACAACACTCGTTGATCTTTTTGGGGAAGGGGCGAGTGCTATAGGACAATCAATTCGCATCAATGGAATGGAATTCAAAGTTATTGGTGTTACGGTTGCAAAAGGTGGGTCTGGTTTCCAAAATCAAGATGATGTGATTTTTATTCCTGCAAAAAGCGCACAACGATATCTCTCGGGTGATCAATTTCTCTCAACTATTGCGGTGCAGGCTACGACACCTGATGCAATGTCACAAGTGCAAGCAGATATCACAGCACTGCTTATGAGTAGGCATAAAATTAGCGATGTCACACAAGCTGACTTCAGTGTACAGAATCAGAATGACATTTTAGGTGCGGCATCCAGTATTACATCTACACTTACGTATCTTCTAGCAGCAATTGGTGGAATCTCCCTCTTGGTTGGAGGTATCGGTATTATGAATATGATGCTTACGACAGTCACCGAACGCACAAAGGAAATCGGCTTACGCAAAGCAATAGGCGCAAAAAAGAGCGATATCTCAAGCCAGTTCTTGGCCGAGGCAGTAGCACTGACCATTATTGGAGGAGTAATTGGTATTGTGCTCGGATGGTTTATATCTCTTGTTGTCAATTTATCCGGTGTCGTACAGACAAGCGTATCGCTCTCATCTGTACTACTTGCTTTTGGCGTCTCGGCAGTGACAGGCATTGTGTTCGGATATTATCCGGCACGTCGCGCCGCGTCGCTTAATCCTATTGAGGCGCTCCGATACGAGTAGTCATTATCAAATTAATTAATAACTAAAGTATGAACAAAAGAATTATTGCGTGGACTGTAGGCGTAGTCGTTATTGCAGGGGCCACCTTCTACGGAGGAATGACGTATGGCAAAAGTATCACTCCTGCCCGAGGACAGGTTGGCAATGGTCAATTTGTTGGTGGTCCAAACGGGGTGAGAGGTACTGGCACCAGAGGGGGTGTGAGTGGCGGTGGTTTTACAGTCGGTGAAATCATTTCGAAAGATGCAGGAAGCATTACCGTCAAGATGCAAGATGGCAGTACAAAGATTGTACTTGTTGCTTCCAGTACTCAAGTAATGAAGTCGACGGTCGGCTCTTCAAACGACCTCGCGCTGGGAATAACCGTTACCATTACGGGTACCGCAAATAGTGATGGGAGTGTTTCTGCACAAAATGTGCAAATCCGGCCTGCGGGATCTATTCCGTCTGGAGGTGGCGCAAGAACGAATCAGTAACAGCTCTTTTTTATAACATCGCGTTTCTATTGAGACCCGACTGAGACGCCTCAATCTGGCACACTGAAATCGCTCAAAGAACCCTTCAACGCCCTCGACCATGGAACTTCCGCACATAAGCCGTGAGCCGTCCAAATCGTATGTGTCGCAGGGCTTCACCGTGATGCCGTTGATACCAATCTTTTCCAATCCCTTCTGAATGTCCAAGACTTCCGGCGTTTCCTCGCCGACACCGAAGATTTCGTCTACCGACAGGCATCGGTCGGATGCACGATAGAGAGGACAAAGAACCTTGCGGTGCTTGACCGGAGGGGTACGGTACCGCTTAGGGCAACTAGCGAAAAGCAAAGCGCCCCGCAAGGGGTGTTTTGCTTTTCTTAATGTTTTCAGTTGGCGGAAGATTGCAAAGAATTCAAGCTCAACTTATACTCCACCATGTAACAATATGGCTAAGTCTGCTAACTTCAAGCCTCGCAGTACGATGATGACGGAAGGAGTGGGTCGCTCTCCTAATCGCGCGATGTTGCGCGCCACAGGATTCACCGATGCGGATTTCAAGAAGTCCATCGTCGGTATCGCGAGCACGTGGAGTGAGGTGACGCCCTGCAACATGCACATAGACAAGCTTGCATTGCGCGTTCACGAGGGCTGCCGCAAAGGCGGGGTTGTTCCGCAAACCTTCGGAACGATAACGGTTTCCGACGGAATTTCCATGGGTCACGAAGGCATGAAATATTCTCTCGTGAGCAGGGAAGTGATTGCGGATTCCATTGAAACGGTCGCCGGAGCGGAGCGGTTCGACGGTCTCATAACTATAGGCGGATGCGACAAAAACATGCCGGGCTGCATGATGGCGATTTCGCGGATAAATACGCCGAGCATTTTTATTTACGGCGGCACGATTATGCCGGGCAAACTGCATGGCAAAGACATAGACATCGTGAGCATTTTTGAAGCAGTGGGGCAATATCAGGCGAAGAAAATCTCAGCAAAAGAATTGAAGGCAGTGGAGTGTAATGCCTGCCCGGGCCCAGGCTCGTGCGGAGGAATGTATACCGCCAACACAATGTCTTCCGCCATTGAAGCGATGGGAATGTCATTGCCTTATAGCGCCTCGACTCCTGCCATCAGCAAGCAAAAAGCGGATGAATGCGTTGCGGCAGGCAAACAAATAAAAAAACTTCTCCAGCTCGGCTTGCGCCCGAGCGACATAATGACGCGCGAAGCATTTGAGAATGCGATTACCGTCGTAATGGCGGTGGGCGGTTCCACAAATGCCGTGCTTCACCTGCTTGCCATGGCGAAAGCAGCCAACGTGGAATTAAACCTGCAAGATTTCAATAGGATTTCCGATCGTACACCGCTCTTGGTGGATATGAAGCCGGGCGGTAAGTATGTGATGGTGAATTTGCACAATGCGGGCGGCATTCCCGCAGTGATGAAAGAGCTTTTTAATGCCGGCCTCATCCACGGTGACTGCATGACGGTGACGGGCAAAACTGTCGCACAAAATCTGAAAGGAATAAAAATCAAGCCTTCTATTAATCCCGTTATTCATTCGGTCACATCTCCCGTCAAACCTCGCGGCCAAGTCGTCGTCTTGCATGGCAACCTTGCTCCCGAAGGCGGAGTCGCCAAAATTAAAGGAATAAAAAACCTTCAGCATCGCGGGCCGGCCAAAGTATTTGAAGACGAAGAGGATGTATTTGCGGCGCTAAAGCGAGGAACAATAGTCGCGGGTGACACAATCGTAATTCGCAACGAAGGCCCGAAGGGCGGTCCCGGAATGCGAGAAATGCTGGCAGTTACATCGGCTATCATCGGGCAAGGGCTTGGAGATTCCGTTGCGCTCATTACTGATGGCCGTTTTTCCGGAGGCACATACGGATTGGTTGTCGGGCATGTGGCGCCCGAGACATATGTCGGCGGTCCCATTGCTCTCATAAAAGACGGCGATATTATCGCTCTCGACGTGGAGAAGAAGACAATGTTAGTTGAACTCTCCGACGAGGAACTTGCGCGTAGGCGCGCAGAATGGAAACAGCCGAAACCGCGATATAAGCGGGGAGTCTTGCGCAAATATATAGAATTGGTATCTTCGGCAAGCCAGGGCGCGGTAACCGATCAATTTTAAATATGAAGTCCCAATTTACAAATGATACGAATACTACGAATGGCCACAAATGTTAAGATTGTTTATTAGTGGTTATTTGTAGATTGGAATAAATTCGCAGATTGGTACATAACGCATGATACAAATAATAAACACGCGGAATGTTTTTTTAGTATCGGTAGTAATATTTACGGGACTGTTATTCGTCGTTCCCCAAGCTTTTATTCCCGCTGAACTGGGCAATACCATTCTGACCGTTATAGCATTCTTGTTCGGCATCATAGCCGGTTTTTATATTGTTGTAACGACGACCGATTACAACAGCGTGAAGAATATTTTGGCGACTGAAGCGGCGGGGTGGATCTCCTTGTACCAGAATGTCGCCATTTATGATAAAAAAGCCGCGGACGAACTTGCGCTCTTGATAGATTCATTCATCAGGCATTCGTTTGATTTTGAAATAATCGATTACGCGAAATCAACGAACGACAAATTTAGGTCTGTCGAGAAGTTTATGATAGAGCTACCGTATAATAAATACTTTGATACGTTGCACGGAGTTATTCGAGAGAATATGGGTTCAATTGTCACCTCAAGACAGCAACTCACGGTTTTAGGAACCAAGTGCCTCTCTGCATTTCAGTGGATAATTCTTTGGGCTTTGGCAATCGCGTTTGTCTTTTCGCTTTACGGTCTTCGGAGTGGCGAGTTCTTTTTCGATCTGATTACCGTTGTAATTTCAAGCTCCGCCGTGCTTATTTTGATGTTAATTCGCGACTTGGACCTTTACGTATGGAACGAAAAGACTTTCTGTTTCGACATTTTCGAGAACATCTTCAAATCTATCGGACAGCTTCCGTATTATCCGCTTGATCTTATTGAAGCAGGGCGCGTAAAACCGGACGACAAAGAATATCGCGTGGGGAAATATGTGGATTTTCCTAAAAGCATGGAACGAACGATAGAGATTAGGAGGAACTAAGTAAAATAACGAGCGTAGCGACTATATTTTATTTACCCGCCCAAATTTTCATGCCTGAACGATTGGCAATGTATACAATTGGTGAATTATCAATAAATATGTTACAAAGATAAACGAGCGAAAATTTAGGCGGGTGTAAGATTTTCTAACTCGCTTCGCTCATATGATTATAATCATATCGTGTCTTCGCTCGGAAATCACAAAAGTAAACTTTTGAGTTAGTCCTCGCTAGACACGATAACAAAATCTAACATGGTAAAAATAAATTTTGGCGGAGTTGTAGAGGATGTGATAACAAGAGATGAGTTCCCGCTGGAAAAGGCGCGCGAAGTTTTGAAGAATGAAGTGGTTGCTGTTTTGGGCTACGGAGTGCAGGGGCCGGCCCAGTCGCTCAACATGCGCGATAACGGCGTTAACGTAATTATCGGCCAGAAATCAGGAAGCCCAAGTTACGACAAGGCGGTAAAAGACGGATGGGTTCCCGGCAAATCGCTTTTTTCTCTTGAGGAGGCCGCAGAGCGCGCAACTGTCATTCAATACCTTGTCTCAGACGCGGGGCAAATGATGATATGGCCTAAAATTAAACCGCACCTGACGAAAGGAAAGGCGCTTTACTTCTCACACGGATTCGGAATGGTTTTCAATGACCAGACTGGCATTGTTCCGCCGAAAGATATCGATGTGATACTCGTTGCTCCCAAAGGCTCCGGCAGAAGCGTTCGCATCAATTTTCTTAATGGTAGCGGAATCAACGCGAGCTACGCGATAGAGCAAGACGCGACAGGCCGCGCGAAGGAGCGAACTATCGCGCTTGGTATTGCACTCGGTGCCGGATATTTGTTCCCAACGACGTTTGCGAACGAAGTGAATAGCGACCTTACGGGCGAGCGCGGAATTCTTATGGGCGCTCTTGCTGGCGTCATGGAAGCGCAGTACAACGAACTCCGCAAGCACGGGCATTCTCCGAGCGAAGCGTTTAACGAAACGGTGGAGGAATTGACGCAGAGCTTGATCCGCTTGGTCGGAGAAAACGGCATGGATTGGATGTACGCGAATTGCTCGACGACCGCCCAGCGCGGTGCTTTGGACTGGAAACCTCGTTTCAAGAAAGCAGTCGAACCTGTTTTCAAAGATCTCTACGAAAGCGTTAAAACGGGGAATGAGGCGCGCATCACGCTCAAAGCCAACAGCCAGCCGGACTACAAAGAAAAGCTTGCCGTAGAACTAGCAGAGATTCACGACTCCGAAATGTGGCAAACAGGTGCCGCTGTCCGCTCACTACGCCCCGAGAATTGGAAGAAGTCGTAGAGAACATTGTGGAGCGAGCTCTAACTTCGTGTGTTCAACGCAAAGCCATTCATAACACTTGAAAACGTAACCGTGCGACTCGACGGGCGCATTTTATTTAAGAATCTCGACTGGGAAATACAGAGCGACCAGCAGTGGGCGATTCTGGGACCGAACGGTTCCGGAAAATCTGCGCTTATGAAAGTGTTGGCGGGAATTTTGCCTGCGGTTAATGGGCATATTGAATATCATTTCCTTAACGATGGCGTACACGGGTCCGCGCATGAACAAATCGCGTATGTATCGTTTGAAGAGCAGAGAGGAGTTCTCGGGCATGAAGCATACTTGCAAGACCGTTGGAATATCGGGTTGAGTGAAAAAGCGCCAACTATTTCCGACTTACTTTCGCAACACGGCATACACCATACAAACCCATTCGTCGTTCAAATCCCGATACTTCATTCTAGAATGAAGTATCGGGATTTGACGTTTTCAAAAAGACGCCGAGAAGTCCTTCACGCGTTTGAACTTGAATCGCTTTTGCACCGCAGAGTCATTGAACTCTCCAATGGCGAGCGGCGCAAAGTTACAATCGCGCGGGCACTTGTGCAAAATCCCAGACTTTTGATTCTGGACAATCCATTTGAAGGGCTCGACATTAGTTTCCGCTCTGCTCTGAAGAAGAATCTTGGAACTCTAATGAAAGGCGATATGCGCGTCGTTATCGTGGGAACCGGCCGCGAGGCGACTCCTCGCGGCATTACGCACGTTCTTCGTATCAGCGACAAGCACGAAATCTCAATCGAACAGGGTACGGAAGGTCTGACCTCCTTAGAAGGTCAGACCTTCCGTACCAGCACCAAAAAGCGTGCAGTCGCGAAGAAAATTCGTCCAATTCTCGTGCAGATGAAGAGTGTGAATGTTACTTACAACAAAGTTCCTGTTCTTCGAAACATAAACTGGACGATTCGCGAAGGGGAGAAATGGGCGCTTTTCGGGCCGAATGGTGCGGGGAAGACTACGCTTCTCTCGCTTATTCTCGGAGACAATCCGCAGGCGTACGCCAACGACATTACGCTCTTCGGCAAAAAGCGCGGGAGCGGCGAAAGTATTTGGGAGATAAAGAGAAAAATCGGTTGGGTTTCCCCGGAACTTCAGCTTTACTACCCCAAGGAAGCGACTTGTTTTGATGTCGTTTGCTCCGGATTCTTTGACACAATCGGTTTGTACAGAAAATGCACCGCGGCGCAGAAAAAAGCCGCGAGCTCATGGCTCAAGAAATTCGGCCTCGGCAAGATCGCTAAACTGCCGTTCGAGGATATTTCCGAAGGGGAAGAGAGGCTCGTATTGCTCGCCCGCGCGCTCGTAAAGAATCCCGCACTTCTCGTTTTGGACGAACCGTGTCAGGGCTTGGACGCATCAAATCGCGACCGCGTTGTTAAGGCAGTTGACGCCGCATGTAAAAAGTTGGCGATAAGCATGATTTACGTAACACATCGAATTGACGAGCTACCTAAAAGTATCACGCGCACTTTTAAACTTCAGAAAAAATAACAATTTGCACCAAAAGTTGCAAAGGGAGAAATCGAGAATCAAAGCCGAAAATTAGTGTCCCAACATACAGGCAAGTATACCGCATGAGGAGGAAAGCCAAGTCAAAGTGGTGTGTATATCTTCATAAAATGTTCCATTACGACATATTGCTTTAGCAAATGCGGCCGCATTTGCTAGCGCAATACGTCTAAGACGTACTGTGATGGATAGTGCTATATCTCATGGTGTACCATTAAGCACGTAGCACCATGAAAAAACAATGCATACACTGCGGAAATAATCCGGTCTCACATTTTTCCGCCTGGGTTAACAATTCCTTCGGCGCTCCGGCAAATCGTTTGTATCTTTCGGTGTGCAAAGACCGGGAGCAGAAATTCCTTGGAAAGTTGACGAATCGTTTAATAGATATCTGGATAGCGATATTTCTCTGGCTCGGCCTCATAAAAATCCATAGTGATTCCAGCAAGGCCGCGTCGTCGAGGGGAAGAGTTTTGTGGGAAGAGGCAACGCGCCGAGGAATAGAGGTTCACGGCCTTCTTTTTTTGGGAAAGGCGACGGATGTCTATGTAGCGCACGTAATGGGGCGAAAACTTTATTACTCCGGCCTTCCGCGGCCAGCCTATACAAAGAGCGGTTCGGATTGGTGGCTGGATGATAAGGCGATATTGAAAGAGAAACTTTCTTATGTGGGAATTTCCGTGCCGCGTGGCGGGAGTTTTACCAGATTTGACGATTGTTCGCGGCAATTCGATTCATTAGAAAAGCCCGTTGTCATTAAGCCGCAGATTGGTTCGCGCGGAAGGCATACGACGACGCATATCTATACCAAAGAACAGCTCGAAATGGCGTTTAACATCGCCAAACAAATTTCGTATTGGGTCGTTATGGAGGAGCATCTGGAAGGGAGCGTGTACCGAGCGACTGTAGTTGATGGCAAGCTAGTCGGTGTTCTGCGCGGCGATCCTCCGCGTGTTGTGGGAGATGGAAAAAATACAATCACGCAGCTGGTTGAGAGAAAGAATAGTGCGAAGCACGAGAAAGTCTCTGGCATCGTTTTTGACGAGCGGCATAGAGAATTTCTTGCGCGCACAGGGCGCGGCTTTGGGACGATTCCAGCCACAGGCGAGAATGTAGACCTTCTTGCGTCTATCGGGGTCAGTTACGGGGGCTACAGCGCGGAAGTTACTCCCGAAACTCATGGCGAGACCAAAAGAATTATGGAGCAGGCGGCAGCGGTGGTCGACGACCCTATTATCGGATTCGATTTTATAATCGGAGACATAGAAAAGTCGCCGATTAGTCAGAGGTGGGGAATTATTGAATGCAATTCCACGCCGTTCATCAACTTGCACCACGATCCTGTGGAGGGAACGCCTGTTAATGTCGCAAAGTCGGTTTGGGATTACGTGGAAAACAATATTGACAGGTATTAGGGAAGTTCTCTCTATGATTCTCTGTATGTGTCTTCTAATTGAGACCATGGTCTCAATTAGAAGACATGTTTTTACAGCATTAAGGAGACCCTGTTTCGCGTTACAGATGTGATAATGTTATTACATGGCAGTACGCACAGTAGGGCAAATTCCAGTGATAGCGGCCATAATTGGCAACGCACTGGTCACCTTCATTAAAACGGGCGCTGCCTTGGCGTCCGGTTCAAGCGTTATGTTTTCAGAGGCCGTGCACAGTTTTGCCGACACCTTGAATCAAACGTTTCTGCTCATTGGAGTAAAACGTTCATATAAAAAAGCGAGCGAAAACTTCGGATATGGATACGGATACGAGCGTTTTTTTTGGGCACTCATCTCTGCATGCGGGATTTTTTTTATAGGCGCAGGCATCACTCTCTACAACGGAGTGTCTTCTCTCCTCAACCCGCGACCGCTAGAAATAAACGCGGCAGTTTTTGCCGTTCTCGGGGCTTCTTTCGTAATAGAAGCTATCACGCTCTCGATTGCGGCTCGCGGGTTACGCAACTCATTTCCTGATTCGACTTGGCGAGAACGGTTTTCTCTCGCAGACCCTTCCACCCTTGCCGTCTACCTTGAGGATGCGGCCGCTCTATTCGGCGTTGCCGTAGCGGTCGTGAGTCTCGGAGCTTCTTACTACTCGGGCAATGTGCTTTGGGACGGCCTCGGCTCCATTGTCATAGGCATCCTTCTTGTTTCGACTGCGGTCATCCTTATCAATAGGAATCGCTCGTATCTTCTCGGCCGTTCAATTCCGGAGGAAGAGAAGGAAGAAATCATGCAGGCGCTCACTGCAGAACCTTCCATAGAGCGCGTCATTGATTTTAAATCCACTGTCCTCGGCATCGGCGTGTATCGCATCAAATTCGAAGTGGAATTCAACGGCCCGGCGCTTTTCAAAGAAGCGTACCAGCGCAAGTACCTCAAGGGGCAGTATGAAGAAGTGAAGAACGATTACGAGGCGTTCAAGCGTTTTTGTGTTGACTATGCCGACAGAATTCCGCGGCTCATGGGAAAGAAGATAGATGAAATCGAGATACGGCTTAAAAAACGTTTTCCATCCGTCCGGCACATAGACATTGAAATCAATTAACCGCAAACTTCTTTCTACCCTATGGAGCTGACCTTTACGGATAAAATATTGGCAAAAACACTTCTGCCGCTCATCCCGCGCTGGGTCACGCCGAATTCCGTGACATGGTTCCGCTTCGTTACAATCCCATTCGTGGCTTATTTATTGGTTTTTGAAGAGTATATTCCCGGACTCGTGCTGTTCTTTTTTTCTGCGTTTTCTGATGCGGTCGACGGCTCCCTTGCGCGCACAAGAAATCAGATAACTGAATGGGGAAAAACGAATGATCCGTTTGCCGACAAGCTCTTGATCGGCGTTGCTGCTGTTATCCTGGTCACGCGGTTTTTGAATGTGTATCTTACCGCGACCATAGTCGGACTTGAACTTTTCCTTTTGTTCGGAGCGCTCTATCGAAAACGTACGCAGGGAATTCCTATAGAAGCAGAAGTTTCAGGAAAGGTAAAGATGGTTCTTCAATCATTTGGGTTCGGCTTCATTCTTCTATTCGCGATATTTCAGATTCCCGCGTTTCTAACGATTGCCGGATACTTGCTGTACCTCGCGATTGTTTTTGCCATAATTAGTCTCATTGTATACAAGTCGATATAGAAAGCATGACTACATCAAGCATCGTACAAATTCTTTTTGCAGGTATCGTTTCTGCTGTAATCGGTTTTGTTTGGTACCATCCGAAAGTTTTTGGCACGATGTGGATGCGATACTCCGGAATTTCTCCCGAGACAGTCGAACGCGGAAAAAAGAAAATGCATCTCTATGCGCTCCTAGCACTCCTCGCGAGTATGATTGCGGCGTATGTTTTGTCGGCACTTCTCTCGAGATTGGGAATTTTTGAAATACGAGGAGCGATTCAGCTCGGTTTCTGGTCGTGGGCAGGGTTTGTTGTTCCGGCACTTTCGGGAATTATTTTGTGGGAGCAAAAACCGGTGACTCTCTATATTATTAATGCGGGATACTGGCTCGTTTCGCTCATTGCTATGTCAATAGTCCTCCTCTATTAGATATAGGAGGACTCGCGGAACTTCGCAGAACGAACGCAGAATTTAGCAGAAATATGAATTGGAAAAAAATAATTAAAACTGTTCTGGTTCTTCTGGCTGTAGCGCTCATCGTGTCTTTCATCGCTCCGAAAAATGCCGTTCCCCAAGGGGCGTCAACCGAAACGGGTAATCGGAAGGTTGCACTTGCGGGCCAAGATATTCGCGTCACCGTGGTTTCTACTTCGGCAGAGAGGGCGAAAGGTCTTGGCGGCCGCACAGGGCTTGCGCAGGGCGAAGGAATGCTTTTTGTATTTGACACGGATGCTAAATACCGGTTCTGGATGAAAGATATGTTCTTTTCCATAGACATTCTCTGGCTTTCCCGTAAGGGGGAAGTGCTTGATATGCGGCAAAACGTCTCCCCGGCCACCTATCCAACCGCTTTCACACCAAGCGCTCCGGCACGCTATGTTTTGGAGCTTCCGGCGGGATTTGCGCAGGCATACAATGTCAAAATAGGTGATGTTGTGAGCCTTTAGGACTGCATAGCGCTTGCGGTATCGCTCGGAGCGCGGAATAGGCGCTTGCGCTAACCTGAAGACCGTGTTTTGGATAGTTATCAACAGCTATTTCTTCATGCACGCTTTCAAAGCGAGGAGTACAATGAACGTCCGATAAAAATTTAAACAAAAATTAACTGAATATAGTTATGCGCATGACTAATCAAGTTTCCGGCACAGGAACTGCTAAAAACGCGACCCGAGTTTCTGTGAGAGCAAGAGCTGGGGCAGCAAGCGGCGGTTCTGCGCTTCGCGTTTACAAGAAATATCTTCCGAACGTACAAAAAAGAGACGGCCGCATCGTTCCGTTTGAATTTGATAAGGTATCAAACGCGATTCACAAGGCGATGCTCGCGACGAACGAAGGTTCGGAGGATGAAGCGGTGGTAGTCGCGCATAAAGTCGCGGGCGAAATGATGCGCATCGCCAAAACGTACAAGAATTTCCTGCCGACAGTCGAAGGATGCCAGGATGAGGTAGAGCGCCAGCTTATTCTTGCCGATTATGCCGGCGCGGCCAAGGCATACATCCTCTATCGCGCCGAGAGAGCGAAGGTTCGCAAAGAGCAGGGCGCGGTTCCGGAACACGTGCGTAAGCTCGCGGAAGAAAGCAAGAAGTATTTCAAAAATAATCCGCTCGGCGAATTCGTATACCTGCGCACCTACGCGCGCTGGATAGAATCCGAACAGCGACGCGAGACATGGATAGAGACTGTCGACCGGTATGTCGCGTTCATGAAAGAAAATCTCGGGAACAAATTGGCGACGCGCGAATACAACGAAGTGCGCGAAGCGATCCTCAGTCAGGAGATCATGCCCTCGATGCGTGCGATGCAATTTTCCGGCGACCCTGCGCGAAAGTGCAACACATGTTTTTATAACTGCTCGTTCACCGCGCCGGTCAAACTGGAAGACTTTGCGGAAGCAATGTATTTGTCCATGCAGGGATGCGGAGTGGGGTACGCCGTTGAAAGTCAGAATATTCAGCAGCTTCCGCAGATAGAAAAGCAAACCGGTGAAAAACTTAACGTACATGTCATTGCCGACAGCAAAGAGGGGTGGTGCGACGCGCTGACCTTGGGACTGCGCACGTGGTACGCAGGTAAGGACATTGAGTTTGATTTTTCTAAGATTCGCCAGGCGGGTTCGCGCCTAAAGACGATGGGAGGCAAAGCTTCGGGCCCCGAGCCGCTTCGCTCGCTTCTTGCATTCGCTCGCGAGAGAATATTGCGCCGCCAGGGAAGGCGCCTGCGCAACATCGACGCGCACGACATTATCTGCAAAATAGGCGAGTGCGTCGTCGCGGGAGGGGTGCGCAGGACCGCTATGATAAGTCTTTCCGATCTGGACGATGTAGAAATTCGCGACGCCAAAAAAGGCCAGTTTTTCCTTACCGACCCCTACCGCTCGGTAGCCAACAATTCCGCCGTATACGAGGTCAAGCCGACGAATGCCGAGCTTATGGACGAATGGGTAGCCCTGATGAAAAGTGGAACAGGGGAACGCGGAATATTCAATCGCGGCGCTCTGGAGAAGACGATGCCAGAGCGCCGCATCAAACTATTGCGCAAAAAATACGGCAAAAAGAACGGATTCATCGGGCAGTTGGGCACCAATCCTTGCGGAGAGATAATTTTGCAATCGCATGAATTCTGTAATTTATCGGAAGTCATTGCGCGAGCGGATGACACAGAAAAGACGCTTCTCCGAAAGGCACGCATCGCAACTCTCGTCGGAACATATCAATCAACGCTCACAAAATTCAACTACATTTCGAAGGACTGGCAAGACAATTGCGAGCGAGAACGGTTGCTCGGCGTTTCCATCACAGGCCAGTGGGATTCTCCCGCGGTGCGCGACGCGAGAGTTATGCGAAAGATGCGCGCGGTTACCATCAAGGCCAATGCCGCCTACGCAAAACGTTTCGGCATCAACGCGTCAAGTTCAATCACTTGCGTAAAGCCGTCCGGAACAGTTTCGCAAACGTTTGATTGTTCCTCGGGAATCCACCCTCGCCATTCGCAATACTACATTCGCCGCGTCCGCATCTCTGCCACCGATTCGCTCTACAAAATGATGCGCGACCAGGGGGTGAAAGCGCATCCGGAGGTGGGGCAGAATGCGAACGAGGCGACGACATTCGTTTTGGAATTCCCCGTTAAGTCTCCGAGCGGCTCCATTTTTAAGAACGACCTTTCCGCAATAGAACAGCTGGAATACTGGAAGATGGTCAAATTGAATTTTACCGAACACAATCCCTCGGCGACCATTTCTGTCGGGGAAGAGGAGTGGGTAGCTGTCGTCGCGTGGATTTCGGATAATTGGGAGATTATCGGCGGCTTGTCATTCTTGCCGCGTGAACATCATGTGTACCGTCTTGCGCCCTACGAATCAATAGACAAAAAAACGTACGATGCGCTTGCATCAAAATTTCCGGTCATTGATTATTCAAAATTGATTATTTACGAGAGAACCGACGAGACGGAACAGGCGAAGGAATTGGCGTGCGCGGGTGGGACGTGTGAAATCATTTGAACCCTGGCAGTCAGACTGCTCAAGCTTGAGCAGTCTGACTGCCAGAATGTAGTTAGTAGAAAATACAAAAAGAGGAAGCCCGGTGAACCCGAGGTCTTGTTCCTCTTGGCTCATCGGGCTTACCGGGCGATGCCCGATGTATTTCGCGCTCACGCTTTCCGTGGCAACTTCGATTGCCGCTTTCTGCACGGAGCATTCATTGCGCGCTCAATCTCGCGCTCCGTTTCCGGCGTAATCGAGGCTGCAATTTGGAAAGCACGTTTGTGCATCTGTTCCATGTTCCTCCGCGCTTCAGCACGAAATCGAGCCGGTATCCGTTCGAGGAACGCCCTTCTGTCCGCCGCGGTGGGCAGGAGAAAGTTCTTATTCCGCCGCATTTTCCGCAGGACGTGCGCCGGTGTCCCTTTGTCCACAATTCGTGGACGTTTGCAAAGGTCAGATTTCATTTCTCACTCCCTGCACGTGATTGTTGTGTCCGGCGCGCAAGCCACCGTTTTTTGGTTTGTTTCGACGGAACCCAATCACTTGGACGCAAGCCTGGCGGCAGATCAAGCATGGTTTCGTCATAGGCAGATTGCACCTTTTCGCGCGTGATATGTCGTTTTACGAATTCGCGACTTTCGCGACGATGGCGCAAAATTAGTTCACGCAACTCCGTAGGACACGACGCAGGTATCTTCCGTAGAAGAAGATCCGGATTGTCACGCAGTTTGCGATTGAGTTCCGGCGTCCCCCTATCGATGAACCGAGGCGCCGTGTAAACCCGGTCAGTAAATGTGAAGGGTGACAGGGTCTCAAAACTCGGCAACCGCGGTGTTTTGAAACAAAGAACAGCGTTTTTTGGTCTCACGTTGTCTCCTTTCGAGACGTTTATAGCCAATATCGGCTGTGTTGAGTCTAGCAAATCAGAGAGAGAGAGAGAGAGTCAACTGAATGGATTCTGGCAGTCAGACTGCTAAATTTAGCAGTCTGACTGCCAGAATGGTAAAATGATGCAATGCGAGTCGAGCCTTTCTCTGTTGGTTCATATGTGCATGCAATAAAACGTGGCGCTCGCGGTCTACCGATAGTGCAAAACGAAGAGGATAAAATCCGTTTTCTTAGGATACTTTATTACATGAACGATGAGTTTCTCGACCCTTATTGGGATTTAGCTACACACAATCGTACCCCATACATACGTCTTGATTCTTGGCCGAAGCGAAAGCCAATCGTACGCATACTTGCCTACACGCTAATGCCAAACCATATACATCTCCTTCTGAAGGAAATACGCGACGGCGGAATATCTGAATTCATGAGGAAGCTCGGACAAAGCATGTCCAATCATCATAACGAGAAATATAATCAACACGGAAGTATTTTCCAGGGTTCATACCGCGGACGAACAGTAGAGAGCGACGAATATTTGCATTACGTCGCCGCATATATAATGGTAAAAAATATCTTCGAACTCTACCCTCGCGGCGGCCTGCGTGGCGCTACTGAACATTTTGAAGACGCGTGGAAATGGGGAACCGAATATCCTTTTTCCAGCTTGGGTGATTATGCTGGCGTTCGCAAATCACCGATACTTGAACCAGAGATTCTGGGCGAAACATTTTCTCCGCACACCTTTAAATCATTTTGTCGAGACGTAATCGAAGGTGGCAAGTGGTTGCAAGTAGAATTTGAATAAACGTTATTCTGGCAGTCAGACTGCTAGAAATGCCAGAAAATGAAAAAAGAGTCCTTTAGGGACCCTTTTTTCATTTCTGCGCATTAAGCCGGATTCTGTCGGGAGCAATCATTTATCTGGGATGATTGTTGCCAATCACCTCTAGCGGCACTTTCTCGATGCGAGCATCGAAAACACGGCCTTGCACGCGGGTAGGATTTTTGCCGTTGCACCCGAGCCCTTGGCGAGGGTGTCCTTCGTAGCTTTACGCGAAGAAGGACTCTCGTTATAGGTTCGATTCGCCCTGCTTCGCTAAAAGCTTCGCAGGGCGGTTTTTTGCTCTCGCAAAAAACCGTCTCTGTTCGCATCCCTAGGATTACCCCGGCGGGTGTTACCCGCTACCCTTTCTCGACGCTCCGCGTCAAGCGCAGACTTTTGCAGACGTTACGCAGATAACGCAGAAAAATACAAATGCATTTTTTCTGCGACCTTCCGCGTTTGTTCCGCGTCGTTCCGCGTTCGATGCGAAGCATCGAAAACGTGTCCGGACTTTCCTCCCCGACGTAACATCGGAGCGACTGCTTAACGCAGATTAATATTATCCCATCATTTTTATGATTTTACAAGTTGTCAGATATCCACGGATAGAGTGTGCATCTGACGCTGCTATATTTGTGCTAAAATTGCTTACATGCCAGATGCGTCAAAAGCACTAAAAATCCGGGAGATTGCAGATGCTATAGCTCGATGGGGAATTATTTTGTTAGCTGGCGCGCTTCCATTTTTCTTGATTCCCAACGCATGGGTGACAGTGCCGCAGGCAAAAATGTTTCTGGTCGGAATTGCGATTATCATCGTTACAATCGCGTGGTCAGCTGCTCGCATCGCAGAGGGTTCAATACAAATTCCGAAAACCTACCTGCTCGCTGTCGCGGCGTTACTGCCAATCTCATATGTAGTGTCGGCTCTTGTTACCGGTCGCTGGTGGAGTTCGTTTGTCGGCACCGGCGTCGAACAAGATACGGTTTTGGCGATTCTCGCTCTCTATGCTTTGCTGCTCGCTTTTGCAGTCGTGCTTTCAAGAGGGATACGAGAAACAATATTTGCAGTCCGGGCTTTGCTTGCCGGCGGTGCAATCCTCGTTCTTCTGCAATTGTGGAAAATTGCGTTTCCGGACTATTCGGGTTTTGGCGGCGCACTCCCCGGTGCGGTATCGAGCGTGATAGGCAGTTGGCATGATTTGGCGATTTTTCTCGGCCTTCTCCTCTTTTTCTCCATTGCGTTTCGGAATTCCTTGGGTGGCGTGGCAAGTTTGTGGCGGAGATTGCTGTGGTGGACTGCAGTCGGTTCTGCCGTCCTCCTCGTGATAATCAACTCGCCCGACGTATGGCTGGCACTCGCGATTATGGCGGCTCTATACGGAGCATATTTGTGGTTTGAATTGAGGAAGTCCGGAGATATTCTGAAAATTAGTGTTTTTCGAGCCCTTCTTCCGTACATTATTCTGGCGATAGTAGCGAGCGTCCTTAGCTATGGCGGCACTGCAATAACGACTCGTTTGCCGGCGCGGCTTCAGCTTTCGCAGCTGGAAGTCCGCCCCTCTTGGCAAGGGACATACGCGGTCGGCAAACAGGCGCTTACCAGCGCGCGCGAATTCATCGTCGGTTCCGGGCCCAATACGTTTACGCGCACATGGAGTCTGTATAAGCCTCTTTCCGTGAACGCTACGCAATTTTGGAACACAGACTTTTATTCCGGCGTCGGCCTCATACCCACGTCGCTTTTGTCAGTCGGCATTTTGGGTCTTTTGTCCTGGGGCTTTCTCATATTATATATTCTTTGGTTAATAGTCCGATTTGCGCGTGACCGAAGTCTTCGCACGCCCATAAAGACTGTTACAGGAGTCGTTCTTGCTGGCACTCTCTATCTCTTTGTTTTCAACATCGTGTACGTTCCGGGGGTTTCAATTACAGCATTGTCGTTCGCGCTTATCGGAATCCTGATAGCTCTTTTTGCCGCGGAAAGAAAAGTGGGCATGTGGACATACGCTCTCAACTGGAAAGGAGTTAAATCCGGGTCTTTGGCTACGGCCGTTGTGGCGCTCGCTCTTGTCATCATATTCGGCTCGGCGGAATCTATTCGAGCGCTCGTGTCCGACACGCAAGTCAACCGCGCTATCGTCGCTTACAGCGCGACCGGCGACTTAGATGCCGCTGCTAAGTATGACGAATACGCACTTTCCGTTTTTGCCGATAACGATCGGGCGCATCGCACGGGCGTGGAAATAGGGCTTCTGCAGCTCAAAGAAATGCTCGCGCAGGGGGATACCTCCGATGAAATGCGCACGCGCCTGCAAAATACGCTCCAAGCCACCCTCAAACACGGAATTGCCGCAGTATCGGCGGACAGCGGCAACTACAGAAACTGGCTTTCTCTGGCGCAGCTTTACAGCGAGCTCTCGGCCGGAGGAATTCAAGGCGCCGATAAAAATGCGAAAGATGCTTACGAGCGCGCCCGAATAGAGAATCCGACAAGTCCTCTGCCGCTCTTGGGTTTGGCGCAGATTGATTTGGCGGCCTCCGACAACAAAGCCGCGCTTGAACACCTCAACTCTGCTCTAGCAATAAAGTCCGATTTGACGCAAGCGCGTTTGCTCCTTTCCCAGTTGAGCGCGAGAACGAATGACCTGGCTAAAGCCGAAGAAGAAGCTCTTAATGTCGTGCGCTTGGCGCCTGAAGACCCGCTTGCCTGGTACAACCTCGGGCTCGTTCTCTATACGCGCAAAGAGTACGATAACGCCGCTCTGGCGCTTGAGCGCGCGGTCCAGATCCAGAAAGATTACGCGAACGCGCTTTTTACTTTGGGTCTAACATACTATCAGCTTAATCGCCCGAATGATGCCATCGCTATGTTCGAAAAAGTAGCGGAACTGAACCCGAATGACCCAACGCCGCAAACTGCCATTACAAACGTTAAAGCAGGTAAAAACCCGCTTCAGAAAGACAGTTAAAGAGCGATTATGATGAGGCGGGCGCTTCAATTTTTTTCCGGCGAGGTGCACGGAATTCACTCGGCAGTATACGTGCTTGCGGTATTCGCACTTTTGTCCTCGCTTCTCGCGCTTTTGCGCGACAGACTCTTGGCACATTCCTTCGGCGCTGGAGTCGAACTCGACATCTACTATGCGGCTTTCAGAATCCCCGACTTCCTATTTGTGGCGCTGGGAGCCCTCGTTTCTGTTTATGTCATTATCCCCGAACTGGCACATCGCGACGACGAGAGCCAAAAGAACTACATCGATACGATTTTTTTGGGTTTTTCTATTCTTGCCGTTTTCGCCGGCGGCATTGCCGCCTTTTTTTCGCCCGCGATACTCACTGCTCTCTTTCCGCACTTTGTAGAAGCCGGGCACCTTCCCACGCTCACTTCGCTCACGCGCATTATGCTGCTCCAACCTGTTTTGCTGGGCCTCTCAAACATATTCGCAGCCATTACACAGACCAAAAATAGGTACATACTCTATGCATCGTCGCCCTTATTTTATAACTTGGGTATCATTCTCGGTATCGTTGTCTTATACCCGATGTGGGGCCTTTCGGGATTGGCTTGGGGAGTGGTCGTTGGAGCATTGCTCCACGCCGGTATCCAAGTTCCCTCGATCCTGCGTGACGGTTTCTTTAGAAGACTGCCGCGTTTTAAAGAAGCAAGCGATTTGTTGAGGACAGCCGCCATTTCCATTCCGCGCGCATTAGCTCTTTCCATGAACCAAATTACGATTATCGGTCTTACGGCTATGGCCGGTATCTTAGCCGTCGGTTCGATTTCCGTGTTTATGTTCTCATTCAACTTATACAGCGTTCCGCTCGCTGTAATCGGTGCCTCATATTCGGTCGCGGCGTTTCCATCGCTCGCGCGCTCTCTATCGCAAGGGAGGCAGGGAGAATTCATAGAAAACATCGCCACTGCTGCGCGGCATGTTCTGTTTTGGTCGCTGCCTGCCACGGCGCTTATTATTGTTTTGCGGGCTCACATCGTCCGCGTGGTTCTGGGAAGCGGAGCATTCGACTGGACGGATACGAGGCTTACGGCCGCATCGTTTGCCCTCTTGTCTCTTTCGCTAGCTTGCCAGGGTTTGATTCTTCTTCTTGTGCGCGGATATTATGCCGCCGGCCGGACATTCATTCCTCTATTTGTGTCTTCAACAATTGCGTTCGTAACGATCGGATTAAGCGCGCTTCTCGTTCAGATCTTTAAGGGGGACTCCGCACTCTCCTTCCTGCAATCGCTTATGCGTCTTCAGGATGTTTCGGGAAGTGAGATGCTGGCTCTCGCAATAGCATATGCGTCATCAGTATTATTTGGAGCAATAATTCTTATTGCCTTTTTTGAGCGCAGATTTGCCGGTTTCTTTACACTCATTAGTCGATCGCTTGCGCAAAGCATAGTGGCGTCGTTTGCCGGCGGTGTTGCCGCCTACGGAATGCTTTCTCTCACAAGCCCTCTCACACTCACCTCGACGCTCGCTTCGGTTTTTGTTAAGGGATTTGCGGGAGGCCTCACGGGAATCACAATATCAGCTCTCGTGTATGCGCTCCTCGGGAATCGAGAGTTTATCGAGACCGTCGCGGAGGTTCGGGGTCGTCTGTGGCGCGGCTCAATCAAAGTTGAGGGCGGAGCATCCATTGTCTCGTCTGCAGAAGAAACTGCGGAACTGAAGTAGGAGAAAGCAGTCTACAGTCTACAGAAATGCGTTAGGAATTTCCGCTGTAAACTGTAATCGCCTCGCTCATGCAGCCGTCGCTTACTCGGAAAAGGAAGTGAAACTTCCTTTTCACTCGCTTCGCTAGGCTGTAAACTGTTCACTGTCGACTACCATTATGTCTTCCAATATACGAAATTTCTCGATAATAGCTCATATAGATCACGGGAAATCCACCCTGGCTGACCGCATGCTAGAGATGACCGGAACGATAGAAAAAAGGCACATGCAGGAGCAGGTTCTCGACAAAATGGAACTGGAACGCGAACGCGGTATAACCATAAAAATGGCCCCTGTTCGGATGGACTATACGCTAAACGCTATTCGCTATACGCTAAACCTGATTGATACTCCAGGACATGTGGATTTTGCATACGAAGTCTCGCGCGCTCTTTCTGCAGTTGAAGGAGTCATCCTTCTTGTTGATTCGACGCAAGGCGTTGAGGCGCAGACACTTTCCGTACTCTCTGTTGCGAAGAGTCTCGGTCTCGTAATAATTCCGGTCGTTTCCAAAATTGACTCGCCTAATGCGCGGGTTGACGATATCACAAGCGAACTTGCGTTATTGCTTGGATGTTCGGAGTCGGACGTACTGCCAGCGTCCGGAAAGACGGGAGAAGGAGTAGATGAAATACTTAAGGCGGTAGTTGAAAGAATTCCACCACCGAAATCCTCGAGTGGTAGCTTACAGGCGCTAGTGTTTGATTTCGGCTATTCCGACCACCGCGGAGTTATCGTCTATGCGCGCATCTTTGGCGGTCATGTTGCAAAGGGGGACAATCTTCGCCTTGTGGCCGCCCATGCCGATTTTATTGCCCTAGAGGTGGGAGTAATGAAGCCAGGAGAAACTCCTGTACAAACTCTTAATGAGGGCGAAATTGGCTATATCGTAACGGGAATTAAAAAGCCCGGCCTCGCCTCTGTCGGCGATACCGTAACAACTGTGCGCACTCCCGCACCAGCGCTTGCGGGATATCGCTCTCCAGCGCCTGTTATTTGGGCGAGCGTGTACCCGGAAAATCAAGACCACCTGGTGCTTCTTAGGCAATCGCTTGCGCGTCTGCACCTTTCGGACTCATCACTCTCCTACGAGGAAGAATCCTCCGGCGTGATGGGTAAGGGTTTTCGGTGCGGTTTCTTAGGCATGCTCCACCTTGAGATAATTATCGAGCGTCTGCGGCGCGAATTCGCACTGAACCTAGTTGTCACTATGCCGACGACCGTTTACGAGGTGACGTATCCCAACGGGAAAGTTGAGGAAATTTACGCGCCTGCCCGCCTGCCCGACGACGGCACGGCAAAGCGCCTGCGCGAGCAGTGGGCTGAAATTGCAGTCATATCGCCTCCAGAATATCTAGGACTTATTTCACAGTTGCTGTATGAACACGAAGCCGTGATAGGGGACACAGAAACGTTGCCCGACGGTAAGGCAAAACTTTCATCGCAGATGCCCCTGCGCGAACTCATGCGCGGTTTCTTCGACAAGCTCAAGAGCGTTTCTTCCGGCTTTGCATCGCTTTCATACGAAATAATCGGATTGAGGGATGCGGACGTTGTGCGCCTTGATGTACTTGTGGCAGAAGAGGCGGTGCCGGCATTTTCGCGAATTGTCAGCCGCAGGCGCGTGCGCACAGAGGGCGAAGCAATTGTTGAGAAGCTTGAGAAAATCCTGCCCCGACAGCAATTCGTACTAAAAATACAGGCCAAAGCGATGGGGAATATCATAGCAGCGAGGCGCGTCTCTGCACTCCGAAAAGATGTGACCGGATACCTCTACGGTGGCGACATTACGCGAAAAATGAAACTGTTGGAGAAACAAAAGAGAGGAAAGAAGAAAATGCTAGCGAGAGGAAAGGTGGACATCCCCCACGAGGTTTTTTTGAAGGTAATACGCGAATCGTAAGAGCTTGACAATAGCACTAACGTGTGCTATACTTATAGAGTCACGAGGCAGGAAGTTTGCGTTCCTGTCGGGGTGGCGTTGCTCGTTTGAAGGAGACGATCATGAGGCGATTGCTTCTAATTGTCTTTATCGCTGGATTGGTTGCGGTTTTCGCAAAGCAGCCAGCGAAGAAGATTTCGCGACAGTAATGTCGTGAGGGATAGTTAGGCAGGTTCGCTCCCAAACTTGAACCTCCACATCAGTTCACATCTATAAGATTTCGATTTTATAAATGCGGATTGGCCGGTGACGATTTCGTTGCCGGCTTTCCTTTTTGATATTTTGGTTGACATTTATTCTAAGCAGATTATCGTGGAGTCTGAAGACGCGGTCTGGCTGACAGACCGCAGAAGTCGAATTCTTGATTCGAACGAGTATCCGGGTTGCGTCGGATACATTTCGAACTCGTGAATTCGAATGCTTGGGAGGAACCAGATTATGCGCATGCATGATCTTTTTGGCCCTCCCCGGCTTTTTATTCAGTTTGTCTGTTTTTGGGTTTTCCACCTCCTTCGAGTCAAGGGCTAGTGCTAGTCAGAGCATGACGAGCGCGCATGTTTTCATGCGTTATCGGCTGTTCTTAGATTCAGTACTTGCCTGAAATCATCGCGACCAATCCCGGTGCAAAGAAAAGCACCATACTGATTATGACGAGAACGGCAACGACGCTCCAAAAATACTTCATTACTTTTTTAGTATTGCGGTTGAAAAGAAAGGACATGTTAGAGATTGTTAACGAGTAAAACGAGATTAGAAGCTCTTACACCCAGCATCTTTGTTTCGTTGAGAAACGAAGGTGCTGGGTCAATAAAATATAAATTCGCTGCGCTCATAACATTTTCTAGATGGTAAGATTATACAGTATGACTACGTTTGGGCAACGTCGTGACCCTGTGCGTTTGTTTGGCAAACGCCTGTTGCTAATTGTACTGTTTTTGATTGTGACCGTCGCAATTTCGGGAGTTTGGAAAGCGTATCGGAAAGAGCAGGAATCGCTGGCATTGCGGAAGGAGGCGGAAGTTCAGCTGGCAGATTTAACACAGAGGAAGGCACAGTTAGAGGCGGATATCGCAAAACTCAATACGCCGCGAGGTATGGAAGATGCTCTGCGCGAACAGTATCTTCTTGCGAAGACAGGAGAGAATCTTATCATTATCGTAGACCCGCCAACGCCCGCTCCGATAGAGGCCACATCTTCAGTGATGAACTGGTTCCGAACGAAGCTCAAATGGTGGTGACACTGCTCGCTTTGGGGTGCTAATTTTGTTAGATTTATTCAGCGCGGATATAGTTTAGTGGTAAAACGAGTGCTTCCCAAGCATTAGATCGGAGTTCGATTCTCCGTATCCGCACCGATTAAAGATATTTCTTTCCGTACTTTCGCATTGCGTCTAAAACACCGCGCAATGCAGCGCCCTTTTTTGTCAATGTATATTCAACACGGGGCGACTGCACAAAAAATTCTTTCTTTTGGATGAGCTTTTTGCTCTCTAGAAGCCTTAACTTATTGGAGAGTGTTCGCGTGCTTATGCCAGAAAGTGAGTCCTGCAAATCACGGAACCTCCTTGGCTTTTCAAGGAGGTCGCGCAGTATGAGAAGCGAACAAGAATCCCCTAAAAGGTCTGCAACGCGTGCAACGGGGCATGAGTGGCACAATGTTTTCCTTTGTTGGGCTGTCCGGAGCATTATCCCGTTAGAGGCCCGCCTGCCATCGCCTGAAAGCAACGGTAGCTGCGCCTTTATTAGTTGGTAAGTTTGCAACGTTAACTCCAAACACCGCGTCCGCCGCTCTGGCTTTGGCGGGCAGGCAGGAAGCAATGCTTCCCGCACATGATTTAGAATTGATAATCGACCTGATTGATTTATTTTCCGAATGTTCCATATATAAGTCCCGTCTTCCGCGGCCTCTAACGGGATTATCCACAGATTATCATCTCTTCTGGCACTTTACAATGTAAAGCGCCGGTATATACTGTAGTCATTAACAATTTAAATACTAGAAAAATGATCTCTGAAAACGTCTTGAAGGTTAAAATTATTCTTGGAAGCACTCGCCCTAAGCGCTTCAGTGAACATGCAGGCCGATGGATATTCGAGCAGGCTATGAACATTGAGGGAATTGAATCCGAAATACTTGATTTGAGGGACTATGAAATGCCTTTTTTTAATGAACCGGTGTCCCCGAGTTCTAAAAACGAAGATTACACGAACGAAGCTGTAGCGCGATGGACAAAGAAAATCAAGGAGGCAGATGCATTCATAGTAGTTACGCCAGAATATAACTACGGATATTCGGCGGTCTTAAAAAATGCTCTCGATTACGTCTATCCCGAATGGAACAATAAACCGATTGGATTTGTCGCTTATGGCTCGGTGGGCGGTGCTCGCGCGCTTGAACAATTGCGCTCGGTCTCAGTGGAGCTTCAAATGGCGCCGATAAGAACCGCGGTACACATCACTGCGCCGTGGGGTCTTGTGGATGAAAAAGGTGGCCTTAAACCAGGCGCGCTTGAACCTTATAAGAAAACCGCTGAAGGCATGCTTTCGCAGCTTATTTGGTGGGCGGAGGCGCTCAAAGCGGCGAGGACGCAGACCTTGCGCAAGTATGCGCGGACAGAGACCTTAGCAGTGTGATATGATTGTAAATAATTATTTAATGGGATAGTAAATATCAAATTATGGCTACGCAATCGAAAGTAACAGTTTACTCGACTCCCACTTGCCACTTTTGCCACGCGGCAAAGGACTTTTTTACCGCAAACAATATTAAATTCACGGATTACAATGTCGCGACAGACTTGGCGAAAAGGAAAGAAATGATCGAGAAAAGCGGTCAAATGGGTGTCCCGGTCATCGATGTCGACGGCGAACTTATTGTCGGCTTTGACGAAAACCAGCTCCGCAGTTTGTTGAAGCTCTAGTTTTTTCGGCTTAGGGGCGCGTATGCTACAGTGCATACGCGCCCCTGTAAGTCATATTTGCAGGGCTGTCGCTTGGACGAGGCATGAAAGAGTTGCCATCTCGCTTCTCTTTTCGCCCTGTTCTTATATGCTTATTCGCGCGAATAAGCATATAAGGAAAATAATGCATAAAATCAGCCCCTGTAGTTCAATGGATTAGAACGTACCCGTCCTAAGGGTTTGATGGAGGTCCGATTCCTCCCGGGGGCACCAGTGTTATAATATGTCTGTGGAATCTGATAAGGAAAAAGAGATGCTTGCGGAAACATATCGCCTGTCCAGGGATAATAACAAAATGCTCCATAGCATGCGTCGTAGCGCGTTTTGGGGCGGGGTATTGAAAGTGATTTTCTGGCTTGCCATTATCATCGCGCCGATATGGTTTTATTCAGCATATCTGGCTCCCATCGTGCAAAGTTTTCAGAATACTGTGAATCAGGTTCAAGGCACTGGCGCACAAGCGCAAGTTCAGTTGAACGGCTTCCAGGACATGCTTAAAGAATGGGGGTCTAAGGTTCAATCGGCACTCCCGTTGGGTCAGTGAAAGAATCAATCTCTTGTGGTATTGTGATGTCCTTGCCCAGATAGCTCAGGTAGTTAGAGCATTCCCCTGAAGAGGGAAGGGTGGTCAGTGCAAGTCTGACTCTGGGCACAAATAGTATTTTTTGCATTTTGTGCCCAGAAGAGCTGTGCCTGCGCACAGCTCGCGTCGGACTTGCAAACCGGAGCTATGTCGCGGAGCGACGGCGAGGTGTGGCCGTCTACAGGTGCCTATCATTACTGCGATAGGCACAGGAGCCACTTAGCGCGCAGCGCTTAGTGAGCTGACACCAAGTCTGACTCTGGGCACAAAATTAAAACCCAAGCGTGTATGTAAGGGCGCTCCCGCTTCCATTGAGCCATTTGGAGGTGTCCAATTTTATTTCGCGAATTTTACCAAGCTCGCGGTACTTCACGTGACCGTTGGTTAAAGCGTAATCAAATATTCCCCGCGTTATTTCTACATCCCTCATGCAGTACTTTCGTACTTTATCTACTTCCCCGGCCCGCCACCATTTGAGCGATTGAGCGCCGTCGCTGGACTTCTTTTTTCCAAGAGTTCCATCTGCTACCGCATCCAGCCGCAATCGCCGCCCCAATACATCATGGATTTCTTTCATAAGGTCTAAACTTCGGATACGGGTTAAATCTCCCGGATAGTATTTGTTGAGAAGCGGAATATCAAAATGGTCAGAGTTGTAGCCGACAAGCAAATCGGTGCGCTCAAGTATCTTCCATAGTTGCGGCAATCCCGGTTCAAGAAAACTCTTGTATTCGCCAGTTTCTGAATCGTGAATGCATACAAGAGCGATGGTGAGATCAGAGGGGTCTGAAGTTCCCGTGTCCGACATCCAATTCGCGGTTTCTATATCAAAGGTAATAATTCTCATAGCGTCTAGCTTATAGCGTACAGCGATTAGGGAATCAATAGGAGGTATTCTATACGCTTAACGCTATACGCTAATCGCTACTCTGGCTACCCCAGCGATGAAAATAGGTGTTCCGCAATTCTGTCCGACGGCAGAGTAAGCTCGCTGCCGGTTGCAAGATTCTTTATCGTGTAGCGCCCAGACTCTCTCTCTTTTGCACCTATAGCTATGACGAACGGTACTTTCATTTTGTCGGCCTGGCGGATTTGGTCGCCCACGCGCTTTCCGGAAAGATTGACGGCAACATTCACATCCTCGCTCCGCAGCTCCTGCGCAAGGCGCATCGCGTGAGGTAGGGCATCCTTTTCCACGATACATAGCATGAGTTCAGTGGCTGGAGCATACGTTGGCAAGAGGTTGTGCGTCTCCAGGAAGTCGCGGGCGGTTACATCGCCCATTCCGAATCCGACGGCAGGTATTGCGTCTCCGCCAAATATTGAAATCAGGTTATCGTATCGCCCGCCCCCGAAAATCGACCTGCGGTTGTTTTCATCCGTATCGTAAACCTCAAAAACCATGCCGGTGTAGTAATCGAATCCGCGCGTTATTTTTGTGTCGACTACCATGTTGTGAACTCCCATTGTCTCCAGCTGGGTGCGCAATTCCTCAAGATATGCGGTACTCGTTGTTCGCTCCAACAGTTCCAGAAGCTGTTCAGCCTTTTTGTCGCCGATAAGAGACTCGAGCTTCTTGCTGAAATCCGGGTTTTTCGCGCGCGTATCCAGAAGCCGCGTAAGCTCTGCTCGCATGTCCGCCTCAATGCCCACTGAATCATAAATTGAGTCGATGATGCGCCGGTCGGAAACGCGTATCTCGAAATTTCTTTCATCGGCCCCCATCGAGCGCATCACGCTGTGTGCGATTGCTATAATTTCAGCGTCTGCTTCAATGCCGGAAGCTCCGACGATGTCGGCATTCAACTGCCAGTGTTCTCGCAAGCGTCCGCGTTGAGGTCTTTCGTATCTAAATATATTCGCGATGGAATACCAACGTGCGGGAAGCGATATTTCTCGCGCTTTGCTTGCCACCATGCGGGCGAATGTAGGCGTCATTTCAGGCCGCAGAGTGACCTCGCGCTCGCCGCGGTCTGTGAAGGTATACGTCTGATCGTTAACTATTTCCTCAGACGTTTTACCGCGGTAGAGCTCGCTCGGTTCCAAGACAGATGCCCCGTATTCTTCGTAGCCGAAAAGCTCGCATACGCGCTCCATATGCTCAAAAAGGTATCGTAGAACAAACTGGTCTTCGGGATAGAAATCGCGTACGCCCTTGTAGGGTTCTAGTGAAATCTTCTCGCCTCGTTTCGCCATTGGCATATTATGCACCAAAAGTCAGATTAAGAAATACCCAAGGTCTCTCCTCTGGGATTTTGCATTTTGAGGTGAGACCTTGGGAATTTGCAAGCTCCAAAAATCAATTTGCAAAGAAATTGCAAATTACAATTTCCAAAACGTACCGTTTAGGGACTGGATTTTTGGATATTGTTTGCGAATTGCAAATTGAGTTTTGCAAATTTGTGGCGTGGCACTGCTGTTGTGCGGATTTCGTTTTTGCGATATAGTCTTGGGCATAAACAGGATATGTCGCAAGATCAACTATTCAGACTGGCATGCGCCAAGTGCGGTCGCATAAATTATTGGTCGCGCAAGAATCGCAAGCTTGTCACACGCAAAATTGAATTGAAGAAGTTCTGCAAATGGTGCAGAGCGCATACTAAACATAAAGAGGCTAAGAAATAACGCTGGTAATGATAATCGTTAAGAGATACTGCAAAACCATTTGCAGAAGGAAGGGGTCGGGAAACCTTCTGGTTTCCCGTGGAGGAAGGAATGGGAAAACCGAGGGTTTCCCAGGATGCTTACATGGTGCAGAGCGCACACCAAGCACAAGGAGGCACGGAGGGGACGTAAAGGCGAAGTTGTGCATAACTAGCATGACACCGATTCTGCATTGCGGTGTACTATAACTATTGTCGATGGTTCGTATGCTTGCCAAAACATCGGAGAAGAAAAAAGCAATGAAGTTGCGCTCACTGGGTTATTCTTTGAATGAGATTTCTGATTTGCTCAAAATCTCGAAGTCATCGGCCTCACTTTGGTTACGCGACGTACATTTGTCCGAACAAGCAAGAAAAATAATCTCCCAGAAGCGCGAACAAGCTCGACTCAAATCTGCACTAACGAATCACGACCGATTGCTGAAACGACTTGATGAAGCAGAGAAGTTTGCGAACGAGACCGTGGAGATGATAAGAATAGATGCGAAAATATCTCGCATTACGTGTGCACTTTTGTACTGGTGCGAGGGTGAGAAAGCCAAGTCAGACAAAACTCTAACATTTGCCAATTCCGACCCCAAACTAATCGCCACCTTCCTGGCCATGTTAAGGATGGGATTTGAGATTAGTGAGAGTAAGTTTAGAGTGTGTCTGCATCTCCATGATTACCATAATGAAGGAAAACAAATCGCATTTTGGTCACGAGTCACAGGTATACCGGCCACTCAATTCTCAAAAACATACAACAAACCGCACACAGGAAAACGTACAAGGGAAGGATATGCAGGATGCGCAAGTATACGGTATTATGACACTCGAATCGCTCGGCAGGTGCAAGCCACGGCGCGAGCTTTTCTAAGGAAAACGGGCCTATAGTTCAATGGCTAGAATTTCTCTCTCCAAAAGAGAAGATCAAGGTTCGAGTCCTTGTGGGCCCGCCAAAAACATCAAACTGCTATAATTGCGGTTCTGATGGACTATATGACAAATTTCCTCCCAGCTCATCCGGAAGAAAAGAAAAGACTTGATGCACTTCATGCACTTGGTATTCTCGATACGGAACCAGATTCGGCGTTTGACGAGATTACCAAGGAGGTGACCAGGTTGCTGCACGTACCCATCTCAACGATTTCACTGATTGATAATGAGCGCGAATGGTACAAGTCGCGCCAGGGACTGCAAATGCGTGAAGGCCCTCGCGTTATTGCTTTTTGTAGTTGGGCATTGTTAGCGAAGCGCATATTTATCGTTGAAGATTTACTGAAGGACGAACGGTTCAAAGACAATCCGTATGTTACTGGCGATCCCCTCCTCCGTTTCTACGCGGGTGTACCCCTGTATGACTGGGGGAGCAGACTGCCAGTCGGGGTTCTATGTGCAAAAGACGTTAAACCGCGGACATTGAGCCTTAAAGAAATTGAAACCCTGCTTGTACTGGCTAAAGAAGCAGAAAATCTGATAAACAATTACCGATTGCATACCAAAAATAACTCTCCAGGAGGCAGATATCCATAATCGAGATTTCTTGCGCACTCGTGACCGATTGGCAGCTATAGTTCAGGTGTATCATGCAATCATGAACCAAAAAGCCATGCCTATTGGTAGGCAGGGATTTTCGCAGCTGATTTTGCTGGTCATTGCGGGACTCGTCATTTTGGGAGGAGGCGCTTGGTATTATCAGCAGCCGTCCGCGCAAAATAAACCTGCCACAGATATGCAGACAATCTCGACTGCCACGCAATCGTCTTCAGTCTCTGTAGTGCCAGAACCTTCTGCCGACAATACATCTCCTGCTCTGGTTGAGCAGGAACAACAAGCAAATAAAAAGACATCGTCGATAACACCGACGCAAAACACTGTCCCAAAAACACCAGCACAGACTACTGGCTCGACTAAACAAGTCACTGCGCCGGCGGACGTAGCGCCCCCCGCACCATCCACGCCCGAAATCTCATGCACCAGTCCTACCGATACGAGGCATATGGATATTTTCGATTCCCATGCACACAACATCATACCCAAATTCAGCTTGTCTCAGATGATTGCGGAGATGAATAAGGCAGGAGTGAGTGTGACAAACCTGTATTCGGGCACACTTGATATCGCATCTCAATATCCCGGCAGATTTATTACATTCGTAGATACTCCCGATTCGCCACAACCCTCTACATGGCTCGCGCAAGGCCAGGCATTCGTTACTTCTGCCGAGGCGATGTTGAAGACAGGAAAATATTATGGCATAGGCGAAACGAACTTGAGATACTGGGGTGGCAAGGGTAGCGCTCCGACTTTACAGATCAATGTTTCGTCGGATAATCCCATCTGGCTTCAGTTAATGAACTTGTCCGCTCAATATCACGTCCCTATCTCATTTCACTTCGTGCCTGACGATACCGTCGCGAACGCCGCTTTTGAAAGAATGCTGAGTTCGAACAAGAATGCAACTTTCATCTGGGCTCATCTCGGATTTAACGGTCATCCGCTCAACCGCACAACGCTCAGCGATTACCTTTTGCGATACCCCAATTTATACTTCGACACGGCTGGGATTCAGAATATGCAAAATCCTTTGCCGATGGACAATTCTAATTGGGCGCGGCTCATGCCTAACGGTCGATTGGACAAAGACTGGAAGCAATTCTTTGAAACATGGAACTCCCGCATCTTATTCGGTTCAGACGCCGGAGGGGGAGGAAATGGCCTGGAGAGATGGCTCAACTATTCGAGCAATGCAAGCGATGGCGCTCCCGCAGACGCCATCGGACACTGGAAATCTCTATTTTCCTACACGGACCAAAATACTGCCCGCAATATCCTAAGCGCCAACGCCCGAGAGCTTTTCTTGAAGGACCAGAAGAAACCCTACAATTATTCGGTTTCCTCAGGTGGTAAATGTTATACAATTTCCGTACGTTCCGAATCTTCCGTTTCGGCTCTGACGTTCAATCCGAGTACGCGCACAATCGCCTTCACGGTAGCCAACTCTAACGATACGACGGGCAACGCCGTGATAACCATACCGATAGCGTTCGGCACAAACTTCACAGCTTCTGTGGATGGAAAGCGCGTTAAATCTCAATCCACCTCAAATTCCACCGACACTACAATAAGCTTGGAATATTCCGGCGGCATAAAATTGATTACTCTCAACGCGACAGAGTGAGAATAAAGTGTAGTGAACCTTTAAAGCTAAGAACTCGCCATGAAGGTTCTGACGTCGTACCACACGGCCCGCATCCGCCAAAAGAGAATTGACGCATGAAATCGGAATTTACAATCGGCGTATTTGGAATCATTGTTGACTCAAAAGGCCGGGTTTTGCTTTGCCATAGGCGGGATTACGACCTGTGGAATCTGCCTGGCGGAGGTTTAGATACTGGAGAATCTGTTCTGGATGGAGTAAAAAGAGAGGTCAAAGAAGAAACTGGGCTGAATGTTGAGGTTATGAAATTGGTCGGAGTTTACACCAAAGAAAGCAAGAATGAGATGGTTTTTTCTTTTGTCTGCGCTGTTACCGGCGGTCAAATTACGTTAAACGATGAGGCAGACAAAATTGAATATTTCGAGATAAATAAATTGCCTGCAAATACTGTTCCAAAACAAGTTGAGAGAATCAATGATGCCGTTAACAATACCAAAGAAGTAATTTTTAAAGTCCAAACAGGTGAATCCTCGATTGAATTGATTAGAGAAGGAGTACTTTAGAGAAAGTTCCTTTGCATTGTTGTGAGCTGGGCATTTTCATTAGAATTTCACTGCCGCTCAAGCACCATGAGTCATTAATAGTTTATTCAATAAAATTCTATGACTTCATACGTTGTTGAATGTACATGTGGGCATGATTTGAAAGTCAATGCATCCGGTCGCGATGACGCGGTGGAAAAGGCTAAGCGGATGATGGACAAGGATGGAATCATGCAGCACTACAAGAAGCACCATCCGGGCGAAACGGTGCCTTCAGTCGCTGAGATTCACGCACACATAGAGCAAGACATAAGGGAAACAGTGGCTGCGAGATAGATGTGTAGCTCAAGCCAAAAACATTCCAACATTCTCAAGAATGTTGGAATGTTTTTGGATAAAAATGCGTTCTTCTGTCGAGGGCGTATAATGCGTGAATGAGGCGCGTACTTGTCGTCGGTGGCTCGGAAGAGTATTCGGGGGCAGTATTCCTCGCTGGAATAGCCGCCCTGCGTTCCGGCGCGGAGTCAGTCATCATCATGGCTCCTGAAAAAGTTGCGTGGGCCATAAATGCACTCTCCCCCGACATAATGACTAGAAAATTGCGAGGAAGATATTTGGGTATGTCGCACAAGGCGGAGATACTCCGTCAGCTAAAAACTGCCGATGTTTTCGTATTGGGGAATGGAGCGACAACTCGCCCGGGCACAGCCACACTCATGCGGGCGCTCTGCAAATGGCCGGGAAAAAAGATAATTGATGCGGACGCTCTCAAGGTATTGCACAGCAACAAAGTTTCAAACGCGATTCTTACTCCGAATGCCGGCGAATGGAAATTGTTAAAAAAAAACAATGACATACAAAAACTTCTTGCGAAGAATATAATTATCAAAAAAGGGATGCCAACGCAGATTCTTTTCCAATCAAAGGTCTTTCAACAAAAGGGCACCAACCGCGGATTAGAAAAAGCCGGCACAGGCGATGTGCTTGCGGGCCTCTGTGCAGGATACTTGGCGCAGGGATTTTCTTCATGGGATGCGGCGAAGAAGGCATGCGAAACCGGAAACAAAGTCGCCGAACTCCTCACAAAGAAAAAGAGGGGGTACTATTTTCTTGCAAGCGATATTGTTGAGGAGCTTAGAAAAATATCTAAATAACCGACATGGAATACAAAATTATTCTTGGCTATATAACGATAGTAATCGCTATCCTCGGATATATTCCGTATTTTAGGGATATTTTTAGGGGGAAAACAAAGCCGCATGTTTTTTCCTGGTTCATTTGGGGATTAATAAATGTAATAGTTTTTCTCGCCCAAGTCGTTGGACATGGCGGTGCGGGCAGTTGGGTTACGGCTGTTACGGCATTGGCGTGTCTTACCATTGCCGCGCTGTCTTTGAGGAATGGCAAAAGGGACTTTTCCGTCATTGATTGGTTATCACTTGCGGGAGCGCTACTGGCAATTTTACTCTGGGTGGTTACGAGTGAGCCATTACTTACAGTTATCTTGCTGACAATAGCTGACATCATTGGATTTGTGCCCACGTTCCGAAAAAGCTATTCCAAACCGCAAGAGGAAACAGTTGCCGCATTTGCTTTGGCTGGGTTGAAATACGCAATAGCACTTTTTGCACTTAACTCGTTTACCATGACAACGGCACTGTTTCCCACATCTCTTGTTTTAACAAATTTGGTCTTTGTTGCGATGCTAATGATACGGCGGAAACAATTGCGGCTAAAAGCGCTGTAAATATACCTAATTTAGTCTATGCTAGTGTTTTGCAAAACACTAGCATAGGGTTTTCTCTACTTGGAAGTGCCAACGAAAGTGCGAACGCGTTTTTCAAGTTCTCTAATTTGAGAAGGTTTGAACCACTTGATGTCATGATTTCGATTCCAGTAGGTGATTTGCCGTTTCGCGTAGTGAACGCTGTCGCGAACAATTTTCTCCTCCAATTCTTTGCGATTGAGTTTCTTTTGTAGGTACATGGCCAGTGAGCGATATTCAAGGCCGAAGGATTCCATTCTCTTATACGAGAGACCTTGCTTGTGCAGTTTGATTGCTTCCTTAATCATTCCCACTTTCATCCGCGCGCGCATGCGCGCGCGGATACGTTTCTTCAGTTCTTGTTTGGGGCGAGAAATTCCAATCCACAAAACATCGAAATAGTGGTTTCGTAAACCCTTAATATCCGGCACGCGCCCGAGAGTTGCGACGGTTTCAATGGCGCGAACCAGACGGCGTTTGTTATTTTTATCTATTGTTTTTGCCCGTCGAGCATCTTGTTTCTTGAGCATGAAGAATAATTGTTCCGCGCTCATTTTATCCAACTTCTTTCGCAGCATGGCGTTTATAGGTACGCTGGACAAAGCAACGCGGCCAACCAATGCGTCAATGTAGAAACCGGTACCACCGACTATGATTGGCAATTTATCTCTGCCATTAATTTGTGCGATTGCGCGCTTTGAGCGAGTGACGAAATCATGCGCGGTAAAAGTGCGATGAGGTGACATCTCATCGAGCAAGTGGTGGGGAACACCCTTCATCTCACGCTTCGTTATCTTTCCCGAGCCGATATCGAGACCTTTGTACACCTGCCGCGAGTCTGCGGAAATTATCTCGCCATTGAATTCGCGAGCGAGCTCGACGGCGAGAGAACTTTTTCCGGATGAAGTAGGACCCACAATAACTAGTAACTTCGGCATCTTTTGCATGGCACAAGAATACAGTAGTTGGCAATAAGCGCCAATGCGAGACTGAGAATACGGTATAATTGATAAGCAAAACTTGACCTATGGAATCACCGGAAGGAGGAAGACCAGCGAGCATGTCGAAGAGAAAGACGCTTAAAGAATTGGGTATCGCTGGTGCCGCAGTTAGACTTGGGCTTGCGGGAACAATTGGGAAGTTAATATTTGATGCCGCGAAAGAGAAAAAGGAGAAAGCTAAACCGAAATCAGATCCGGAAAAGGATTGGTTACCCACAATGCTGAATGAGTCACGGAAGGAGAGGGAAAACCCTAAAGTTCTTCAAGCTCAAGTAGATTTCCTGTGCAGGCTAGGAGAAAGCAAGGAGGACGTTGAGGCAGTGGTAAAAGGAAAAAAAGAAAAACTAGAGAACCTGGTAGATTCATGGATAGAGAGAGCAGATAAACAATCTGCTGGGTTCAGTGTAACTGAGAAAAATGACGTTAGGGTTAGAATTCGAGAGTGGTTTCAATTTAGATTTGCTGATGAGAGAGGTCCTTTTAGTAAGAAAAATAAAGCTCCCAAGGAACCTCTAAATGAGGAAACTCTTAAAGCGGCGATTAGCGAGCAGATTCTTATCCTTACAGATCTGCAGGACGAGATTGCTAGGGATAAATTGCGGGAAAACACTCCTAAATGATAAATGCGAGAAGCACCGACCGGGTGCCTTTCGCATTGGATGTGCCGGGAGAGGGACTTGGTCACAAATAATTCCTGTGCCGTCGCACAAGAATTTTCGCTAAGCCTATCCATTTGTGATAGGCACCTGTAGACGGCCCGGCTCGGCATTTCGCGTACTCGCGAGAATATGCCTCCGCCTTTCAAGTCCCTCGCGCGATGTGCGCAGGCACACCGCTTCCCACCACAGTCTCACTGCGTTCGTCTGTGGGGTTGTACGATGATGTACGAACCTATTTTAGCAGGAACTCGGACTGACTCGCGCGCTCCGCGCGCGTGGTGGCTTTGTATTCTGTCTTGCGATTGGATTTTGTACCCGCCCCCGCCCCGCCGCACTCTCCTCCATACGCATCTATTTCGCGGGGGTTTTTGAAAATTGAATGGGCGGCGGGGCGGGGGCAAACGGCTCAATTACCAGTAATTGAGCCGTTTGGGTTCAAATGCAATTCAGAATTGAGCCTCGTGCATTCTATTGTCGCTAGTGGCCCAGCCCACGGGGTGTCACCCTCGGCATCCGCCTCGGGCATTTCCGCTAGGGCTACGAGCGCCTAGATGCCTAGGTGCGCTGCTATTCCGCGCCATTTCCCGCGTGCTCGCGGGTGGCGCGGGCAGCGCCTCTATTTGGGGAGAGGAAGTTATCCTCTCCCCAGCGTCGGGCTCATCCTCGCATTGCTTTCGTTGCGTGCGTCGTTGTGTCCACTGGTTTCGGTTTGCGTGTGTTAGTGCCTCGCATTAGCTGGCCTTCGGATTCCGCCACTCGCACAACCCCTCTCCTCGTTTGCATTCTTGCTTTTAGTTTGTCGCTTCCGCTTATGGATTTTGTAACTCCGATTAACGGAGGCGCTCGTCCGTAGGGCGTGGGCGCCCTAGCGGAAATGCCCGATGCGCTGCCGATGCGCTTGCCCCACCCACCGTGCGCGCGCAAAATTTCCGCCGTGGAAGAATTAAACACGGCGGAACTCCCTTGCAAACAAAATTCTAAATCTTTTCGTAAACAACGCCGATACCAGTTTTCCCAACTTGTTTTATTTTTCCATCTTTCTCCAATGCAGAAAGATACCTCGTCGCCGTCGCGTCCGAGACATGCAAGAGTTTCTCCACTTCGTCGTTTGTGACTTTGCCCTTCTTTTCCAATTCGGTCATTATCTTTTCGAGTTTGATTTTCTTTCTGCTTTGGATCGTCGCACGGGCTTTCGATAGTACATCACGACCGAGATTTACGATTGGCGCAACAACCGATACTGGCGCACTCGGCTGCGGCGCTGGTTGCTGCTCCGGTAACGGCTTGTCGTGAGCGGAGTCGAACGGCTCACTCGTAGCGGGTAACGGCTCATTTCTTCCCATTTGAGCCGTTTGCGTTGGCCCGCCGAAGCCTTGTGCGGAGGGGGCGGGTTCAAGTGGTGCTTCAACCACTGGTTCGTTTTGCGTTACCTCCGGTGTTGTGGGAGCCGGTGCCGCCTCCGGCGGCGGTATCACTGGTTCTTCCGCAGGTGGGAGAACGGGCGATGTATCTTCGTCGGCCATGGCTCAATTCTAACTCATCAAACGGCTCATATAGTGGGGACATGAATGCCGTCTACAGGTGCCTATCTCAAACGATAGGCCTTGCTTTTTCCGTAGAAAGTGGTATAATTAAATAGTTAAAGTTCCTCCGCGAGTTCAATCGCTTCGTCTTCGTCCAAACCTTCGTCAATCAATTCTTGCGCTTTCTCCGCGACATCCTCGTCCACCTCGTGTTCTTTCATCAATCGTTTCGTTTCTTCGTCCATGCTCACTTGGATTTTTCAATATTATTGAGTGCATTTCTCGCCCTCTCCAACAGGTCATCGTAGGTTAGAATTTCTATTCCGTGATGGTACGAAAGTAATCTCCTCATATATTTCGGGTGATTGTCGGATTTTTGCTTAGTGCCTTCTATAGCATCCTTTGATCGTCTGCCAATCAAAAGAATACCTTTTGGTCGGTAATATTTCTGATGACGGTCTTCCAGGATTTCCTGCTCCGTTTCGTCATCCAGTTCCGAAGTATAAGCCGAGTAGTAAAATTCGAGATAACTTATGAGTTGACCCAACGCCTCAGCACACTTCGGCGCAAGAAACCTCCTGTCCATTTCGTCCACACGCAAGACTTCTTCCCCCGGCAACTTAACCTCCAGAACATCACTTAGGCCATCTACTCTCTTGAGTCGTCCGTCTGGAATTTCTTCGCCAGCTTTCTTATAGTCATAGCTCGTGTATTCAGGACCGAATATCCATGGAATCTTCTTGAGTTCAGCTTGGATATCCGAAACTTCTCGCGAAGTTGGATTATCCAAAATCGCCTCAAAATCGTCGAGCTCTTTTCGCCGTTTTCCAATAATATCTTCGGTAAAGCCGATGGTCAACAACTTCTCCTCACCACTACCCTTAACTATTTCTTCAACAATCTTGTCGATTGCTTTTGTTCCTCCGGGACTTTGAGCAATAACTGCTGTCTTACGCACAAGGTCATCGGTATCAATTTCTTTATCGGAAAAAATAACAGTCGCGATTTTTGCATCAAAACTAACGCCCAACAGTTTATTTTGTTCCGTCAAGAAAGTATAGAGACCTGCCACCTCATCTTCGCGCAGAGAAAAGTCTCTCTGTCTTTCCCAACTGTTTTGATCCGAGGTTTTATTTCTCTTAAATCTGTATAGGTCTATATCATAGTGGTGGACTTTCCCGGCTGAGTCTGGAATGTGTAGAGCAGTCACGACCGTCTTGATGCGGTCAGTGTTCTTGATAAATCTTGTTGCGCTTGCGAAGCCACCACTTTTGAGTTGGGCTGTACAATCATCAACTGTAATATCGCTTCCAGATTTTAGGCGGGACAACAGGTAACCGCCAAAATCGCCATAAGTTTCCTTAAATGAGGGTAAAATTTCCTTCCAATTAATCATAAGTCATTTAATCGGCCATGTGGGGATGGCTTTGTCTATTTCGCCCATGATACGGATTGTTTCGCGGAGGGAAACGACGATTTTCATGTAGTGCTTTAGGTCGTCGGTAGAGAGCGTTCGCTCAGCTTTCTTACGGTCTTTGAGCCATTTCTCACATACTTGATAGCCGCCGATCATAAACTCCCACACTTCTTTTTCGATACCCTCAAAGTATTGCCCTTGATTTACATAGACACGCAGTTCTTTTCCTTCGTATCGAGCCTCCGTTACTTTCCAATCGTCAAGATTAGCGGGAGCAGTACCGTCTATTTTGACATTCCATTTATTTGGCTCATCAAGAATAGTTTTTGATGCATCGAACGGATTTTCGCCAAGCAAATGCAGGTTCACAAGCTCGTTTCCGAGCGCGACAAGTCGCTTGAAAATCTCCTTGTTGCTCGTGATAGGGAGACGGGGGAAATCAATCTTCAATTGTTCGGCGTAGCGCGTGCGATAGGTTGGCGAATGAAATACGGCGTAGGTGTAATAGAAAATGTCCTCGGGTCCAAAGGTTTTTACGATATCGCCTCGGCCCTCATGAACGAATGTCAGCCCAAGATTCTCTTGTAAATCCCCAATCAATGTTTTGGAGAAATTCGACAATCGCTCCTCTCTCTTCAATAAAGATGGATTTGTAGACTCCGGGTAAAGATAGAGTGGAATGCTTACATTTCCTCCTCTATAGAACATATTTAGATCGCTGATTGCGTTTGAACAAAAGGCGAGATTCCAACCTGCTCCCCCTACAGCGTTTCCTGCTCTGCCTACACAGAGCGACAGGTTTGGAAACGTCATGTGTCGCATGACTTTTGTTCGAGGCCAGTCAACAGCATTTATATCCCAAAGAATGTAGCGTCTATCAAATGGGTTGTAGTCGTATGAATATATCAGTGACTGCCAGTTTATTGTCGATAGATTTCTTCTGGCTTTTGGCAATTTCCATCCGCGGGTGTCTTTGAGTTGGAATTCATCTCTGACTTCTCTGTCGAGAGATTTTAAATCGGTAAAGCTACGGAATCTATTTATAAGCTCATTTTTTGAGAATGCAATTGCAAAATTATCTCGCGAGGTTTGAACACCGGTGGTTTTGAGTTTAGGATTTGAAACTGTCTCCTCAATCCCAAAGAGGCGGCCATATTCATCCCCACCTTGAGAGTCCTCAAAGATGTACATCGGAGCAGATGGCTTCACTTCATCCCAATCGGTAGTTTGCAAGTCAGTAGTGGCAAGTCGTTCCCATTTATCAGCTCTCTTGCCCCGTAAATGCGCCTTAAAAATCTTTTTCTCAAGACCACGTTTCTTGATGAGGAAAATTATTGAAGTTCCAACACCAGCGACTTGCTCAAACACGTTTTGATCTTCCTCCTTTCTTTTTGCGCTTCCGTGTAAATCGTATATGTAAATCTGGTCGAAAGAGTTGATAAGGTGGTAGCGCATCCCTCGAAATGTTGGGTTGTCGACGAAGCCATTATTGGTAATGAGTCCGATGACCCCCTCTCCATGTTGCTCAATTTTCCATTGGGTAAATCGAATAAATTTTACATAATCATCGCCAAGCCAATGCTTCCTCTCTTTGAAATGCCTGCCCGTGATCCTGTTGCCGTCTGTATATTTGTAATCTTCGATCAGGTCGCCGATCCAAGTCTTGATTTTCTTTTTCCGTGTTTTTCCATTCTTAAGAGTTTCTAAGATGGTTGTCTCGACGGCGTTTTGAGAAATTCCAGAATAAGGAGGATTACCCAATACCACCAAAATAGGCACATCCCGCTTTACTGTTTGTGCTTTCTCTGACTCGTGTGGGATTGAATCAAAACCGAAGAGTTTTTGGGGTGGTTTATTTGGGTCGTCGAGTGTGTTAGCAAGATACACCTTGAAGCGGTCGTTGTCTGAATCATCATCACTTGCAGTAAGTTTGAAATCAAAACCCAAGTGCTCAATTTCAAGAGTAAGTTTCAAATGGGCAATTGCATAAGGAGCTATTAGTAATTCGAAGCCGTAGAAATGTTTGAGAATGTGATTACCGACGATTTTGTTAAACTCGCGCGACACCATCTCATCTCCCAGCGCCTCATTCTCCTTTTTAGTATTCCAATAAATCTGTTGGATAGCGGACATGAGAAATGTTCCGGTGCCGGTGGCCGGATCGAGAAGGTTTACCGATTCATCAGCAAGCCCTTTTTCTTTCCCGAATTTATTACGGAGAATCCAATCAACGCTTCGCACGATGTAGTCCACGACTGGCTTCGGCGTGTAATACACTCCACGCGCCTCGCGCTCTTTTGGGTCATACTCGGCAAGAAACGGCTCGTAAAATTGGATAACAGGGTCTTCGCCCGGCTTGTGCTCAACAAGTTTTTGTCGGATGCGTTCGATTTCTGAAGCGTTTAACTGGTCTACAAGAAGCTGTGTAGATTGAGCAATGTTCGGAATCGCAGAGGCAACTTTTTTAATCAAGCCGTATAAGTCGGCAAGAATGGGCACGTTAGTTGGAAGATAGTCAATTGCATTCGTGAGCGTAAGTTCTGTGTCGTTTCCTCTGTGTTCGTGCTCAAGAGCTGACAAGAACAAAGAATATGCCATGGTTTCTGCGACCATGTTCGCAAATTGGTGCGAGGAGATATCTTGAATAAGCGTTTTCTCAAATGTTTCTTTGAGTTTCCAAAGGTCTGTTTTTTCGTCAGTCATTTCTATCGCCTCTTCCACCTGCTTTGAAAGTAGACGTGTCTTTTTTGCGAGGGCGAGGGCAAGCTGTTTGGGCGTTCGTGCCTGATAAGCATGTCCCTCAAAAAACTTCACTAGAAATTGCTCAAATTGTTCCGAGGTTGTGCCATTTAAAGCGGTAAGATCAAAAACCACCTCGCTCGTTTTCTTTGGTTCGCCGTCTTCCCATTGCCAAAGTTGCCACTCACGCAGGTTAGTAAAGATTATATTCTCAAGAGATTCTTTGTATTTAGAAAATTGGTCGTGGAATTTATCCGCGTTGAGATTTCTTTCGTCAGGCATTTTTACCTCAACCCATCCTATAAGGTCGTTTCTATTTCGTATAGTTATATCGGGGAAGCCGATTTTCTTTTCGTATTGAGTCGTTGTTTCTTCTGGTGTCGCATGAGTATCACGCAATTTGACGGCATCGCTTTTTGCGAACTCCTCAAAAAATCCACAAAGAATTGGGTAGTAAGATCGTTCCGTTGCTGTGTCTCGGATTCTCGCTATCTTTTGTTTTGTTTGTTCAATAAGTATATTCATAGCGTTATGCAAGTATAGAAAAATGAACCGAGGCAATTCGCTCGCGTTCAAATTCCATTTGTAGTTTACCCCGAAGATCCTTTTCTTTGATGTTCGCTCCGCGCATCTGGTCTTCTTGAGCTTTAATATATTTCTTCTGTGCGCGAAAGAGTTCCTGCTGTTTCTTACTTATTTGGTCTTGAATCTGAAGTCTTTCGTGATGTCCCAAAGTACGAGAAGCACGCACTGTCTTTTTTAGGTCGTTAATTTCTTTCCGCCGGACATCCATTTCTTGCTGAAACTTTAAGAGTGACTCTTCCACGAATTGGTTCAGGCGGTCCATTTCCTCAAAAATGTATTGCTCATTATCAGAGGTAATGCTCCCTTTTTCTTTAGTTACTCGTTTTGTGGCGACATCCTCAAGGTCGTCGCGTAGACGGCTATCTATTCTCTCTTCATGGACAACATCGAGCGCAAACAACTTTTCAAGTCGAGAATGCTCTATTGGTTTCCACTCCGCTCCGTCTTTGTAAAGTCCTGAAAGGATTATTTTTTCGAATCTTTCTTGGGCATTATTTACTGTAAGGCGTTTGCAATTCAACAAATCAAAGGCAATCTGACACTCTTTACCAACAAGATCTTCAAAAGGATGTCGTTTTTTGTCCGAACTGTGCCGAACAGATATTTTCCAAGTGCCACGCATCTTTTTGTCTCCCTCCAGTTTTTCTTTGATAAAGGGCTCTTTGTTTGTGGCTGGTTTATAGCCACTCAACTTTTCTTCCTCTTTTAGGCTACCGAGATAGTATGTCCGACCGTCATAATCAAAAATATTTTCTGCACGATAAGAAATTCCATTTCCAAATGAAATATCTATATATCGGCGAAGCAATGAGTCATACCGGTCAAGCGAGTCTGTAAGCTGTTGTTTTCTTAAGCGCAATTTCCGTCTAACTTCTTCATCAAAATGCTGCACAACTTTGCGTTGAGCATCTTCTACTTTTTCTTGGATAACATCAAAAAGCTCGAGCTGTAACTGTTGAAATCCGTTTTCAATCTCTTTTTCTGTGCGGCACTTTCTATATATATCAAGAATTTTTCTCTCAAAATCGAGTCCGGCTCCAAGCCCCGCAAGGGCCACCTCGCGAACTTCATAGCCATCGTCTGTAAGTTGTTCTGTTCCAAGCATTTGATCGCTGAAATCAAACAGGTTACCGAATAGCTTAATTTTTTCACTTAAAAGTTCGTAGACTCTCTGGTCGGCGTAGTTGCGTTTGTTTAGGAAGTTAATAACCATCACATCTAATTTTTGGCCATATCGATGACAACGGCCAATGCGCTGTTCAACGCGTTGAGGATTCCACGGTAAATCGTAGTTAATGACAATATTCGCAAACTGCAAGTTTAATCCCTCTGCCCCCGCCTCGGTTGTAATGAGAATCCCTTTTTTTAACGATTGAAACTTCCAAATAAGTGCTTTCCGCAAGTTGATTGATTTTGACCCTTCCTCGGCTTCTTTGGGAAATTCGCGTTGCCATTCCTCAAAAATCTCACGGGCGCGTTTTCCTGCGTTTGTTCCATTGAACAAAACAAGCTCGTACCCAATTCCTCCAAGAAGCTTTTCTAGGTGATCTTGTGTACGACGCGATTCGGTAAATATGACCGCCTTTTGTGGCCATTCTTGTTTCTCAGCATGTTTGAAAACTTTTCCGAGCACACGAACGAGGGCTTGGCTTTTTTGGTTCTTATCAATCGTTGAGGCAAGGAAATGATAGTTTAGAACATCGCGAAGCTCACGTAAGACTTCTTCCTTTGTAAATATGTGATCAATCTCTCTTTCAACAAACTTTTTTGAATCGTCGTCCAGCAATTCGTCCTCTCCAAGGTCGTCGGCATCTTCCGATTCCTCCTCAATTTTTGATAGATCTTCCTCTGTATCATCTAACCCGGGGAGAGTTTCTTGCTCGTTTTCTTTTTCAGCAGGGTCATATTTAGGAAAAGTAACTTTTGAAAGCTTTTTGTTCCACCTGTTCTCTGCTTCAGTCTGCTCCTGATCGGCAAGAGCGTTGAGTTCATCCTGAGTTACTTCAAATTCTTGCTGTAAACGCTTTGCAAGGAAATGAGAAACTTTGTAAAGCGTTCCAGCGATAGCGAAACTCGAACTCGCGAGTATTTTTCGGTATACAAGCTCCATCATGTTTCGCTGAGTTGCCCTTGTAGACGCGAGATACGGCCGTCGCAAGTACTCGCTCACGTTATTGTAAAGATCCACCTCGTCGTCGTTTGGTGCAAAGTCTTCGGTAATGCTGTAGCGATTGGTAAACGCAACAAGTCCCTTGACCTGCTTGCGTAATGTTCTAGTCAAGATTCCACCGCTCGGTTCACCGGACTCTGGGTCAATAGTTCCCATTAGTCGTTCTTTTAATTGAAGCAATCTTTCTGTTTTGTTCTGTTTTTTCACAGGATTTGCGAAAAGTGTCTTGAACGAGTATTCCGTACCAAGATAATTTTCGTCAAGGAAACTTGTCAGCCCAAACAACTCCATGAGGTTATTCTGTAGAGGCGTTGCTGTTAAGAGTATTTTTGGCCTTCCTTTTAGGACCTCACGAATTTTCTTTGCGGTTTTATTGGTCTTTCTCCAAACATTTCGCAAGCGGTGTGCCTCGTCAATGACAACAAGATCCCATGTGATGGTTGCACAGATAAAATCGTATCGATAAGCAAAGTTGTGTGAAGCAATGAAGATACCCCCGTCTTCCAACGGGTTAGCTTTCATTTGTTCTTTTTGCATTTTTTTCAAAATTGGACCGTCAAGAATTTTGCTTTCAAGATAAAAACGGTTTCGCAGTTCGTCTTGCCATTGCGTACGAAGTGAGGCGGGCACGAGAATCAATATCTTCTGACGCCCCTCTGTCATAAGTTGATCTATGACTAGTCCTGCCTCAATTGTCTTTCCTAGCCCAACCTCATCGGCCAAAATTGCCCCTCTTGAAAGAGGGCTCTTAAATGCGAAAATTGCGGCATCAACCTGATGCGGGTTTAGGTCAATATTTGCCGCTCGAATGGAATTGTTGAGCTTCTCTCTGTCAGAAATTGATTTCTTCTCCGTGAGAGCATGAGCTAAATATGTTTTAAAAAGTTCCGACATATATATTCAAAACATTATCTCCAATTGTACTCCTTTGCTCCTTTTAGCACACGCCCAAAGAGAAGTCCTTAAAAATCCGCCCCGCCACCCATTCAATTTTCAAAAACCCCCGCGAAATAGATGCGTATGGAAGAGAGTGCGGCGGGGCGGGCGGGCGCGTACTCGCGCCCGTGTACAGAATCCAATCGTGCCACAGAGTACAAAGCCACAGCGCGCGCGGAGCGCGCGAGTCAGTCGGAGTTCCTGCTAAAATAGGTTCGAGCATCGTTGTAGATACTCACAACACAAGAGACAAGGTCGGATTTCGGCTGGTTTTCTTTGGCGCGGGACAAAGAAAACCAGTGTGGTTGGGGCATTCCGCGCGCTTCGCGCGCGTGGAGGGTGAGGTTCGCAAAATTCAAAAGCCGAAGATTTTTGGAGGGAGGATTTTTTGGAGGGGAAAGTTAATTAAGTCTTTTGATAACATCTTTATCAACTCGAATCCCACTTAGTCGGTTCTTATCTATCCATCTTAGGAATTCAGATGGTCGCATTGGTTTTCCCGCAAAGCGATTGGCCCAAAGGAAGTAGCATTGCTTTCGAGTGCGCGTTAGAGCTACAAGGAACCTAAAAATTTCCAGTTCTTTTATGTTGTTTGGATCTCTAGGGAGGTCGCCATTATGCAACCCAACAATAAATACAAATTGAGCAGAAAGGCCTTTGGCACCCTCGTAAGAGGTTAATTTTATAGTTGGCTGCTCCGATTCGTGTTGAGTTGCGACAATTTCCACTGGCTTTTCCCACTTTTCAGCCTCTGAAAGCAAAGCGTCTCTATAACTTGCTTCTATCTCGTCGAACAGTGGTTTTTGATGCTTTACTGCTTTTTCGAGCGCGCTTCGAGAAAAATTAGGGTTATCTGCTTCAAGGGCAATACGCCATCCGATATTAGAATTCGGGTTTTCTTTAAGGTAAGGCAATGCCATTGAATGAGTTATCTTGGTGGTTTCTTCCCCACCTGCACGATAATCAATTATAAATCCCTCATCTTGCAGATGTTTGGCAATCTGGGATAGATACTGTTTTGGTCCTATTACCAAAGCAGTGGGGAATTTATCTTTGATGGATTCGGTTATATATTCTTTAGGAATCTTTTTGATTATATGCGCCACGGTTCGTCCGAGGTAATTTGTTTTGAGTTGTTGGGCTGAAATTTCCAGCACCTTGATTTTAGGGTGAGCCGTACTGTCTTTCCGTCTGTAAGGTTCAAAATATTTGTATGGCTTATCTATACGTCCGGGCAGAAGCTTTTTCTGCTTAGCAACCTCAATTACATCCGCGAATGAATTTACAATAACTTCGGGGCAACGGAGGCAAAAAGGTAATTCACAATTCTCAAACTCATCAGCTCGCCATAAATGTCGGATGAATTCGTAGCTGGCACCTTTAAGTTGACTATAAAGGGCTTGGTCATCATCTCCAGCAACAGCAATGGAATTATCTAAACTCAAAAGATCTATCAAACTTACTTCAAGCCGGTTGAAATCTTGATATTCATCAACCAACACAAGTTTGTATCGTGGAACTTTAACTTTACCAGTGGAATAAACGGAATGAACTCTGAAAATAGAGTCATCAAAACTGACCGTATCATAGTAATTTGAGCGAGATAGATAAAAATCCGATTCTGCGTTTTCTAATGTATTGCGCATATTTCCCACAAATTTCGGGGCTTCTTTTGTATGTAGAATTTCCCAATCTCTTTTTATCAAGGTTGGTAAGTTGGGAAAAATCTTGAATTTTTCTGACAACCCCTCCCGAAGGTTAGGATTTTCGTGTAGAAGCTTTACGCAATAACCATGAAATGTGAAAACTTGGGCAAGATGACCCAGTTTTTCATCTAGCTCGTCCTTTAAGTTATTTATAAAAGTTAAGACAAGCTGACTCCTTGCCCCGTCGTTATTTTTCTCAAGCAATTCTTTAAATAATGTTGTCTTTCCGGCTCCAGGACCTGCTAGTATTACTTTTTTGGGGTGGTCCGAAATAACAATTTTTTTGATTGCCGCCTTAAGCTCTTCTTCCATATTTGCGGACGTATGCTTCAGTTCAGCCATACCTATTTGACCAGATCCTTAATGGGCACACCGAGCGTTCTTGCTATTTTCACGATTGTTGCAAGTGTCGGATTTGTCTTTCCGTTTTCTATGTTGCTGATAAAACTTCGTGCCAATTTGAGTGAACGGGAAATGTCCCCCTGCGTAATACCTTTCTCCATTCGGAGTCGCTTCATGTTTCGTCCGAACGCCTGCGACTCTTTGCTCATGCATTTTAGTATATAGACAGATATGTTGAAAGGTAATAGTATGTTATATGATACTACTATGACCCATTTCCTCTACGCACGCAAAAGCACCGATGTTGAGGACAAGCAAGTCCTTTCTATTGAAGCGCAACTTTTTGAGTTGCGCGCGCTCGCGCGAGAAAATAATTTGGAAATTGCCGCGGAGTTTGTTGAAAAGCAATCGGCGAAAATGCCTGGCCGTCCTATTTTCAATGACATGACGGCACGAATACAAAAAGGTGAAGCACAAGGAATCATTTGTTGGAAACTTGATCGTCTCGCGCGCAATCCAGTGGACGGCGGGCAGATTAGTTGGTTTTTGCAAAACGGCATCATCGCACACATTCAGACGCACGACCGCGCGTATTATTCCGCCGACAATGTTTTGATGATGTCGGTGGAATTCGGTATGGCGAATCAATATGTGCGCGACCTTGCGACGAACACCGCGCGTGGCTTACGACAGAAAGCGCGACAAGGTGTATATCCGGGCCAAGCGCCACTCGGATATTTGAATGACCCGCGTACAAAAACTATTGCGGTAGACCGCAAAAAATCCAAAATCGTGCGCGCCGCTTTTGAGCTGTACGCTCAAAACGGCTCGCGTTTAGAAGATGTCTCGCACTTTCTTTTCGATAATGGTATTACTACAAAAGCGACGAACCGATGGAAAAGTAGCGGAGAGAGGCCGCTGAAAAAAGACCAAGCAAAATTGATACTCACGAATTCTTTTTATTACGGCCACTTTCGCTATGCCGGAGAAATGTACGAGGGAAAGCATACGCCGATTGTTTCCAAAGAGCTTTTTGACAAAGTGCAAAAAGTTTTAGCTCTGCGCGGCAAAGTACAACGGCACACAAAAGAGCCGCAGGCTCTTTGTGGCCTTTTGAAATGCGGAGAGTGCGGATGTTCTATCACAGCCGAGGTGCAGACGAAGAAAAGCGGGAGACAATATATTTACTACCACTGCACCAAAAAGCGCGGAGTATGTGATGGGGCATACATACGCGAAGAAACACTCGATACGCAACTCTCCGAGCTGCTGTCGCGTTTTCACTTGCCGCCCGCGTGGGCGAGTGAATTACAGAAAATGACGGAGCGCGACGAGGCAGAAGCCACTCAAACTACGGCGGCGTCTGTTCAAGAAATGCGAGCAAAGATTGCCGAGTTGGACGGCAAAATTGCTCGCATCACCGACCTCTTTGTGGAGCAGGATATTGAGCGCGGCGAGTATCTTGAAAGGAAACGCGCGCTGATGTCCGAAAAGAAGTCGCTACAAGAGCGTTCGCTCTTGCTTGAACGGAACGCCACCGTGTGGCTCGAACCCATGCGCAAGTGGATAAACGACGCTTCAATGCTTGAAGAAATAGCAAAATCCCAAGACCTCCCCTCCAAAAAATCCTCCCTCCAAAAAATCTTCGGCTCGAACCTCACCCTCCACGCGCGCGAAGCGCGCGGAATGCCCCAACCACACTGGTTTTCTTTGTCCCGCGCCAAAGAAAACCAGCCGAAATCCGACCTTGTCTCTTGTGTTGTGCCGGGAGAGGGACTTGAACCCTCATGAGCTTGCGCTCGAACGATCTTGAGTCGTTTGCGTCTGCCAATTCCGCCATCCCGGCCTCGCCCCTCATAGCTTTAGCGACGTGGGGCAATACCGAACATAATACCTATTAAAGCTCATTTTGTAAGTCCTACCGCACAGCAATCCATACTGTATACAGCATACAGAATACTGTATACTTTACTCATGTCGGGTTACTACAGCGATTCAATATTTTGGGTTGAGGTGGACCGAATCAAGCCGAATCCATTCCAGCCGCGCAAGGCGTTTGATGAAGCGGCTCTTGCCTCGCTCGCCGAATCAATCCGTCAATATGGCGTGCTTCAACCGCTCACGGTAACGCGAAAAGAAATCGAACGGCCCGGAGAGGGGATATTTGTCGAGTACGAACTTATCGCCGGAGAGCGGCGCCTCCGCGCATCAAAGCTCGCGGGGCTCACGCAGCTACCCGTTGTCATACGCACGTCGGAGTATAGCGACCGCATGAAGCTTGAGCTCGCAATCATAGAAAACTTACAGCGAGAAGACTTGAATGCGATTGACCGCGCGGTTGCGTTTAACCGCCTTGTAACTGAATTCGGATTAAAGCATGTGGACATCGGCAAGCGTGTCGGCAAGAGCCGTGAGTATGTCTCGAATACATTGCGCATTCTCGCGTTGCCGAAGGATATGCAGGATGCACTCGGGGCAGGCGATATAACAGAGGGCCACACACGGCCGCTGCTCATGCTTGTGGACCGCGTCGAGATGCAAAAAACATTGTTTCAGGAAATCATGACGCGCAAACTCACCGTGCGCGATGCCGAACAAGTGGCGCGCCGCATTGCGACGGAGCGGACTCGTAAAGCCGACCTTACGCCTGAATTAATGCTTCTTGAACGCGAGCTGACGGAAAAGTTGGGGACGCGAGTTCGCATAGAAAAGAAAGACCAGGGCGGAAAAGTGCTGATAGATTTCTTTTCGGTAGACGATTTAGTTCACATACGCGAAATCTTTACGCGCCAACAGGTGAAAGAAATCATAGCCGAAGAGAAGGCGGCGCAAACGGAAGCTCCGGCAATTATCGCAGAAGTAGAACAGGTGGCTGTCGCACCACAGCCGGAGCGGGAAGAAGATGACCTGTACTCAATCAAGAATTTCACCGTCTAGTCATTCGAAACCCGACCTCCTCATTCTAACGTTTTGCAAAACGTTAGAATGAGGAAGATTGTCTTGCAGTTTTTTACGTTTTTTTCATCGCCGCGAGCGCCGCGCGGATGTGTTTTTTTGCCATGCTGGTCTTTGCTATGTCGTGCCATTTGCGCGTGGGGTGAGCGGAAGGTTTTGTGATTACTTCAACCATGTCGCCGTTGCGAAGAGCGGTATCAAGCGAGACCATTTTCCCGTTAACGAGTGCGCCCGACATTTTATTCCCGAGGTCGGAATGTATCGCATAGGCGAAATCGATGGGAGTCGCGGCCAAAGGCAAGTCAATAACGTCGCCCTTCGGAGTAAAGACGAAAACCCGGTGGCTGAAGAAGTCGCTTTTGAGCGTATCCATATACTCGTCCGATTTTTCGGGTTCGTGTTGCGCGTGTGCAAGCTCTTTCACCCACGAAGGAACGGCGACGGAGCGCTTGCCGCTCTGCACTGTAGCCGGCGCGGGAACATCTTTTGCTTTTCCGATGCGGGGTAGAAATTGGCGCATCCATTCTAGGCCTCCACTTTTTGTCTGCGTTGGATTATTTTGAGATTCTTTGTATGCCAAGTGCGAGGCGATGCCGTAGAGCGCCTCTTTGTGCATATCTTCTGTGCGCAATTGGATTTCCAATGCGCCCCCATCGCCGGTGTAAATCGTCGTGTGAATACTTTGGTAGCCGTTGGGTTTTGGAAACGCAATGTAATCTTTGATTTTTCCGGGAACCGGCCGCCAGTGTCCGTGGATTATTCCAAGCGCGGTGTAACATTCCGCAACCGTAGGGAAAATGACGCGTAAAGCGCGCATGTCGTAAATCGTGCCGAAATCCCACTTCTTTCGCTCCAATTTTTTGTAAAGACTGTAGAAACCTTTTAGGCGCGCTTCCGTGCGGAAATTTCGAAGGTTTGCTTCGGCAAATTCACGCTTCAAGTCGTGCTCCGTTTTTTCCAGTCGTTTTTCATTCTCGCTTTTCCTTTCTGTAAACGCTTCACGCGTCTTCTCGTATTCTTTCGGGTATGCATGCGGAAAGGCGGCATCTTCAAGCTCTTGTTTGGCGACGCTCATACCGAGCCGGTCGGCAATTGGAGCGTAAATCTCAAGAGTTTCGAGAGCGATTCGTTTTCGCTTGTCATCGCGCGGCACATGCTCAAGGGTTCTCGCATTGTGCAGGCGGTCCATCAGCTTGATGATAAGCACGCGTATGTCCTGCGCGGTCGCGGCAAAAAGTTTTCGTAAAGATTCTGTGTGGCGTTCCATTCCGCGATAGCGCAAAGCGCCGAGTTTTGTAACGCCCTGCACGAGTTTTAATACTTCTTTCCCGCACAACTCTTCGATTGCCTTTGGGGTAACGCCCGCATCCTCGATGGTGTCGTGCAAAAGCCCTGCCGCGACTGCCTGCGCATCCACTCCCGCAGTGGCAAGCAAGAAGCCGACTTCAGCCGTGTGAACGAAGTAGGGGTCGCCGGAATAGCGCTTCTGGTCTTTGTGAGCCGTTTCTGTGAATTCGTATGCTTTTGTAACCATCGCGATATCTCCCGCATCTTTGCTGGACATTGCGCCGAGGATATCTGAAAGTGGCCGAGCTTTTAGCATCTAATGATGATACGCCGGTCCCCATTACAGGTCAAAGAATTAGGCATAGAAGATGAAAAATACTTTAACTTTATTCACATAGCGCGGATGGCAAAAAGGCGTAGAACACCATATAATACTAAGAGTATTTCAGAGAATATGCCGCCCAATAAATATCTCATAAATGCTCTAGTTGTGTTATTTGGATTCGGTTTGCTTTTTTTGCTGAACAGGATTGATCCGGCTCTTTCTATTGCGGTAAATTCAACTTCTCAACTTGCGCAAGCAGGGATGGTTGACGAATATGGCTACACCTACCCATGGGTAGATAATTTCAGCAGCGATAATTTCTACCCTGCCACCGTTGATTACGGGTATTCACAGAACAATGTCGATCTCGGATCTGACGGCTCGTATCCTTTTACGAATTCGCCCGAAAATTTGCAAACGCAGATACCTTGGGAAAATGGCTTTGCCCCGGATTCTTATTCTTATTTACAGTCGCCGGATCTGAACAATCAGAGTTGGACTGACAAAGCCGGCACTGATCTTTCAGCCAATGTCGAAAGCGCGTCGAATCAAAATGTAAACTACCAAGATGCGTATAGCTTATACGGATCGCCATCAAACGACATTACGCAGCGGGATTTAGGGACATACGGTCTTGGTTATTCGAGCTACGTTCCTCCTGCTAAATCAACGTGGGATAACAGTTTCTTTCAAAGTTGGTTCTCTCCAGGTACAGAGATTGCTCCTTCGGGTACATTTACAAACATAACAGACAATTCGGATGTAATAGGGGGAGGAGCTAAAGATGATAGAAATCTACTATTATATCTGTCTGATCGATACTCGCTCATTCCACCCGGTTACTCGGATACTGATAAACAACCTACAGCCGACTTTTCTGGAGAAACCAATTGGATAACTTTGTCTGGAGAAACCAGTTCGATTACTCCAGTTGAGAATCGACTGAATCTTCCTGATTTACCGACGGCTAGCGATTCCATTGTGGATAAAATTCGCGGTGGACTCGAGAGATTTGGAAGTCTCTATAAAAGCCGTACTGAAAGCGAACAACCGGCGACATTCTTTAATTCGCCAGCTTCTTCTCCGACATCTGTTGGCAGGAACAACTTATATGAAGTGACAAATGGCGCTTACACCACGGGTATAAGAAAGGTGGAGGGTGGCGCAATGCTTCAATTTGGATGGCAGACGGATGCATTCTTTAGTCCGGTAAAAAAGAAGTGAGGGGGAAGGAAGGCTTCCCGGGTTCGCGGCTCGCCCTGCTGGGCGAGCATCGCACCGCCTCAAAAAAACTATTGGAGCACGCAACGCAGGTTGCGCGCTCCTGTCTACTTTTTAGCGAGTTTGTCGGGACGGTGGTTGGGACACTGCTTATTACTGCATCTTTCAGGTATCGTTTTTGTGCCTTCCCCAGCACTAAACTTTGGCATTGCGTTTGTGACAGTTAATCCTTTCGCGAGAATATAGGTCGATATATCGACCTATCGGCGTTTGATGCGTTTGTCTTCCGCACATGATGCCAAAGTTAGTTCTTGGACTGCGGAACCTGCTGTTTTCCAATTTTGTCCGGACGGTGGTTTACGCACGATTTGTTACTACACCGTTCTGGTATTGTTTTGGTTCCTTGCATCATTAAACTTCCGCACAGCTCGCAGAGTTTGCCTGTTGGCTTTGCTTTAATCGCTGTTTTGCAGTCGGGATAATTCGAGCAGGAGAAGAAGATGCCGAAGCGGCCGCGCCGCTCTACCATTTCACCTTTCTTGCAGACAGGGCAGGCTACGCCAGTTTTTGTCCGGGCGAGTTCGGCAGGGTCCTGTTTTACAAATTTGCATTTCGGATAATTGCTGCAGGCGATAAATCTTCCAAACCGCCCCTCGCGCTCTATTAGTTGTCCGTCTTTGCAGTCCGGGCATTTTTCGCCGATTTCTCTTGGAGGCGCGATTTCGCTGCCGTCCTCTTTTCGCGCGCCGAGGCATTTAGGAAAATTGGCACAGCTCATGAATCGTCCCGTGCGCGAAAGTTTGTAGACCATTCCGCCTTTGCAGATAGGGCAGGGGAATTCTTTGGGCGCATCGCCCATGTTGGTTATCTTAGCGATTTTATCTTTCCCCTTTACCGCCTTGTGGAAAGGCGTGTAAAAACTCTTAAGAGTCTTCGCATACTCGCGCTTGCCGTCCGCTATCTCGTCCAGCTCGTCCTCCATTTCAGCCGTGAATGTGTCGCTGATGTACTCCGCAAAATTCTGTTCGATAAAGGAAGAGACGACATCGCCCGTAGGAGTTGGGAGCAGTGTGCGTCCCTGTTTTTCTACGTATCCGCGGTCTTCAAGCGTCTTTATAATTGAAGCGTATGTTGATGGTCGTCCGATGCCGCGCTTCTCCAATTCTTTTACGAGTCCTGCTTCGGAATAACGCCCTGGCGGTTGGGTTTCTTTGCCTTCAGACCGCGCGTCTATTAGTGCAAGCGCATCGTCTTTTGCGACTTTTGGCAGTTCAACATCCTCGCCGCGCGCATCCGGGTCTGCGGCAAGCCATCCGTCAAAAATCACGCGTGACCCGTTCGAGGCAAAATCCGGCATTGTCCCGCCGGAGCCTTTGGCGGAGGAGGAGATTTTAGCATCGGTAATATTTGAAAGTATTCTCGTCCGCAATGTTCGCGCATTTGTCATTTGGCTCGAAAGCGCCCGCGCTCGTATGAGCGCGTACAATTTCTTCTGGTCATCGTTTGCGCCCGCAGAGAGCTTATGCGCATCGGTCGGGCGGATTGCTTCATGAGCTTCCTGCGCGCTCTTGGATTTAGTTTTGTATTCGCGCGGAGCAACATATTCCTTTCCGAATTCGCTTTCTGCGACGGAAACAAGATTTGCTTGCGCTTCCTTGGCGAGGTTCGTACTGTCGGTTCGCATGTAAGAAATATGTCCTGCCTCATACAATTTTTGGGCGACTCCCATGGTTCGCGAGGGTGAGAATCCAAGCCTAGTTGATGCCACTTGCTGGAGAGTGGATGTGGTGAACGGCGCGCGAGGGCCGCGGGTTTGTTCGGATTCCTCAACGCTTACGACATGCCACTTTCCGCTTTTGGCGGCGCTCAATATATCGTCGGCCTCTTTCTCGGTTTTAGGTTCTTCGACGCAGGTGGCCGGGAATTGGACGCTCTTTCCTTGAGCGGGCGATAGGTCGGCGGTTATCACCCAGAATTTCTCCGGAACGAATGCTTTTATCTCACGCTCGCGTTCCATGAGAATTCGAAGCGCGGGAGACTGCACGCGGCCAGCCGAGAGTCCGTAACGTACCTTTTTCCAGATAAGTCCGGAGAGGTCGTAGCCGAAAAGTCTGTCGAGGACGCGCCGCGCCTCCTGGGCGCGGCGCAGGTTATCGTCTATGAGTCGTGGGTTAGCAAGCGCTTCTTGGACCGCGTGCTCGGTAATTTCATGAAATACGATTCGTTTAGGTTTCTTCAGCTTTATTGCCTCGGCTAAATGCCACGCTATTGCTTCGCCTTCGCGGTCGGGGTCTGTTGCCAGAATAACTTCATCGGAGTCTTTAGCGATATCGCGCAGCTCATCAATTATTTTCTGCTTTTCTTTTACGACGACGTAGTTCGGAATAAAGCCGCCTTCTATATCAATGGCGTCTTTACTGCTTTTCGGCAGGTCGCGGATGTGCCCCACAGATGCGCGCACAACAAAACCTTTACCGAGATATTTCTCGATGGTTTTTGCTTTCGCCGGTGATTCAACAATAACAAGCTTCATACCCGGTTAATACAATTTCGAATAATTCCTGCCGTAGGGCAAGCGACAAACGATTTGCACGCCATCTGAAGGAATCTTCTTATCGTAGTTTGGTGAATGTTCATACAAGGCAATTCGAAATTGTCCTACCGGGCGTATAAGTACGCATTGATATCCCAATAGACTACCACGTGTCAAGCCGGTTCAATCGCGGCCATGAGGTCAATAGCGAAAAGTACACTAATTGTACATATGTACAGTTAGTGTACTTTCATTTGAAGGAAACTGTTTAGAGAGCTCTCACTACGCCAAGTTCTTCAACGATTAACCCCTTGATTTCCATCGTCGAAAGGAGAATGTTCGCATCTGATATCGGCAGTTCGAGCGCTTCCATGAGTTCGTCGCGCGGGCAAGGATTCGCAATGATTTGAAGCACGCGCGCCTCATTTTCAGAAATATCCGTGCGTACCTTCTTTGCGCCCTCATCGTACACAATTCCAAGCGCACGCAGGATATCTTCCGAACTCGTGACGGGAGTCGCGCCGAGCTTTAAGAATTGGTGGGTTCCTCGGCTTTCCGGGCTGAAAATCGAGCCTGGGACAACTAGCAACTCTCTGTTGTATTCAGCAGTCAGGCGCGCGGTGATGAGCGAGCCGGAGCGCTCTTTGGCCTCAATCATAAGCGTGGCTTGGCAGAGGCCTGTCATTATTCTGTTGCGCTGGGGAAAGGTGTAATCAGCCGCTTTTAAGTCGGGCTCGAATTCAGAAAGAAGCGCTCCGCCAGATTTTACGATTTCGCGGGCGAGCGACACATTTGCCCGCGGGTACACGACGTCCCAATCAAGTCCGGAACCGGGGACCGCTACCGTGAGGAGGCCGGCTTCGAGAGCCGCTTTATGCGCGGCGGCATCGACGCCAAAAGCGAGACCGGAGACGATGACGATAGGATATCCGCGCAGTCCGCCGATCAAATGTTCGCACGCTTGCCGCCCGTAGCTCGTCATCGCGCGCGAGCCGACGACCGCGAGCCAGTGTAAATCGGTACTCGGCAATTGTCCGCGCACATAGAGCTTCTTCGGCGGGTCGGGAATTTCTTTAAGCAGAGGTGGGAAGTCCTCCGGTTTTAGAATCGAAATATCTGACATTAAGTCTAATTCTAACATTTAAAAAAGTAACCTGGCCCTCGACGTAGAGAGACAGGTTACTTCGCATGACGGTACAGCGGGCAGGGCGTTCCGTTCAGCCGAGCGAGCGCGGGTAACCGCGCTCCTCCCTCCAATTGCGTAAGGAGTGAATCGCCTGGCAAGCAAGGCCAAGTGATACAGGGATCGCGGACACCTCCAGTAGGAGGCGACCTGTCGGAAGACGTGACGTTGCGGCAAAATAAATCCCAGCGTATATCAACGTCACGAAAATAAGCGCCCCGACTACGAAACAGCGAGAAAATGATTTCATGCTAATCTCCCAGTGAAAGAGCAAAAGCTATCCGGCCGGTAAGCCAGACAATGGCTTTCCGCTCCGTGCCGGTATGAGAGCACAGAGAGATAGTTGTCAAAAAGAAATTTCCGAGGAGACACCTTGCACATGCCAAGGAGTCACCTCGAAAATCTGCGTCAATCTGCGTGAGTTTCGCGTCAATCTGCGAGCTTGCTACGAAACCAAGAAATTATTGAATTGCCAGGGGTCTTTCAGGTCGAGTTTCTCCGGGAAAAGTTCGCCCCGATGCGCGAGTGGAGTCCAATCGGTGTATTCCGCGAGCATCGTTCCAAGATACGGGCGCGCGGCTTCCATTACTACGTGGTGGTCAAGCTCTTCCGAGTCTACGATGCCCGCGTTTGGATTTCGTATGGTCCAAATCATTGCGCCCAAAATACCGGCTGCAACCTGCAGACCGGTCGCGTTGTTGTAGGGAACAAGCGCGCGCGCCTCATCTATTGAGAGGCGAGAACCGTACCACATCGCATTCTTTTTGTGTCCCATGAGAAGCACTCCGAGTTCATCTACACCGCCCGGAAGAATTTCATTACTTATGAGCCGTGAAATATTCTGCAGTGTGCCGCCGCGTTCGGCAGTCTCAATAAGAGAGAGCACCGCGCCATCGCACGGGTGATAGGCATAGTGGACAGTCGGTCGATAGACTACGCGCCCACCATCTTTGATGGTTAGGTAATCGGCAATTGATATGGATTCATTGTGTGTGATGACCCAACCATATTGAGGGCCGGAAATAGGCGTCCAACTGCGCACTTGCGTCGCGAGACCCGGCTGTTCCAGATAGATTGCCGCCTTGCATCCGAAATCGTGTTTCCGTCCTTTCTCCGGCAAGTGCTTTTCGTGCGTGCCCCAGCCCATTTCCGACGGCTGACATCCTTCGGAATAAAAGCCGTCGACGGACCAGGTATTAACGAACTCGTCCATTTTCTTCGGCTTCTTGGGTGCTTGCGTGTCGCGTTCTGCAATGTGGATGACTTTGATGCCAAGTTGTTGCGCAAGCTTTGCCCACTCATCGCGCGTTTTAGGTTCGGTAATTTTCTCTCCGGTATCTTTTGCAATCATCAATAGCGCCTCTTTGACGAAGTGGGAAACGAGTCCGGGGTTGGCACCATGTGCGACGACGGCGGTCGGGCGCGGGCCAGAAATTGGCAAGTTGCGCAGTGCAAGGGCTTGTTCGCGGAGCGCGTAGTTTGAACGTTCCGACATGGAAAGCGATGCGTCGGTGTAATAGCCCGCCCACGGCTCGACGACAGTGTCCAAGTACATGATTCCTTCTTTCTGACAGAGCGTAATGATGTCGGTGGAGGAAACATTGACAGAGACATTGCAAAGGAAATCTCCGCGTCCGATGTGCGAGAGGATTATCCGCTCATAGTTGTCGGGAGTGAGGGGCTCCAGAATGAATCGAACGCCGAACTCTTTTGCGACAGAGCGGCCGCGCTTGTCGGCGGTGACAATAGTAATTTTTTCAGGCGGCACCGTGAGATGCCTTAAGAGAAGCGGAAGGACTCCTTGCCCGATACTTCCAAAACCGACAATCAGAATTTTTCCGTTAAATTTTTGCTGTTTCAGGTTCAATTTGGTTTCTTCCGGTTATTTATTTTTTCTTGTAGATACTATTGGTATACAGGAAATAATTTTGAAGTCAATACAATTTTACGAAAATATTGTGTGGATATCTGAAAATGCCCGAGGTCTCTCCTCGAGAATTTTGCATTTGAGGTGAGACCTCGGGCATTTCACATTGTGTATATGTGAGTTTGACTTCGGCCTCTGGTTTTGTATTGTTCGAAAGGGTTAGGTTTGGGCGACGTGCCCATGCAGTACAGGACTGGAGGCGCAAGTCTCTATTCCCTTTGACAGGAGTAAATCATGAATTGGGGCTTGGGATTAATTTCATTGTTGTTGGCGGCATTCGTCTCTTGGCATGTGTCGGAATTAGTAACACTGGCCGTTGAGGAGCTGAGCAGTGGGGCTGGACGTCGCGATTTCGCGAAAGTGTTTAAAACGACGCCCGGACTGCAAGTCAGCATTCCGGTAATTATCATCGCCGCACTGGCAACTTGGGGAGCCAGTGCATTTGTAAACTGGGCGACGGGCTATTGGTACGCATTCCTCTTGGTTTTTAGCGCAACGTTTGCAGTTTATATTTACAAGATGTTGCGGAACCATGGCTGGTCAATAGGCAGTCTCTTATCTGGAATTGGTGCAGGAATTCTTGGCTACTACACTCCGTCAGCCTATGCCTGGCTGGGAATTGAACAGCCGACAATCTGGGCAGTAGGCACAGCAATTGTTCTAATTTGTATTGTACTGGTTTGGGATGATCTGCGGCATCCCTAAAGCCGCAGAGATGGAGGTCGCCACAAACTGGCCACCGTGTTCATCTCGGCGGCTTTCATCTTTATATGCCTATTCCGCACCTCGGATTTCGTGTGATATTATTGGCACAGTCAGTAGAAAGTAGAAGCGGCTCCCGAGGAGACACCTCCCCCTTTGGGTGAGGAGTCACCTCTTGTCTTGTGATCAATGATTTCACTACTGACTACTAACTACGGACTACTAACTATTTTGTATGCTAGACATTAAGTTTATCCGAGAAAACAAAGATATCGTCATCGCGGGTGCAAAAAAGAAGCGCATTACTGTTGATATCGACGCGCTGCTCGCTTTGGACGACAAGCGCCGCGTTCTGCAGGCCTCAATAGACGAGAAGCGCGCCGAGCAAAATATTGCTTCAAAGGCGATTGCTTCGGCCAAAGAAGAGGAAGAGCGGCAGGAAGTAATCAGTAAGATGCAGACGCTGAAAGAGATTCTCCGCAAAGATGAGGAATCTCTGCAGGAAGTAATGAAGGAATGGCGCGCGCTCATGGTCACGGTTCCCAATGTTCCGGATATGTCGGTGCCGGATGGAGAATCGGACAAAGACAATAAAGAGGTAAAGAAGTGGGGAGAGATACCGGCGTTCGGATTCGAGCCCAAGTCTCACGTCGAACTGTTGCTTTCAAACGGCATGGCGGATTACGAGCGCGGTTCCAAAGTCGCTGGCTTCCGCGGATATTTTTTGAAGAATGACGGCGCGCGGCTTGTGTGGGCGCTCAATCGTTTTGTGGAAGAGCGATTCATGAATAAATCCGGCTTCACTCCTCTCATCGTCCCGTCGCTTGTTCGCCGCGAACCGTTCATGGGTACAGGATATCTGCCGCAAAGCGAGGAAGATTTGTATAAAACGCAGGACGGCGATTATCTTGCCGGAACTGCAGAAGTCGGCTCGATGGCGTACTACATGGACGAGATTTTGGAAAAGAAAGATTTGCCGATTAAATTCTTCGCTTTTTCTCCGTGTTTCCGCAGGGAAGCCGGAAGCTACGGCAAAGACACCAAGGGAATCTTTCGCATACACGAATTTGTGAAATACGAACAGGTCGTTTTATGCGAGGCGAGCCACGAGGAGTCGGTGAAATACCATGAGGAACTGACGGCGAACTCGGAAGCTCTATTGCAGGAATTAAAATTGCCGTACCGCGTCGTCATCAATTGCGGCGCCGACTTGGGGCTGGGCCAGGTCAAGAAATATGACATCGAGGCATGGTTGCCCTCGGAAAAACAGTATCGCGAAACGCATTCATCTTCTTACTTTCATGATTTTCAGACACGGCGGCTTAATATCCGCTATCGCGATGAGAATGGCGTCGTGCGTTACGTCCATTCCCTCAACAACACAGCGCTTGCCATGCCTCGAATATTGACGCAGATTGCAGAAAACTATCAGCGGGCGGATGGCACGATTTCCGTTCCCGAAGCGCTACAGGGGTATATGGGCAAGGATGTGATGGGACGGGTACAATAGATAGATGTCAAATGGAGAGCGAAAGCATGGGCACGGATTGATTGACCTGCGAAAACGTAGGGCTGGCGAGCAGGCTCGCGCGGCGCGCGCGCGCGCGCAGGCATCACTCCCGCTCAACCGCAGAACATCATTGCGAGTTCGCCGGCGAAAATTGCAGGCGCTCTTGGTACTCGCTTTTGTTGTCGCGGCTGTGGGCGCCTCGTATGGGATAAGCGAACTTTCTTATCTTTCTCGATATTCCATCAGAGAAGTGAAGGTGAAAGGGACAGAAAATGTCTCGCCGCGGCTTGTGCAGGCATACGTGGAGACAAAGCTCAATAACGGAACCCGCCCGATAATTTCGCGCGATAATATCTTCCTCTACCCCAAGGCAGACATAGCACAAAGCATACAGAATTATTTCCCGCGCATTCTTTCAGCCGATATTTCGCGCGAATCGCTTCTGGCGCAGGCAATTACTGTTTCAGTGACGGAGCGAAAACTATTTGCTCTGTGGTGTTCCGAAAAAGAATTGTGTTTTGAGATGGATGACACAGGGTTTATTTTTGCAGAATCTTCGACCACGACTTCTGGCATTGTATTTAAAGGCGGGCTCGCAACCAGCTCTGCTCCAATCGGACAAACATTTTTTCCCGGTCATTTTTCGAATATTCTCGCTTTTCTATCACGGCTCAAGGATTCCGGGTTTTCGGTAGTCGGTGTGGCAATAGAGAACGAGCAGGATTTCATGCTGACTCTCTCGAAGGGATTCGATGTGCGAAGCACTATTGAACAAGACGCGAACACGATTGTGCGCAATCTCCAGACGGTGTTGATGTCGCAGTCTCTATCGAGGGAAGACAAAATTGAATACATCGACCTTCGGTTCGGTAATAGGGTGTACTATAAAAATAGGTGATAGGCGATTTTTTCGTTGGTAATCCAACGAGCAAAAATCGTGTCGAAAACCAGGAGGTTTTCGACCAGAAACTCGGTGTATTGCCAAGGGGCACCCTTGCCACAAATCGCAGTCCAGCGTAGCGATAGCGTAGTCGGGTAATAGGAAAAAGGCCGAAACAAATTTGACGCTCATCTCATATTCCTTTACTGCATTCCACAAACTCTCACGGTCGTGAGGGTTTGTGGAATGCGTATCTTTTAGCAGTCTGACTGCTAGGAGTGAGTCTATAAAAAGACGGACCCCAGCAAGGCGGTTCGCCTTGCTGGGTTAATCAATGCCGCGCCAAATGTCGCCCTGGACGAATCTGGCTTCTAGCCAGCGTCTGAGTGATTGTTGGCGCCACCGAAGCGATGAGTATGCCCATCCTCGAGAATCTGTATCGCCCCTCAAGAAACCTATGCTCATGTCGAGCAAGAATTCGATTTCCATCAAAGCTGGAACAGGATGGTGCCTTGCCCCATTTTCTGCGGCCCCAAGATAAGCCTCCGAGGCCTGCAAGGCGCTCATGTTCGCGACACAGATGCTTTTCGGCACCCTTATCGCGATAGACCAACTAATAAGACCAAAAATGAACCCAAATACAATCAGGGTTTGCATAGAAGCATCCTCCATAAAATTACCGTCGAGTACCGTCTCAACGGGTAAATCAATGTTCAATAGCAACCAAAAGGCAATATCGCAAATCAGAGAGAGAGAGAGTCAATTGTCAGTCTGTTCCGTGTAGGCGATTGGAACTAGGATTCTGGCAGTCAGACTGCTAAATTTAGCAGTCTGACTGCCAGAATGTCTGCCTAGAAGCTGTGTTTGATGGTATTGTGCTCCGATGAAGAATTTTTGGACGAAATTGCCTAAACCTTTTTTTGCACTCGCTCCCATGGAGGATGTTACCGACGCGGCATTTCGGCGGCTCATTGCACGTTATGGCAAGCCGGATGTGATGTTCACGGAATTTACATCAGCGGATGGGTTATTTTTTGCGAACCCCGTTAGAAGTCGCGCCCGCGCTAGCGCGCCCGAAGGGCCTTTGGGGCGGGCACATCGAGTAGGGATGTGCACCTGTAGACGGGCTATTTCTAACGGGGCAGGCAGGTCTGGGTGGGAGAAGTTACAAAAGAAGTTACTGTTCTCGGACGAGGAGAGGCCGATTGTCGCTCAATTATTTACGGCCTCGCCGGAGCGGATGAAAAAAGCTGCCGAGATGGTTGCAAAGCTGGGATTCGACGGGATAGACATCAACATGGGATGCCCCGACAGGGCAGTCGAAAAATCTGGATGCGGCGCGGCGCTGATGAAGAATCCGAAACTCGCGTGCGAGCTTATTCGCGCGGCAGGTGAGACTGGCTTGCCAGTGTCGGTAAAAACCAGAACAGGTTATTTAATCGATGAACTGGAGACGTGGCTTCCGGAATTGCTTGCGGAAAATCTCTCTGCCGTAACAATTCACGCGCGCACGAGAAAAGAAATGTCGGATGTACCGGCGCGCTGGGAGACGATAGCGCAGGCCGTAGAAATTCGCGACTCCCTGAAATCAAAAACGCTCATAATCGGCAATGGCGATGTGCGCGACCTCGCGGAAGCGCGCGAGAAAGCAGAAATGTCCGGCTGTGATGGTGTAATGCTAGGCCGCGCAATTTTTGGGAACCCTTTTTTATTCCAACATTCTCAAGAATGTTGGAATGTCAGGGAAGCGAAACTGAAGGCACTTGCGGAACATTTGAAGTTGTTTCAGGAGTTGCTTGCGGAAACGTCGAGCTACGCCACTATGAAAAAGCACTTTGCTACGTATGTAAAAGGATGGTCAGGAGCTAAAGAACTTCGCATGAAGCTGATGGAGACTAATAATGTTACGGAAGCACTTTCTGTCTTTGGCAGTCTGACTGCCAAAGAACTAAGACAGTAATGATGTTTCTCTCTTGAGGTATAATCACCATATGAATAAGGTTACGGATAGGCGGCATGCCACTTTATACCGAGCATACAGGCCGCAGGGATGGGGCGAGGTGCGCGGGCAGGAGCATGTCGTCCGCGTGCTGGAGGCATCCATAAAAAATAAGAAAATCGCGCATGCATATCTTTTTTCAGGCGGCCGCGGAACTGGGAAGACCAGTGTGGCGCGGATTCTCGCGCGTGAACTCGGCGTGACGCCAAACGACATTTACGAAATAGACGCGGCATCCAATACAGGCGTCGAGGACATCCGCGAGCTTCGCGAGGGCGCGCACGTCCTTCCGCTCGAATCTCCATTTAAAGTGTATATCGTGGACGAGGCGCACATGCTTTCGCGGAGTGCATGGAACGCGTTTTTAAAAACTCTGGAAGAGCCGCCGGCGCACGTGATTTTTATTATGGCGACTACCGAGCGTGACAAAGTGCCGGAAACTGTTCAATCTCGCTGCGAGATTTACTCGTTCAAAAAACCGACGCGCGAAATTCTTTCGCAGGCCATTACCGATGTGGCAAAAAAAGAAGGATATTCGCTCGAGCGCTCGGCGGCGGAACTCATTGCGCTTCTTGCCGAGGGCTCTTTTCGCGATGCACTCGGCATTTTGCAGAAAGTGCTTGCGGTATCAAAGGACAAGAAGATAGACGCAGAAGAAGTCGAACTGGTTTCCGGCGCGCCCCGCGCGGAGCTTGTGCGCGACATACTCTCTGCGCTCGCAAAAAAAGACAGCTCTGCCGCGCTTGGAGCGATACAGAAAACCGTATCGGAAAACATGGACTCGCGTGTTCTTGTAAAACTCCTAATTCATCGAATGCGCGTCGTCCTGCTTCTACGTCTCGCTCCTGATGTCGCGGAGTCGCTCGCGCAGGAATTCGGGGAAGCCGATGTTGAACTTGCGAGGAAGTTATCGAAAGAGCCGGGAGTGAACTCAAATACAATGCGCGCGCTTCTGGAGGCGTACGCGCAAATGGCATATGCTGCCGTTCCGCATTTGCCGCTGGAACTTGCAGTAATCGACATTTGTCAGACCGCCTGATACTCATGCGGAAATTCTCAAAAAAACAGCCCAGGCATAGCAGACCGGCAAAAACCGCGAAGAAAGACACCTCGTGGGGACATGTGGCTGATTGGTATCACAGCCATGTTGAATCCGAGGACACGTATCACGATAAGGTAATCAAGCCGAATCTTTTGCGCGTACTCGGAGACATACGAGGTAAGCGCGTTCTTGATCTGGCCTGCGGAGAAGGTTTCTTTTCTCGCGCGTTTCGTGAGGCGGGCGCTCAAGTAACAGGTGTTGATATAGCACCGGAACTCATAAATATTGCAAAAAAGATTGGTCCGCCAGACATAGTCTATTTGACTGCGCCTGCAGAGCGCTTGCCGCTTCCGGAGGAATCTTTCGATGTAGCGATATGTGTGCTCGCACTTCAAAACATCAAGAATCTTTCCGGCGCGTTGGCACAAGTTTCGCAGCTCTTGAAAAAGGATGGCATTTTTGCGATTGTCCTCAACCACCCGTGCTTTCGCATTTTGCGCCATTCGCAGTGGGGATTCGATAATGCCGCTAACATCCAATTTCGCCGGCTCGACAAGTATCTTTCTGAAAGCTCGCACGAAATACAGATGCATCCCGGCCTAGCACCTGGGGTTACCACTATGTCGTATCACCGCCCGCTTCAGCTTTATGTAAAAGAACTTGCAAAGCAGGGATTTGCTGTTGTGGGCCTCGAGGAGTGGATTTCAAACCGCATGAGCGAACGTGGACCCAGAGCGGAAGCGGAAGACACTGCGCGGAAAGAATTCCCGCTGTTTCTAATGCTCCGCGCGCGGAAGATTTAATGCAAATGCTATGAGAAATCTTCTGATATTAATTGTTGCAGTGCTCATCATTGCAGGCTCAATGTATTTTTTCGCGAGAGAAACGCCCGCTCCCGCACCTTTTGAGGGAGAGAAAAGCACGACGCAGTATACGAACGGGCAGTACGGATTGAGCTTTGAATATCCATCTACGTACGTTCTCCAAGAAAAAGAAGTGGGGAATGGTGAACGAATGCATTACTCGATTGTGCTTCTCGATAGAGAGTGGCTCGCGAATATTCCCGAAGGAGGCGAGGGACCGCCGGCTATTTCCGTTGATATTTTTCAGAACGACATTGAACAGATGAAGGTTGAAGATTGGATACGCGGGACGAATTTCTCGAATTTCAAACTTTCGCCCGACGGCAATCTTTCGACGACAACGGTAGCAGGAAGGGAGGCATACACATACCGGTGGGACGGTCTCTACCAGGCAGAAAGCTACGTCTTCTCGCACAAGGACAACATAGTGATGTTCTCGGTGACTTTCAATGCGCCGGAAGATCAAATCCGCAGCGAATTTTCGTAGGTCTTGAATTCACTTGTGTTGAAGTAATGCTTGACTGTTTTTGATGCTCAAAGCGCGGAAACAATGAGTTGTGGTATAATGTATTATATGTTGCGGGAATATATAGATAAAAAGCTTAGAGTCGCGCGCTACAAACTGCTCAAAGACGGCACTTATTTTGCTGAAATTCCTGGAGTGCGCGGTGTGTGGGCAAATGCTAAGAATCTCGAACAATGCAGGCGCAATCTGCGGGACGTGTTGGAAGAATGGCTACTGCTTAAGGTCAGCAATCATGAATCTGTGCCTGGTTTTAATTTGAAAGTCGACCGTCGAAATCTTGTTCTGAACTAACCAATCTTTCACGGCATGGTTAAAAGCATTTCGTGGAGAAAACTTGTTCAAAAACTGCGCCTCCTTGGTTTCGAAGGGCCATATTCTGGTGGTAAACATTTATTCATGGTAAAGGGTGGCTTGAAGTTGCATATACCGAATCCGCATCGCGGAGACATTTCGCGACATCTTCTTGCAGAAATGTTGCGGCAAGCGGGGATAAAGTCGGATGAGTGGAACAATGCATAGCAGATAGATAAAGTGGGAAGATTGGGTTAAAGTAGATAGCATTGGAAACCGGCTTTTGCCCGAGTTCCATTATTTTGGGAATTGGGGGATCGTCTAACGGTAGGACGGCTGCCTTTGAAGCAGTTAATCTTGGTCCGATTCCAAGTCCCCCAGCCACGAAAAGTGACTGCGCCACCTCGCGGCGGCATCTTGAGTGAGCCATGATTGCGAGATTTGGTAAAATAGACTTATGAACAAAAATAAGCTAGCAGGTGGTGTAGCACATAAAATGCCCGAGGATTTACGAAGGGCGCTTACTTCAACGCCTGCGGCGCGAACAGTATGGGAAGATATTACGCCGCTAGCGCGCAACGAATGGATTTGCTGGGTTACGTCGGGCAAAAAAGCTGAAACGCGGGGCATCCGTATCAAGGAAACCCTCTCGAAGCTTAGGGGCGGAATGCGCAGACCATGTTGTTGGGCAGGATGCATTCATCGTTGAGTGTTTATTTAAGTAGATAACATGAAATTCCAAATTATTGGAAATGTGCGACGGCTCATGAAAACCATTTTATTGTTTGCCATTTTTTATGCTGTTATCGGATTGTTTCTTTCATACAAGCAGGAATCACTGGTCTACCAGCCTGGCGTCCAAGATTTTGAGAGTTGTCCCGATTTGAAAGAGGCCGAGAGACTCACATACGAAGGCACTCGGATGTACTTTAAGAAAAATGGGCCGCGAGTAGCCGTTATCTATCATGGAAACGCCGGTTCTGCTTGCGACAGAGCTTTTATAGCCTCAATCTTTGGTAACATCGGCTACTCGTATCTGTTGCCGGAGTATGCAGGTTATTCTAACGACAGCGCAAAACCGAGTCACGCCGGAATAAAAAAAGATGTCGAGCATGTAATTGATTTTCTGGACAGCCGAGATTTCAAGAACATCGTGGTTCTAGGAGAAAGCGTCGGCACGGGCGTTGCCTCATATCACGCATCCTTGAAACCCGTATCGCAACTTATACTTATTTCACCTTTCACGGATCTCGTCGATGTGGCTCAGGAAGCTTTTTGGTTCTATCCGGCTTCTTTGTTGGTAGAGAACGCTTTTGATAACGAACAACTGCTCGCGGCGTACAGGGGAAAGGTACTCGTTTTGCATGGAGACGCGGATACCGTGATACCTTCGAAGTTGGGAGAAGAACTTTTTGAGTCGCTCCGAAGTCCTGATAAACAATTGGCGATAATACGAGGGGCAGGACACAACACAATGTTTTGGTATCCGGAAACGTACGAAAGCATTACATCGTTTGTTGGCGACGCAGGAGGAGCAAAGTGAGAATTATCCCTTGGTTTCAAGCCACTAGGGTATAATATTCTGGTATGTTCACGCGTCAATTTTTGATCGGGGTCGGCGGCTTGCTCGTTCTATTGTTTGCCGCAAGCGCGCTCTATATGTATACGCGCCAGTATGTCCCGCAGAAGACCGTATTAGTAACAACGTTTGAAGAATGCGTGGCGGCAGGGAATTCGGTGATGGAAAGTTATCCGCGCCAGTGCAGGCATGGCGACCAATCATTTACCGAATCGCTCGGCAACACTATTGAGAAGACGAACCTTATCCGCCTCTACGCGCCGCTTCCGAACGGAGTCATCGAGAGCCCGCTCGCCATAACGGGCGAAGCGAGAGGGAACTGGTTTTTTGAAGCGAGCTTTCCGATTGTTCTCACCGACTGGGACGGAAGAATAATTGCGCAAACTATTGCGACCGCGCAAGGCGAGTGGATGACCACCGATTTTGTGCCGTTTGAAGCGACGCTCACGTTCACGCCGATAGTGAACGCATACAGCAATCGCGGCTCGCTCATACTACAAAAAGATAATCCATCGGGATTGCCGGAGAATGACGATGCGCTTGAAATTCCCGTAATTATCGGAAGAGTTGCGGCCTCGAGCGCGGAAACGGGATGCACACTTGAAGCGCGGCTCTGCCCAGACGGCTCGGCAGTCGGGCGCACCGGCCCCAACTGCGAATTTGCCCCGTGTTCTTCCGAATAATTTCTCAGCCTAAGGGCGTAACTCTAACTACGAAATCTCATTCTAACGTTTTGCAAAACGTTAGAATGAAAGAAATCGCGCTGAGCAGTCTTTTTTTAAAGGAAAAAAATATCGCTACGTGCCTAGTTGCGCGAGGGCATCTTTGGCCGATTGCAGATTCTTGTTGTAGTAAATAGCTATTTCGTATTCTGCCCGCGCTTCAGCCGTCTGGCCTCGGCTCTCGTAAACCTTGCCCTTCAGCACGTAAAGTTCAGAGACGGATTTATTGTTGTCGTTGATGACGCTATCGGCGAGTTCTATCACGCGGTCAAATTTTCCAAGCTTGAAGTACGCTTCTATCGGCTCCATCTGGTACCAGAGCTTGCGCCTCGTGAGCGAACTTTCAATTTTCTCAAATTCGCGTGCTGTTCCCTCGTAGTCGCCTAAATAGAAGAGCGCTGTCACAATATTATATTTCGCGCGCATGTCGGATGAATTTCGCGCCACTTCATCTTCGGCGCGCGCTTTGGCATTCCTCCACGCCCACTGTTCGTTGGCCTCTTCGCCCAAAATGCTTTCGACTATCTGCTTTTTCTCCTTCGGTACGACAATAAGGTATGAGTAATTAAAATCTTTCCAGAAGTGCATCCAATCCTTATAAGAGTACAGCTGGTTCTGCCCCTCGATGCCGTCGCTCTCAATGACGACCTGTTGCGATTCATTGTATCCGCGAATGACGCGGTAGTGCACGATGTCGTCGTCGCGGTAGGTGAGTGCACGCGTGAGCACCGGAATATCGGCGGCTATGAATTTCTTCAAGAGTTCAATGTTGCCAGCGGGGCGGACATAGGCGAGCAGACCGTGCCGCGTTCTCGCGTAGTCGGCGAGCTCATAGAGAGTTACCGATTTGTCGTCGTTGTCGCCGCGCGGGTTGTTCCAGGGACGCGTCGCTTCTGCGATTTTCTCCTGCGTGTCCTTGATGTCCCAGCGGGAGAGAACTATGAAAAGAGCCACCGAAGAGCAGTTGTTAAATGTCTGTCCGACCCACGCCAAACCGGGAATTGTTTTTGCCGTCGGCAGTTCGCTACCCACCGAATTATTAATAGCTTTTGAAGAAACCGAGCTTGCTCCTGTCGTTGAAGCGTCAACCGGATTGCGATACGCAACATCCGCGTCGAGGAAGATATACACCGAACCCGCGGCGAATGTCGTTACGAGCACAGCAAGAGCGATTATCCACTTCATAGCGGGCATTGTACTCCAACGCCGATTTCTTAGCACTGGCGCTCACTTGGCCTGGAGCAGTTTTCCCATCCAGATGATGTCCTCGTATCCCTTTGGAGTCTTTATGGCCTCGCGGCGGCGGCCTTCCATTACGAATCCCAATTTTTCGTACAGGTGTACGGCATCTTCATTCTTCTCAAATACCTCGAGTTCCATCCGATGCATACCGTGCTCCCGCGCAAGCCCTTCTGCCTGCTTCAGGAGCGCTGTGCCTATCCCGCGGCCTCGATACGAAGCGAGAACTCCCATGACGACGTATGAAGTCCCCCGCACTTTGAGGAACTTGCCGGAAATGGCTGTAATGTAGCCCACTATCTTTGCTCCATCAAGCGCAATAAAGGTATGCACGCGCTTTCTGTGTACGAGAGTTTTTGCGAACGCATAGAGCAGTGAATCCCTGCGGTCTTTCCCCGTGACCGCGAGGTGCTCGGCCTCGTTCGCTATTTGTTTTTGCAGTTGCATCAGCGCGCCGAAGTCTTTGAGTCCGGCGAGCTTAATTTGATATTGCATGAAGTATCTATAATTACACATCTGCCCATCATTCGGATAGGAGAGCAGATATATAGAGTGTACCGCGCCTTGGTCAGAGTTCAATGTATGAAATCCACAGTGCTCGTGCATTTGATACAATAGACGCATGAAATCGCTTGTGTGGTTCGGGGCTTTTGCCGGTTCCACTATCGGGAGTCTCATTCCGGGCTTGTGGGGTTCAAGCATGTTTTCATTCTCATCAATACTCTTAGGCGGAGTCGGCGCGTTTTTGGGGATTTGGATTGCATATCAATATAGTCAGGATTGATTATGATTAAGGCGATTATTTTTGACCTAGGCGGCGTGTTGTTTACAAATGGCGCAAAGAAATTCATTGATGATATCAGCGCGCGATATGCAATTGATAAGGAAATCGTCAGGAATGTGATAGATGGCGAAATAGGCACTAAATATCGCGAAGGCAAGATAACGCGAGACGAGTTTTGGAAACAAGTTCTCACAAACCTAAACCTAAAGGAAGATTCCAATACATTAGAAAGCGAATGGATTGATGATTATAAACTTATTGAAGGGACAAGAGATATCATTTTCGAACTTCGGAGGAAATATAAAGTATATTATTTATCGGATAACGTTCGAGAAAGAGTAATGAGGCTGGATGAGAGGTACGGCTTTATTAAATGGTTTGAAGGCGGCATCTTTTCGCATGAAGCAGGAGTAAGAAAGCCAAATCCACAAATTTACAAATTAGCGATGGAGAAAGCCAATGTTAAGCCGGAAGAGGCGGTATATATAGATGACAAGGCGTCGTGCATTGAGCCGGCCGAGTACATGGGCATGACAGCATTTCTGTTTGAAAATCCTGATAAACTAAGGCGGGAACTTATGGATAAAGGGATTTTATAGATTTTATGAAAATCGTAGTCTTGGACGGTCACACCCTAAACCCAGGCGACAATCCGTGGGATGCGGTTGCATCGCTTGGTGAACTGCAGATTTATGATTACACGGGCCAAGCCACGAATTCTGCTGATTCGCCTGCCGATAAAGTTGTCGAGCGTTCTCTTGATGCCGACATTATTGTTACCAACAAGGCCGTTTTATCGGCCGACGTGATTGCAAAATTGCCGAATCTGAAATTCATCGCGGTCACCGCCACCGGTTACAACGTCGTGGATATTGCGGCGGCTCGCTCGCGCGGGATTCCCGTTTCCAACGTGCCGGAGTATGGCACGGACTCAGTTGCCCAATTTACATTCGCACTTATTCTCGAATTAGTTCATCATGTCGCACTGCACAGCGATGCGGTTCATGCGGGCGAGTGGGGCAGGCAGCAGGATTTCTGTTTTTGGAAGACGCCTCTGACAGAATTGGCAGGAAAAACGCTCGCCATTATCGGCTATGGAAAGATCGGCCACCGAGTGGGAGAAATTGCGGAGGCGCTAGGTATGAAAATCCTGACCGCGGGGCGCGACATGGCAAAAATCCGCGAAATTATTGCGAAAGCCGACATTGTTACGCTTCACTGCCCGCTCACCGATGAGAATAAAGGAATGGTTAACCGCGAGTTTCTCGCGCAGATGAAGCCTACGGCATTTCTTATCAACGCCGCGCGCGGCGGCCTCGTCGTTGAGCAGGATTTGGCCGACGCGCTCAATTCGGGAAAACTAGCGGGCGCGGCAGTAGACGTCGTTTCCGCGGAGCCGATAAAATTGGACAACCCGCTTATTAAAGCAAAGAACTGCATCATTACTCCCCACATCGCATGGGCGACGCTTGAGGCACGGCAAAGATTGATGCAAACAACAGCCGACAACATCCGCGCATTTCAGGAAGGCAAGCCGGTGAATGTAATCAATTCCTAGGCATGCATGAACGTTATTTTCTCATTCTAATGTTTTGCAAAACATCAGAATGAGAAGAGCCGTAGAAAATGGATGATGGAATCTATTCTAGTATTTTGCAAAAGACTGCAATAGAAGAAAGTGCTGGGTGCAGGCGCAAATTTCCGCATCCTAACATTTTGCGAAATGTTAGGATGTTGAGAAGGTGGCTATCTCAGTACGCTATACTTCTTTCCATGGAGGTGGATATGGTCAAAAAAGCGCGAGCGGATTTCGATTTATTCCATACAAATCTAGCCGCGTATAAGAAGCAGGTTGATGGAATCTCCAATTTGCTCGGCTTAAAAGGAGTGGCGCGGTTGCGTGGCGATTATCTGCCGACATATTTTGTTGGTGATATAGGCAATGGACTCCACAAATATGCGCTGTTCAGTCTCAACCCCGGGTTTTCTGAAAAACAAAATCCGACAGAGGAGACGTGGAAAAATAGTAGCTGGAAGGACTACGAAAATTTCACGAAGCGCTTCTTTACCTTATATCATCGCGCCGGCATGAAGTCGCGCTATTACGAAAAGATATCCATGATATTCGCGGCACTCGAAGGCCTGACTTTTCACAATCGAGAAGATATTTACAATTTCTTTCAAGAGCATCTTATTAACATTGATTTGCTCCCGTATCATTCATCGGGCATTGGTCTCCCCAGCACGCTCTCTAGCGAGCAACGGGAATACATGCGCGATAACTTAATGAGAGGAATTGCTCTTGTGAAAAACCAAGGGGTGCGTCTCGCACTATTCAATGGGCAGGCACTTTGCCAATTATTGGTAGGGAACAAACTCGTGGAAGCAGGTGTTCCGGTTCCTGTGAATGAAAAGATAAGCATATACCTGTTTCGCTTGGAGGGAATACCGTGTGTCGCGTTTAGCAAATTCATAACTCAACCATTTTTTAAACTCAAAGATGTGGATTTCAGGAAAACCATTCCAAAATTAATACAGTCCATACTCAATCAGTAGTCCACCGACTAGCTCGTTAAATAGCAATCAAGTTATGGACATCCCGAAAAAATTACAGCCGACTGAGACGATGAACGTTACCTTGCCAAAGGGCGCAACGGTTTCGCTGCCCGTGTGTCATCCAATTTTCTCACTTTGGGAGGGAAATCCTGTGAAGTTTGATTATGGAAGGAAACCCGTGCTGAACTACAAGGGCGAGGCATGCTTTGCCGAATTAGTGATTTTACGCATGTTGGTTGAGGACGGATGGAATGGAGTATGGGTTGAGACGTATGGAGGTGCGCACTATCTGCGCACCATGCCTAACGAGTGGAAATTGAGTTCAGAACACGTGTCAATTCCAAAGGATAAAGAAGAATTATTGCAGAACATCTGGAAGACAGCCAAAACCACCGCGTGCCTTGATGTTTTCGCGTGGCATAACGGCCAGATACTATTTTGCGAAGCAAAACGCATAGGCAAAGATAAGCTCACCGGCGCTCAAACACGCTTCGTGGAAGGAGCTTTGGCATGCGGCGTTGCTCCAGAATTACTGCTCATCGTGGAGTGGACGAGCTGATTGTCTCGCGGGGTGTACCGTGGAAAGAGGCGGATATATGCAATGACGCGGCGAACGCTCCGAATACGGGAGTATACGGAAGCGGAGTATACGGAAGCGAGGCTTCCGCAACGCACATTCTAACGTTTTGCAAAACGTTAGAATGTCAAGAAGTATAGAGGTGGGAGAAATCAACGATGGAACCTATTCTGGTATTTTGCCCGCCGGAGGCGGGCAGGCAAAATACGGGAGTAAGGTGAAAAAGGCAGTGAGCCTCTCAGAAACCGGTGATACGCAAAAGGTGTAGAATGGTTAACATAGTATGAATGAAACACTTGAATTTGCTGTCGGACTCGCGCGGGAGGCGGGAGAAATAATGCGGCAGAATTTCAAATTGGGAATGAACAAGGAGTGGAAAGTAGAAGACAATTCACCTGTAACCGAAACTGACATAAAGATAAATGCTTTAGTAATGAATGCAGTTCAAAAGAAATATCCCACCTATTCTTTCGTAGGCGAAGAGGGAAGCAGAATTATTGAGAGCGAGTACACGTGGGTTTGCGACCCAATAGATGGGACGATACCGTTTTCTCATGGTTATCCTACTTTTGTATTTTCGCTTGCTCTAACACGAAATGGCGAGAGCATTTTAGGAGTTATTTACGACCCGATAATGGACAGATTGCTCCACGCCGAGAAAGGCAAAGGCGCATTTCTAAATGGATCTAAGATATCAGTTTCCAAAGACACGCAATTTACCAAAAGGCTTTTTATAGAGACAGGTGGTAACTCCATGTTGCCATCTCTGGAAAACGTTTTGGCAAACGAAGGGTGCAGAACTGTGAGCTTTTATTCCTGTGTATATGCTGCCATGTTAATAGCATCTGGCCAACTCGCGGCAGGCGTCTACAAGGCTGATAGGCCATGGGATGCAGCTGCCGTGAAAATAATCGTCGAAGAAGCGGGCGGAAAAGTAACTGACCTTGAAGGTAAAGAGCAACGGTACGACCAAAAAATCAATGGGTTCATCGCAAGCAACGGCCGTGTACATCAACAACTCGTAGACCTTATCCGGCCACTGCTGAAATAGACTTGTCCAGCCGTCCTGACGAAGAAGCGACTTTGAGATTTGTTACTGCTGGCGGACAAACAACGGACTCAAGAAGAAATTGACGACTGAGGCAACCATTGCGCTCGGTGAATATGCACTGATGGGTTCTGATGTGGGAGCTGGTTCCTGCGCCGGTGCAGGCGTGGCAGGTTCTGCTGGTGCAGCGCCACCGTCACTTGGAGGAGGCGGCGGAGCTTGCGTTCCGGATTCCGGAGGCGGATAGCCCGCTTCTGTTGGCGGAATAAATTGTTGCATTTCGCCCTGCGGAATTTGCCCTATCTGCTCGCCTTGCGGCTGGGAACCTATTGGCGGAGGCGCACAATTTTCACCTGTGCATCCAGACGGTAGTGGATTGCGCGGATAATCACCAGGCGGCGGACAATTGCCACCTTCGCACCTAGGCGGTTCAGGATTTCGCGGATAGTCCCCTGGTGGCGGACAATTTCCACCCTCGCACGGCGGTCCTCCCGGACCCGGGTTGCGCGGATGATCGCCGGGCGGCGGGCAGTTTTCTCCTTCACAGCGCGGGCCGCCGGGGCCTGGGTTGGGAGGATAATCACCTGGCGGCGGGCAGTTTTCACCTTCGCATCGGGGGCCTCTAGGACCGGGCGGGTAATCTCTCGGTCCGCAATTCTCGCCCTCACATCCACCTCGCGGAGCTGGTCCGCCTAAACTCGGGTCATACTGGGGGCAATTTCCGTCTTCACATGGCCCTTCTTGCGGCACATGTCGTCCCCGCCCGTCCGGACCACGGTTGGCATCATTTCTTTCTTCTCCCTGTATGCGGCGCTCCTCTTGTTGGCTGAAACACGCGGACATCTTTTCTCCAAGGTCGCGGGTAGGCCGTATAGCGCCTGCTTTCAGTTTTTCGTAATTGTCTTTGCCGAATATATTTTCAAGGCATGCAACGGTTTCCGGTGGAGGATTAGATAACGATTCGCGAAGTTGGCCGTTGTCCTTTTCCATTCTTTGCTCTTCTTCCGGCGATATCAAGCCGTTATCTTTTCCAAACTGGAAACAAGTCTCTTGATTCTCCGGACTACTGTCACAGAATGCATCGCATTCTTCCTTGCCTCGGCAGCCGCCGGGACCCTTGCCGCGAGTTTTTCTCGCCATCTCCGCATCTTTGCCGGTCATGAATCCTGCGGCTTCGGCAAACGCAACGCATGTGTCAATGTTTTCTTCCTGTCCGCAGTACGCGTCGCATTCCTCTTTGCCTCTGCAGGGGAGCGGCTTCACTCCGCTTTTAATGGCCTGTACCATTTTTTGCGCGTTGGCCTGTTCATCGGGCGACATAAACCCGGCTTCGCTCGCGAACGCAACGCATTCTTCTATGTGGTTTGGGTCTTCGCAGTACGCATCGCAGGCACGCTTTCCTCCACACGGCGGGGGCTTTACGCCGCGCTTAATCGCGGCCTGCACTTTTTTGGCCTCATCCAATTCTTTCGGAGGCATTATTCCCGACTTCTCTGCGAATGCGACGCATTCATCTATGTTGGTCATTTCATTACAGTACGCTTCGCATGAATCCTTGCCTGTGCATCCTCCCGGGCCTTTGCCTCCCGCGGCGAGGAATTTCTTCGCCGTCGCTATCTCTTCGGGCGGCATCAGATTATTCTTTTCGGCAAATGAAATACACGCATCAAGGTTGTCCGGCTCGTCGCAGTAGGTTTTACATTCCGATTTGCTGCCGCAGTTTCCGAGTTCGGCGATTGGATAAACGATGGACGACGTATCAGTGCCTTGCGTTCCGGTTTGGGCAAAAGCATGTCCAATGATTATCGCGGCGAAAAAGACTCCTGCCGCGAGAATCGCGAACGGGACGTACCTTCTATCTATTGATATGTTCATATTACTCAAATGGGTTAGTCTTTACGCTCTTGAAAGGGTTGGCCTTATCAGCCGGATTAATGTCCGGCTTATTCTCGAGCGGAGCTTCCACGCTGTAGCTCTGCGTTGGGATAATTTCCTCCGGCTCGGGCTGATAAAAATAAAACGCGATGCCGACCGCGAGTATGATGAGAACGGCGGCCGCAAGCAAAATATTCTTTTTATCCATAGGTTATTAGATGTTGGTAAGTCTTAATTGTAAGCGCACCGTAGAGCGGTGTTAAGGCGAATCAGTGGATAATTAAATTCCAAAATCGCGCGCAAGGGGGTATAGTTTGAGGATGAAGAAATTCGTCATTGCCGCGTGTGTTTTAGCCCTCATCATTCTCGCTCTGTGGCTTTCGGGAAATATCGCAGTTACGCAGAAAGGAACGGCGGATTATAAAAATGCGATGTACCTCATAGCGGGGAAACCAATTACGCTCGTAGATGGAAAAGCAGAAATCGCAGCGGCTCCCGGTTCGGAAAGCAAAGAAATAGTTGCGATTTTCGGCGAGCCGATATTTAAAGATCTAGACCGCGACGGGGACGACGATGTGCTGTTCCTTTTGACGAAAGATTCAGGCGGAAGCGGAACATTTTATTACGTAGCAGTCGCCGTCAATGAAAATGGCCTCTATAAAGGAACGAATGCGATGTTCTTGGGCGACCGCATAGCGCCGCAGACCATAGGATTTCAGGAGGGCAGAGCAGTGGTGAATTTCGCGGTGCGGGCGCCGGAAGAAAGTTTTGCCGTTGCGCCACACATCGGGAAGAGCGTGTGGATACATCTAGATGCTAAGAAATTTGAAATTGGCGAGTGGGTCAAAGACTTCGAAGGAGAAGCAGACATCGCGGTTCAGATACAGGTTACGACTCCTGTTCCAAATCAGAAAGTTTCGAGCCCGCTCATCGTAAAAGGGAAGGCGAGAGGAAACTGGTATTTTGAAGCCGCATTTCCGATTGCGATTATAGACGCGAACGGAATACAACTCGGAGTTGCCTCGGCGGAGGCGCAGTCGGCATGGACGACATCGGATTTCGTGCCGTTCGAAGCCACGCTCGAATTTGAAAAATCAGCGACGAGTACCGGAATTCTTCTTCTCAAAAAAGATAATCCATCGGGATTGCAGGAAAAAGACGCATCTATCTCGATTCCGATTAGTTTCTAGAATTTAACGTACGAGGGGACTGCAAGTATTGACGGGTCTTTCGACCAAACGTGGCAATCCCAGCTCACATTGTCCAAGCTCGTGCCAAAACCGGCGCCGCTCGTCAAATCGGTCGGTATCGCCTGCGGAAGGTCGGCAAGAGATTTGATGCTCGATTTCTTTCCGGTCGTTGAGCCCTCTTTCCATGTGTAGAGAATGCCGCCGCTGTATACCATGAGATTGGCTGCCGATGCCGCGCCTATAGTGGTCCTAAACTCGCCTCGCATTTTTCCGTCGGCGATATATATGACGCTGCTCGCTTTTCCATCCGAAGTAACTTGTTCATATGAACATTGATGGCTCCCTGTTTGCGTAAAGATACTCCGGAATGTGTTCGTTCCAACCGTACCCCCAGAAGTTGCCGTAGCAGGTGCGGCGGTATTTGTCTCATTGGTCCCCGAGGTGGCCGTTTGGTTTTGCGTTTCAATCGGAGCGTTATTAGGCTTTGTGAAGTACCAGATGCCCCAGACAAGAATGAGAGCTATAATTATGCCCCCGACAATAAGCCAAGATTTTTGATTCATGAAGAAATTTATAAAGATGAGTAATATTCACCAGAACATAGCAGGCGCTCATGAAAAATTGATGAAGGAAAATCCAGTATGAGGGATGCACAAAAAGAGATACGGATTCGTAACCGAACCCTTGCGTTCACGCTAAAGAAAAGCCGGCGTGCGCAAAGAATGCGAATGGCTGTGTACTGTGATGGAGCGGTGATTGTTACAACGCCGTACCATTGCGGAGTAAGCTCTGCAGAAAGATTCGTGCGCGAAAAGATAGACTGGCTTCTCAAGAAGCTGGAGTTCTTCACACCATTTAGGAAGAGGCCTGCGCGCCGGAGGACAAAGGTTGAGTATCGGCAGAACAAGGAGCGCGCATACAGGCTCGCGCTAGAACGCATTGAACATTTTAACCGCAGCTATAATTTCAACTTTAATTCCGTCAACATTAGGAATCAGAAAACGCGGTGGGGAAGCTGCTCAAAGAAGGGTAATTTGAATTTCAATTACAAAATCGCTCTCCTACCAGAGCGGCTTTCCGACTACATAATCGTCCATGAACTTTGCCACCTCGGCGAGTTCAATCACTCCAAGAAATTTTGGAGACTTGTTACAAAAACAATGCCCGACCATGCGAACTTGCGAAAAGAGCTAAAGAAAATCAGCGCAGTCCAATGAGATGACATCTCATTGGACATTGAAGAAAATTCAATAGGGCGATATATCGCCCTATTTGCCCCTGCATCTTATGCAGGAAGAACGAATTTAAACATGAACCAGAAGTGGCTGAAACTTCCCAGCATTACAAAAATATGGAACACATCGTGGAGCGTGTACCATTTGCCGGGCTTCACAACATTGTCTAGCGCAAAGAAAATCGTGCCTGCAGTATAAAATATTCCACCCGCGAGTAGCCACCATATTGCTTCAAGCGGCAGAGCATCTTTAAGCGGAACAAGGGCGATCACGATAAGCCAACCCATTAGGATATAGAAAACCGCCGATATCCATCCCGACAACGCCAGTCGAAATGTCTTTGCCAAGACTCCGCACAGGGCGAGACCCCAAATCACGCCGAACAAGCTCCACCCCCAGCTGGAGGGCAGAACGATAAGAACAAGCGGTGTATACGTTCCCGCAATAAGCAGATAAATTGTTATGTGGTCGAGTATGCGGAACAAATCTTTTGCCGGATGGTTTCTTGAAAGAAAATGGTACAGCGTGCTCATTAGGTACAAAAGGACGAGCGACGCGCCAAAAATCGCAAAAGTTACGACGTGCACGGCAGTTCCTCGAAAAGCGGCAAGGGTAACGAGGAGCGCAAGTCCCGCGATAGAAAGAAGCGTGGCGACAAGATGAGTCAAACCGCTCAATCGCTCATTTGAATCGGATTGCTCCATTAATTAAACGATAGCATAAGGAATCTAATACATTGAGGTTTAACCTCAATGTAACTCCGAAGGTTTAACCTGCGGAGTTAATAGGTCGATATATCGCCCTATTGTTCATTTATCAACGCGGCTGTGCATGTGATTGAGAGGCCCATGGCCATGTCCAACAGATAATTTGCTGGAAGACTTTATAGCATCGGTAAGATATTTCTTAGCAACGCTAACCGCTTCGTGGACATTCTTTCCTTTCGCCAGTTCTGCAGCTATCGCAGACGCGAATGTGCATCCTGTTCCATGTGTATTTTTCGTCTGAATTCGTTTTACGCGGAACTCACGGAATGATTTTCCGTCATAGAGCACATCAATAGCATCGTTACTGCGAGGCAGATGTCCTCCTTTTATGACGACGTTCTTGGCACCGCGCTCAAAGAGCATCTCAGCCGCGCGCTTCATATCTTCTACGGTGCTGATAGATAATCCGGTGAGTCCCTCTGCTTCGTGGAGATTCGGTGTCAGAACAAATGATAGCGGAACAAGTTTCTTTAACAACGATTGTTGGGCGTCTTTTTTGAGCAATGCATGCCCGCTTTTCGATATCATCACGGGGTCTAGTACCACAAGCCGTGCGCGGTACTTTTTCAGGCGATTCGCTACGGTGTTGATTATTTCTTTATTTGCCAACATGCCGATTTTTATCGCGTCCGCGCCGATATCCGACATCACCGAATCGATCTGGCGGCCGACGAACGAAGCCGAAAGTGTAACTACGCCATCTACACCCACCGTATTTTGCGCGGTTATCGCCGTAATAACGCTCATTCCATAGACGCCGCGCGCGGCAAAGGTTTTTAAATCGGCCTGGATGCCAGCGCCACCCCCAGAATCGGAGCCCGCAATCGTAAGTACACGAGGTATTTTCTTTTTTTTCATACGCGTAAGTGATTCCACCCGTCCGGTTTCAGCTGTTTCTTCCGGCCATTATTTAGTATAAGCCAATTGCCCATTTCTTTCTTAGTAATTTCGCCTATGACCGTTACGGCAGTTCCCGTCTCTTTCTTTACTTTGCGTATTAGAGCGTTCGCGTGCGACGGGGGAGCGGTGAACAGCAATTCATAATCCTCTCCGCCAGCAAGCGCAAACTCCGAGGGATTCTTACCAGTGGCTTTGCAAAAAGATTTTACCTCGCGAGATACAAGTAATTGATTTTCATAGAGCGTTACTCCGACCAGGGCTTGCTCCGCAATGTGGAGCATATCTTGCGCTAGGCCGTCGCTGATATCTATCATCGCAGTGGCTTTTCGAGCGTGCGCGATGATTGAAGATTCCCATACGCGAGGCGTCGGATTATTTTGTTTGGCGACAAGGAGTTTCCTTACTGCTGCAGGCACTTGTGTCCGCGGATTCTGCAATAAATACAAACCTGCGCCGGCGTTTCCGAGCGAGCCGGTCACAAGCACTTTGTCTCCGACTCGCGCTCCTCTGCGTAGTAAGACATTTTTTGGGTTTACCTCTCCCAAAAGCGCGACATCAATCGCGAATTGGTGTGCGCTCGTAATGTTTCCGCCGACTACATCTATTGAATATGCCCTGCACTCTCGCGTGATTCCGCGATAAACCCTCTCGACATAATTATCCGCAATATTTTTCGGAAGAAACAAGGATACGAGGCAATGCTTCGGCGTGCCTCCCATAGCGGCGATGTCGCTAATGGAGACTGCGACCGCTTTTTGGCCGATGCGCTCCGGCGGGGTTTCGGGAAGAAAATGAACACCTGCCACTTGAGCATCGACTGTCGCGAGAATATATCGGGAGCTACTGCTCTTGATAACGGCGCAATCGTCGCCCACGCCGACTACGACATCCTTGTTCTTTATGGAAAAAGAAGATGTCAATTTCCGAATCAATTCAAATTCTCCGGAGCGCATACCTACTTGACTCTTGTAACTCGCGCGCCTGTAAGAACGGTTTCAGGCTTTAAATTGGCAACGGCATCGAGGAGCGCGACCCTAAAGCTTGCCGGCCCTGCAGCGGTTCTTGCCGCGATCTCACCCGCAAGTCCGAAACACGCAAGAGCCGCGGCGCTCGCTAAGCAAAAATCTTTTTCGACGCCAGCAAAAGCCCCGACCATCGTTGTAGACATGCATCCGGTGCCGGTAATTTCCGCCATCCGCTCATGTCCGTTGTCTACATAATAGAGCGAATCTGCGCCCGCAATAATGTCGCGTTTGCCCGTGATTGCGACGACAGCGCCGTATTTTTTTGCGAACTCGGCAGCGACCGATTCAATATTTGCGACATCGCCGATGCTTTCAACGCCTTTTACTTTTCCACCCGCTCCCGCGAGCGCACCAATCTCCCCCTGATTTCCGCGTAGAACGGCGATTCGCAAATTCTGCAAAAAATCCAAATTTGTTGTTGTTCGATACGAAGTGGCGCCCGCGCCCACGGGGTCTAGCACCACGGGTATGCCGAGTGCGTTCGCTTTTTTTCCTGCAATGTTCATTGATTGCACCCACTGCACATCAAGCGTTCCCGGGTTCAATATTAAACAATTGGCAATCGTCACCATTTCTTCCACTTCTTCTTTTGCATGAGCCATGACCGGGAGTGCGCCGATGTGTAGCGAGAGATTCGCCGTGTCATTCATAACTACGAAATTTGTTATGTGATGAAGCAGGGGTTTTGTTGCCCGCACTCGTTCCAGAAGTTCTGCTACTTTTTTATTTTCCATAAAATTATTTGTTTAATGAAGTATCTACAATAGACCTCAACTCATTTGCCGCTTTTTCCGGCTCTCGCGCGAGAACGATAGCAGAAATAACGGCTATGCCCCGCGCTCCCGCCGCAATTGCCTCCGCAGCGTTTTTTGCGGAAATTCCCCCGATTCCCACGACGGGAATGCTCACCGCGCGCGCAATGCGCCGAATCGCCTCCGATCCTATCGGCTTTCCAGCATCATCTTTGCTCCGTGTTCCAAAAATATCACCGACGCCAAGATAATCCGCTCCATCGTTTTGCGCACGTAGAGCTTCGGCAGGCGTTTTAGCCGAGACACCGAGGATTTTTTTTGGGCCGAGCAACTCTCGCGCCAGCTTTGCAGGCATGTCGCTTTGTCCAACGTGCGCTCCATCGGCGTCTATCGCGAGCGCGATGTCTACTCTGTCGTTGATTATCAGCGGCACCTTGGCTCTGCGCGTTATTTTCTGAATCTTTTTCGCAACAGAAATAAAATCTTTTGCGCCGGATTCTTTTTCCCGCAGCTGCACCAGCGTTACCCCGCCTTGAAGCGCTCGTTCGACGATATCTTCTAGCGGACGTGCAGACCTGCCGACATTTCTGTCAGCGACAAGATAGAGACTGTAATCCACGCGCTTGCGACTTTTCTTACCAACCCTCATACATTCACAGCGCTGGTGCGCCCACGAACAGCCTTGATGCTGAATCGGTAAATGCTATAGACAAGAAATACGCTGATGAACGTCGGCATCGACGCCCCGAATGTCGCGGTGTGTGCGATATATTGGTATATCCCGATGCCGATAAACCAAATCGCGATCGCGCCCGCGTGTATTCCTTTTTGGAACCAAAATGTCCCGCCGGAGCTGTACAAATCGTCCGTATTAAAAGTCCCTCTCCTGAAAACAAAATAATCCGCGATGAGAATGGCAAAGAGGGGGATGAATACCGAACCGATGAGATAGAGGAAGCTTTGGTATTGCGTAATATCGATAACAGCGGCCACGAGAAAGGCGGCAATGCCGAATCCGATTACCGTTTTTTTATAATCAAGGCGGGGGAAAATATTTTGCGTGGAAATCACGGAAGAGTAGAGATTCGACCACGCCTCTTTTGTTTCATCGACGAGAAGTATAAGGAGCGCGAGCCAGCCGGTAAGGAGCAAGACGGCGGTAACGAATCCCTGCGTTTCCTGCGTGATGCCTGTCGCCAAGAGCAGGAGCGCGCCGACCGCATACATCCACGTATTCGCCAAAAAGTAGCCGATGAATGTTCCGTAAAATGCGGAGCTCGTTTTATTTGCAAAGCGATTGAAATCGGCGATAAGCGGAAGCCACGAAATCGGCATTGCGATCACGAGGTCGACCGCAGCCCAAAACGAGAGACTGCCGTCGCCTGCCTTTAGCATAAGAGAAAGTATATTGTCGGTTGAAAGTACCTGATATGTGATGTAGCCCGTGGTTGCAAAAACTATCCAAACCGCGATTTTTCGGAGCCAGTGCCGTATTATCGCAAGTCCCATGAGTCCCATAAATATGACGATGAGAGCGCACACCGCCGTCGTTAAGACATAGTTGTCGAACGCAAAGAACGTTTTCAGAATTGCGTTCGCGGTGTATCCCATGATGACAAGCTCGAACACCGTCCAGCCGAAAAGCTGTACGACATTGAGCACCGACGGCAGATACGAGCCGCGTATGCCGAGGACCGAACGCAGAAGCACCATCGTCGGCACTTTAAGCTCGCTACCGACTGCGCCTACGGTTGAGAGAAGAAGGCATCCGACTGCCGAGCCGATAATGATAGCCGCTCCGGCTTGCAGAAAGCTGAGTCCCGGAACGAGAAAACTTCCCGCAAGCAAAACGAGAAGGCCTATGCCCAAATTTCCCCAAAGTACAAAAAAGTCGAAAAAGCCGAGCGTTCGGTGTTCAGTTGGAACCGGTTCTACGCCCCACGAGCGAGGCTGTGCATTATTCATATATAAATCCCTCCGCGGGTATTATCCCGACAGGTTCAATGGGTCTCCCGATACGCATAGCAACCAGTCGGGACTCTCAGCCGGCAACTTCCAGCTCCCCGCACGCATAATAACATCTGCGCCCGCGTTCGCACAGTGCTTGAATTCATTCAAGTGTACTCGGCACCAACTTCGCAAGTATCTGTTTTAAGGAATATGTCGCCGCGCTGATTACACTGTCGGCGCCGCCGTAATAAATGATAAGCGTGTCTCCGTGCGCAACCATGCCGCAAGAAAAAACCACGCGCGGAATTTGACCCTCCAACTCGTCTTTTTTTGCGGGCTCAAGAATAGGTTCAACCGTGCGCGCAATAACTCGGGTCGGATCATTTTTGTCTAACAGCGCCGAGCCGAGCCGATACGTCTTTCTGCCGCTGGATACGCCATGGTAGATAAAGAGCCATCCTTTATCAGTGAGTATCGGGACTCCGGAAGCGCCAACTTTCAAGTCGTCCCACATACCGCGCCGCGGACCAAAAATCTCAATACAACGGTCTACGCGGCTTTTTGAAAAGTCCAACGATTTCCTGACGTCTACGCAGATCTGTCCGCCGATACGATGAAAAATATAATAGTTCCCGTCAATGACCGTCGGCAAAATGAACATATCTTTATCGTCGATGGTATCCGGCGTTACGAGCTCGGGCATCGAAAAGCGCTCGAACCGTTTCGCGACAAAATCCTCGACGCGTATCGATGAAAGCGCTGCTCGCGGAGCGTGAACTCCATCATACGATGTGTACCCAATATACAGGATGTCGCCGATGATCGTGATGCGCGGGTCTTCGCAACCGGAGTTTCCATTACGACTGCCGAGCTTCTGTTCAAATGATGCGCGCGGCACATATACCGGCTCGCTCAAGCGTTCTTCAACTTTGAGACCGTCTTTCGACATGCGAGCATATCCTAAGACAGAAGTATTATCTCCACCCATGGCTCGATACAGAAGGTATGGAGTGCCGTCGATGTCGACCGCGCCAGCATTGAAAGTCGCCTTTTCCTCCCACGAATGTTTTGGGTCCGGCACTATGAGTGGATTGTTGGGCGCCCGCGTCGCGAATCCATCGCGGCGCTCGGGTATCATTGCGTCAAGCAAATCAGGGATGTACAGCGACGCAGATGCGCATACCGAATCTGCCGCTCCATAGTAAATTTCCAAGCGGCCGTTTTCATGGAGAAGCGCGCCGCTAGGGAAGACGATATCTTTAATCAAACCATAACGTTCATATAGTTCTTCAGGCACGAGTATTGGCCCACTCGTTCGGCCGACAATTTTGCGCGGATCGTTGAGGTCGAGCAATAAGGCTTCTATGCCAAAGATTCTTTCGCCTCCTCCAAAATAGTTCTGAATATACGAGTAGAGGTGAAGCCATCCGTGTTCTGTCTTTATCGGCGGCGCGCCCACTTCTGCATGGTCGCGATTGCTGCGCAGCGGATTCAGCACGTTCTGAGGAAGTTCTGCATGCCAGCGTTTCCAAAATGCTTCGTCCCATAAATCCTCGAGCTTGTCGCACTGCACGACGGCGATGCAGGATGGCGGTTCATCGGTATGAGCCGTGATTATGGCTGTCACTTTTCCGTTCACGCGTTCCGGAAAGAGCGCCATCGCTTTTGCATTGAACGGCGTGACAAGATGTTTTTCATGAACGGTTTTTAGATCACGCGAAAGCGCCGCTCCAACTTTGATGTTGCCGGCGTTAAACGGATACCCGCCAAGCGCGGTGTAGAAAATTACGTACCTATCCTCAAAAAACGTGACACGAGGATCCTCGCAGCCCGCTTTGTCCCATGGCGCGTCCGGCACAATAAAACGACCGCGCTTCTCAAATTCACCGTTGTTCTCGGAAACGGCTATATTGACAGTGGAGAGGCCGGAGGGCGCCGAAAGGGGATCGGGATTTCCCACCGCGCGGTACAGAAGATACGTGCTATTGCCGCGTTTCAGCGGACAGCCGTTAAACGCGCCTTGCGCTTCCTCACCATTAGGAATGAGGATGGGATTTTTAGGATTTCGTTTGACAATGTACATGCAGCAGATAGTACGATAAATAAAATTATGTTGTGCGCACCAATCGCGCTTGCTTATCCTCTATGAGCGCGTTCAGAAATATGTCCAACTGCGACGTCGCAACATTTACCCTCTTGTCCCCTCCTCCGTAATAAACAATAAGCGTGCCGTCTTTGATTACTGCACCAGAAGCGTACACGACACCCGGCTTCCCATCGTTCTCGTACCATTCTTTCGGCTCAAGAATCGGAGTGTTTGAACGGTAAAGAATTTTCGTCGGCTCGTTTATGTCGAGAATCATCGCGCCGACTTTATATCCGTGTCCCTCTTTTGGGCTCATGCCGTGGTAGAGCAGCAACCATCCGTACTTCGTTCTCATCGGGGGCGCCGCGGCACCTCGCACGAATTCATCCCAATATCCGGCGCGACCTCCTCGGTTATTGTTGCTTTTTATGGGTCGCTCTTCCCATTCCCTCGGAGAATCCGCGTAATCTATCATGAGCTTTGGCGTAAGCGCGTGGAGCAACGCAAACTTGCCGCGGATTTTTTCCGGAAAAAGCACCCAGTTCTTATGCGTTTCGTTCGGCGGAGATATATATAAATGCGGCGTCCAGCGCCACGTCCTTTTCTCGCAATCGGGCATATCAATTGATGTTAATGCCATTCGAATAGAGTCCCAGCTTTCAAAAACAGAGAACGTCATATAAAGGCGGCCATCCAATAACACAGCGCGGGGGTCTTCACTGCCGCCCCATCCTCCTCCGGAAGCGTACGCGTCTGTATCGTAACGGCCGATCCTCGAAAACGGATTCTGGAATTTCGCCGGAGTCTGGGTCTTTACTATAAAAGCCGGATTCTGAAAACGCCTGAAGTGGACTCCGTCGTCGCTAACGGCGTAGCCGATGCGCGAAACGCCTTCCGACCCGATTGCGCGATAGAGAAGATGAACTTTCTCTCCGTCATAGCATGCCGCGGGGTTAAATACAGCGGCATCCTCCCACGAATGCTCCGGGTTGGGGTCAAGAATAGGATTCTCCGCAGAGCGCGTAAGAATTGCGCCCGCCTTTCGCGAAGGGAGTTGTCGCTTTTTGCTCAAGTGCCTGCTCCAATCAAACAGTACGTATACGATAAGGGCACCGGATAAAAGGGCGATGGCCTTAAGCGCGAATATATAGGGTACAGTGTTCATTCATTCATCTTCTGCCAAAATCGTCTTCGAGACGCGTCTCGTCATGCTCATCAAATGTGCCCATGGAAATCTCAAGAATGCGCATTCCTTCCTCGCTGGCTTTGGCGCGATGCGCCATGCCGCGGGGCGCATAAAATTCATCTCCCTTTTTCGCCGGATTGCGTTCGTTATCAAGAGTAACTATTCCTGCGCCGTCCAGAACTCTCCAGAATTCGTCGCGATTAGAATGCTTTTGCAGGCTGAATTCTCTATCCGGCAACAATTCCAAGATTTTTACCGTCGCCTTCTCGTTCAAAATAAACTGTTCGAACGAACCCCAAGGTCTTTTTTCGATGTAATAACTCGGAAGGATCTTTGTATCCATACCGTACAGTATATATTGGAATTAAGGACGCGTATGGAATAGTAGTGGATAAAGATTCCTCGGGACTTGCAGGTAATCGAAGCTCAAACTGATATAATCGTAGCGTGGACATAGAACGGCCAAAGTCAATTCAGCCGATACCCGCGCACGCAAAGCGGGTCTTTAAAGGGCAGATTTTTGATGTGTATCAATGGGAGCAAGAAATGTTCGACGGCACCATCGAAACATTTGAAAAGCTGAAACGCCCCGACACCGTCGTCGTATTTCCCGTGCTTCCGGATGGCAAGATTATTTTGACGGAGCAGGAACAGCCGGGCAAGGAGTCTTTCATTGGTGCCACAGGCGGAAGAGTCGATGAAGGAGAGGGAATACTTGACGCCGCAAAACGGGAGCTTCTTGAAGAAAGCGGATATGAAGCGGAGAAATATATTTTATGGAAAGCGGAACAACTCGTCGGAAAAATCGATTGGGCAATCTATGTCTTTGTAGCGAAAGGTTTGAAGCAGGTCGCGGAGCTTAATCTCGACCCCGGTGAAAAAGTAACTCTCAAACCGGTAACATTCGATGAATTTATAGAAATGGGCACGAACGAACGGTTTAGTGAGAAATCAATTGCGCATAAACTGCATGAAGCAAAATTATCTCCGGAAAAGAAAGAAGAACTACGAGATTTATTGAGTCCGGAGATTTAGAACTAGAGGTTTCAAGTATTGCTTTAGCAAATGCGGCCGCATTTGCTAAAGCAATACTCTTATTCGCGCAACTTAAACAGTTTTTTCAATCGATCTTCATCCTCGATTCGCTCCAAAACTCCGTACAATATGTATTGCGAAAGCCGGGATTCCTCTTTGAGTAAACGCACGAGTTCTTCACATTCGTGCGGGAATACCCACACGCTCTGTTGAAGTTGGACAAAACCGGCCGCCTTAAGAATACCTCTGACTCTATTTCGCAGTGGCGCGTATTTCTCCGGAATATCAAAAATCGCAATTCGCCACTTTCTATCCCATGCACTCGTCTTTAGTAACTTGAGCGTAGCGAGGGCTATACCGCCGAGGGCGTTATTGCCATAATGCGTGATTGAGAGCCGTTCCCCGCGTTCCTGCACAAAGTTACTCTCTATTAATCGCTCTATGGCGATCTTACGCCGATGACGATAACTCGCACGCTCGCGCGCAAGTTTGTAAAAGTGCCTAGTTGATCGGCCCGAGAGAAGGAAACTGTACAAGAGATCGCCAAACGTCAGTTCGTCCAATATATCCCTTTCTATCGAGCCGAGTCCTCTGGTGCGTTTATGAGGTCGTTTTGCACTGTACTGCGCCATATTGATGGTATTACTGTAGCAAATGCGGCCGCATCGGCAAGAGCAATATGTACAATTCTGGGAAATAGGAGAAACGGTATCTATCCGGTGCGGAAGTGGTAATATTTTTGCGTGCATCCAATAACAATAATACGGGACGCGGACATCGGGTCGCTTACTCCGCCTCCCAATGCGTACAGAGAGCGCGAATCGGCCCGAGCCGTTGTTTTTAATGACGATGGCAAAATTGCCATTCTATTTGCATCAAAAAAGAATTATCACAAACTGCCAGGCGGCGGCGTGGAAGAGGGAGAGGATTTGAATGCCGCGCTGGTCCGCGAGCTTCGCGAAGAAATTGGATGCGCAATCAAGAACCCTAGGGAGTTTGCGATGATTGAAGAGTACCGCAATAAGCAGACACTGCATCATATTGCACATTGTTTTCTTGCAGAACTCGAGGGAGAAGTGGGGACTACGCGCATGGATGAAAGTGAGATTGCCGACGGTTTTACCACTGAATGGATGAATCTCTCCGATGCCATTGCGAAGATTGCCGGCGAAACGGCCATAGAGAGTTACGAAGGAAAATTCATTCGTCTGCGAGAACTCGCTTTTTTGAAAGAAGCGGCGCATATAATTGCATAGGTATGAATCGGAACATTAAAGCGGTAGTTTTCGATTATTTTGGAGTGATTGAACTATTTGAAGGAAGTATTAATTCCGAATTGGTTTCTTATTTTCCTAAACTTAAAGCACTCGGGTTAAAAACCGGGATTTTCAGTAATGCCAATTCATTGCTTCGGACAAGACTCAATGAGTTCGGTCTGGAAGATTTGCCCGATGCGCTCGTTCTCTCCGGTGAAATCGGATATCAAAAACCGCACAAAGAGGCATTTCGCGTTTTGTTTGAGAAACTCGAGCTTCGACCCGAAGAGGTTGTATTTATAGATGACTCGGCTGAAAATCTAGCGAAAGCAAATGAAATCGGGTACGTCCCGATTCTATTCAAGGACAATGAGCAAGTGAAAGGCGAACTACAGAAGCTTGGCATCGTGCTGTAAGAGCTGCGGAAGGCAGATTCACGTTCTATTCATTCCCTTTTGGGAGACTTAATCATTATTAATTATTAAATCATATATCACTTATGTTAATGACAATTGCGGCGATACTCATTGTCTTATGGCTTTTGGGTGTAATTACGTCGTACACCATCGGTGGATTCATACACATCCTCCTCGTTATTGCTGTCATCCTGTTCCTTGTTCGATTGATACGGGGTGAAAATCCGATTAAATAATTTCAATGAGGATGGTATGGCAAAATATGGAGAAAAAGCGAAAAAGAAAATCACGAAAGTAATGCGGGAATTCTCTCAAGGGAAATTGGAGAGCGGTAAGTCCGGAAGAAAAGTAACAAAACGGAAGCAAGCAATAGCAATAGGAATTTCCGAAGCTCGTCGCGCGGGAGCAAAAGTACCCAGAAGAAAGAAGTAAAAATAGAGAATTTGCGGATTTTTTATAAAAAAAAGGGGCCTACTTGCGGCCCCAAGGGGAGGCGCGGTTAACCACCTCCAGCCATTCCTTTAGCTCTGCGCGCCGCCTTGCTTCTCTCTTGCGTTGACGCGCAGAGAGGAGTTCTTCTACAGGATTCTGCCCCGTAGATTCCTGGGTCTTCCGCCCAGTCTTTGCAGATACTTCTTTCATAGGATTTCTCCTTTCGTGGCCCCGCACATTTATACCACTAATGCCTAGTGATATACTAGTGCGCATGTTAAAGGCTCCGTTTTATGACCCGAATATAACGTACGAAGAAAATTGGGAAAAAGGCCCGTTCAATGGATTTGCCGATGGCGTGATTTTGCCCGCAGGAGAACCGCGCTTTGATTTTCTAGTACAGAAGCTCTCTTATCCGTTGGGAATTCCGGCGGGGCCGCTCTTAAACGGCGAATTCGTGCGCGCCGCACTCGATAAGGGTTTCGACGTGCCGGTTCACAAAACGGTGCGCAGCCGCGTTCGCGCATGCAACGAGTGGCCGAACGTTCTGGGAGCAGATATTCCGGGCGACCTCACATTGGAAATGGCACAGAAGCCGATTGTTGTTCGTAACGAATACAAAGAGCCGCTATCTATCACCAACTCGTTCGGCAATCCCTCGTACGAACCGGATGTCTGGATGGAGGATTTGCGAGAGAGCGTGGCGTATGCGAAACCAGGCCAGCTAGTGATGTGCAGTTTCGAAGGTACGAAGTGGGGAGGATTTTCTTCAGAAGATTATGTGGGCGATTGGGTGCACGGAGCGGAAATGATAAAAAGCACCGGCGTAAAAGTTGTCGAGACGAATTTCAGCTGCCCCAACGAGGGCGCGGCACAATTATTGTGTTTTGACATACCGAAAGTGAAGCTCGTTTCGGACGCGATAAAAAACAAAATTGGCGACACGCCGCTCGTCATCAAAATCGCATATTTCGGCGAACGGGAACTGGAAGAGCTCGTAAAAGAAACAGGCAAAATTGTAGACGGATATTCTGCCATCAACACCATTCCCGCGCCGGTCGTAAATCCCGATGGCACGCAGGCTCTCCCTGGCGCGCACCGCGTAAAGAGCGGCATTTGCGGGCACGCGGTGAAATGGGCGGGGCTCGAAATGACTCGCCGCCTCAAATCGCTTCGCGAAAATCTTGGATTGCGCTATGCGATTATAGGATGCGGAGGGGTTACTGTTCCGACAGATTTCAGAGAATATCGCGATGCCGGAGCCGATGTCGTTATGACGGCGACTGGCGCCATGTGGAATCCCTACCTCGCAAAAGAAATAAAAGACATGTATCCTGACGCTTAATATGACAGAAGCATCAAAGAGGAAAATAATCGTGTCCGGTTCGCTTGCGTTCGACCGCATCATGGACTACCACGGGCTTTTCGGCGAACACTTCATTGCCGATAAACTACACAACATCAACCTAAGCTTTTCCGTCGACAAGCTCTCGGTAGAATTCGGCGGCACTGCCGGCAATCTCGCCTACAACTTATCCCTGCTCGGCGAAGCGCCGGAAATAATTTCCACGGCGGGAACCGATTTCGGGCCGTATCGTTCGCACCTGCTTCTTTCCGGTGTTGACCCGACAAGCATAAAAATAGTGGAAAACGAGCTCACTGCATCGGCTGTCGTTCTTACCGATTCCGCCAACAACCAAATCAGCGCCTTTCACGCGGGTGCAGGCAAATTCCCATACGACACGCCGGTGGAGACCGAAGGCCGGGCGCTCGCTATTGTCGGCCCCGGAAACATCGATGACATGATGACTTTGATGGCGCTCTATAGAAGAAAAGGGTTTCGATATCTCTACGACCCCGGCCAGCAAATTACGTCATTGACAGCCGAACAACTCAAGGAAGGCATACAGGGCGCGCACACGCTGTTTGTCAGCGATTACGAATTCGGTCTTATCGCGCAGAAGACCGGCTGGGTCGCCGGCTCGATTCTTGAGCATGTCACAAATCTAGTCGTTACCTTCGGAGCGGAAGGCTCGCGCGTATTTACGAAAGAGGCAGAATGGAAAGTAGAAGCGGCGCCGTCGGAAGACGCCGAAGACCCGACGGGCGCGGGCGATGCGTATCGTGCCGGATTCATCAAAGGCATGCTTCTTGGTTTACCGATGGCGACGTGCGCAAAACTCGGAGGCGTTGTCGCGGCATACGCCGTCGAAACCTACGGAACGCAGACGCACCGCTTCACATTCCCTGAAGTTGTTGAGAGATACAAGAAATCATTTGGAGAGAAGTTGATGGGATAGCGATTAGCGACTAGCGTTTAGCGAATATAGAATTCCCGAGGCCTGCCTGCCTCTGGCAGGTGACTCCTCACCTGCAGGGGAGGTGTCTCCTCGGTCCGCCAGCTGGCGGATTCGCAGTCATTCGTAATTTGGAATTCATTTGTAGATTGGCATTTGCACATTGAAGCAGACGATGCTATTTTGAATTTCTGGTCCTTAGAACATTGATTTTTTGTTCCTTGTCATAAAAGAGATTGCTGAAGCATAGAGAGCCTGATTTTGTATTCGTTGAATCGGACTTTGCATACTTCAATAATCTTTTTGGTTTTTTTGCCAAACCTTCCTGGAAAGGGAAAAGATCATGTCACCATGGAAACGGATTGCGATTGTTGGGAAGACGACCGCTGATTGGGCGTCTATATTTGCCTCTCTGAGAGAGGCAGTTTCGAAAGCAGGTCTAGAGAAAGAGGTATTGATCTGGACATGCAGAGAGCGACCCAAAAACGGGCTTATCGACGGCCATCCTATCGACCACATCGTTGCTTCTGGCGACGATGTATCGGTAGCCGTTATGGCTATCAAAAACAAGCTCGCCAACGGCAGGAAATAAGGTCGTGGGAAAACAGTGTGAGGTACTGTTTTCCAAATCAAAATAGTAGGAACATTCTCAGGGCGGGGAAGCGCAAGCTACCCCGCCAGCTTCACATCTCAATAATGAAATAAATAAACAAGCCAAAATAATATTTTCGAGTATACTAGCAAATATGCAATACGACATCAAAAACATAAAACTCTCGGGAGAGGGGAAGCGCCGGATTGAGTGGGCAGAACGCGACATGCCGGTTTTGCGGCAGGTTCGCGCGCGTTTTGAAAAAGAGAAACCCTTCAAGGGGCGGACGCTTGCGGCATGTCTTCACGTTACGGCAGAGACAGCGAATTTAATGCGGACTTTGAAAGCCGGAGGGGCGAATGTAATTTTGTGCGCTTCCAATCCTTTGTCGACGCAAGACGACGTCGCGGCCAGCTTGGTAAAAGATTTCAAAATTCCTACATTTGCAAAGAAGGGTGAGAGCAGGGAAACATTTTTTAAACATCTTAAATGCGTCATCGCGCAGAAACCTCATATCACAATGGACGACGGCGCAGACCTCGCCTCAACCATCCACAAAGAGCACAAGGAACTTTTGCCGAAAATAATCGGCGGAACGGAGGAAACGACGACCGGAGTAATCCGGCTACGCTCAATGGCGCGCGACGGAGCGCTCAAGATGCCGATAGTAGCAGTCAACGACGCGCGCACGAAGAACCTTTTTGATAACCGTTACGGCACAGGCCAATCCACGCTCGACGGAATAATCCGCGCGACCGACATGCTCATCGCGGGCAAGACCGTTGTAATCGCGGGCTACGGCTGGTGCGGAAAGGGAATGGCGACGCGGGCGCGCGGCATGGGAGCGAGTGTAATCGTCACCGAAGTAGACGCCGTAAAAGCGCTCGAAGCTGGGATGGAAGGTTTTCGCATCATGCCGATGGCAGAGGCCGCAAAAGAGGGCGATTTGTTCTGCACGGTTACGGGTGACATCAACGTTTTGCGAAAGGAACATTTTCTTGCGATGAAGGATGGAGCAGTCGTCTGCAACTCGGGGCATTTTGATGTGGAAATAAATATCGGCGACCTTAAATCAATTTCTAAAGGGAAGCCGCGCGAGGTGCGGAAATTCGTTCAAGAATATGATGTCAATGGTAAAAGAATTTACTTGCTTGCCGAAGGTCGGCTCGTAAACCTAGCCGCAGCCGAGGGACATCCGGCGAGCGTTATGGACATGAGTTTCGCGACGCAGGCGCTCGCGTGCGAGTGGCTTGTCCTGAGCTCTGTCGAAGGAATGGCGTTTGCCCCGGGCGTTTACGAAGTCCCGACAGAAATTGAGGAATTAATAGCAAAAACGAAGCTTTCTGCCATGGGAATGGCGATTGATGTTCTCACACCTGAACAGAAGAAATACTTAGCCAGTTGGGAAGAGGGAACCTGAACAGGTGACAGGAAATAGGTTATAGGGGATAGGAAATTCAAAAGGTATCCTTCTCACATTTGTATGAAGGTGAGACTTTGAGTCTGCATATATGGCTCTGTTGAGGCACTTTAGGCCATTGACAGGGGGGCCTTGATATGTTAGGATTGTAATTGTAGAGGAAGTTCCTCTACACCACATATGCATTCAATAGTAACTACGGCCTTGGGCCTATTTATTTTGTCCGGCACGAGTTCAATAAGCAATCCGGCCAATTTACCAGTCATACCCAAAGATGAAGACAAGATTTACTCCGTTGCGATGACGGGTTATAACGCTGTCTCGGCACAAACCGACGGCGACCCCACAACTACGGCGAGCGGCGCTTTTTCTAATCCGGATATTGTAGCGGCACGCTCTCTAGACCTTGCGGATGAACTGCCTTTCGGAACCGTTATTCAGGTTCTGCCGTCCGCAACATTGACCCCGAACTGCGGACTTTCGAGCGTTGAGCCGTTTCTCGGATTTCGGGTCATCGCCGATTCCATGCATTCGCGAAAGCGAAACCAAGTTGATATTCTTTTTGATTCAGATGTGTCGATGCGCGTCGGAGGCAAAGCAATGAACCCCGCCGTTACCCTCGGCAAGTGCGCGGGCGTCAATATCCGTGTCGTCGGGCATATAGACATGAAGAAAATGCCAAAAAGCCAAATTGAACTAATGTCGGCCATAGGATTGGGTGCGCCTCTCTCCGTCAGGAAATAATCGCGCTATAATTTTCGTATGAGCGCGTGCGAAACGATAGAAATTGTTACGCCTAAGAAAGTTTTGCTCAATGGTTTGTGGTTCGGCCCCTCCTTCGCCAAGGCTTCGAAGGGCAAGCCTTCAAAACCGAAGAAGGTTATTATCTGGATACACGGGCTCGGGAGTTCGGCTTTCAGTAAATTGGCAATAGTAGAGAAATTGAAAGATAAGAATACGGCGGTAATAACTTTTAATAATAGAGGGCATGACAAAGTGAGCAGGATTGCTTTCACGGACGAGAAAAGAAGCGCAAATCAGACACTTGGAGGAAGTGCGCATGAAGTATTCGAGGATTGCGTCGACGATATTCAGGGCGCAATTAATTTTCTAAAAAAGGCAGGAATAAAAAATATTTATCTCGCCGGACATTCGACTGGATGCCAGAAATCAATATATTGGGCGAGCAGGAAAGGGGCTCGGGGCCTGCCTGCGTCGCGGACGCGACAGGCAGGCGTGAAAGGAATTATTTTACTCGCTCCAATTAGCGACTATTCTGCGGAGATGCATTTGAAAGGTAAGAATGTGATTGCGCGCGCGGCTGCGGCCGCGCGCGCCCTTCTCGCGCGAAAAAAACCGCGCGCGCTTTTGCCCGAATCTCTGTGGCCTGAACCCATAGATGCGCAGAGATTCATTTCCCTATACACGCCGGACAGCGCGGAAGAAATGTTCACCTACGCTCAACCTAAGAAAATCCCGCGCTTATTGCAATCGGTCAAACTTCCCATATTTGCGCTTCTCGCAGATGAAGACGAATTTGCAGACCGGCCGGCGGTTGAAATTGCTGAATGGTTCGAACGGAACACCGACGCGAACCTCGAGACGCTTATCGTCCCAAGAGCAACCCACGGCTTTCGCGGCAAAGAGCTCCAGGTATCAGACGCGATCAAAACTTGGCTTTCCGAGCGCTAGCAACATGCGTATCAGGGAAGTACTGTGTCTCATTCACCCGCTTCAATAACAGCCAGCTAGACAAGGACAATGACTGTACTGTACATACTCCACGCGGTCGCGTAAAGTATGTACATGGGAAAGTTAGAGACAGAGAATAGGAAACGGACAAAGAGAGATCGGCTGAAAAGAATAATCCTTGAGACAGCAAAGGCTGCCGGGTTTCTCAGCATGGCTCTGCTTCTTCCCAACGTTCTCGGAGCGATGATGAAAATGGGACTGGTCGCTTCGCCCCGGCAATTCAATGTAGTTGAAAGAGCCTCTAAGCGCCTCGTTAAAACCGGCTTACTGGAATGGAAGAATAGTAAATTAAGATTAACGCAAAAAGGCGAAAGGGAATTGCGCAAACTTACACTTTTTGAAGACGCGCGGAAACGGACTCGAACGTGGGACAAGAAATGGCGCGTACTCATATTTGACATTCCTGAACGCAGAAAGAACTTGCGTCAGCGGATCCGCTATACTCTTCGCGCCATCGGTTTTGTGAGATTACAGAATAGCGTGTGGGTATATCCGTACGACTGCGAAGATCTCATCACACTGCTTAAGGCGGATTTTCATGTAGGCGACGACATGCTGTATATGATCGTTGATGCTATAGAACGTGATGAAAAAATGCGTATCCATTTTGGCATCTAGATATGTAAGGGTTTGGGCATTGGGGCGGAACAGCCGCCACCACCTCTGTACATACATCAGGCGACCGCATGAAGTATGTACAGACAACAGCTGATATACTCTTTGTACTTACTTCAAGCGACCGCATGAAGTAAGTACGGTTCAAGACTGTATATTGAGAAGTTCTCACAATTTGCTTATGCCCGACGATTTTTGGAGGGCACATTTTTTGTGCTAATATAGCGCGCAATGGATCCCGTTAGAAGTCGCGGAAGGTGCAACTGATGCGGAGGTCACATATACAATGCATACGCGTCGAATAATTAACAGCGATAATAGTAGGTCGGAAGCGCAAGCTTCCTACTTCTAACGGGATGGAACCATCGGGCATTCATGTCGCGCTTGCGCCGGAAGTAATCGGTAACTTATGGGGGCTTCCCATCACCAACACTCTGCTCATGAGCTGGGCGGTGATTATTGTGCTCGGAACTCTGGCGTATTTTATGGGGAGGAATGTCAAACTGATACCGAGCCGTTTTCAGACTCTTCTTGAAGGACTTTTCAGCTTCGTCTACGATTACATCTCGGAAACGCTTGAAAGCAGGGACATGGCGAGAAAATTCTTTCCTCTTCTTCTCACGATATTTCTCTTTGTATTTACTGCTAACATGCTGGAATTTACGCCCGGCATCGGAAGCGTTGGCATATATCACGGCGAGGAATTTCTGCCGCTTTTTAGAAGCGCCAACACTGATCTGAACGCGACGCTCGCGCTGGCGATAATCTCTTTTTTCGTGATTGAAGTAACCGGCATCCTTGCTATCGGATTTTTGAAATACTCGCAGAAATTCTTTAATTTTCATTCAGGGATGGGATTTGCCGTCGGCATTATTGAATTCTTTTCAGAATTGGCGCGGCTCGTTTCGTTCTCGTTCCGTCTCTTCGGAAATATTTTTGCGGGCGAAGTGCTCATTCTCGTCGTGAGTTTCTTCGTGCCGTATTTCTTGCCGGTGCCACTCATGCTGTTCGAGGTATTCGTCGGATTTATTCAGGCCGCGATTTTCGCGCTGCTGACCCTCTTCTTTATTAAGATCGCTATAATGGAACCGCACTAGGAAAAGGTATCTGGTATTTTCTATGAAGTTTGTGGTATAAATACCGGAGAAGTCAAAAAATTATTATTAATTATTAATTAGCAAGAACATATGGATATTGAGTCAGCAAAGGCATTGGGCATGGCAATTGCGGTTGGTATCGGAGTATTGGGTCCCGGAATCGGCATCGGCCTCATCGTTTCCAAGGCGCTCGAAGCAATCGGACGCAATCCGGAAGCGGCCGGCAAAATCACCCCGATGATGTTCATCGGCATCGCTTTTACGGAAGCGCTGGCGATTTTTGCCTTGGTTATCGGCTTTATTGTTAAGTTCGTTTAGTATAACTTTGAGCGAAGCGAATTAGTTATACTTAACCCAGCACCTTCGTTTCTTTATGAAACAAAAGTGCGGGGTCTAAGAATTTCTAGCTTCGCAAGCTCGTCAAGAAATTCTAAGATGGAACCACTTCTTTCAGTCTTCGGCGTCAAATGGCAGCTCCTGCTCGCGCAGGGAATCAACTTCGCCCTGCTTTTGGCGATATTGAGTTATTTTCTCTACAAGCCGGTTTTGCGGATGATTGACGAGCGTCGCGCTAAAATCGAAGAGGGTGTTCGCACCGCGGAAGCGGCGGCCGTTAAGCTGGCGGAAGCGCAAAAGAAAGGCGATGGAATTGTCGGAGATGCTTCGCGCGAAGCGGAGACTCTTGTAAAAACAGCTCGTTCGCGCGCCGAGGAGAAGGGAGCCGAAATTCTGAAATCAGCGGAAGCGCAGGCGCAAGGAGTGCTTGCGGATGCAGCTAGCCGCGCCGAAGAGGCGAAGCGCCTGGCAATCAAAGAAAGCGAAAAAGAAATTACACGGGCTGCGATGCTTGCCGCGGAGAAAATACTGCGCACGAAATAGGCGAACAGGGAATAATATGGACAAAGCGTACGCAAAGGCATTGTGGGAAATCGTTGAAGGAGGAATGGCGCCGAAGGCCGCCGTGAAGCGTTTGTGCGAGGTGCTTGGCGCACGCGGGCGGCTCGGTTTATTGCCCAAAATTGCGCGGTCATTCTCAATCCTTTCCTCGCGAGATAGGTCAAAAAATAGCGTTGTCCTGAAAGTCGCACGTTCCTCTGACGCCAAACACGCGCTTAAGGAAGCGGGAACATTTCTTAAAGACGCAGGCATTAAACTCGGCGATGTGAGAACGGACGTTGAAGAGTCTCTGATAGGCGGATGGCGTCTTGAAGCAGGAGAGCTTTTACGTGATGCGAGTTATAAACGCAGATTACTGGATATTTACGAAAATGTTTCAGAAGAGTGAACTCGTGATACTATGTGTCATTCTTTTAAATAAAAGACCTAGAATATGGAACAATCGATAGTACAAAAGATAGTGAACGAGATAGAGAAATATGCGCCAAACGCGGACGTGGAGCATGTGGGTCGCGTCACGTCGGTGGGCGACGGCGTTGTCTCAATCGACGGACTCTCCCGCGCTGTCATGGGTGAAATCATTCAATTTGAAGAAACTGCAGGGCGTTCACTCGCCAAAGGAATGCAATCGTCCGGCGCGCTTTATGGCCTGGTCTTGAACCTCGAGGAAGATGGCGTGCGTGCGACTATTTTGGGCGATTCGGCGCGCGTGAGCGAAGGGATGACGATAAAGTCCACCGGACGAATTCTTTCCGTGCCGTCGGGAGACGAACTTTTGGGGCGCGTTGTGAGCGCTCTGGGGGAGCCCCTAGACGGCAAAGGCCAATTTTCAAAGACAACGATGATGCCCGTTGAGAGGGATTCTTACGGGGTCATAGACAGAAAATCGGTTTCCGTTCCTTTGCAGACCGGCATCAAAGCCATCGACGCGATGATTCCGATAGGCCGCGGACAGCGCGAGCTCATAATCGGCGACCGCTCGACGGGAAAAACCACCATTGCTATAGACACGATAATCAACCAGAAATACGAACCCGCGGAGAAGCGGCCGATTTGTATTTATGTGGCTATCGGGCAAAAGGAATCCAAGACCGCCCGCATCGTAGCCCAGCTTGCAGAAGCGGGAGCGCTGCCATACACAATCATCGTTGACGCTCCGGCTTCTGCTCCGGCGGCTCTGCAATTCCTCGCACCATACGCGGGCGTCGCGATGGGCGAATACTTTATGGACAAAGGCCGCGACGTTCTCGTAATCTATGACGACCTTTCAAAACAGGCGACAGCGTACCGCCAGCTCTCACTCTTGCTGCGCCGACCGCCGGGCCGCGAAGCGTATCCGGGCGACATTTTCTATTTGCACTCTCGTTTGCTCGAAAGAGCCGCTCGCCTCAGCGAGAATAAGGGCGGCGGTTCGATTACCGCGCTTCCCATCATTGAAACGCAGGACGGCGATGTCGCGGCGTACATTCCGACGAACGTGATTTCGATTACCGACGGCCAGATATTCTTGGATTCCTCTCTCTTCAACAAAGGCAACCGCCCGGCAATCGACGTCGGTATTTCCGTCTCCCGCGTTGGTTCATCCGCACAGACAAAAGCGATGAAATCAGTAGCGGGAACGCTGCGCTTGGGCCTCGCGCAATTCCGCGAACTCGAAGCATTCATGCAATTTGCGCAAGATTTGGACAAAACGACAGCCGATAGAATCGAAACAGGCCGTAGAATGGTAGAGGTGATGAAGCAGAAGAATGGAGCGCCGATTCCGGTTGAAAAACAGGTCGTTGTTCTTTACGCGACCGACAAGAAATTCTTTGCCGACGTTGCGATTGCGCGCGTGAGCGAAGTTGAATCGCTCTTGCTTGAATTCGTTGATGGACAATACTCCAAAGAACTTGCGGAGATAAAAAAGACCGGCGTCATTTCGGATGAGCTGAAAACGAAATTAGACCGCGCACTTGAGGAATTCCGTCTTGCTCACAGGGAATTGTTTGCTAAGTCTTGACTATGTTTGAAGGAATCAAAGAGGCTTTCGATACCAGATTCAGATCGGCCGTTGCCGCTTACGAATCAGAACTTAGGAAGCGTTTGGCGAATGAGCAAGCTGCTCTTACTAATGCCAAGTTGCGTGGCGCTGCTGACTTTCTTACAAAGGAGGCGTTTCGAAGTGGCGATATTGAACAGATCAAATCCGCGCAGGATATAGCCCAAGAAGCAGGTAAGGTATTGGATACTGATGAACGCAGCGTTGAAGAAATTCAGCAGGCCATTAAGCTAATGACCCTTATTCTCGGAAACAAACAGCGAATTCGTGAGCTTGTTAGAGATAAGTTGGACGGTGAAAAAAGAAGACAACGTAATGATAGTAAGAAATAGTTATGGCCTCCCTAAAAAGTCTCAAAGTAAAAATCTATTCCTACAAGAAAACCGGCACCGTTACAAAAGCGATGCAGGCGGTTTCGGCGGTCAAGATGCGCAAGGCGCAGGAGCGCGCGCTTTCCGGCCGGGCATACGCGGCTACTTCGCTCTCAATTCTTCAGCGCCTCTCGGGAACTTCGGATGTGAAGCGGCACGCGCTTTTGCAAACGAGAACGGGGAAGACATGTCTTGTCATCGTCACGAGCGATAAGGGACTCGCAGGTTCCTTGAATAGCGCCGTAATACGCAAGGCTGAAGCCGAAATATTGAGGTTAAACCTCAAGAAAGAGGATGTCATCATCATTGGGGTTGGGCGTCGGGGAGCGGAATATTTTGCTTCTCGCGGCTACGACGTGAAATTAAAGTTTGAGAACATTGCCGACGGCGTTTCAGAGGATGAAATGCGCATGGTTACCGATAAGGTCTTGAACTGGCACGAAGAAGGTGAGGTCTCCGCATGCATTGTCGCGTACACCAATTTTATTTCTACGTTCGAGCAGGAGCCGGTTGTTCGCCAAATTGTCCCGATAGACCCGGAGATGTTCGCGCTTATGGTCGCCCGCATCAGGCCAGCTAAAGGAAAATATTCTCCTGTGCCAGCGGATGAAAAAGCTGTTGCGCCAAGCGTGTACACGATAGAACCGGATGCGGACAGCGTCTTGCGGGTACTTCTTCCGAAATTATTGAACATCGCGGTATTTCACGCGCACATTGAATCGAAAGCATCCGAACATTCCGCGCGCATGGTGGCGATGAAGAGCGCGACGGACAAGGCAAACGAAATGGCGAGCTCTTTCACGCGCACGTTTAACAAGGTGCGCCAAGCGGCCATCACGCGCGAAGTCTCCGAAATTACAAGCGGCATGGAGGCGATGAAATAAATTAGCTTCTAGCGACTAGCTGCTAGCTTCTAGAAAAAAATGAATACAACTCAAACACGGCCGGGCGTAGGGGTAGGAGTTTGTGTTCGGAAAGACGGCAAGGTGCTTATGGGCAAACGCAAGGGCGGGCTTATGCCCGGAACATGGGCTTTTCCGGGCGGGAAATTGGACATGAACGAGGAATTGGAAGCGTGCGCTGCTCGGGAAATAAGAGAAGAGACTGGAATAGAAATCGAAAACATCCGGTTCGCCGCTTTCACAAATGACATCGCCAAGGAGGCCGGGATGCATTACCTCACATTATTTTATGTTGCCGATTGGAAAGCCGGTGAGCCGCAGGTGTTAGAGCCGGATAAATGCGAGGAGTGGAAGTGGTCTAATTGGAACGAGCTACCGCAACCGTTATTTATCTCCACTAGAAATTTAATAGATAGCGGGTATAATCCTTTTAAGATATGAACACCGTCGCCAGATCAGTGATATATATTTTGGCTGTGATATGTGGCGATGCAATCGCTATTTATTTCTTCCCAGATCTTGCAGACCCCAGTCGGTGGATTATAGATATATTTCTAATAATAGTATTGGAATTACTTATTTTCCCTAACAATTCCTTGTTTAAGCGCATTTTCTCCGGCAATATCTCCAATGTAAAGATGTCTGGAATAGGACAGATGTCCATTACACCGGTCATGGGAATTTCTGTGGTCGCCGCAATTCTATCGGGAGTGATAATTCAGATTAATCTTTTTCCAGAAATCGCTAATCTTCCAGGACTATTGGGCAATTTGGGCGCTCTCGCACTTCCTTTGGTGTTTTTGAGTGTCGTTCTAACTTATTATCAAAAGAAACAATAGTCTATGAATGGAACAATCACGCAGATTATCGGTTCGGTCGTAGACGTGCATTTCCCGGAAAAGTTGCCGGCGATAAAGAACGCCCTCACCGTTAAATACAAAGGCGAAGACATCACTCTCGAAGTCGTCCAACACCTGGGGCTCAACCGAACCCGCTGCATTTCAATGAGAGATACCGCCGGTCTCGCGCGCGAAATGGAAGTGAAGGACACCGGCGCAGCGATTTCAGTTCCGGTCGGCGAATCTTCTCTTGGAAGAATGTTCAACGTCATCGGCGAGCCGATAGACGGCGGGGAAGCAATACCAAAGGGAACTGCCCGCTTGCCGATTCACCGCGACCCGCCGGCATTCATGCGCCAAAGCACCAAGGCAGAAGTTTTTGAAACAGGAATAAAAGCTGTTGACCTCATGACGCCGTTCATCAAAGGAGGAAAGGCAGGGCTTTTCGGCGGCGCTGGCGTGGGCAAAACGGTTCTTATTCAAGAGCTAATCCACAACGTGGCGAGCGAGCACGGCGGATATTCGGTTTTTGCCGGAGTAGGCGAGCGCGTGCGCGAAGGCAACGACCTCTATAACGAAATGAAGGATTCGGGCGTACTCGCAAAAACGGCGCTTGTGTTCGGGCAAATGAACGAAGTTCCCGGCGCTCGCGCGCGCGTGGCGCTTTCCGGCCTCACCATGGCCGAGGCGTTCCGCGACGAAGGCGGCAAAGACGTTCTCTTCTTCATGGACAACGTATTTCGTTTCGTGCAGGCTGGTTCCGAAGTCTCGTCGCTTTTGGGGCGGGTGCCTTCGGCCGTAGGCTATCAGCCAACGCTCGCGGAAGAAATGGGACTCCTTCAGGAGCGCATCACTTCGACAAAAGAAGGTTCGATTACGTCGGTGCAGGCAATATATGTTCCCGCCGACGACTTGACTGACCCCGCGCCGGCGACCACTTTCTCTCACCTTGATTCAAGGATAGTACTTTCGCGCGCTCTAGCCTCACTGGGTATTTATCCGGCAATCGACCCGCTTGATTCGGGTTCTTCGGCGCTCACACCCGAGATTGTCGGCGAGGAACATTACAGAGTAGCCAACGAAACGCGCCGCGTACTCCAAAGATACAAGGATTTGCAGGACATTATCGCGATTCTCGGTATCGAGGAACTTTCGGAAGAAGACAAAAAGCTGGTGTATCGCGCGCGCAAAATTCAAAGATTCCTCTCCCAGCCGTTTAGGGTCGCGGAAGTGTTCACCGGTTCGAAAGGAAAATTCGTAACGCTGGCTGAAACCGTTCGAGGGTTTGCTGAAATACTCGCAGGAAAGCACGACGACTTAAACGAGCAGGCGTTTTATATGAAGGGAGGCATCGACGAGGTTAAATCCTAAGTCCCAATCTGCAAATGATGCGAATGCTACGAATGGCTACGAATATACGAGATTGCTCATTTGTAGTTATTTGTAGATTGGAATAAATTCGTAGATTGGAACACATATATGAGCGAAAAGACTTTTCATCTCATCATCTCAAGCGTGGGCGAGACGCATTTTGACGGCGAGGCAGTTTCGGCGACTGTGCCCGGCTCGGAGGGAGAGCTTACCGTGCTTGCGCATCATGAACCGTTCGTCACCGCTCTGCGAACCGGCTCCATTGTCGTGCGTCTTCCGGGCGGAGAAACAAAAAAATTTCCAAATTCAAACGGCATTCTTGAATTTTCCGGCAACAAGGCAGTCGTACTACTGTAGAGTCCCAATCTGCAAATACATCCCAATCTACAAATATCTACGAATAAGGGATTCTTACATTTGTAGACATTCGTAGCATTCGTATCATTTGCAGATTGGAACTTATGAAAAGATTTCAGAGGAAAATAGAAGATTTTACATGCGAACATTGTGGTGAAAAGATTATAGGCGATGGTTACACCAACCATTGCCCGCATTGTCTCTGGAGCAAGCATGTCGACGTAAATCCGGGCGACAGAGGAAGTGCATGCGGCGGCATGATGAAGCCGGTGCGTATTGAAGGCACGGTTGCCGCATATTTCATCATTCATAAATGCATTAAATGCGGAGTTGAGCGCCGGAACATCTTTGGTAAGAAAGACAGTATTGAAGCGATGCTTGATATTGCAAAAAATTCTGCTGACGAAATTGCGAAACGAGCGACATGAAAAAATCGTTTGCGCGAAGGTGATGCTTATGCCATCATTATCTTTGTATGGCAAATGGAAAAGGCGGGAATGGATTACGAGGCGGGCACGTGCCGTATGGCGACAGATATGGATATCAGACAAACGGAGAAACAATCTCGCACTATTACGGTGATTTTGTGAGGGACCTGTTCCTCGGGGCTGCAGTAGTGATGCTTTTTGCATCGCCGTTTTATGCCGATTCCATCGAAGACCAATTCGCGTACGTTGTCATGGGCGCGCTCGTTCTCGTTTGCCTCGCTGCTCTCACGAACCCGTGGAAACGCTCGATAATGATTGCAAACGGAATAGCCTCCGGTGCCGGCATGTTTATTTACCAAATGTGGGCTCTCGGCGGCTACGGAACGATCAGCCCCATCGCTTTCGTTCTGCGGGAAGCCATTTCCATAATCTTTATATTCGCCCTTTACTTCAGTATGAAAACCATTCGTGCAATGTTTTTGCATCAGATAGGGAAGCGTGCTTCGCCAGACGAGTTTAGAGATGCCGAAGATATAGCCAGAGTATCGAGCGACTCGGAAATCGCAGAGCCTGAAGACACGGTATCGAAATTAAAGCATGCGTTCGACGAGGGGCAAATCGATGATGACGACGAAACGCCCCCGCATCGGCCCACATTCTGGGAAAAAACCGGCTAGTATGCCTAAAAACCCCACGATATCTACTCCAAGGGTAGTCCTTGGAGTAGATAATCGTGTATTATAAAAGCGATGCAAAGAAAATTTGACTTTGAGGTAGGTGAGTGCTACCACATTTTCAATCGAGGGGTAGAAAAACGGGCAATATTCCAGCAAGACAGTGACTGGGTTCGATTTCAGGATTTGTTATATCTCGCAAACGGAGATAAGCCGCTGATATTCAAACTGTTCCAAGGACTACCCTTGGAACAGGAGAGAGGGAACATGCATGCGAGCATTATTGCTTACTCGCTTATGCCGAATCATTTTCACATGATTGGACGGGAGGATAAAGAAGCTGGACTTAGTAGGTTGATGGGTAAACTATCAACATCGTACTCCATGTATTTCAATGTGAAGTATGAAAGAAGCGGGCATCTATTATGTCACCCCTTCCGCGCGCGGCACATAGACAGCGACGACTATTTGCGTTGGGTGTTATCGTATGTGCATCTGAATCCGCTCGATATCATGGATCCAGGATGGTTGAAGAGGGGGAGCATTGACTGCAACAAGGCCGTGAAATTTCTTCAATCCTTCGCGTTCTCAAGTTATCCCGATTATTTTCTCGAGGAACGAAAAGTTACGAAAATCATTAATAAAAGTGCATTACCGATAGAAATAGATGAGTTAGAAAGTGTCGAGGAAATGCTAAAGGAGCTAAGGGATCCGCCGGAAAGCTCCCCACTAACATTCCAAGGGTAGTCCTTGGAGTCCAAGGACTACCCTTGGAATTGACATATAGACTCGGAGCCGTCTTCATGATGTTTCCATGATTCATCGAATTTAAAGGGTCACAATGCTTAACTTTACAGGTGTCTCCGTGTAGTCAACGGTGGCACGATTAATGGATAACCACTTAAACATTTATGAGAATAGGAACAATTAACGCGCGTACCTTTGCGGCGCTTACGTTGGCATTTTTTGCGGCGGCAGCGGCAATAGGGTACAGCTCATTTGTCTCTGCGGCAGCCGGTGGTCCTACGGTTGTACTTTCGAGTACAAGCGCAACGACAACAAACGCAGCTGCGATTGCGGTCACAGCTTCGTTTTCGGAACCCGTCAGCGGATTTGCGACGACAAGCGTCAGCGCTACTAACGCGACCGTCACCAATCTAGCAGGAACAAGCACGAGCTTCACCTTCGATGTGAACCCCACGGCTGATGGTGCAGTGACAGTGCAAATCCCGGCAGATGCGGTGATGTCGGTTGCAACCAGTACCGGTAATCAGGCGTCTAACATCCTCTCGTTCACTTCCGACATGGCTGCGCCGATAATTTCGAGCGTGGGAGTAGTGGCGAATGCCACTTCAACGACCATCACTTGGAATACGAACGAGCCGGCAACGGACCAAGTTGCCTATGGCACAACAGCGAGCTATACGGCTTCTTCCACATTGGTAAGCACTACAAGCACCTCGCATTCTGCAACGCTTATCGGACTCTCGGCATCCACGACGTATCACTACCAGATACAGTCGGCGGACGCCGCGGGCAACATGGCAACGACATCGGACTCGACATTCACAACTGCCGCTCCGGCAGCTGTGGCGCCCGTAATTACAAATGTGTCGGCAACTGCGACCGGCACTACGACAGCTACGGTAACGTGGAACACCGATGTTGCGGCGACAAGCCGGGTATACTACGGCACATCGGCTGCTCTCGGGTCTGTAACGGCGCTTAGTACTTCTGCCACCACATCGCACTCGGTAGGTCTAACGGGACTTACTGAAGCCACGCTCTACCACTACAAGGTGGAATCAATCGGCGCGGGCGGCACGGCAACTTCATCGGACAATGTGTTCACAAGCGGCTCGACTGCAAGTTCAACTCCTCTCGCTGTGACCAGCGTTGATACCGTGAGTTCGACCGCTACCGCGGACGGCACGTTCGCGAATGGCTGGACATGGGTCCTGCACTTCGTCGTCCCGTCCAATGAACCCTTCTTGCGACTGAAGTTTGCGGACTTCACGACGACATCTTCTTCAAGCACTATTCCGATAGCGAATAACGTGCGCTACTTCTCTCCGCAATCCTCGAACGCAGCATCGAGCGCCTCGGCAATAGTTGAGACCAACAACAACTACGGAACAGCTCTCATCCTTACGGGCGACACCTCGACTTCTACAGCGGGACTGCAAATAGATGTGACGGTTCAAGCGGCGGTGCCGGTGAGAACGACTCCCGGAGTCTACAGCACCATCTTTGGTGCGCTTTCAACCACAACGGCACAGTAGGCCGATTATCAACCGTAAGTAAAAACACATCACCATGAATTCTAAATTACTCATTCCTACAGTCGCGATGACGCTGGCACTCGCCACAACGGCATTCGCTGCGGAAATAACGGGAACGCTTACGGCTGGTGCGGGAACAAGCTCCGTGGGAGGGACAGTTACTGCCCCTCCCACGGCCTCTCCTGCTCCCGGCACGTACTCAAACTTCATTTCCGTGACCCTTACATCGCCCGGTTCCTCATCAATTCGGTACACGATCAATGGGTCAACACCGACATGCGCGGGCGGTGGATTGCTCTACACTAGTCCTGTTGCAGTCATACAGACGCTCACCATGCAGGCAGTCTCCTGCTACTCAAGCGGAGCCAGTTCTAACGTCGGCTTATCCGCATACGTAATCAACGCCGGCTCTCTTGGCGGCACAGTTGTTGCGCCTGCAACTGGAGGCGGTAGTACTGGCGGCACCGGCGGTACTGGTGGCGGAGGTGGCGGAGGTGCAGGCAGCTACTTGAACAGCAGCATGACTGGCGCAGGTACCGTTACGGGCGGAACGCCTTCTGGCGGCGGTGCAGTGCTTGGTACTACAACCGCGACACCGAACCTTCCGAGTACCGGCGAGGGAGGTAACGTACATGAGAATTTGCTCATCCTAACCCTTGCCGCACTGGCAGCTCTCGGTGGAGCAATAGGATACCGCAGGTATCGCGCTTCTGTTTGACTGAAGTCAAACAAGCGTTAGGAATTAAAAAACCAAAATGCGATGAGGCGTCGCCTCATCGCATTTTGCTGGTACAGATTAGGGCTTCCCGGTAGCGGCAATCGGAGCTTTTGCCTTGGGACGCGACGTAACAACCTTCTTCGACGGAACGTTCTTCTTTGCAACTGTTGGCGCGGGCGCGGCAAAGAACTGGACCACGAACGTCGTCGATTTCCCGTTGTAGATTCCCTGTGCGATGCCGATGCCCATTTTGGTATATTTTGTATTCAGAAGATTCTTTCGGTGCGAAGGAGAATTCATCCAGGCGCGCTCAATGCTGTCTGCGCTGTTAAAATCCATTGCGAGATTCTCTCCTGCGCTCGTATAGTAATATCCAGCGGAAGTGAACCATTTCCACGGCTGCGACCCATCAGGAGCGGTATGTGAGAAATATCCGCGAGCCGCCATGTCATCTGCTTTCTTCTGCGCGGCAAGGTTTAGCAAAGCGTCTTCGGCGACCGGTTTTGCTCCGTTTCCAGCGCGGTCTGCGTTAACCAAAGCGATGAATTCAGATGTGCGCAGTGGGGAATTGATGGTCTGCGCCGCCCCATACAGAGGCGCGCAGAGGGTGATAATAAAAAAAATCGCCAGTGCGATTGGAGCGAGAAGGGAAGATATGTCCCTTGTCTTTCTTAATGCCATCTTCACACAGTCCACTCTACAGGACTATGGCGCGAGGGGAGGTGTGGAAAACTCTTTTAATTCATGAAGACTCTACATATTTTGTATAGACGACGATGCGCAGACTGTAGGTGCGCTTGCTTTTTATCCAGTCTCCGGAGCAGGTAATTAGATTTAGCCAAGCCGCGTCTTCTCGTTCAAATACGAGCTCCTTCGGAGCTTCCTCGTACGGGTACGAACGAACGTCTACAACGACAAAACGAAGCCGCGCGCCGTCCTTTGTCGTTACGAATACATCCGCTCCCGTCTTGATTTCTCCCAATCGATTAAAAACTGCCGGAAGTCCTAATCCATTGTCCACATGCCCGTCAATGACGGCGCTTCCGCGCTGCCCCGGTACGGGACCGTATTTATACCAACCCACATCGCGAAAATTGCTCGGTACGGCCATTTCTTTTCGTCCGTTGATGCCCACATATTGGACTTTTGCATCAATTCCAAGTGAAGGGATTTCCAGGTGTACCGGCTTCTCGGCAGTAGATGCTACGGCTATCTCCGGCAATGAGCCCATAGCGACAAGATCGGGGGAATAATAAACGGCGCGAACTACTGTGTATGCAAAAATCGCCGCTCCAAATACGGCTACCATCGCGAACGCACTTGTTATAAAACGCGAACGCATAAATCGTGTTGGTTTCGGCAATCCCCGGCTAGACGACCTAGCCGGGGTAGGAATTATTAACCGCTTACTGGGATGTTGGCCTCTTTGGTCTTTGCATCCTGCGAACCGGGTTTATTCTCCGGCTTGCGATCATTCCCTTTATCTTCTTGGCGATCGTCCTTTCGTTCAATGTCTTTCTTGTCGCCATCTCCATATTCTTGGTTCATAAGCCTTTGTTTTGTTGTGAATAATGCGGATAATGATCGACCAATGTAGAAGTTTAAATCGGATGAGATGAAAATTGGCTGAATACTCGCCCTAGATGAACCGTTAGCGCAGAGAAATAAGGACATTTTTGAAAAGGTCGGAAATCATGCCTGGTATCCCAAAGAGCCATGAAAATGCCGGGGAGCGTTGAATCGGAACCGAAAGCGCGGTTGAAGTTGATAGCGGCAGTGTAACGATTCGCGTTTGCCCGATACTGGCATTGACACTGACCATGGTGGCGGCTCTCGTTCTTGACGTACCAGTGGCCAAACGGGATGAACTGGACGTGGCTACTTCTACGAAAATAGAACCGGAGACAGGAATGTCATAGTGCCGCGTTTCAGTTTGGCGAACGCCATTTTGTTCAGTCGAAACTCTCACGTCTACCGAGCCGCCGTTCGATGTGCCTCGTATAACCGTTCGCACTTCTGCCGAACTATCTCCGGTACGTATTACGGTTTCGCCCGCTCTCGCGCTCACTCCGCCGGTCTCGCTCACGGATGAATTCTCGGTGCTATATGCGTACGCGAGAAGAGGGAGACATAAAGCAATGAGTACTGTGGATAGTATTTTTTTCATTGGTTAACGGCGCGCAACTGCCTGCCAGAGAGTCCTGCTATGAGTACCGAAGGAAGCTGGCGCAATCGCCATATCCAGCTGGTGTTCGCGGACCCAGCAAGAGGTTGTGCGACTTCCGGTTTCGTTTCTGCCACAGTGATTACAGGCGCTTCAGCCGCAACTTTTGTTTTAACGGGCGCCTTGGGTTTGGTGGCCTTAAATTTCGTCACCATGCCTGCGGTCGAGGGCTTGCTTGCCGATGTGTTTACCGGTTTTGCGGCTTTCTGCGCGACCGCGGCATTACCGCAGTTGAGCTGGTTGACTTTTAACTGTGTCAACGAAAGCACATTTCCGTTTGCCTTCTTAAGATTTACAGGCGTAAGTATCTCCGATGCATATTTGGTTTGGAACCGCTTTACCGCAGATATCGTCGAGAGGTTATACGTGCTGGTCAGCTTCAACTTCTCGCCCTCTTTGCTGTTGAGGAATTTCTGCAGTTTCAACACATCGCCAGCACTGTTTTTCTTGGAGCCGTTCCGTATGAACGAGAAAAGAAGCGGTGAGCAATATTGAGACGGCGTCTCTGCTTGCGCAAGCGGACTTGTGGATGCCAATAACGTATCGAGAGTTTCGAGAGCGAGAAGTGCCGTAGACGTGGCAACAGACAATGAAGAAGTCGCAATCAAAGGAAGCAAGTTGCTCTCATCTGTGCTGGCGCCCAATACTGAACCGCTCGAAAAGAATTCAACGTCTTTTGAAGCGGTTGCCAGTGTAATCGGCGTGTTTCCAGGGAAGTTCGCTTGCCCCGTGATGCTCGCGACATTGTGGTAGATGCCGGGGAGCGTGCTCGTGGCATAGGCGACCGTGTATGTCAATTGTATCTCCTCGTCGGGATTAATGTTTTGTAGGTCCCATGAACGCGTATACATGACCTTGCCAAAGGGGTCATACAATGTATCCGTGAGGATGCTGTTGTAGATTGTATTTGCAAAGTCCGCACTATTGATAATTACTTCGTAGTCGATCGATGCCGGAGCTTTGGCTTTGTCCGAACTTACCGACTTGGTTGTGGAAATTCCGTGGCTTGTGAATTGCGACAAGTTTCCCGAGAAGGCAAGTGGCCCGCTGGCGCCACCACCACCACCTCCGCCACCTCCTCCTCCACCTCCGTTATTAGAGTTTCCTCCGCCATTATTGCCAGTGCCTGCTCCAGTGTCTGCAGCTGCTGGAGATGAAACCACGATGGTCACATCTTCTGTCGTTTGCGTTGAAGCTTCGGCGTTATTGCTTGCGCGGACCGATGCCGTAAGCGGTATTGTCACACTTGTGCCGGCGGGGATGGGGCGCACATGCGCACTAAAGTCAAACGCGCGCGTGCCGTTCGCCGGTATCATCCCAAGATTCCAAGTTCTTCCAGTATCGGTCGTATTTCCCGTATACGCTGCGTCCTCCTCGAACGTAAGCAAATTTGTGTCAAATTCGGCATTCAGGACGACATTGGAAGCATCAACCCTGCCATGATTGGCGACAGTAAAGTTGTAGACGACGTCGGAATCCGGCGGCGTCGGGTTCGGCGTTTGCGCGACAGCGCCTACCCACAAAAGCGGTTTGCCGAACTCTATATTGCCGCTCCAGTCGCCGAAAATGTTGAATATCGCAAATATCCAATTTCGCCCGATGACATTCGTGTTCACGAGGTTCACGACATTGGCCGCCGCATATGCGTTTCCAGTTTGAATGCGAGATGTTCCATCTGTGGATGTCGCAAGGTTCTCGCCGGTCAGGGCATACACATGCACGTTGTTTTCGAGCGTTGCGTTATTGGTGGAAGATGCGGTGAATGAAGATGAGTTATAGCAGGGGCCTCCTTCAAGCGTGTGGTTAACATAGCTGCACGAACTGTCAGACGCCGCTCCTCCCGTACCCGTTGATGTGGCATTGTCGCTTAAGAGCATGATGCCATCGGGAGTCTGCGCCCACGACATGCCCGCGGGCAAACCTTGTATCGAGCCGGTCCAGTTTCCCCATACGCGGAACAGCATAAAGACGGATGCTCCGCCGAGCATGGTAGTGTTCTGTTGGTTGAACGTGTTTGAGGATGCATATGCGTTTCCTGTTGTTATTTGGCCCGAGGTAGTAGCCGTTGCCGCGATGTTATCGCCTGTTGCCGCATCGGCCGTTGTGGAAGCATTAGTTGTACCGTTGTTATTGACGTCGGCAGCATACGTACTGGAATTCATTTGCGGCAAAGCGCCGCCACCTCCAAGCAGAGCGTCAAAGAACGTGCCGTCCGGCAGCGTGATGTTCTCGCTCAAACTCCCGAAATTGTTAAACGATACAAGAAGGTAGCTGGAATTGATGAGATTGGTGTTGACGAGGTTGAGGACATTGGCCGCTGCATATGCATTTCCGGTCGTTATCAAAGCGGAATCCGTCGAAGATGCCGCATTCTCTCCTGTCGCGGCGCGCACAATGACCGAGTTTGTAACCGCTGCTGTGTTGTCGTCTATTACATTCACCTGGCTGCTGTTGAGGCATGTGAGGATGGTGCATCGCGGCGTTGTCGTTCCGTATGCGGATTCGGGGCTCGCTCCAGGACCTCCGCTAAAGAAGTACGAGAGGTCGTATGCGCTAAGGTCAATGCCGCCGCCGAAGAGCTGGTTAAGAAACAATATAAGTCCGTCAGAATTAAAAATATTCGTATTTACGACGTTGATGACGTTGGCGGTCGCAACTGCGTCGCCTGTATTTATCGTGTTGGCGCCGCCGCCGCCTATAACAAAGTTCTCGCCTGTGGAGGCCGACGATGTAGCGGCGCTCTCAAGAACTCCGTCATTAGTGGTTGATGCGGTAAGAGAGGAAGAATTCAATTCACCCGGCTCGTCGGGATTAGCGATGTTCGTATTAAGTTCATTATTTATCGTCGTAGTTGCTGTCGCGTCTCCCGTGTCTATCGTTCCGCCGGTGGTATTTGAAAGTCCGCCTGTGCCGTCAGTCGAGGTTGCCGTCTGTGTTTGCGGAGCGGGGTTTTCCAAAGAAGCAGAAACGGGGTCGGTACTGCTTGCAGCCGTATCAGTTGTCGTATCAATAGGCGTAGGGTTTGCCTCAGGGGTGGATGTGCTTGTGCCGGTATCGGCACTCTGCGTGTCGCTTGTGGTTGTACCTCCGGTAGTCGTCGTGTCAGATGGCGGAGTACTTGAGGCCGCACTCGTGTCGAGCGCCGTATCATCCGCATGAGTTATGTAGTAGTCGGTGAATCCGATACCAACTACCAAAATCGGCATCACCATGAGCATCGTTACGCACAAAGAACCCGCCAAACGTAGCACGCCTTTCCATTTCATAATTCCAGCTGTTAATTATTAAGTTGAAGTTTTAATATTCGATTGCTGATGACGTTGAATAAAAATGCCGCCTTTACAGAATTTCTATTTACTCAAAAGTCAAAGTAATCATTTCCTCGATGAAAGGTTCAAACCATAGGACAAAATCCTGTATCCGCGGCAAGCCGCGAGGTTTTCACCTTTGCTGTCTGCGTCGCTCGGAAGTGAAAGAGAGTACTCTTTCACTTCACTCGCTATCCTCGACAGATAAAGAACTCTCTTGAGGGAGGGAGTTCCCGATAGACTGGGAACCCCTGTCCCTCAAAGAGCGAAAAACTAGTGACGAACGCGAACGATGTTCGAGTTCAAGATGTTGATGGTGCCGGATGTCGCTGTAGACCCTCCGGTCACGATCGTGCCGCCCAAGTCACCTTCACCTCCCGTACCGCCGTCGCCGCCTACGGCGCCGCCGTTATTGTTGTTGCCGTTGCCGCCGTCAATTACTCCGCCATCGCCGCCCGAACCGCCAAAGCTGCCGTCTGCATCATTGCCGCCTGTGCGAGCGCGTGCGCGCGTGTCGTTGTTGATTGAGCTCGGCTGGTTATCCAGTGCGACATCGATGCTGGAGCTGTTCAGGTTGCCGTCGCCGCTCACGCCAACAATGTTGGTGTTGAGAGCGTTTGCCGAGCCTGCATCCGCTGTCGCGTCACCGGTTTCAACCATTCCTCCCTCGCCTGCATTGCCGCCATTGCCGCCCCAGCCGGCCGCTGCACCGCCGTTGTTGTTGTCACCGTCTGAAGTGACATCACCGCCAGTGCCTCCGGACCCGCCAAAGCTTCCGCCGGCGGTATTTCCGCCTGTGGATGCTGAAGCTGTCGTGGTGTTATTCATGGAACCCGCGTTTGAGACGCTTATCGAGATAGAACTCGAGTTCACATCGGCAAACGCGACAGTTGACGCGAGCGCCAATGTTGCGAGCGAAGTAGCTGCAACAGTAGCAACCGCCGCGGCCTTATTGAAGATAGTACTTTTCATACTTTTATCATTCTATAGTTCTGCTAATTTCTTTTAATCTACTGTCTACGCAACTTTGCATTGCCGACAGGTATCGACCTGTTCATCGCTAGTCCATCGTTTTGTCACGATGAAGTACGAATGATGCAAAACAGGCAGTGAATTTAAAATGAAAAATAATTTACAGCGATAAAAATAATTCTATTTTTGGAAGCATTGCATAAGAAAAATCTATGACAATTATGTCTGCGTGAATGAAAAGCATTCACGATGTTTTCACGCAAACATTCATATTATTTGCGTTGCATTGTGTAGCGGGTCATTACGTAACCTTATTAAATAGACTATTAATAAAATTGATATGAGAAATAGAACTTTGTTTGCGGAACGAATTGCCGGCGCATTTCTTTCGGTTCTTTTTATACTTGCGCTTGCTTTTATAGGCAGTCGTAATTTGGCTTCCGCACAGGTTGTTCCTCCGAACTTGGGGAGTCAGATAGTCTGTTTTGTTTATAGCAATCTCAATATGTTTGGTTCGCCCATTCCGCAGCTTGACGCAAGCAACTGTCCGGCTGCGCCGGCGGGTTCGGGGTCGCTCATAGTTACAAAGACAGTGTCCGGCGGTACGGCCTCATCCTCAGATTTTTCAGTGCATGTCAAAAGCGGGGGAGTTGATATTTCCGGCAGTCCGCAACCCGGTTCGGCAACTGGTATCTCATACATCGGCTTAGCCCCGGGCAATTTCACGGTGAGTGAATCCGGAGGGCCTGCGAACTACACGATGTCTTTTAGCGGCGCGTGCAATAGCAGCGGTGTTGTTTCAGTATCTGCTGGCGCAACGTCCACGTGTGCGATAACAAATACATTCACCGGTAGCGGTGGAGGCGGCGGCGGAGGAGGAGCTGGAAGCGGCAGCACTATTAGCGGCACGCTTTCTGGTTCTCTTGGAACGGGCGGTACGCTTTCCGGAACAGTTGGAGGAACTGGCGGTTCGTTATCTGGAACAGTAGTTCCACCGGGAGGTGGGTCTCTATCGGGAACAGTTGTGGCACCTGCTAGCGGCGGCGGAGGCACAGGCGGCGGAGGTGGTGGCGGTGGAGGCGGCGGTGGAGGCGGCGCCGGCAGCTATTTGCCCACGTCAAGCGGCGGTGGTGGAGGTGGTGGCGGAACCGGCAGCGGAGGAACCGGCGGTGGCGGCGGCACGCCAGACTCGGTTCTCGGCGCGGCAACCGACGCACCCAATTTGCCCTCAACCGGTTCAGGAGGCGATGCGACACAGACAATCATCACGTTAATACTCTCGGCACTGGCTTCGATTATCGGATTTGGTTACATCGCGAACAGAGTACGTCAGTAAATTTGCTCGTCGTAATGATTGGCTCGTCTGCTTTTATCAACTCATAATTCAAGGTCCTTTTTTGATTTTTTGAATTTGCGAGTTGAATAAGCAGGAGAACCACAAGGGCTTTTTTCAGAATTGCTCGCTCTAGGACGGCAATACGTTTCTAGCGAGAAATTAAAGGAGAGCAAAAAATGTCGTGTCTTCTTATAGCTGGACAGAATATCGCAGTCTACGACAACATTCGTGACGCCATGTTAGTCCGCGCGAGTACTAACAATTTCAACGTTCGTCTAGTCTTGTGGCACTGCTCTACCGAGAAGCTGCGAGATGCTCGATGCTCGAGCATTAACACTTGGCAGCAACTATCGGAAGTATTGGGAGTTTCTGTGCCACGTGCAAAGTTCTTTATGTGGGCATGGAATGCGAAGGTTGCAGCGCAATTAGACATGCGCTGCCTCTCGCCAAAAGTCGCCAGCCAGCAAATGGAGGCGGCTTAAGGTCTTTTTTCGGTCTTTCAGGTCTTTTTTACGGGTGAGGCGTTAGCGCGCGTCTCGCCCTTAAAAATATTAACTTGGGAAGACATTTACATAGGAGAGTCCTTTGTACAAAGGACTCTCCTATGTAAAGATTGGCATTAAGTGGCGCTCGGGGGTCTTGACAGTGTATTTCAGTTGTAATACACTATTGTCACATATATGAAAAGCAAGAAGAATCTATTGGAACAGCTAGATATTTTGCCCCACTTTACTAAGAGCACAATATATCAGCTTGGCAGCCAGTTGGGACTTAAAGAAAGCACGATTAATACTTACATTAGCCGCTTTTTAATGCGCAAGGAAATTCTACCTCTGAAAAGAGGTTTGTACATATCGGCGAAATTTTTCGAGAAAAACAAGAGCGATATATCATATTCCTTTTACCTCGCGAACGTGCTCCGCACGCCATCGTATGTTAGCTCTTGGACCGCACTCCAGTATTACAATCTTACAACGGAAAAGATTCCTTGGCAGCTTATTTCAATAACACCAAAAGTTACAAGAAAATATGAAGTAAGAGGGGTTAGCACGTTTTCGTATCAGTCAATCAAGAAAGAGCTTTTTTCCGATTATTTGCTTGTAAATGGCAAATTCGATTTCTTTATTGCATCGCCATCGAAAGCGTTGTTCGATCTTCTATATTTTAGGACGCGCCAGTTTCGAGGCGTTCGTTTTGAAGACATCACGAAAATGGTAGAGGAATTACGAATAGATATTGACGAAATGGACGAAGCGGAGCGAAACAAATTTTATGAAAAGGTAAAATCATTTCACCATGAGTGACCAGATACTAACAGTTCTGAAAAGTAGACTTGACGGCCTTTTGTCATACGGCTTTCGCATTACTGACCCGGAAACACGGCTTAACGCCCTGAAAGAGGAACTGCAGTTTTACGTCCTCGACTTCATCTATCATCATACGGAATACAGCAAATGGATAATGTATGGCGGCTCGGCGCTTCGTATTTGTTATGACCTTGACCGCATGTCAGTTGATTTGGATTTCGAGGTAAGCAATGAAATTAATAACGACTTTCTAAACGAACTTAAGAGGGAGGCGGAAAAACATTTCTCAAAAGTGTACGATGTTGACTCTGGATTTTTGAGAGTCACCATCACCAATAATAGAGGCATAACGCTTAAATTTCGAGTTGGTAGTTTGATTCAGGGTTACGCTTCCGAATGGGTCCATGTGAAAGTTGATATCAACCAGTTTGCACCGCCCGTCGGCGTTGTGACGGAGAGAGTGCCGCAGAATCATGGGCAGTTGTCATTCGTAATTCGGACATACAACCTCTCTTCTCTTATGGCCAGCAAGATTGCCGCGATCTTTTTGCGTGGGGCACGAGGCGTCGGCGAAGCTGTCTACGAAGAAAAGGGACGCGATATTTACGATTTGCTCTGGTACATGAGCAAAAAAATCGTACCCGACCTCGACTATCTCAAGGCAAAAAATGTAGAAGAAGCAAAAGATTACCACACTCTTTTTGCAAAGCTTTCTGTAAAAATGAGCAACGCGAACGAAAAAAATCTCAAAAATGACCTTTCGCCGCTCTTTCTTGACCCTCGGTATGTAACTAACTGGCTTACAGGCTGGCGCGAGGCTTTCCTTCAGTTGCGAGATGCGTATAAAATCAGCACTGTCTCAAAGTTTGAGAAGGTGCGCGTGTTTGAGGATTTTCGCACCGATGTTTTTTCTTTTATTTTTGAATACAGCACGAAAGAGGACGACCATGTGCGGATTATCTGCAATTTAAGCGAGTACTGGTTCCTCTTTAAGGATATTGAAGTCTCGTTTCCAATTGACAATGAGGTGGCTAGCAACATCGAGTTTTCAGCGAACGGCTCTAGTAGTCGTTCGACATCAAAGGAAAAACAGACAGAATATGCCTCATTATTCCGCAAGAAAATCGAGGCATACTTGAAGAAAGTTAATTACGAGCTTGTTGGCGATACGCTGACGACAAAGCTTATTCGCGTGACCGCTGACAAATTGAATCAGAAGGAGCAGATTGTACTTAGAAAAGAGGATTTGATTAGTTGCGATTTTGACGATTTATTGAAATAAGAATTTATGAAGAATGTATGAAGTTACAACTGGAAAAGTTTGGCAAAACATTATTATCGCGGGAATTGGGCAGTGAAGCTTTCAAGGCATTTCAATCAACTCTGCGCGGGCTTTCTAAGGATGAAGGTCTGGAAATAGATTTTTCCGGCGTGTTAACGCTAACTCCCTCGTGGGCCGATGAGTTTTTAAGTCCCTTGCTGAGCCAATTGGGCGATCGCCTGGTGCTTTTGCCGAGTGACAATCTTTCAGTGCATGCGACACTGAAAATTCTTCGAGAAGCTAATAAGCGGAGTTTTAAAATGAAGTAACACTGTGAACGAATCAGCACGGGGGAGCAGGAGGAGGCGTCAGGAACCTTTACTCGGCGTAAATAAACTCACCATGGAGAGCTTTTGGCTTTGAAATGCCCTAGGGGATTTTTGCTTATTCAGATGCTCCGTATAACTATATAAACAGTAGTTCTTTTGACAAACTATATAGTTCGGCGTGGTCGAGAACACCGAATATGGTATAATTCATTCATGAGCCGAAATATAACGGGAGACATAGATAATCTTGCAAATATCATCGACGAGTCCCACGAGAATAAGTGGGTAGCAATTGCAGCAGATTATTCGAAGGTAATCGCGACTGCAACTACTTTACGTGAAATCATGAGTATGGTATCAGACCCCGATGCGATATTTCACAGGGTATTGCCTCGCGGCGTTAGTTTTGTCGGACCATCTTGGTAATGTGAAATACGTCTACACAACCATTCCGGGCGAGAAAGACGTCAATGGCCGCCCCACGAAACGTCCTATTTTGAAGGTAGACCTTATTAAAGGAAGGAGACATTAAACGAACATTCTTCGCGTTGATAGATTCAGGTGCGGATCAGATAACGATGCCCGCTTATATAGCGGAACTCTTTCGAATAGAAAAACAACGTGCGGACTCACGGCCCATGATGGGGATTTCCATGGAGCCCATTGCCGGATTCGTGGGTGAATTAACCATTCGTATCCGCGGGCAAGCCGAAACATTTGTAGCGCCAGTTGTTTTTGTCGACACGGAAATGCCAATCGTTTTGGGGCGCGAAGGATTCTTCGATAAATACAGAATAAAGTTTGAACAAGACCACGACACGTTCGAGATTACACCAGTATCGAAGCGGTGAGAAACGTTTTGTAGTTGCTCAACAATATTGCTCTGTTGCGATAAAAATCAGCAGGGGAGGAGATGTCAGCAGGGGAGGAGGCGTCAGGAACCTTTTCTCCATATAGTTCGGCTACACGCCAATCGTAGGCACTCGATATCCACATTTTCTGCACAGGAAATCCTCCTTCTTGACGTGTTCTTGCTATTTTTGGGCTTTAGTGCAGAATGTGGACTGGATACTAGGTTTAAGCTAGTTTCCGGTTCAATTATGGAAAAAGGTGACTACATGGAGTTGTTGTTACGCTCCGCAAATACCGTCTTTAGCGCCGGTGAGATTCTTTTATTGTGGGGACAGCCAGATAGCAAAGCTGCTCGCGCACGGATTAATTACTATGCAAAAAAAGGGAAACTCTATCGGGTTCGCAGAGGTCTCTACGCGAAAGATAAGAATTACAACAAGTTCGAGTTGGCTACGAAGATATTTACGCCGTCATACGTAAGCTTCGAAACTGTTCTCTTACAGGCGGGCATGATTTTCCAGTTCTACGGGCCTACCACGTTCGTCGCGTCGTACCTGAAGCGGGTGATTGAAGCTGACGGCACTTCCTACTCATATCGGAAGATAAAGAACGATATCCTCACTAATCACGCCGGAATCGAATTCAAGGATGGCTACTCGATCGCAACTCCGGAGCGTGCCTTTCTGGACATTCTGTACGCTTATAAAGATTATCACTTCGATAACCTGAACCCGCTTAATTGGGAAAAGGTACAGAGCCTCCTGCCAATCTATGGCGGTAACAAGCGTATGGAGAAGTTAGTGAAACGCCACCGTGAGTCAGCGAGCAAAACATAATTATGTCACTTGATACCGCGGCACATAGAAATATATTGCTACAAATCCTAAAGGATATTTATACCGATAGCACCATCGGTCCTATCCTCGGCTTCAAAGGCGGGACGGCGGCGTATCTTTTCTACACGCTAAACCGTTTCTCGATGGACCTCGATTTTGACTTGTTGGATATTGGGAAGCAGGACTATGTATTCGAGCGTGTAAAGAAAATCCTTGCGGCTTACGGTGAGCTGAAACAACTCGACAAGAAGCATCACACGCTCTTTTATCTTCTCTCTTACGAACACAAAATCGCCGGGGCTAGGAATATAAAAATCGAGATAAATCTTCGCGATTTCGGTTCGAAATACGAGGTTCGGCCGCCATATCTCGGTATTTCAATGAAAGTCATGACTCCGGCAGACATGTTCGCCCACAAGCTGGTGGCAATGACCGAGCGTACTACTAACCGCGATGTATTCGACGTGCATTTCTTTCTCAAGAACAACTGGCCTATCAACGAAGAAATAATAAAGCTGCGCACAGAGATGTCGCTAAAAGATTTTCTCAAGAAATGCGTTCAGGATCTCGAGGCACGGGAACACGACGACATGCTCGGCGGCATGGGAGAGCTGCTTGATGAGAAGCAAAAAGCATGGGTGAAAACCAATTTGAGAACTGACACGATTTTTTTGCTCAAGCTTAGACTGTAGCTCTTTGGACAAACTATATATAGTTCGGCTACACGCCAATCGTAGGCACTCGATATCCACATTTTCTGCACAGGAAATCCCCCCTTCATGATGCTTGACAGAGAATTAGGGAAGCGTATGTTTCGAACTGGCCTAGCCGTCTACAGGCGAATCAGCAGATTTCGTGGCTTGGCCTGCCGATGCCAAACTCATCGGCCTCTCTCCGCCAGGCCAACCATAAAAATCGTACGTATTGGCTTGTCGAGGTCCGTTTATCAATTATCAAGTGTTTCCCTAATTAATAAAAGGTTTTAATAATCAAAATTTGTATGCAAAATCTCCTCTCTCTCTCTCTTAAAGGAAATTAGAACACCGGTTTTTGTATTTGTAGCCGCAACGTTTATCGTCAGCGGTTTTTTTGTCGCTCCGAGCATGGCGTTAGCGGCGCATACGGCGACAGTGTCAGTTGCTCCAACATTGGTGAAAGGAAATCAAAGTAGTACCTACACGTTTAATATTACCAACAATGGTGCGGATGCAATTTATAGAGCCATTGTAACGATACCGAGTGGGTTCACCAGTGTCGCAAGTGCATCTTGCCCCACAGGGATGACA
>JAUSGQ010000047.1 GCA_030674455.1 bacterium
GAGGTGAGCCGCCTCAGCCGTGCGCTCGGCAAGCGTCTTCCGGCCATTTTGAATCAGATTCTCCACAGCGGTACGCAGTAATTCCGTCTTCATCTGCATCCCGCCCTCGACTACAAGATGGATGCTTTGCAGCAACACTTCCGGTGACATGTCTTTAAGGAAGATGTATCCCGCCGCGCCCGCGTGGATGGCGTCAATTACATAAGAATCGTTGGCGTTCTCCGTCAGCACCAGGACAGCTATCTCCGGGAATTCCTGCTTGATAAGCCTCGTGGCTTGCACGCCATCCACTTTGCCGTTCCGGGTCTCAGTCAACACTACATTGACAGGCTGTCCCCTGTCACATGATCGTCTAATATGCAGAAGAGCTTCATGACCATTTGGAGCATCTCCAATTACTTCGATTCTCTCATCTTTAGCCATGATAGACTGAAGACCCTCACGAACAACTGGATTGAAACCAATCAGCAGAACCCCCAGCTTTTCAAGTTCCTGTTGCTTGTCTGAACTCACGGTGGACCTCCTTAGTAAACTTTAGATTACTATTATTTACTACTATAGTGCGCCTGCTGGTTACCATTATACCCCCCCCCAACCCCCACTTGTCAAGTAAATTAGTTACCACCTATTAGATTAATAGAACGGCACTAACATACCTGTCCCATACCCGCCCTGGTGGTTTGTGGCCCCGGGATGCAAGGTCCATACTTATGCTAATTAGTAGCACTATACCTAACATAACGGTTCATGTAGTGGATAGGTCCTACCAAATTTGGGATCAGCAAGCAGAATTTCGTGGTCGGTATGGTGGCCACAATCGAGGCAAACTCAAACGATAAATTAAGGGAGACCGATATGACAGCAAAGTTCGAAATATACAAGGGCAAGATCGGGGATTTCCATTGGAGACTAACTCATACAAATGGACGGGTCATTGCAAAGTCGGGTGAAGGCTACACGACTAAGGTAAACGCAATAAATGGCCTTAATTCCGTCAAGGGTAATGCAACCAACGCGGCTATTGAAGATAGGACATTAAAATGCAAATAAGTGGTCTTGTGATGGGAGTAATATCGGTTATTTTCGGGGTTATTGTAATGGTTTTCCCCAAGATACTTAACTATATCATAGGAATTTACATCATCATTGTCGGGGTCATGGCCATTATTCAGGCCTTATGACCTAAAGTAAGTTTGGCCGGGGCTAATAAGCCCACAGGTCGAGAAATAAGCAGCTAAATGATTAGACTATAAAAAAATTGGAATTATGGAAAATTCAAAATATGCAACAGATAAGGTTAGTCTATTTTTAACAGGAGGTTTCAAGTGAAAAAGAGGAACATACTCTGGATATCTATAGGTATCATTGCGGTCCTTGCCATTATTCTGGTGTCAGCTCGTACCTGTACAACTCCCAAACCCACGCCGACGCCTACACCTACGGCAACGCCGACAGTGACACCCACGCCGCCCGGAGTGGCTTTGCTTCCCGCTGATGCGGCGGGCACGCTGACTCAGGCCGTGAGCCTGACTTCGGCTGATGGGAAGCTGGTCGCAAGGATATCTTCCGGCACCAAGGCTTTGACTGCTGCGGGACAACCTCTGACTAGAATCACCGCTCAACCGGCGGCTGCGCTGCCGCCTGCAACCCCATCTCAACAGGTTATCGGTCTCCCATACGACTTGGGGCCAAATGGCGCCACCTTCAACCCTCCCATCGAGGTAACGTTCTCCTACGATCCCAACTCGCTACCCACAGGAGTCGATCCTCAGAGCCTGGTAATAGCCTTTTACGATTCCGTACAAAGCAAGTGGGTCCCGCTAAATAACATCGTGGTGACCCCGGCTACCCGTTCCATCAGTGGACGAACCAGCCACTTCACGTTGTTTGCCGTAGTGCGGGCTGTTGCACAGCCTACACCGACACCTACGCCGACATCAACACAGGCGCCCACGCCGACAGTATTACCAACGCCGATAGTGACGCCCACGCCGACAATAGTACCAACGCCGATAGTGACGCCCACACCGACAGTGACGCCCACACCGACAGTGACACCCACGCCGATAGTGACTCCCACGGTGAGTTCCCCCATCACGGGTAGTCGTGCTGCCGCTGTGCCCGTCACCAGTGCAATAAATGTCATCTTCAGTAAGGCGATGGACCCCTTGACGGTCACCACCGCCACCTTTACTTTAAGTCATGGGCTAGCGCCTGTTGCCGGCACGGTGACCTACTCTGGCCTCACGGCAACATTTACCCCGGCAAGCCCTCTAATACCCAGCGCCAACTATACGGCCACGATTACCACCGGGGTTAAAGACCTGGCCGGCAATGCCCTTACCAATAACTTTGTATTGGCCTTTACCACAGGTTTAGTGCCGGTAGCCCTTAGGTCGGCTGACACTTTCGCGGTTCTAGCCGGCTCGACGGTCACCAGTACCGGCGCTACGATAATTACCGGGGATCTCGGGGTAAGTTCGGGTACTGCGGTAAGTGGATTCCCGCCCGGAACAGTGAACGGGACGATGTACAGGGGCGTTGGTTCTGCCGCAGGCCAGGCTCAACTCGACCTGACCACTGCGTATAACGACGCCGCCGGACGATCAACGGGGCCTGTATCTGTTGCCGGAAATTTAGGCGGGCAAACTCTCGCCCCTGGCCTCTATAAATCCACGTCCTCGCTTGAAATATCATCGGGGGATCTTACCCTCGACGCCCAGGGCAACGCGGATGCTGTCTTCATCTTCCAGATGGCGTCCACACTTACCACGACATCTGGCCGACAGGTTATCCTGAGCGGCGGCGCTAAGGCTGCCAACATCTATTGGCAGGTCGGCAGCTCAGCGACTCTGGGAACGACCTCTGTTTTCAAGGGAAACATACTGGCTGATCAATCAATCACGCTGAATACCGGCGCAACACTGGACGGCAGAGCGTTGACACGTATTGGCGCGGTTACATTAGATAGCAATACCATTAACAGGCCTGCCCTGGTAGACACCACCTCACCCACGGTGAGTTCCACCATCCCGGCTAATGCTGCCACTGGTGTGGCCATCAACAGTTCAATCGCCGTCACCTTCAGTAAACCGTTGAACCCCTTGACGGTCACCACCGCCACCATTACCTTAAAGCAGGGGATCACGCCTGTTTCAGGCACGGTGACCTACGCTGGCGTAACAGCAATATTTGCGCCGGCAGTCGCTCTCGCATCCAGCACTTTATATACTGCCACTATTAACACCGGGGCCAAAGATTTGGCCGGCAATGCTCTGGCCAGTGAATTTATCTGGATTTTTTCCACAGGTGTAGCGCCAGACACCACGCCACCCACGGTTAGCTCTACCATCCCGGCTAATGCTGCCACAGGTGTGGCCATCAACAGTGCAATGACCGCTATCTTCAGTGAGGCGCTGAACCCTTTGACGGTCACCACCTCCACCTTCACCTTAAAGCAGGGGACAACGCCTGTTTCAGGCGCGGTGACCTATGCCGGCGTCACGGCAACCTTTACACCGGCAGCCAGTCTCGCCCCCAGCACCGTGTATACCGCCACGGTTACCACCGGAGCAAAGGACCTGGCCGGAAATGCCCTGTCCAGTAATTACACATTGAGTTTCACAACTGGTGGTGGTGGTGGTGGTGGAAACCCTGTATACACCACCCCACCCACAGTCAGTTCCAGTATCCCGGCTAATCTGGCTACTGGTGTGGCCATCAACAGTGCAATGAGCGGCGTCTTCAGTGAGGCGCTGGATCCCTTGACGGTCACCACCGGCACCTTCACCTTAAAGCATGGGGTTACGCCTGTTTCAGGAGCAGTGACCTACGCCGGCGTCACAGCGACCTTTATCCCATTAAGCAATCTCCTCCCCGGCACCTTATATACGGCCACGATTACCACTGGCGTTAAAGACCTGGCAGGCAATGCCCTGGCAGTTGACAAGGTGTGGACTTTCACTACAGGTGTAGCGCCCGACACCACCGCACCCACAGTGAGTTCCACTATCCCGGCTAATCTGGCTACGGGTG
>JAUSGQ010000049.1 GCA_030674455.1 bacterium
GTCGCTCGCCGGCCTGCTGGCATGGCTGCTCTGGCTCAACTGGAAGCTGACGCTGCTCGCGCTGGTGATGGCACCGCTGATCATCGGCGTGGTGCGGCTGATCAGCGTGCGGCTGCGCAGCGCGAGCCGCGAGGTGCAGCAGGCGATGGGGGATGTCACGCAGGTGCTGCAGGAAACCATCGACGGGCACAAGGTGGTGAAGCTCTTCGGCGGGCAGCGCTATGAAGCCGCGCGCTTTGCCGAGCAGACGAACCACGTGCGCCGCTACCTGATGAAGCAGGCCACCGCCGCCGCCGCCAGCGTGCCGGTGGTGCAGTTGCTCGCCGGCATCGCGCTTGCCACCATAGTCTACCTGACGACCCAGCAGCCGGGAACCAACGAGATCAGCGTCGGCGAATTCGTTTCGTTCATCACCGCGATGCTGATGCTGACCGCGCCGCTGAAACGCATCACCGGCGTCAACGAGCCGCTGCAGCGCGGGCTTGCCGCCGCGGAGAGCGTGTTCGAGTTGATCGATCGGCCGGGCGAGCGCGATCCCGGCCAGACGAAGATCGAGCGTGCGCGCGGCGAGATCCGCTTCGACCACGTGAGTTTTGGTTACGGCGGCGCCAACCGGCCCGCGCTCGATGCGGTGACGCTTGCCATCAAGCCGGGAGAGACGGTGGCCCTGGTCGGCGTGTCGGGAAGCGGCAAGAGCACGCTCGCCAACCTCGTGCCGCTCTTCTATCACCCCACGAGCGGCCGCATCCTGCTCGACGGCCACGATCTCGAGACGCTGACGCTCGCCAGCCTGCGCGCCAACATCGCGCTGGTGAGCCAGGACGTGGTGTTGTTCAACGACAGCGTCGCCGCCAATATCGCCTACGGCGCAATGCGCGACACCCGCGAGACCGACATCGTCGCGGCGGCGGAGGCCGCGCACGCGATGGAATTCATCCGCCACATGCCGCAGGGCCTGCAAACGCTGGTCGGCGAGAATGGCGTCAAGCTGTCAGGCGGGCAGCGTCAGCGGCTGGCGATCGCGCGCGCGCTGCTCAAGAATGCGCCGGTGCTGGTCCTCGATGAGGCGACCTCCGCCCTCGAGTCCGAATCGGAGCGCCACGTGCAGGCGGCGCTAGAAGCGCTGATGCAGGGCCGCACCACCATTGTGATCGCGCACCGGTTGTCGACGATCGAGCGGGCGGGGCGCATCGTGGTGCTCGACCGCGGGCGCATCGCGGAAATCGGCAGTCATCGCGAGCTGCTCGAAAAAAACGGCATTTATGCCAAACTCTATAACATCCAGTTCAAGCTGCAGGAACCGGCGTAACGGTCATGGCGCATATTTCAGTGGTGAT
>JAUSGQ010000061.1 GCA_030674455.1 bacterium
CAACGGCCGGCTTGACGATATCCGGCAGGCGGCCGCCATCCTCAAAGGGCAGCGCATTGCCAAAGGCGTGCGCATGATCGTGACGCAGGCGTCGCGCCAGGTTTACCTCGAAGCCGCCCGCGAGGGGCTCCTCGAGGCGCTGACCCGGGCCGGCGCCTCGGTCGAGGCCGCCGGTTGCGGCACCTGCGTCAACATCACCGGCCATCTGATTACGGGCGACGGAGAGGTGGTGATTTCGAGCGCCAACCGCAATTTCAAGGGCCGGCTGGGCAACGACAAGTCCGAGATCTGGATCGGCTCGGCGGCGACCGTCGCAGCCTCCGCGCTGACAGGAATGATCACCGATCCGCGCGAGGTGGTTGGCGGCCAGTGGAGGGCTGCGTGAAAAATATCAAAGGCCGCGTGCATCTGCTCGGCGACAACATCAACACCGATCTGAATTGCTCGAGCAAGTACCTGCCGGGCAAGGACAACGCTTACATTGCGCAGCACGCTTTCGAGCAGGTGGCGCCGGGCTTCGCATCTCGTTTCAGGCCGGGCGATGTGATCGTTGCGGGCAGGAACTTCGGCATCAATTCTTCGCGCGAGCAGGCGGTGCACATTCTGCGCTTGATGGGCGTGGCGGCGATCATAGCGCAATCGTTCGGTCGGCAGTTCTTTCGCAATACCATCAACAACGGGCTGCCGGCGGTCGAGTGCGATATCGCCGGCATTGCCGACGGCGATGAAATCACGATCGATCTTGCCGCCGGCAAGGTGGCGGTCGCGGCGCGCAACATCAACCGTACGGTGGCGGCGCTGCCACCGGCGGTGCAGAGCATACTCGCCGCAGGCGGCTTGATCGCGTTCCTCCAGAAACATCCCGACTGGAAAATCGCATGAAAATCGAGCGTATTGAAGTCTTTGGCGTCGCGGTGCCGCTGGTCGGCGAATACAAGAATTATTTGAGGGATCCACATGGCTGATTCCGTTCGAAAGCGCCTGCGCGGCCGTCTCACAAGCGGTCCGCTGATATGAAAAAAACAGGACACCGTTGCTGAACGCCGATAAAATCAGAAACCGAAACCAACTCACGATCTCGCGAATATGGCTGCTACCCAACTTTCATGGCCTGATCAGATCCACCGCGTGTTGCGCGGCCAGCGCGTGCGCCAGGTCGCGTACGTGCCGGATTTCGGACACACCCGCCTCATCGAGCTCGCTCGCTCGGACCCGCAGATGCGCGCTGTTCCGCTGACCACGGAGGAGGAGGGCGTCGCGCTGGTGACCGGCGCCTGGCTCGGTGGCGAGCGCGGCGTTTTGCTGATGCAATCGAGCGGCGTGGGAAACTGCATCAATATGCTCGGCATGATCCAGGAGTGTCGCATCCCGCTGCTCATGCTCGTCACCATGCGCGGTCAGTGGGGCGAGTTCAATCCGTGGCAGGTGCCGATGGCGCAGGCGACGGCGCCCACGCTCGCGGCGATGGGCGTGGTCGTGCATCCGGTGGAGCGCGCCGCCGAAGTCGTGGAGACAGTGGCGGCTGCGGGCCGGCTCGCATTCAGCACTTGCCGCGCCGTTGCGGTCCTGATCTCGCAGCGCGTGATTGGCGCGAAGGAGTTCAAATGACGGCCAGGCGCAGATTACCGACGCTGGACCGCCGCAAGGCGGCGGCGGAAATCCTCGCGCAGCGCGGCGATGCGCTGGTTGTCGCGGGGCTCGGCGCACCGTGCTGGGACACGGCGGCGGCGGGCGACCATCCGCTCAACTTCTACCTGTGGGGCGGCATGGGCAGCGCCGCCATGATCGGGCTTGGCCTGGCGCTCGCGCAGCCGCAGCGGCGCGTGCTGGTGATCACCGGCGACGGCGAAATGCTGATGGGGCTGGGCGCGTTCGCGACGATAGCCGTGCAACAGCCGCGGAATCTGGCGGTGATCGTCATCGACAACGAGCATTACGGCGAGACCGGCATGCAGCAGACCCACACCCGGTTCGGGGTGGACCTCGCCGGCATGGCGAAGGCGGCGGGTTTCGGCGCCACGGGCACGATCTACAGCACCGCCGAGTTGCAGACCTGGATTCCACGCATTCACCGCGTACCGGGTCCGCTGTTCGCGGCGGTCAAGGTCACGACGGCGAAGGCGCCGCTGATCTTGCCGGCGCGCGACGGCACGGTGCTCAAGAACCGGTTTCGCGAG